>NZ_JBLNKV010000001.1:0-980135 GCF_048158585.1 Flavobacterium galactosi
TCAAATCTTTCGATTCTATTACTCTCATTCTTTTGTTTTGAAATCTCTTTCAAAACGGCTGTCAATTCAATATGTCTAGGAACGTGTTCTGCTTATTTAAACTGAATTTTATTTCAGTCTCTTTTCGCTTGGTTTGCACTCCTTAAAGTGCTTCTCAAAGCGGGTGCAAAAGTGCAACTTCTTTTCTTAACCGGCAAGTGTTTTGAAAAGTTTTTTTTGAAAATTTTCATCCCGTTTTTCTTATCTCTGAAACTCGATTTCTCAACGTTTCCACTTACTCAATTTGTCTATGAACTTGCTCCCTTTCGGGTCGGCAAAGATAACTACTTCTTTCTTTTCTCGCAAATCTTTTTTCTAAAACTTTCGCCTTATTTTTGATTCGATTTCCAATATTTAAGTAAGAACGTCTGCGTCATTGCGGGTGCAAAACTACACTCTTTATTCCGTTTTTCAAGCTTTTTAATTGCTTATTTTTAACATTTTCTTAATACCTGTTTTAAGTTGCTGAAAACATGGCTCTTGCACAGCAAAGTTTTTTCCTCTCCCCGGCCCTCCCAAAGGAAAGGGTGACTAAATGGATAGGATTAGTAGCAATCATTATATATTAGGTAGTGAATACTATGTACGCTGTCAAAGCGACAGTCCTATAAATAATGTAAAATATAAATACTAATGAGTGAGATTTCTCCTTTGACGAAATGACAAAGTTCCTAAAAACGATGGCCCGCGTTAGGGATAGTAGCGGAAAGCCCGCAGTCCCGCCTTTTTTTGCGGGACGAGGACTTGCAGCGGATAGCCCGACCCATTATAACAAAAGAGGCAACTACCCATTGATAATTGCCTCTTTTTTATAATGGGGAACGCCCAAATAACTATTTAATCAAAACGTATGGCTTTGACTGGCGAAATTTTGGTTATTATATAGGAAGGAATTAATAATACCAGGAAACAAACGGCGACTGTGAGCAAATTCAATAAAAGAATGTATCCCCAATTTAAATAGACCGGTGCTTGATTGACATAGTAGTTTTCGGGATTCAATTGGATTATACCGAATTGCTGCTGGATTAACAATAACGAAATGCCAATTAAGTTCCCCCAGAACAGCCCTCTTACGATAAGGTAAAAGGCATTGTAGAGAAATATTTTGCGAACTGACCAATTATTGGCGCCTAATGCTTTTAGTATTCCTATCATTTGAGTCCGCTCGAGTATTAATACTAATAGCGCAACGACCATATTAATAGTAGCGACAAGTATCATGACTACTAATATAACGATGATATTAAAATCAAATAGTTGAAGCCACTCGAATATATAACTGTATTTTTCAATTATGGTTTTACTGTCCAGTGTTGACGATGTTTGTTCATATACTTGTTCACCAATAGACTTAATATTATTAAAATCATTTACAAAAATTTCAAAAGCTCCTACCTGATCAGGCGCCCATTTATTGATGCGCTGTATGTGGCGAATATCACCTATTACATAGGTAGCATCGAATTCTTGAAAACCGGAGTTGAAAATCCCTGTGATTTTAAATCTTCGGATGTTGGGTAATTGATTTTGACTTTCTTTTATAAAGAATGTATTGAAGGAATCACCCACTTTTAGATTCAATCTATTGGCTAGGAATTGTGATATCAATACGTCTTGATTGACTCTTTTTGAAAAATCAGGAAGTTTTCCAGAAACGAGATACTCCTTTATATTGTCCCATCTATAATCATTACCCACTCCTTTGAATATAATTCCCTCAAAAGCAGTTTCAGTTCTGATGATTCCGGCTTTACTGGCGATAGCCTGAACATGACTTACTCCAGGAACAGCTGTGAACTTTGGATAAAAATCTTGTTTTTTAGAAATGGGAACTAATGTGACTTCGGATTGATTGTTGTCGTAATTCGAAATAATGATATGTCCGTTGAAAGCTGAAACCTTTTCTCGGATCTTTTGCTGTAACCCTATCCCAGTCGCTACCGAAACAATCATCATAATCATGCCAATGGCAATTGCCGAAATAGCAATTTTTATAATTGGAGCAGAAATGCTACTTTTATAATCTTTAGCAGTGATAAGTCGTTTGGCTATGAAATATTCTAAATTCAATTTGATTCGATTTCTAATTTGGATTTGCTTCGCCAGTTCGCGTCGCTTGTGCCAAAAATACAGCTAAAACACGAATTACACTAATTGGCATTAATTTTATTTGAACCTATATATGATACCATTTTCCAAATTATCGCTTTGTTTTATATTTTTAATAATCATTTCAACTTCGTGTTCGGCTAGAAAAAAAGATTTAAGAGGAAATGTAAAATCGGATTTAGAAAATAGTAAAAACAATTCAGCAATAGAAATAAAGACTGGAGCCGATAATTATGACAAATATCTACCATTATTAAAGCATAAGAAAATTGGAATTGTAACTAACCAAACCGGAATTCTCTCCAACAAAACACATTTAGTAGATTTTCTTTTAGAAAAAAACATTGACATTCAGAAAATATTTGCACCAGAACACGGTTTTCGCGGCACTGCAGATGCAGGTGAACATGTAATTGATGGAAAAGATTCAAAAACTGGACTCCCTATTATTTCATTGTATGGTGACAATAAAAAACCAAAATTAGAGCAATTAAGCAAAATTGATATCATGGTTTTTGATTTGCAAGATGTTGGTGCTCGATTTTATACTTATATTTCTTCGTTACACTATATAATGGAAGCATGCGCCGAAAATAACATTCCGCTAATACTTCTTGACCGACCAAATCCTAACGGAAGTATTGTTGACGGTCCGGTTCTAGAAAAAGAGTTTACCAGTTTTGTGGGTATGCATCCAATTCCACTGTTACATGGAATGACAATTGGTGAGTATGCGCAAATGATAAATGGTGAAAAATGGTTAAAGAATGGTGCACAATGTAAACTGATCGTAATTCCATGTACAAATTACAACCGCAAAATGAATTATAGTTTACCGGTAAAACCTTCGCCTAATCTTCCAAATGATCAAGCCGTGAATCTATATGCGAGTTTGTGCCTTTTTGAAGGCACCAATGTAAGTGTGGGACGAGGGACTGAAAAACAGTTTCAAATTTATGGCTCTCCTTATTTACCGAAAAGTGACTTTAGTTTTATTCCGAAACCAAATTTTGGTGCTCAAAATCCAGTTTACAATGGCAAAGAATGTTATGGAGAAGATTTATCTTCACAGACAAGAGTAAATAAGCTAGAATTAAAATGGTTACTTAAAGCCTATCAAATCACAACCGATAAATCAAAATTCTTCAATCCCTTTTTTAAAAAATTAGCAGGAACTAAAAAACTGCAACAGCAAATAGAAAATGGAACTTCGGAAAAGGAAATCAGACAAAGCTGGGAGAAAGGACTTAGCGAGTTTAAGAAAATGAGATTAAAATATTTGATATATTAATCCTCAACCCAACCCTCTCCAAAGGAGAGGGAGCCAGAACCGCATACGTCATTGCAAATATTAAATTACAATGGCAATTTTTTTTTCATTTCTTCTACTATATTAAAAGCTGCCGGGCATATCGCTACGTTTTTCAAAGTTAGATCCGTAATTTGCTGAAACTTTTTTCGATCTGTATGCGGAAATTCTCTGCATGCTTTTGGACGCACATCATATATCATACACGCATTTTCATTATCCAGAAAAGTACAGGGAACACTTTGTAGCACATAATCCCGGTCTTCATCGATTTGAAGGTATTGCTGGATAAACTGTTGTGGCTTTTGGCGCAGGTATTTTGAAACACGTTCAATATCAGCATCTGTAAATAAAGGTCCCGTAGTTTTACAGCAATTTGCACACTTTAAACAATCCATTTTCTTGAATTCGGCATCATGCAAATCCTGCATCACGTAATCTAAATTCTTTGGTGTCTTCTTTTTCAGCTTATCGAAATACTTTTTATTTTCGATATGCTTATCTTTGGCTTCTTTAGGAAGATTGTTTAAAATAGTATTCATGCGCAGATTCGGTTATTCGATAAAACTTTCCGCAAAATTACTTAAAACAAATCAACAAATAACTAAATTAACACATCAACTCTAATGAAAGACCTTTTTGGCAAAGCCATACTTGATTTTCAAACCAAAAATTCACCAGAAGATTTAATTACGGAAACCACGATATCTGAAGAAGATGAAATGAGCGTTGCTTATTTATTTCGTTCTTATGATGAAATGCCACATATGGAACAAAAAGCGCTACAACTGGCCAAAGGTAAAATTCTGGATGTAGGTTGTGGTGCAGGAAGTCATAGTTTGTCTTTGCAAAATGAACGCAATTTAGACGTTACTTCTATAGACATTTCTCCAAATGCTATTCATGCGTGTACTCTTCGCGGACTTAAAAAAGCGAAAGTTCAGGACGTGCTGACATTAGAAAACGAAAAATACGACACGATACTCCTCTTGATGAATGGTGCTGGAATGTGCGGAAAACTGAAAAACATCCCCAATTTCCTTTTAAAATTAAAAACATTATTGAATCCTGGCGGACAAATTCTGTTGGACAGTTCTGATATAATTTATATGTTTGATGATGCTGAAGACGGCGGAAAGTGGATTCCTTCCCAAAATGAATATTATGGCGAAATCGTTTTTAATATTTCATACAAAGGCGAGAAGGAAAAACCATTCGACTGGATGTTTATTGATTATAATACTTTACAAAATGCCGCTTTAGACAATGGATTGCAATGTGAGTTGATTCTTGAAGGCGAACATTTTGATTACTTAGCGAAACTTTCGATTTAGAAAACACATAAAGACTACTTATAGTATGGAAAATTCAGCATTGGAAAAATTACGTTATCCTATTGGGAAATTTATCATCCCGGAAATCTATTCAAGTGAATATCTTAATAATAAAATAGCAGAAATCGCAAGTTTCCCAGAACGATTAAAAAAAGAAGTGATTGATTTAACCGAGGAGCAACTCGAGACACCATACCGCCAGAATGGGTGGACGATTCGGCAAGTCGTTCATCATTGCGCAGACAGTCATCTGAATTGTTTCATTAGAATCAAATGGTCATTGACCGAAGACAAACCTGTAATAAAAGCCTATCATGAAGATCGTTGGGCAGAATTACATGATAATACAACAATGCCAATCCAGCCTACTCTTTCTTTTCTCGAAGGGTTGCACTTTCGTTTAGCTTATTTAATGAATAGTCTTTCTGAAGCGAATTTAGAAAAGTCCTTTATTCATCCCGAGCATAACGCAGCATTTCAATTGAAAGAAATAATTGGAACCTATGCTTGGCATGGAAACCACCATTTGGCACACATCACCGAATTGAAAAAACAAAAAGGTTGGTGATTTTAGGAGCTCTTTCCAGCTATCCGTTATATCTTTATGGTCTCATTAAAAAAATGAGACCATAAAGGATGCCGCTTCTATCTAGGCTAGGCAATAGGTTCCAAGAAATAAGTTCCCCTGAAATTGTAAGTCAACTATATTTTGTAAGTCAACTTTATTAATTAATTCAAAACCCCAAACAGCAATTAGTTGTTTGGGGTTTAAATTTTAAGGAATATTCAAATATTTATGTGTTTGTAGCGATACGCGCCATTTTGGATTGTTCATTACATAATCAACAATCAACGGCGTCATTTCTTCTTTTTTACTCCATTCTGGCTGCAGGAATAAAATGGCATTCCCATTCACTTTCTCGGCTTGCTCTTCAGCAAAAATAAAATCGTGTTTATTATAAATGATTACTTTCAACTCATGTGCATTATCATAAACCGTTTGCGTTGGCAATTTATTCTTCTTTGGAGACAAACAAATCCAATCCCAAATTCCCGTTAATGGATATGCTCCTGAAGTTTCTATGTGAACTTTTCTACCTTTTCCTTTTAGATTTTGCGTTAGCAAAGTCATATCCCACATTAAAGGTTCTCCACCAGTAACCACAACAGTTTCTGAATACTTGCTTGCATTAGAAACTATCACATCAATTCCAGTAGGAGGATGTAATTCGGCATTCCAGCTTTCTTTAACATCACACCAATGACAACCAACGTCACATCCGCCAATTCTAATAAAGTATGCGGCTGTTCCTGTATGAAATCCTTCACCTTGAATGGTGTAAAATTCTTCCATCAATGGAAGCATTGCGCCTTTATTAACTTCTAATTGTATTTCTTTTGATAACATTATTTAATTTTAAAGTGCAAAGATAGTTAATTTGAAAATGAGTTAATTTGATATTTGGTAAATGCTTGCTAAAAACCACTAATAACAGCTACTAGCCCCGATAAAAACGGCATCCTTTTTTAGGGAATTTTTTTGACCTAAAAAAGATAAAGCGAATAGCGGGCCTGATCACCCCAACTAATCCTAACGATCATGCTCAAAAAAAAACCGATAGTTCTTTAGGAGCTATCGGTTTTAGTATTTAAAAAATTTCGTTTATTTCAAAGTTTGCAATGATTTAGTAGCATACTCATTTGTTGGATCCAGTGCAAGTGTTTTGCTAAAGTATTCAATAGCCTTAGCTTTGTTTGTATTAGCATAACTTGCTGCCGAGTTATTATAAGACTCTATAACTTTAGCTTTTACTGCCTTTTTTTCTAACTCTTCAGGTCCTTTTTCAGTAACAACTTTGATGTAGTCTTCATAATATTTCACCATCATGTCATCTTTTTCAAGTAATCTATTAGTTCTTGCTCTAAAGATATAAGCATCTTGAGTAGCAGGAGAAGCTTCGATAACATTTCCAAAAGCTATGTCAGCTTTTTGCAACGCAATAGGATCTGGTTTCACAACATCTTTTCTAGTATTGTCATAATATAATGAGTTTCCTAAATAAAAATTGTCAAGTAAATAATTTCTAGATTCTTTATTTGTTACTGCAATTTCATAAATCGCACTTGCTTCTTTGAATAGTTTTTGTTCATACAAACTTTTTCCAAGATCTGCTAGATTATTAGTGATTGTAATTTCCATTTCAACCGCTTTCTTAACATCTAAAATCCCTTTATTAAAAAGAACAGGGTCTATAGTTTTACCATCAGCACCTATTGATTTTTTAATTTTAGCAAAACCTAAATATTGATAATCTACAGCAAGCACTTTATTAGTAGGAGTTGCTATAAAACTTTCTAATGATTGAATTGCAACATCAGCATTTCCATTTTCATATGCTGCAAAGCCTAAATAACGTAAAATTCTAGGATTAACTTTATCCAATTCTTTCATTTTATTAGCTTCAATTTCCAATGCTTTGTAGTCACCTGCTAAGATTAAAAAGTCAGCATGACGCATACGAGAAGCCAAAGAATAATCTGTTAGACTCATATATTTCTCATAATAATTCAATGCTTTTTGTAGGTATTCTTTACTTTTAGAGGGTTCATTTCTTCCCCATAAATAATATGTCTCTGCTAATTCACGATAAACTGGCCCGTAGTTAGCATTTGTAGCGATAACATTATCATAAGCTTTTACGGCTTCAGTATATGCTTTAGCTCCTTTAAGCAATACACCTAACTGCATTTTGGCTCTTATCAAAGTTGGATCTGCTTGAAAAGCATCACGATATGCTACGTAAGCTTCATTTTGATTTTTATCCCCATAAAAAGCATTTCCTAGTTCAAGTAAAACTTGCCCATCTTGTGGATTATTAATCTTGGCTCTGCTTAAAACAGATAGTGCACTTTTATAATCAGGTTTGTTCGCAGCCATATAAGCTTTAGCAATGTAGATATATTCTTCTACATCTTTCTTTTTCACATCTTTGGAAGCCAAAGCAAAATTAGCTTGTGCAGCAACAACATTTCCATTGTCTAAATCTAATTGACCTAATCCAATATAATTAAGTTTAGCTCCTTCAGTACCACTCAATCCTTTTTGAAAATAGATTTTAGCACTATCTGATACGTTTTGCGTAAGATAGACGTTGCCTAAAAGAAAAGCAGCTTTTCCATTAGATGGTTTAGTATTTATAATTGATTTTAAAATCGATTTTGCACTATCGAATTGTTCTGCGTCAATTGCTTTTTTTGCCTGATTCAAATCTTGAGCTTGACTTACGGTTACCGAAGCCAATAAAGCAACACTAAAAATTTTAAATTTATTCATCTTTAATTGTAGTTAATTTATTTTTTATCGTTTTCAATTTGTTTTCTAATTTTAATATTCCTGCCGGGTATACGAACAGGAAGCAAACCAGATTTTAAAATTATTCTTTGTCCAATATCCCCTGCAACGAATGAAGCAAAGCCCATTCCTAAACCTGAATATCCTTGACAATTGATTATATACAAATCGCGTGCCAAAGGGTATTTACCTTCGGCTATATTATTTTGGGAAGGAGTGTAGGACTTATCACTTTTATCTCCTATTACTCCTAAAGTATTTACATTATCAACATATTTTTGCATCGTTGGCATAGGTTGAGAAAGCCAATTAACCCCTACAACCCCAATCATCCCTTCATTTTCAGAAACATATTTAATAACTTCATCATTAGTTTTAAATGAAAAAACACCTTTTTCAGGTATTGCTTTTAATCCTGCAAGTGAGTTCATATACCTAACTGTGCTTGAATTTGGATTATCAAAGACCAATCCTTTAATGGAAGCAACTGGCCTTCCTTGCATAAAACTAATAACATCTTTTAACGCTACAATAGTATCATTATTATTTTTATTAGTGATAAAAGCGACTGCGTCTGTAGCAAATACAGTCACTTTAGGAGTAATTTTTCTTTGATCAAAAATTTTCAATTCCTTATTTGACAAATTTCTTGACAAAATAACAATTGCTGCCTTTTCATTAAACAAAGAATTAACCGTTTCAGATTCTGATTTTGGAATAAGTTTTATTTTAGCTTCATACTTACTTTCAAAAACGGCTACTTGATCTTCAACAATAGGAGTTAAAGTTTCATCAACATAAATAGTTGTAGAGCCTTTAAGTATAGTTTCCTTTTCTTTTGAATTATTAGCTTGATTACAAGCAAACATTAAAACAATTACTGAAAAAATAATAAAATACGGAAGCTTAGCATAATTTTTCATAACCTAGTTTTTATTATCATTTATAATTCGAAAGAATCTAATAGAAGAGTATACGATAAGTAAGACCCCAAATGCAATTCTATAAGTTGGTTGAATTGTTAAAGGAAAATTCTTCATAAAGATAATCAATAAACCTAAAACAAGATAAACTAGAAAAAACAAAATTCCTAAAACAAGAAGAAATCGCTCTTTAAGCGATTTCTTCTTAATATTATTTACTATGTTATTTAACATTATTCTGCAGATTGTATAGTAATTGGAAGAGAATAAAGGACTCTTACTGGTTTACCATTTTGCTCTCCCGGTTTCCATCTAGGACATTTGTTTAGTACACGGATAGCTTCTTTTCCTGTACCGTAACCAATATCTCGGATTACTTTAATATCAGTCAATGACCCATCTTTTTCTACAACAAAAGTAACATAAACTTTACCTTTTAAACCTTCTTCTTCTGGAGTTTGATAATTTTTACCAACATATGCGTAAAACTTATCCATTCCTCCTGGAAAATCTGGTTTAACCTCTATACCTGCGGTGTTGTAAATTTGATTATCTTCAGCAATTACTTCACTAGGTCCATTACCAACTGGCTCAACTGACAATTCAGCATCTGGATCTCCTTTAATAGTTTCAGCACCTAATTTTTTATCTTTTATCTCAACAATTTTTGGTGGCTCTTCAGTAACCTCATCTGCTTTAGCTACAACTGGCTTAACAAATTTCACCTGATCTACTTTTGGTGGAGGTGGTGGAGGTGGTGGAAGATCTTTTTTAACTTCTTCCTTCTTAGGCGGTAACTTTACCGTAGTAATTTTAGTGTCTAATACTTCAGAATCATCCGAAGAATTAGGAATAAGACTCATGATAAGCGGTGCACTAACAGCAAGAGCGAAAACAATTGCACCAAGCACAAGAGCTTTAACCATAGTCTTGTTATTTGTTTTTCTAAGTTCATAAGCACCATAGGCCTTATTACGACCTTCGAATACAATATCAAGCCATTGGTTTGTGAATATATCTAATTTCATTTTTCTTAGTTATTAGGTTATTAAGTAATAAGATAAATCTTATTTACCTTCTAACAATTTTAGTTCCTCTGGAGTAAAATCATTTACAATTGCATACGTTGGAACATCAACAATCGCCATTTCATCTAGAATATCTACTAAATTGCGGTAATTTGATTTTTTGCTTGGTTTGATAATTACAATCATTCCTTTATCTTTATTACCGGTGTATTCTAAAACTGATTTTTTTCTCTTCAATAATTCTTTACGAATCCCTTCTTTACCATAAGAAATATCTTTAGGACCAGCAATTGGTGTTGCCAATAAACCCATATAATATGTCATTTTATCATTATCACCTAATAATACAGTCATAGTACGGTTCTCATCAACTTTAATTGGCTTATCCTTATTTTTATCATCTTCTTTATCTGGCAAACCCAAAGGCATTGATTGCGGTTTAGATAGCGTAGTCGTTAGCATAAAAAAGGTAATTAACAAGAAAGCTAAATCCACCATAGCAGTTAAATCTACTTTTGAATTTGATTTTTTACTTCTTACTTTTCCACCTTTTTTGCCACCACCGTCGCCAGTATTTAATTCAGCCATTTTAGTGTATTTTTTTTAGTTTTTTTCTTTTGCTCTTAAACCCGTAACTAAGTTGAAGCTATTGATTTTTTGGTCTTGTAAAATATCCATAACTTTCAATATAGCTGGATACTCTTCTTTTGCGTCACCTTTTATAGCAAACTGTAATTCTTTGTCATCGACCTCAATATTTGCTATACGAGCGTTGTAGATCCATTCTTTCAATTGATTGTCAAGTGAATCTTTAGGAATACCAGGTTGCAGCCCTTCTTTACTTCGCTCAGCGGTTTTCATAGCAATAAGCTGCTTTAAATTTGAAATCGGAACACCAATTCCCTCCATTAATGCAAATTTTGATGATTCATCTTCTGTAAATGCAACACCGTATTTTTGCCCCATCAACTCAAGTGTTCTTTTACGAACTTCTCTACCTTTTAAGTCAAAAAATACTTTTCCTTTTCCAACAGTAATAGTTGCTAAATCCGTATCCGGCAACTTTGATTGGACTGTTGAAGCAGGGGTATCTACTGGTAACGCTTCTGGAATCTTAGCTGTAGCTGTCAAAATAAAGAAAGTCAGCAAAAGAAAAGCCACATCACACATAGCCGTCATATCAATAGACGCTGCTTTTTTGGACATTTTTATAGCCATTAATATATTTTTTTACATTTATAAGAAAATAGTTCTTTTCACAAGATTACTATTTTCTTATAAACTAAATTATTAATTATTTTTGTGTACTTCTGTAGTGTCTGTAAGTATTTACAATTGTATTACCTGCCTCATCAATAGAATAAGTCAAAGTATCAATTTTAGAAGTAAAAAAGTTGTAAGCTACAATTGCTAATGCTGAAGTAGCAATACCTGTTGCAGTGTTAATCAATGCTTCAGAAATACCGTTTGCAAGTGCAGCTTGATCTGGAGTTCCAGCAGCAGCCAAAGCACCAAATGCTTTAATCATCCCTGTTACTGTTCCTAACAAACCCGCAAGAGTTCCTAGTGAAACTAATGTAGAAAGAATAGTCATATGTTTTTCCAACATTGGCATTTCCAATGAAGTAGCTTCTTCTATTTCTTTGTGGATAGTTTCAGCAGCAGCTTCGCTATCTAAACCTTCTTTTTTAACATCTTGGTATTTCAACAAAGCTGATTTTATTGCATTTGCAACAGACCCTTTTTGTTTATCACATAAAGCAATAGCTCCCTCGATATCACCTGTAGTAATGTTTCCTTGAACACTTTTCATAAACTGATCAAGATTTCCTTTACCAGCTGCTTTTGAAATTACTGCAAAACGCTCAAATGAAAACACGATAACCATTAACAAACATCCTAATAAAATAGGTACAATAGGACCTCCTTTATATACCATTGCTAAGTAATTCCCAGGGATTGGGTGACCTGTGTTGACACCACCTTCGAAGTTAGCACCATTACCCATTATAAAATTCCATATTATCCATCCAACAAAAACACATGCTACAATAATGATTCCTGAAATCATTCCTCCACCTTTTGAACCGTTTTCTTTTTTAACGTTTGCCATTTTTTTAAATTTTAATAGTTTTAAATAATTTAATCTTTTAGTTATAATAAACTTGTAGTGGAGCAAATTTATATTTTTAGTTTAAATAAAAAAACTTTTTTTAATTTTATTATAATTAATTTTATTCCCAACAAATATTCACTGATTTAAAATTTACATTTATATCAGAATTCACAAGTGAATTAGCTATTTTGTAAAAAAAAATATATTTTTTTATGATATATTAAGACAATATTTCAAAATCTAGATTGAAACAGTTAAAGATATTTTTTTTTATTATTAACAATAAAAAAGCAGGAAAACTGCAGTTAACACTTTATTAATACGTATTATCAAAATTTATACCTTACAAATGATTTTAATTCAACCCTATTATGAGCAGAAAAGAAGATTTTATACAACACATTAATAACGGCTATATTTCTAAAGGAGAAAGCATTATTTTGGGTGGAGCCATGCTTGACGGAGAGGCTTTGGCTGATGCCCATGTAAAAATACCGTTAAAAACATTGAATCGACACGGATTGATTGCCGGAGCAACTGGGACTGGAAAAACTAAAACAATTCAAGTACTTTCAGAACAGTTATCCTCCATTGGAATTCCAATAGTAATGATGGATATAAAAGGAGATTTTAGCGGTATTGCAAAAGAAGGGGAAGAAAAACCCTTCATTACTGAACGTCATGCTAAAATTAACATCCCATACAGTGTTTCAAGTTTTCCTGTTGAACTATTGACTCTATCGGAACAAAACGGAGTTCGTCTTCGCGCAACAATATCAGAGTTTGGGCCCGTATTGTTTTCTAGAATATTAGGATTGAATGATACGCAAGCGGGCGTAGTAGCAGTTATTTTTAAATATTGTGACGATAACAAAATGCCTTTATTGGATCTTAAAGACATCAAAAAAGCAATCAATTATATAACTGAAGAAGGAAAAGACGAGATTTCAGCCAATTATGGTAAAATTTCCACTTCAACAACCGGAATTATTCTTAGAAAAATAGTTGAATTAGAACAACAAGGAGCTGAATTGTTTTTTGGAGAAATGTCTTTTGATATTAATGATTTAATGCGAATGGATGAAAATGGCAAGGGGTATGTTAATATCCTTCGTTTGACTGACATTCAAGACAAACCAAAACTATTTTCGACATTTATGTTGAGTTTGCTGGCTGAAATCTACCAACAAATGCCTGAAAAAGGAGATATCGACCAACCTGAACTGGTTATTTTTATTGATGAAGCTCATTTAATTTTTAATGAAGCCAGCAAAGCATTATTAGAACAAATAGAAACAATCATAAAACTAATTCGTTCTAAGGGAATTGGGATTTATTTTATTACCCAAAATCCCATGGATATACCAAGTGGTATTTTGGCACAATTGGGTTTAAAAATACAACATGCTTTAAGGGCTTTTACTGCAAATGACAGACAGGCGATAAAACAAACAGCCGATAATTATCCTACATCGGAATATTATAAAACTGACGAAGTCTTAACCAGTCTTGGAATTGGAGAAGCCTTAGTGACTGCCTTGAATGAAAAAGGAATTCCGACCCCGCTTGCGGCAACCATGATGCGCGCACCGATGAGCAGAATGGATGTTTTGACTGAAAGTGAAATTCAGGAAATCAATGCTAAATCGAAACTGGTAAAAAAATACAGCGAGCTTATTGATCGTGAAAGCGCTTACGAAATGCTCAATAAAAAAATTGCAGTTGTCGAACAGGAAGCTACAGAACAAGAGCAAAAAAAAGCAACTGAGAAAGAAGAAAATAGTGGGCCAAGCACTGCAAGTGTTGTAGGAAAATCAGTTTTAAAAGTATTGACAAGTGCTACTTTTATTAGAGGCGCATTTGGCGTTTTAACAAAAATGTTTAAGAAATAAAGTTTACTATACCCATTTAGAATTAAATTGCTCGATGGGTATTTCAAAAAAATTATTGTAATAACTCTAAAATCTTGTTCTCAACTACTTCGCTATTCCAAATATTCTCAATGTTTTCCATTTTTAAAACTTCTTCCATAATAGCGTTTTGATAGTCCCCAATCGCTAAAGCCTCGGCATAAGGACGATCACTAAAAGTTACCCTGCTATAAAGCGGAATCCATTTTTCAGGATGTTTATCCGAAAATGATTTTTCAATTTTCTTTTGCAACAGGAATTTTTCGTCCGCTGTTTTGGAGCTCATTTCCATAAAATTACGATACGAAAGTTCCGCAATCGCATCCGCATTAGGCTTACGGGATTTTTGATATTCAGAAAAAATGGTTTTCCAGTCATCGCCGTACGTTTCAATCATTTCATAAAGTATCGAAATATCTTCAAAGCCAGCGTTCATCCCTTGTCCATAGAAAGGTACAATCGCATGACAGGCATCGCCAATTAAGGCAATTTTATCTTCATAAGTCCAAGGATAACACTTCATCGTTACCAACGTACTCGTTGGATTTTTGAAGAAATCTTCGGTCAATTTTGGAATCACATCAATCGTGTCCGGTAAGTTTTTTTCAAAGAAAGCTTCCACTTCTTTTTGGTTTTTTAACGATGCAAAAGAATTTTTTCCTTCGAATGGCATAAATAAGGTACACGTAAAACTACCATCTAAATTAGGCAATGCAATCAACATGTATTCGCCTCGAGGCCAAATATGGAAAGAATTTTTGTCTAATTTATGAGTTGCGTCCGAATTTGCAGGAATGTTTAATTCCTTATATCCAATAGGCAAAAATTCTTGTGAATAATCAAACATACTTTGACGTTGCATCCTGTGGCGAATTCTAGAAAATGCGCCATCAGCACCAAAAACCATATCGTATTTTTTGTCTTCCCAAGCACCTCTTTCAGTTTCACCGATATGTAAAGTCGCATCGTCTAAGGTTACATCCCAAATTTTATGCTCGAAAAAGAATTCTGCTCCTGCGGCTTCCGCCAAATCAATCATTTCCCTGTTTAAAGTCCCTCTCGAAATCGAATAAATAGACTCCCCTTCTTGTCCGTAATTTTGAAAATTAAGCTTGTCTACAAGATGAATGGCACGTTTGTCCATAGGAATTGCAATTTCGCGTACCGCATCTCCCACTCCAACTCCATCCAGCGCTTTCCAGCCTCGGTTAGACATGGCTAAATTGATAGAACGGCCGGAGAATTGAATTTGTCTAATATCTGGACTTCTATCATAAACATGAACGACATGCCCTGCTTTTCGAAGGTAAATAGCCAATAGAGATCCAACTAATCCGGAACCTACAACAGCTATTTTTTTGGGAGTTTGCATTAATTTTTTATAAAAAGTTAGGCAAAATTACTGATTTATTATTTTAAGAACTTTAAAAACGATTACTTTTTATACGGAATGAAGACCAATTTTGTTGAAGTCCTAACAATTTCCTCCTTGTTTAGTTTCATTCTTCTAAATTTCCCTGCGTTATAAAGCGCAGCCTGATCACTATAGTGCGCACTCAGTGGGTTTCCGGATTGTCCCGTGGGCAGGATGCTCCAACTGTTTTCTATATCCGAAAAATCAATAATTCTTCTCGTTGATGGGCCTGCTGAAACTTTATAATCCCCATTTTCTGAAAATGCGAACATTTGATTATTGATTACCTCATTTGAACCTGAAACTTCAAAAGGTCCCACATTGAAAAATTTTCTCAGTGCCGCTATTTTCCCCAATGGATGTTGATGTTCCAAAGTATGCACTTTATTCCAAGTCCAAGCCGGAACTGAATTTCCCAATTGTTTTTCTAAATCTGCAACAGCCTCTTTAAACGATTGTGACAGGATTTGGCTTCTGGTTTCTTTTCTGTTTTTGCTGGCAATATTGTCCCACCAAAGGGAGACCTCATTAGCCATTTGCTTCGCAATTATTTGTTTCATGATATGTGTTCCCAGAAATTGCTTAAAATTAACTTCTCCAAGTTCGTCTTCAAAAGTATTTTTCAAATACAAATAAACCCATTTATTATAAATCGTTGGTGCTACATCGCCAAGATTATTCGATCCATTCCAAATTTTCAGAATATCGATCGCTTCTTTTTCATTCTTAGAAAGTGTATTATAATTGACACTCGAAATTAAAATCGCAGCCACTTCTGGAGCGACTGATGACGTATTGTCAAAAATCATTTTGCTCACCGATTTTTTATCCCAATCTGATTTTCGGTTTAACAATTGTGTAATTCTTTTGGCTCGGTCTTCGGGAAGATAATAGCCTGGATATAAAAACCCGTCTATGGGTTCTGGCTGATTGTTAGCCGAATAAACGTAATTCCAATTTGGATTCACCGCCGAAGGATTTTTGGAGAAATCCAAATATTCAGCAACATCATCTTTACCATTTGCACCATCCAGAATAAAATTAGTATTTACTCCTTTATTGTGTTTGTATAATTTCCCGGTTGCCCACCAAGCCACATTTCCTTTGGCATCACCATACATGATATTCAATCCCGGCGCCGCTATCAAAGCCACGCCTTTGTGGAAATCGGCCATACTTTTAGCATGAGAAAGTCTGTATACCGCATCGAGTATCTGGATGGGTTGTTGGGTATAAATCCAGGACATCGCAATGGGCTTATTTTTATTTAACCCGGCAATCAAATCATTCATTATAGGACCATGGCGACTCACTTTTACATTCAAAACTAGAGCAACACTATCTTTTACTTTTATCATTTTTTTTCTAATTTCATACGTCCTGAAACCGTTTGGTGCTTTGTAAGCCGCCGCATCATTTGGATGATTTTCTTCTTGGTAAAAATCAATATCGTCATTTTCAAACATCGTCAACCCATAGGCATATTCGCGATTGTGTCCCAACAAAGGAAAAGGAGTTCCAGCCAAATAGCAGCCATATAATTCAAAATCTGGAGTTACCAAATGCGCTTCGTACCAAGTTCCAGGTTTTGAAAAACCAATATGAGGATCATTGGCAAAAATAACTTTCCCCTTTTTAGTTTTCTTGGGCGCAATAACCCAACTATTACTTCCTATAAATGGAGGAATTGGCGATTGATCTAAAAGTGACTCGATAGACTTTGCAATAGCGCTATATTCCTGTGGAGATTCTTCGGCATTTTTTATTCGGGTCGTATTAAAAGAACTATCAATGCCAAAATCCTTTAGATAATCGTTTCCATATTTATTTCGAATATCCGTCAGTAAAGGATCTGTTTTTTGAGCCATTGCAAAACTAAAAGACATGTATCCAAAAATATTATAAACGTCTTTTATGGTAAATTTCTCTTTCTTAACCCCAAGTAAACTGAATTCTATTGGCGTTTTTCCCTCCTCAATATATTGATTGATTCCATCCAAATAAGCCATCGTCAACTGATAACTCGGATTATTTTTATCCAACGTAGCAATCGCTTTTGCAGAAGCTTCTTCGATTCCGAGTCCTGCAAAAAACTTGTCGTTTTTCAATGTTACCGAACCAAAAATCTCCGATAATCGTCCCGAAGCAATGCGTCGCATCAATTCCATTTGCCACAATCGGTCTTGCGCATGCACATAACCCAAAGCTTCCATAACGTCCTTGGAACTATTGGCGTAAATATGAGGCACTCCAAATTCATCAAAATAAACTGTTGTTTCTTTCTGAATGTTTTTTAGTCTCACTTCACCCTCATATTTAGGTTTTAAATAAAAACCATAAACAATTAGAGCCATTATTACAATCACTGTTAACGAAAGTAAAACGAGAAGGACTTTTTTAAGTTTTTTCATTTTTGGATAAATTGGTAAACAAATATATAGGATTTGGAAGTTATTTTAAATTTATTTCCCATTGCTTTTGAATGTAAAAATGCCGAATACATTTATTTTGTTTAATTTATTTTAAATTTTATTAAACAAAAAAGTATATTTGTTCTAAATTTAAAAAGACATGAAGCACATTTCTAAAGACGCCATTTCTCAAATGGAGAAAATCGCACAATTGAACTTAATCAATTCATGCACCGGATATAAATCTGCCAATTTACTTGCTACAAAATCCATTGATGGGAAACCTAATGTGGCCATTTTTAGCAGCGTAACTCATCTAGGCAGCAATCCTGCACTAATTGGATTTATAATGAGACCTACAACTGTTCCCAGAGACACCTACAAAAACATTAAAGAAACTGGGCATTTCACTGTTAACCACATAACCGTTGACATGATTGAAGATGCGCATCACACCTCTGCAAATTATGAAATAGGCATTTCAGAATTTGATAAAACCAATCTTGAAGAAGAATATAAAAATGATATTGAAATTCCTTTCGTAAAAGGAAGTCCCGTTCAATTGTATTGCAAATATGTAAATGAATATTATATCAAGGAAAATGATACCATTCACATTATCGCTTCTATAGAAAATTTGTTTTTTGAAGAAGAATTGGAACACAAAGATGGTTGGTTGCAGATTGATAAAGCAAATGTTGTGGCGCTAAATGGGCTTGACGGGTATTGTTTACCCAAATTAGTAGATCGTTTTCAATACGCCCGAAAAGAAATTCCCACCGCTTCCTTTTATAAAAAACAAATATGAGGACACTTCGTTTAATCCTTGGCGATCAGCTAGATATAAAGCATTCCTGGTTTCAGAAAAATGACGAAAATATTATTTACGTTATCGCCGAAATGCGTCAAGAAACGGATTATGTAAAGCATCATATCCAGAAAGTAGTGGCGTTTTTTCTATCGATGAGGATTTTTTACACAACGATACAGGCTCAGGGCCACCAAGCCGTTTATTTTCAAATTACAGATCCTGATAATCCCCAGGATTTAGAAAAAATCATTGCCGTTTGTATCGAAAAACACAAAATCGAAAAATTCGAATACCAGCTACCTGACGAATACCGACTGGACCAACAATTAAAAACAATTTGTTCTAATCTAAGAATAAATTCAGAAGCTTTTGACTCTGAACATTTTTATACCACGCGTCACGAACTTTCCCAATTTTTTGAAGGAAAGAAGTTATTGTTGATGGAAAATTTCTATCGCAACATGCGTAAAAAACATCATATCTTAATGAATGGATCAGCTCCTTTGGGAAATCAATGGAATTTTGATGCAGCTAATCGTAAAAAATACAAAGGTGAAGTCCCTGTCCCTTCGGAAAAAAATTTTCATTCGAATGCTTCTGAAATTGTAGCTCAAATAAATCAAGCTGGTATAATCACTTTTGGAAATCTCGATGAAAATAATTTCAGCTGGCCCACTTCACGTAAGCAATCGCTGGAGGTCTTAGATTACTTCTGTATTAATCTGCTGAAATATTTTGGGGATTATGAAGATGCGATACATACCGAAGAAAAATTTCTTTTCCATTCTCGTTTGTCTTTTGCGATGAACAGTAAAATGCTTTCGCCAAAAGAGGTCATCGAGACCGTTATTTCTTTTTATCATGAGAATGAAGCTAAAATAACACTCTCGCAAGTAGAAGGATTTGTGCGTCAAATTCTAGGCTGGCGGGAATACATTCGAGGAATCTATTGGAAAGAAATGCCCAATTATGCTCAAATGAATGTTTTGAAAAACTATAACAAGTTACCGGATTTTTTCTGGACGGGTAAAACCAAAATGAATTGTATGAGTCATGCTATCAATCAAAGTTTAGATGAAGCATACGCACATCATATTCAACGCCTCATGGTGATAGGGAATTTTACGCTACTGACACAAATCCATCCTGACGAAGTAGACGCATGGTATCTAGGCGTTTATATAGATGCTATTGAATGGGTGGAAATGCCCAACACAAGAGGCATGTCCCAATATGCCGATGGTGGAATTATTGCCACTAAACCGTATGTTTCCTCTGGAAGTTATATCAATAAAATGAGTAATAATTGTACAAAATGCCATTACAATGTAAAAGAAAAATTTGGAGAAAAGGCGTGCCCGTTTAATGCCTTATACTGGAATTTTCTGGATGAAAAAAAAGAGTATTTCAAAGGGAACCAACGCATGGGAATGATGCTGAATTTATTGAATAAAATGAATCCCGAAGAATTGTATAAAATCAAAGTAAAGGCTCATTCCATTATTGAAGATATGGATTCTCTTTAAGCGGAAATAGTCGCAAAAAAAGAGTGTTTAAATTCGATTAGAACTTAAACACTCTTTTTTTATAACAATCTATTTATTATTTTTTGCTTCCGTCAATAATAGCTCCGGTTCCTGCTCCTACTCCTGCTCCTGCCAAACCACCAATTATTGCTCCTTGACCTTTTTTCTTGCTGATAATTGCTCCAGTAACGGCTCCAACTCCAGCTCCAATAACGGCTCCTTTTGCAGCTCCACTCCAACCTTTCTTTTTTGTTGTAGTGGTAGTGGTTGTGTTAGCTGCTGCTTGATGATTGACAACAACAACTTCTTTTTGGGTTACTATCTTGGCTTCTTCAACTTTAGCCATTTCAATTTGCATTGAATCGACGACTTTTTGCTTCTCAAATTCCGCAGTCATGGAATCAGCACTAACTTGCTTCATGGAGTCTATACTAACTTGTTTCGCTTTTTGAATTTCCATTTTTCCTTGATTTTGACAGGAAACAATAACAGCAGACAATATGATAAAATATATTTTTTTCATGATTTTAAATTTTCAGAATTTATAATTCTACAAAGAAACACTTAAACCTTCCAACAAAACTTATAGAATTCAGACTATTTCTTATATAATTATGGGAACGGTTACCTAAGAATTCCTGCTTTTAGAATTTGTCCAAAACGATACATGTCTTCAAAAGTAGTATACAATGGAACGGGGGCTAATCGAATTACATTTGGTTCGCGCCAATCGGTAATTACACCTTGCTCCATTAAATAATCAAATAAACTACGGCCTTCCCCATGAAGCAATACTGATAATTGTGAAGCTCTTTCTGATGGATTTGAAGGCGTAATGATTTCAAAGTTACTGGCTACTTCTTTATCTATTTCGTACAGAATAAATTCTAAATACGAGGTGATTTTATCTCTTTTTGAGATTAAAGCATCCATTCCTATTTCGTCAAACATTTCTACTGACGCCAAATAAGGCGCAAGAGAAAGTACCGGAAGATTACTTATTTGCCAACCGTCTGCCCCACGAATCGGATCAAAATTTTGCTCCATCTTGAAACGACGTTCTTTATTGTGTCCCCACCAACCGGCGAATCTTGGCAACTCCGAATTGTTATGGTGTTTTTCATGAATAAAACATCCTGAAGCATTTCCGGGTCCTGAATTCATGTATTTATAGCTACACCACGCAGCAAAATCTACATTCCATTCGTGCAATTCCAGTTTTATATTTCCAGCCGCATGGGCTAAATCCCAACCAACATAAGCGCCCACTTTATGACCAGCGGCAGTGATGGTTTTCATATCGAAAACTTGTCCAGTGTAATAGTTGACTCCACCTATTAAAACCAAAGCCAACTCCTCACCTACCTCTTCAATTTTGGACAACACGTCTTCTAAACGAATATTGTGTTCGCCTTTGCGGCGCTTGATTTCAACAATAGCATCTTCGGGTGTATTCCCATGAAAATGAACCTGACTTTGAAACATATATTGGTCGGAAGGAAATGCTTTCTCCTCGCAAATAATTTTATATCTGGTTTTTGTAGGACGGTAAAAGGAAACCATCAACAAATGAAGGTTGACGGTCAACGTATTCATCACAGTCACTTCACTTGGTAACGCTCCAACAATTTTACTCAACGGATTAGCAAAACGTTCATGATAATCCCACCATGGTTTTTCACTGTAGAAATGGCCTTCAACAGCCAAATTCGCCCAATCATTCATTACCTCATTTACATACTCTTTGGTCCGTTTAGGCTGTAAACCCAATGAATTTCCTGTGAAATAAATTACCTTTTTTCCATTTACCTGCGGAAAAAGAAATTCATCTTGGTATTTATTTAACTGATCTTGTGAATCAAGTTGTTTTGCAAATTCAAGGGTATTTTCGAAAGTCATTGTTTGTATTTTGTTTGGTAAAAGTACTAAAAAAAGACTGATAGAGAAAAGACTTTTAGTCGACTGACTAAAAGACAAGAGTTAAAAAAATAAGTATTTCCCGAAATAAAAATAATTCATCTATAGTATACTGAATTGGAAACAAAATCGTTATTTGATTATATTTGATTGAATATAAAAAACGTAGCTATGCTCAAAAACAATTTGAATGTTATTATTCTTTCGCTGGCAGTTGTGATTTCAGCGTATTTATTTTCGAATGCTTTCCAGAATCGAAATAAGAGCAACGATACCATCAGTGTGACTGGTTTAGGTAAGAAAGATTTTGTTTCGGATTTAATAGTGTGGAGCGGTTCTTTCTCTAAAAAAAGTACCACTTTGAAAGAAGCTTATGCGTCACTTGATGCCGACAGAGAAAAAATAAAAAGCTACTTATCAAGCAAAGGAATTGCTCCGACTGAAATGGTGTTTTCGGCAGTGAATTTTAATAAAGATTTCCAGACTGTTTTTAATGAAAATGGAACTACAAAACAACAAATTTTTACCGGCTTCACATTGACTCAAAGTGTGAGCATCCAATCTAAGGAAGTGAATAAAATTGAAGAAATATCAAGACAATCAAGTGAATTGATTAATTCCGGTGTGGAATTTTATTCGAATCCTCCTGAATATTATTATACCAAGTTAGCGGAGTTGAAAATAAAAATGATTGCCGAAGCTACAAAAGACGCAAGTATCCGAGCTAAAAGTATAGCCGAAAATGCGGATGCAAATCTTGGGAATTTAAAAAAATCGGATATGGGTGTGTTCCAAATAACGGGTCAAAACTCATCGGAAGATTTTTCTTATGGAGGATCTTTTAATACGCAGTCCAAAAACAAAACTGCTAATATTACAGTAAAACTGGTTTATCAAGTAAATTAGGAATCCAAATCATGAATTATACCGAAATTGGTTCGTGTGAGGGATGGAAGCGACATCCTTTATTTTCTTTCTTTAAGAAAATAAAGATACAGCGTACAGCCCGACCCGCTTTTTCAGCGGGACACACCCAAAAAAAAATCTCGCCATTGCTGACGAGATTTTATTATTTAGAATCTGAAATAAATTCAGATTAAATGATCAACATGGCATCACCGTAAGAATAGAATTTGTATCCTTCTTTGATTGCTTCTGCATAGGCTCTTTTCATTAAATCATGTCCGCAAAATGCTGAAACCATCATTAATAAAGTAGATTTTGGTGTGTGAAAATTCGTAATCATACACGTCGCGATACTGAAATCATGAGGAGGAAAAACAAATTTATTTGTCCAACCGTCAAAAGGATTTAGCGTACTTTGTGATGAAACAGAACTTTCTACAGCACGCATAGAAGTGGTTCCTACCGCACAAATACGTTTCTTTTTCACTTTGGCATCGTTAACGATATCACACGCTTCCTGAGTAATTTTTAATTCCTCAGAATCCATTTTGTGTTTTGATAAATCTTCAACCTCAACCGGGTTGAAAGTTCCCAAACCAACGTGAAGCGTTACTTCGGCAAATTTTATTCCTTTGATTTCCAGTTTTTTCAATAAATGTTTAGAGAAGTGCAATCCTGCAGTTGGCGCCGCAACAGCTCCTTCTTCTTTAGCATATATAGTTTGGTAACGTTCCGCATCTTCCGGAGTTACGTCTCTTGAAATGTATTTTGGGATTGGTGTTTCTCCAAGTTCTGTCAATTTATTTCTGAATTCTTCATAAGAACCGTCGTAAAGAAAACGCAATGTTCTTCCACGAGAAGTGGTATTGTCAATAACCTCAGCAACTAAGGAATCGTCGTCTCCGAAATATAATTTGTTTCCAATTCTGATTTTACGTGCCGGATCAACCAAAACATCCCAAAGTCTTTGCTCAGAGTTTAATTCTCTAAGTAAAAAAACTTCGATTCTTGCTCCAGTTTTTTCCTTGTTTCCATACAAACGTGCTGGAAAAACCTTGGTATTATTCAGAATTAAAACATCTCCGTCATCAAAATAATCGATAACATCTTTGAACATTTTATGTTCTATGGTTTGCTTCTTACGATCAATAACCATTAGACGTGATTCGTCTCTGTTTTCAGCTGGATATTCGGCAAGAAGTTCTTTTGGTAAATCGAATTGAAAATGTGATAATTTCATTTGATAAAGTTATGAGTTATGGATTATGAATTATGAGTTTTGAGTTCATAATTTTAAATCGTGTGCAAATATACGATTGTGAGATAGGCGTTGTCAAGTGTTTTGCTGTTTATTTTCAAAAGCAGCTGATTCACTAGTCTTTACAACTCTTATTTTTCTGAAATTTCGAAGCCTAGACTTTTTAAATCGTTCCAAAAATCAGGATATGATTTGGAAACCACTTCGGCGTTTTCGATAATTATTGGGACTTTTAAAGCTAAAGGTGCAAATGCCATTGCCATTCTATGATCGTTATAAGTAGCGATTGGCACATTGTGATTGATGTCGTTTGAAGCCACAAGCGTCAAGCTGTCATTCGTAACGGAGATATTCGCTCCTAATTTTGTTAGCTCAATTCTAAGCGCTTCGAGTCTGTCCGTTTCTTTAATTTTCAACGTGTGAAGACCTGTAAGGTGACAACCAATTCCTAATCCAAGACAAGTAACTACTATCGTTTGCGCAATATCAGGCGTATTGTTAAGTTCAAAATTTACTGTTTGAGGTATAAAGTCCGCTTGTTTGGTAAGCGTCATTTTATTTTCTTCAAAAAGGGTATCAACGCCCATTTGCTTATAGATTTCAACCAAACCGGAATCGCCCTGTAAACTAGTTGCTTTATAACTCGTCAATGAAATAGCAGCGTTATCCGCTAAAGCAGCCAAACTGAAAAAGTAGGAAGCAGAACTCCAATCGGATTCTACGGTCATTACTTTCGATTCCACGTCTTGTTTTGGATAAACCGTAATCACATTTCCTATAAAACTGGTTTTGATATCTAAATCATTCAACAAAGCCAAGGTCATTTTGATATATGGAACAGAAGTGATTTCACCGACTAAAGTAATTTCAATCCCATTTTCTAATTTTGGTGCCACTAATGACAATGCTGAGATGTATTGGCTGCTTACATTTGCCGGAATACTAACCTTAGAAGCAGTGATTTTCTGTCCTTTGATTCGAATAGGCGGATAACCTACTTCTTTCTCGTAGGAGATTTTCGCCCCCAATTGCTCCAATGCTTCCACCAAAACTTTGATTGGACGCTCTGTCATTCTTTGTGAACCAGTCAAAACCACTTCACGACCTTCGTTTACCGCAAAATAAGCCGTAAGAAAACGCATTGCAGTTCCCGCATGATGAATATCAACTATTTCCTCGTTCCCTTTCAATGCTTTTTGCATTACTTCACTATCATCTGAGTTGGAAGTATTGGCCAAAGTAATATTGGGAAACAACGCTTGTAACAATAACAGTCGGTTGGTTTCACTTTTTGAGCCAGTAACAGCAATTTGAGCTTGTAAATTGGAATGGGAAGTTTGTAACAGTAAATTCATGTTTTTAATTATGAGTTATGAGTTAAATAATTCAGGGTCGCAATTTACTACTCCTCATTCACAATTCATAATCCATAATTCATAATTATTTAAGTTTCTCATTGTTTTTGTGACGGTCTTTGTCGCGAATGGATTTCAGATCCATTTTCTTGTCGAAAGCGGCTTGTAAATCGATTCCCGTTTGGTTTGCCAAACATAAAACTACGAACACCACATCGGCTAATTCTTCGCCAAGGTCTTTGTTTTTATCACTCTCTTTCTCGGATTGTTCTCCGTAACGACGAGCAATGATGCGGGCTACCTCGCCTACCTCTTCAGTAAGTTGCGCCATATTTGTCAATTCGTTGAAATAACGAACGCCGTGTTCTTTGATCCAAGTGTCAACGTCTAGTTGGGAGTTTTTTAAGTTCATCTTATTCTTTATTTTTACTGTCAATTACTATCGTTACTGGTCCATCATTCAACAAAAGCACCTTCATATCTGCACCAAAAACTCCTGTCTGCACTTTCTTACCCAGCTCTATTTCCAGACGTTTTACAAAATTCTCATACAATGGAATGGCAACTTCTGGTTTTGAGGCTTTAATATACGAAGGACGATTGCCTTTTTTGGTAGAAGCATGAAGTGTAAACTGACTCACTACAATGATATTGCCATCAATGTCTTTAACAGATAAATTCATGACCTGATTTTCATCTCCAAAAATACGAAGGTTTACAATTTTACCAACTAACCACATGCTGTCTTCTGGTGTATCGCTATCTTCAATTCCAACTAAAACCAACAAGCCTTTTTGGATTTCGGCTACGATTTTTTCATCAATGGTTACGGAGGCAGAGGAAACTCTTTGAATTACAACTTTCATTATTTTATATTCTATAAAAAATAGACGCGATAAATCGCGTCTCTACTACTCCCTCGTTTTATCACTAATTATTCGGTCTTCATTATGAATGTCGGTGCGATAATTTTCATCATCGCCTTCCAGAATTTTAAGATAACTTCTATATCGGGACCAAGCAATTTCGTCTTTTTCCAAAGCTGCTTTAATGGCGCAATGTGGCTCATCTTTATGCAAGCAATTATTAAATTTACACTGGTCTTTCAATTTGAAAAACTCAGGAAAATACCCACTCACTTCTTCTTTTTCCATATCCACGATTCCAAAACCTTTTATACCTGGCGTATCGATGATTCTGGCATCAAATGATAAATCATACATTTCTGCAAAAGTTGTTGTGTGTTGTCCTTGCTTACTCGCTTCAGAAATTGTTTTTGTTTTTAGATGCAAGGAAGGTTCCATAGCATTTACCAAAGTTGACTTTCCAACTCCTGAATGACCCGAAAACATACTCACTTTACCAATCATCATTTCTTTTAACTCCTCTATTCCTTTCATTTCGGTAGAAGAAACGCATAAACATTTATATCCAATTTCTTGGTACACATGCTGCATGTACAATTGCTCATCAAGAGTAGCATCGTCAAAAGTATCGATTTTATTAAAAACCAATATCGCTTCAATGCCATACGCTTCGGCTGTGACCAGAAAACGGTCAATAAAATTAAAGGTCGTTGGTGGATTATTTATGGTAACCAGTAAAAAAACCCGATCGATGTTCGAGGCAATAATATGCATCTGATGGGATAAATTCACTGATTTCCGAACGATGTAATTCTTCCTGTCATGAATTTTATGAATGGTCCCTGTAACTACATCCGATGTTTCTTCTAGTTCATAATCCACAACATCTCCTACAGCAATAGGATTAGTACTTTTGATTCCTTTAATTCGGAATTTCCCTTTCATACGGCATTCAATAAAATCCCCATGTTCGGATTTTACGGTGTACCAACTTCCTGTAGATTTATATACTAGTCCTGTCATACTGCAAAGATAAAATTTTAAAGTTTATCCCGTTTATTGATAGGAGTTAAGTTTAATAAAAAAAGCCGCCTTCATTCAGGCAGCTTTTCTTTAATTTAAAATCATTCTTCCTAATTTATCCTCGGACTTCCTTGAAGCATAAATTAAAAATTCTTTTTCATTTTTTCGATAGAAAATTCCAGGCCTCATAACCAATTCATTTTTTATGGCTTCTTCCGGATCCTTCCTTGTTATTAGCCCTTTATCATCAAAAACAAAAAGTGTTGGTACTGAGTTATTATAATTTCCCAATGATTTGATTTCTTCGATATCAGTAATTCCTTTATTTTTTTTATTATCGTTAAAAATAATATTCAATTGCCCATCTTTATAAATTGGAATTCCGCTTAAATATTCTGGCCCTTTTCCCATAACAGTTAATGGAATAGAAACACCCGCACTTACATTAAAATTCCCGTTTCCACCAGTCCCAAAAAAGCCTAAAGATAATACTGTAACCGCAGCAGATTGATCTTTTGCAACCACATTACTCCAATCTAAGGATCCGTCAGATTTTAGACAAGTTACAATCATTTCATTGGTAATATAAGTAATTGGAGTAAAACCTAATGGTCCAAAACCTTGCGTTTGTCCCACAACGACCATTCTATATTCCGACAAAACAATAAGTCCACCGTCATTTTTTTCGATTATCGAATGAATCTCGTACAAAGGTTTAACATCTTTCCCTTTTTTAGCTCTTCGCTCTCCAAGCAATTTAACTTTGGTTTCATAGTCAAATTCATTGAATTTAAGATTGTCATTTATATTAGTAGCCAGATTTATAGTGGCATTATACACCCCTTTCAACTCTTTATTCGCTTTACCATTCTCTCTCACACTGGAATAAAATCCAACTATTTGCAATGTGTTTTTATTGGTTGACAACATTTTACAATTGATAATCTCCTTGTCCTTTACATCAATATTTACGACCTCTTTCTTATATTTATTTTGATTTTTGAAAATATGAAGTTCAAACTTTTCAATTTTTTCTTTCTTCTTGTTGTCTCTGTATCCTTCATTAACAATCAAAAAGACATCGTTTTTAAAATTTACATCAAAATCAGAAATTGTAAACTGGTAATCTTTTTTGGAATCATCATAAGATACTTTATTTTCTGTAGCAAAATTTACATTTAAAGAATCATCAAACAATTTAATTTCATATTTCATCGCATCTTCCTTTTCGAATAATGCGGTATGCATAACCAATAATTTATTTTCATCTGGAGATTGTTTAAAATAGAAACCACCTCTGTCTGAACTTTTTGCAACCTGAGATTCAAACATGGCAACCATTTTATTACTTAAAACACCATCTTCAGAAAACTCAATTCCGACTAGATTGAAAATTTTTTCTTTTCGTTGATAAACACTTCCAATAACATATACCCTATTATTTAAAATTGTTATTTCCTCAAAGCCTATTTCTTTACCATCTATTTCAGGTAAAACTATTGGTTTGTTAGATAATAACTTCATTTCCTTTGATGAAAAAATTTTCAAGAAATAGTCTTTTTTTCCTTTCAAACCTAAAGCGTAAATCTTGTTATTGGCTTCACCAATAATTTTAATAATCTTCCCCTTTTCCTCAGTAATTTCCTCTCCATAAGAAATCCCAATGTTTTCAATTTTGTATTGAGAATACCCTGTTAGGCAAAACATAAAAAATGCAAAAAAAAGTAGTAATTGTTTTTTCATAAAATTAAAAGTTAGATTGTTAAAATTTCACACAATACTACAAAAAAACCTACAAATAAATTGTAGGTTTTTAATAAATAAAAAATAATTAATCTTATTTAGCTAATTAAGAGTTTAATATTTTTTCTTGGTGACCAATACTTTCTTGGTGAATGTTTTTGAATAATTTAACTATAAATTCTTCTGTCAATCCTTTTTTTCCACCTTCCAAAATCATTTTCTCTTGGATTTCATTCCAACGATTGTTTTGCAATACGGCAACGTTAGCGTCTTTTTTCACTTGACCAATTTCGTCAGCAACTTTCATACGTTTTCCTAACAATTCCAATAAATTAGCATCCAAAACATCGATATTCGCTCTCAATTTTGTCATTTTATTGGTAAATTCATCCGATGCATCATCATGTTTTCTCACTTTCAAATCTTTGAAAATTTGTTTCAAAGCGTCCGGTGTTACTTGTTGTGCCGCATCACTCCAAGCATTGTCTGGATCATTATGCGTTTCGATAATCATACCATCATAATTCAAGTCCAATGCTTCTTGAGTCACTTCAAGAATCATATCACGGTTTCCTGTAATATGAGATGGATCAATGATTAATGGTAAATCAGGGAATTTGCTTTGCAATTCGATAGCAATCTGCCATTCTGGAATGTTTCTGTATTTTGTTTTTTCGTATGTAGAAAAACCTCTATGAATAACTCCTAAATTCTTGATTCCAGCAGCATATAAACGCTCTACTCCACCCAACCATAAAGCCATATCTGGATTTACAGGGTTTTTAATCAATACAATTTTATCAGTACCTTTCAATGTATCAGCAATCTCTTGAACCGCAAATGGATTTGCAGTCGTACGAGCACCAACCCATAATACATCAATATCATGTTCCAAAGCCAATTTACAGTGCGCAGCAGTTGCTACTTCTGTTCCCATAAGCAAACCTGTTTCAGCTTTTGCTTTTTGCAACCATTTCAACCCTATTTCTCCAACACCTTCAAATCCTCCCGGACGCGTTCTTGGTTTCCAAATTCCTGCTCTAAAAACACTCACATCTGAATCTTTCAATTCATGTGCAATTTTCAATACTTGTTCTTCTGTTTCAGCACTACAAGGCCCTGCGATCACAAATGGATGAGTCAAATTGAATTCATTCAACCAATTTCTCATTTCTTTCTTGTTTTCCATCTTTTCTAATTTTTACTTTTTTTTATTTTATTCTGTGTTGTTCTCTTTAACTGTAACCTTTTCCCGAAGATTCGAAAAAATCCTGATTACTTTTTTATGTTTATTCCGTTTAATATTTCTTTTATTTTATTCACACTTTGCATTTCATTGTAAATCGCATCGTAATCTTCTTTTTCTAATAATTCCTTAAACTTTGATAAATTAGAAATATATTCATCCAATGTTTTTACTACTTGCTTCCTGTTTTGTTTAAAAATAGGCGTCCACATTGCCGGTGAACTTTTCGCCAACCGAACGGTACTTTCAAAACCAGAACCGGCCATATCAAAAATATCTTGTTCGTCTTTCTCCTTATTGATTACCGTTTTCCCTAGCATAAATGCACTGATATGCGATAAATGCGACACATAAGCAATGTGTTTGTCATGCGATTTTGGATCCATATAACGAATTCTCATTCCCATAGCAGTAAAAAGTTGCAATGCTTTTTCCTGTAATTTGAAAGTCGTTTTCTCCACCTCACAAATAATATTCGTTTTCCCTTGAAACAATCCTTTTATCGCCGCCGAAGGGCCCGAAAACTCCGTTCCTGCAATAGGATGCGTTGCAATAAAATTTCTTCTCTTAGGATGATTGGCAACCGCTTCACAAATAGGCGTTTTAGTAGAACCTACTTCAAAGACAATCGTAGCATCACCAATAATATCCAATACTTTTGGCAAAACAGTCAATGCAACATCAACCGGAACAGAAACGATTACAAAATCTGCATTTTTTAAATCATCAAAAGTCGCACCAGCATCAACAACTCCTAAAGCAATTGCTTCCTGCAAATGACTTTCGTTAGTGTCAATTCCATAAATTTTGGCTTCCGGATGCAGTGCTTTAATGTCCAATACCATCGAACCGCCTATCAATCCTATTCCTATTACAAATACTTTCATCTTTTTATTTTTATACCTACAATGTTTTAAAAACCTTGCAGGAAAATCTGAAATCTAGAATCGTTACTCTAAAATCTATTTATAGCTTCTTGTACTTTTTCTTCTTTTACACAAAGGGCAAATCGGATGTAACCTTCGCCATTAGAACCAAAAATTGTTCCCGGCGTAATGAAAATAGATTTTTCATATAAAATTTCATCAATAAATTTTTCAGCCGATGTGATACCGTCAGGCAATTTTGCCCAAACAAATAATCCAACACCTTCTTTGTATACTTTACAACCCAATTTCTCCGCCAGTTGTTCGGTAAGAATTCTGCGTTTTCTATAAATCGCATTCATCGATTCAAACCAAGTCTTGTCACTTTTCAAAGCTTCAATTGCCCCTTTTTGAATCCCGTAAAACATTCCGCTGTCCATGTTACTTTTTACTTTTAGTACGGCATCAATACAAGCTGCATTTCCTAAAACCATTCCAACTCTCCAGCCTGCCATATTGAAAGTCTTACTCAAAGAATTTAATTCTAATGCCACTTCTTTTGCACCTTCCACTTGCAACAAACTCATTGGATTGTCGTTCAAAACAAAACTATACGGATTGTCATTGACTAATAAGATCTGATGTTTTTTGGCGAAAGCCACTAATTTTTCAAACAACTGTAAACTTCCTCTCGCTCCTGTCGGCATGTGCGGATAACCAATCCACATGATTTTCACTTTCGACAAATCAAGTTCTTCCAAAGCTTCAAAATCTGGTTCCCAGTTATTTACTTCTTTTAAATCGTAATAAACAGGTACCGCCCCAACAAGATTCGTCACCGAAGTATACGTTGGATATCCTGGATTTGGAATCAGCACCTGATCTCCTTCATTCAAGAAAGCCAGTGAAATATGCATAATCCCTTCTTTGGAACCCATCAAAGGCAAAATCTCAGTATTTGGATTCAACGCTACCTGAAAGTTGTTCTGATAAAAATCAGCCATTCCATTTCTCAGTTCCGGTAACCCTTGGTAACTTTGGTACTGATGTGCATTTTCTTCTTGCATGGCCAAAACTACCGCTTCAACAACTGCTTGTGAAGGCTGTAAATCCGGACTTCCGATTCCCATATTGATAATTGGTTTCCCTTCAGAAGCCAATTGTCTTACTTCTCTCAATTTGGAAGAGAAATAGTATTCTTCAATTATATCCAGACGTTTTGCTGTAGTAATCATGGTTTTGTGTTTTTATATTCGCCTAAAACTTTAAAGTATTCTGCCATAATGGCCAGCAATGCTTTTGCCTTAGCATAATCTTCGTATTTTTCGAAAGTAACATCCACAAAAAAGGAATATTTCCAAGGCGTTTCTATTTTTGGCAATGATTGTATCTTGGTTAAATTCAATTTACAGTCGCTCATTACATTTAGAACTGCCGCCAAACTGCCGCGTTTGTGATCCAATTCAAATTTGATGGAAGCCCTGTTTATTTCGTTTTCTTCAACAAACGAATTCTCCTTTTTAATAATAACAAATCGCGTCATGTTATTATTTATCGTTTGAATTTCTGGAGCCAAAATTTCTAATTCATACATTTCAGAAGCCGTTTTACTTGCAATTGCTGCAATCCCTTTCAACTGATTTTGATGTATTCTTCTGGCCGTTTCCGCGGTATCCTTATCTTCAACTAATTTTATGTTCGGATATTTTTTCAAAAACTCCATACATTGTAACAAAGCCATTGGATGCGAATGTACTTCCAGAATATCTTCAATTTTCTGGCCTTTCAATGCCATTAAATTTTGATGAATATCTAAATAATGTTCTCCAATGATGTGCAAATTGTTTTTGTCAATCAAGGCATAATTAGGAATAATAGGTCCGGCAATAGAATTTTCTATAGCCATAACCGCTTGGTCTGATTTTCCGGACAATAAGCTATCCACCAATTCTTCAAACGACAAGCATTCATCTACTTCAACATTCTGATAGTAATAATCTTGCGCCACCTGATGATGGAAAGAGCCTTTTATACCTTGTATTGCAATCTTAGTTCTCATTCTAACTTATTATTTATTTTATTTGAATATGAAATTTACATAAATCATGATTGGTGTTCCATCATTTTTTTGTCATACTTATTTCATATATACTCAAAAAAAAATCCTGATTTTCATCAGGATTGTATATTAGTTTTATTTGTTTGTTGTTTTTCAAATAACCATAGCACAATCCCTTACTTCCTAAAGAAGAAATAATAAGTGTTGCTAAAGTAAAAACGGTTATTAGACATTGTATTCTCTGTTTTTTAATAATTTCTATGCAAATGTATGACTTATTTCAAGTCAACCAAAAAAAATATTTAATTTTATGTAACAAAAAAAGAATTCTTTGTTAAAACTATTTTATATTGCAAAATACATAAAAAAAGCACTCATAAACTACTGATTATTACCAATTTTAAAATGTCTTTTTAAATGATTCCAGTGCGAAAAACAATTTAATGAACTAAATTCACCGAAAGCCATTTTTTTCCCTCCGCAATTCGGGTTACTAACATCGCCGAAACTAAATCGCCATTAGCATTCAATAAAGTTGCCATAGGATCTACCAAGGTCCCCACAATCATCGCCGCCGGTAGAGCCTGCTCCATTGGAAATCCATAAACGGTTATCGCCAGAATTTCTCCTATATAACCACCATTCGGAATTCCGCCTTCGACAACTGAAACAATTACCGTAATCCCAATAGCGGTAAGCAAGGTATATGGATCCGTAAAATCTTTACCAAACATGGCAAAAACAACAGCGATTTTTATAATAGATGACATACTCGAACCATCTTTATGCAAAGGCGCGCCCAATGGAATGACTACATTTCTTATATGACTAGGAATATTCATGCGTTCCGCTCCCTCCAGATTGGCAGGAATTGTCGCAATACTGCTGCAAGTTCCTAATGCAGTTAATGATGGAGTGATGTTATTTTTCCAAAACACATTCAATCCTTTTCTTCCTCCAGCAATAAAAGCATACAAACTAAAAAATACGACAAAGTAAAAAGCACAAACTGCATAATAAAGACCTAAAGGTTTTGCATATGCACCAAATAATTGTGGTCCAAAAATCCCAACTTGATACGCAAAATAAGCACCCAAACCTATTGGGGCCGTTTTCATAATCATATGTAACAATTGTTTCATCACTTCGTTACCTGAATTCAAGAACCGACAAAAATCTTTCCCTTTTTCACCTGAATGTAAACTGGCAAATCCTATTAAAAAAGAAAATATAATAAGTGCTAACATATTCTTACGAGATAACAATTCGAAGAAATCATTAGCGGTAAGCAATTGCGTAATTTGATAACCTGCAGAACTTGCTTGAATAGATTCTAATGGAATTTTTGAAATAATAATGTCTTGCTGAATTGGAAACAGCAATACACCAAAAATCATCAAAATAGCTGATATCAATACGGTGCTTAAAAACACACCAATTACAATTACAAATAATTTTCCTAGTTTCTCTGACTTTTCTAAACTGGCTATCGAGGATGCAATCGTAAAAAAAATCAATGGAATGATTGCAGTAAACAATAAATTCAGAAATATATCGCCCAAAGGTTTAATAGCTTCTACCCCTTTTCCAAAAACTAAACCCAATATACTCCCTACCAGAATTCCTCCAAGTAGCAATAAAATACTTTTGTAGTTTTTCAAAAAACTGCCTGATTGTGTATTTTTTAAATTCATATCTATATAGTATATGGTAAATATATAAATCTAAAAGAGAATATCGTCCTGCTTAGTAAACTTTGATAAAGGTCTTTTCACTTATTGTGCTACAAAAAACAATAAATCAATGATTATTCTGTTTACTTTTGCAACAAATAAAATTCCATGTCAATAGAAGTAAATAATATATCCAAAAGTTATGGTGCCCAAAAAGCACTGGATAACATTTCATTTTCTGTAAATAAAGGAGAAATTGTTGGTTTTTTAGGTCCAAATGGTGCCGGAAAATCGACTTTAATGAAAATATTGACGACCTACATTAATGCCGATGAAGGTTCAGCATTAGTAAATGGGCATGATGTAAACAGCCAACAAAAAGCAGTTCAACTTTCTATTGGCTATTTACCGGAACACAATCCGTTGTATTTGGATTTGTATGTGAGAGAATATTTAGCTTTTAATGCCGATGTCTATAAGGTAGCCAAATCCCGAATCGAAGAAGTAATTCAACTGACCGGTATAAGCACCGAGAGTCATAAAAAAATAGGGCAATTATCCAAAGGATACCGCCAACGTGTGGGTCTCGCCAATGCGTTATTGCACAATCCCGATGTTTTGATTTTGGATGAACCAACAACCGGTTTAGACCCGAATCAATTGATTGAAATTCGCAATGTGATTAAAAACGTAGGCCAAGACAAAACCGTTTTCCTGTCTACTCATATTATGCAAGAAGTCGAAGCCATTTGTGACCGTGTGATCATCATCAATAACGGAAAAATTGTTGCCGATAAAAAACTGGACAACTTAATTTCTGAAGACAAGGAACAAGTTATCGAAGTAGAATTTGATTTTAAAATAGAGGAACAAGCCATTGCCAAAATCGAAAATCTTGTTTCTTATAAAAATACGCACGATATGATTTGGGAATTGACTTTCAAAGCCGATAAAGACATGCGCCCAGCCGTTTTTGATTTTGCTACCACAAACGGTTTGAAAACGCTACAACTCAATCAGAAGAATAAAAATTTGGAGACCGTGTTTAGAGAGATTACGAAATAAGTGGTCAGTTTTTAGTTTTTGTAGATAAAAAAAGCTCGCTTAAACCAATTTTAAACGAGCTTTTTTTATGAAATATGATTGGAAATTAAAAAACCTTACTCGCTATTTGTCGGATATTTTCTGATTTCCCCATAGAATAATAATGCAACACCGGAACTCCGGCCGCTTTCAATTCTAATGATTGTTGAATCGCCCATTCGATTCCTACTTGTTTGATGCCAGCATTATTCTTGCATTGATCAACCGCATGAATCAAATCTTCCGGTAAGTCGATTCTGAAAATTTGTGGCAATACTTGTAAGTGTCTTTCCACTGCAATAGGTTTGATACCCGGAATAATAGGAACTGTAATTCCCATTTCTCTAGCTTTAGCAACAAACTCAAAATATTTTGCATTGTCAAAAAACATTTGGGTTACTACATAATCAGCCCCTGCTTCTACCTTTTCTTTCAGTCTTTTTAAATCTGAAATTAATGAGGGAGATTCCAAATGTTTTTCAGGATAACCTGCAACTCCAATACAAAAATTGGCTTTGTTGTCAATATCCATCACATCATGCAAGTACTTTCCGCAATTCAATTCGTTGATTTGTTTAACCAAATCTACGGCAAAATTATTCCCTCCTTCTTTCGGCACAAAAGACTGCTCGTGTTTCATCGCATCACCACGCAATGCCATCACATTATCAATACCTAAATAATGACAATCCACTAACATATACTCGGTTTCTTCTTTGGTAAAGCCACCGCAAAGTAAGTGAGGAACAGTATCTACAGTATATTTGTGTTTTATGGAAGCACAAATTCCCAATGTCCCAGGTCGCATTCTGGTTAGTTTTTTATCTAATAAACCGTTGCCTTTATCTATGTAAATATACTCTTCGCGAGAAGTGGTTACGTCTATAAAAGGCGGTTTAAACTCCATCAACGGATCAATATTATCGTATAATTCCTGAATGCTTTTGCCTTTTTGAGGCGGAATAATCTCGAAGGAAAATAATGTTTCTCCTTTGGCGGCTTCTATATGTTGTGTTACTTTCATTTTTTTTAGTTTGAAGTTTAAGGTTTAAGGTTTAAGGTTCTCGCGAACAACTTTAAACTTTAAACTTTAAACAAAATTTCAACTTTAAACTATTTTCTAATCTGCTATATTCGGGTTCAACCATTTCATGGCTACTTCTGTCGAAACGCTTCTACGTTTGGCATAATCAATAACTTGGTCGTCTTTTATTTTTCCAAGTCCGAAGTACTTACTTTCCGGATTTCCAAAATAATAACCTGAAACCGATGAAGCCGGCCACATTGCCATACTTTCGGTTAAAGTCACTCCAATTTCTTGTTCTACATTTAGTAATTTCCAAATAGTAGGTTTTTCTAAATGGTCAGGACAAGCGGGATACCCTGGCGCCGGACGAATTCCTTTGTAATCTTCGGCAATCATTGCCTCGGTACTCAAAGCTTCATCAGATGAATAACCCCAAATTTCTTTACGGATTTTTTCGTGCAAATATTCGGCGAAAGCTTCCGCAAAACGATCCGCTAATGCTTTCACCATAATTGAATTGTAATCGTCTAAATCTCTTTCGAATTCAGCCGCCCATTCATCCACACCAAAACCGGTGGTGACGCAAAACACACCCATATAATCGACTTTTCCGCTTTCTTTTGGAGCAATAAAATCAGCCAATGCAATATTAGGAGCTCCTTTAGTTTTTTGTGATTGCTGACGTAAAGTCAAGAATGTCTGCAATGGTTTCCCATTTTCGTCTGTCAATTCAATATCATCATCGTTGATTTGATTCGCAGGGAAAATTCCGTAAATTCCTTTAGCGGTTAGTTTCTTTTCTCTCAAAATGACTTCCAACATTTCTTGTGCATCTGCAAAAACAGACGTTGCTTGTTCTCCTACTACCTCGTCCGTTAAAATCGCCGGATATTTTCCGAACAATTCCCATGTTCTAAAAAATGGAGTCCAGTCAATATACGGAACCAAAACATCTAAATCGACTTCGATAGTTTGCTCTCCAATTACATTTGGTTTTACAGGAGTAAAATTCTCCCAATCCAACTGCAATTTATTTTTACGTGCTTGCTCAATGGTTAGGAAATTTTTATCACGCGAACGATTTAAAAATGTTTCTCTAAACACATCATATTCGGCTCTAATGTCGCTTGCGTATATCTTTCTATCCTTATTCAATAAACTCCCCGCCACTGTCACCGCTCTCGAAGCATCGTTTACGTGAATTACCGTTTCTCTATATTGAGGTGCAATTTTCACGGCAGTATGGGCTCTAGAAGTCGTTGCTCCACCAATCATTACCGGGATTTTCATCCCTCTTTTATCTAATTCTTTGGCCAGATATACCATTTCGTCCAGTGACGGCGTGATTAATCCGCTTAATCCAATAATATCTACGTTGTGCTCAATGGCAGCTGCAATAATTTTTTCAGGTGGTACCATTACGCCCAAATCTACAATCTCATAATTATTACAGGCCAGCACCACGCTAACAATATTTTTTCCAATATCGTGTACATCGCCTTTTACGGTTGCCATCAGGATTTTTCCATTTCCTTGCTTGTCACCCGCTTGTTTGCTAGCTTCTATGTAAGGCAACAAATAGGCTACGGCTTTTTTCATTACTCGTGCTGATTTTACTACTTGTGGCAAAAACATTTTACCGGAACCAAATAAATCACCCACAACATTCATTCCTGTCATCAAGTTAATTTCGATAACTTCAATAGGTTTTGTAGCTGCCTGTCGGGCTTCTTCAACGTCTAGTTCTATAAAGGCATCGACCCCTTTTACAAGTGAATGCGTAATTCGTTCTTGAACTGTTCCAGAACGCCATTCTTGGACTGCTTTTTCAATACTCTTTACATCTCCTTTTACATTCTCTGCAAAATCCAATAATCTTTCCGTGGCATCATCACGACGGTTTAGAATTACATCTTCAACGTGTTCTAATAAATCCTTTGGAATTTCGTCATAAATGGAAAGCATTTCCGGATTTACGATTCCCATTGTCATACCATGCTGAATCGCATGATATAAAAACACAGAGTGCATCGCTTCCCGAACCGTGTCATTTCCTCTAAACGAAAACGAAACATTACTTACCCCACCGCTAATGTGTGCATGAGGAAGATTTTCCCTAACCCATTTGGTCCCTCTAAAGAAATCCAATGCGTTCAGCCGGTGTTCTTCCATTCCTGTCGCAACTGGAAATATATTTAAATCGAAAATAATATCCTGCGGAGGAAAACCAACTTTATTTACCAAAATATCATACGACCGTTGGCAAATTTCTACCCGGCGTTCGTAATTATCAGCTTGTCCAGTTTCATCAAAAGCCATAATAATTGCTGCAGCGCCGTAGCGCTTAATCAATTTAGCATGATGAATGAATTGCTCTTCCCCTTCTTTCAACGAAATTGAGTTTACGACACTTTTTCCTTGTACCACTTTCAGACCCGCCTCGATGATATCCCACTTCGAGCTATCAATCATGATTGGAACTCTGGAAATATCAGGTTCGGCAGCGATTAAATTTAGGAATTTTGTCATGGCATATTCACCATCAAGCATTCCTTCATCCATATTAATATCGATGATTTGCGCGCCACCTTCCACTTGTTCTTTAGCAATACTGAGTGCTTCTTCGTATTTCTCTTCCTTAATTAATCGAAGGAATTTTCTAGAACCTGTAACATTGGTTCGTTCCCCGATATTTACAAAAACGCTTTGTGGTGTAATAATTAAAGGTTCTAATCCCGATAATACAAGGTTTCTTCTCTTTTCTGCGTGTGCCATTTTTGTTTTATTTAATCCTGCACCGTTTTAGAAACCGTGTAGGTTTATGCTTTTGTTATTTTTCTACAATTTTTAAAACTTGCAGTTCGTTTTTGTTTCTTATTATTTTGGGCGTGACCCAAGGGTCGGGCTATTCGTTACAAGTCCTCGACTAATTCCGCTTTCGCTTCATTTGTCTGTGGGCTTTTAATTGCTATCCCTCACGCGGATATTAGACACTAACATCATCTATCATCAACAGAATATCCTCGTAATCCTATTTCCTTTTCATTCAACGGGAATAAATTCCGTTATCATTACCACATATATACAACGGAATAAATTCCGTTGCAACAAAATATATCGTTCGTACCGAACTCGTACTTCGCTAGCGCGAGCGTCCCGCTCGTGCCTATTCTAAATTATAATTCTATTGTTCAAAATATTTTTGACCTGCCTTTGTTTGTGGGCACGAGCGGGATGCTCGCGCTAGCAGGGGTTTAGTTAGACGCGATAAATCGCGTCTCTACGTTTTACATTGTTGCTGTTGATACTCTAGGCTTATAATCCTTTGCGATATCAGCAATCAACTTGATATGTTCTGGGGTTGTTCCGCAACAGCCGCCTATGATATTTACTAAATTATCGTCTAAATATTCTTTGATAAATGCTTGCATTTGTTCAGGTGTTTCATCGTACTCTCCAAAAGCATTTGGCAATCCTGCATTAGGATGTGCCGATACATTGAATGAAGTATTATGCGCCAAGGTTTGTAGATACGGTTTAAGCAAATCGGCACCCAAGGCGCAATTGAATCCTACACTCAACAATGGAATGTGCGAAACTGAAACCAAAAAAGCTTCAACCGTTTGTCCTGAAAGTGTTCTTCCTGATGCATCGGTAATTGTTCCTGAAACCATGATTGGAATATCGATATTGCGTTCGTCTTTGACTTCTTCAATGGCGAAAAGTGCGGCTTTAGCATTTAACGTATCGAAAATGGTTTCTACCAAAAGCAAATCACTCCCTCCATCAATCAAGGCTTCCACTTGTTGTTTGTACGCAATGCGTAAATCATCAAAAGTTACGGCCCGGTAACCCGGATCGTTTACATCTGGTGACATGCTTGCCGTTCTGTTTGTTGGTCCTATTGAACCGGCTACAAAACGAGGTTTATCTGGATTTTTGGCTGTAAATTCATCGGCTACTTCACGCGCAATTCTTGCCGATTCATAGTTTAATTCGTAAACAATATCTTCGAGATGATAATCTGCCATTCCGATGGTGGTACTTGAAAACGTATTGGTTTCCACGATATCGGCTCCCGCTTCATAATAGGCTGCGTGAACAGCACGTATAGCTTGCGGCTGCGTGATGGATAATAAATCGTTGTTCCCTTTTAAAGAATGTGGAAAATCTTTGAAACGTTCTCCACGAAAATCTTCTTCCGAAAAATTGTAACGTTGTAACATCGTTCCCATAGCTCCATCGAGTATGAGTATGTTTTTTTTAATGGCTTCTTGAATACTTGACATTTTATTTTTTTATTGTTGTGCTGTTATGGTTGAAATAAAACCAAAAAAACACGAATTTTTACTCTTTAGCCCCGATTATCTCACTTAATTCCTAATTTTCATAGGAGTTCGATGAACTACGTTTGCAGTGTAAATCCTTTTACTTTTTTCTTTAAAAAAGTAAAAGATTGCAACGAAAAGCGGGAACAATGACGACAAAAATTGCGCCAATCATTCGCTCCTGATACTGAAATAAATTTAGTAAGTAAATATCGATATGTTTGTCAAGAAAAGGTTTGAGAAATACTGTAGAAGTATTCTTATGTTATCTATCTTAAATGCTGAATAATTCAGTATAAAGTAGAATGTAGCACCTTCTTTAAAGATAAAGGGTTGCTAAGGTTTCATCGGGTCTTTCCCTCCGCCTTTCGTGATAACTTTCAATAAAAATAGGAACACTGCAAAGTAAAGACATAGCGTTAATACTTGCAAGTATTAACGCTATATTTTTTTACTAGTTTTATACTATGGCTTTTACCACTGCTTTTGGAGCCTCTTTACGGGTTCCGTCAAATCCGTCAACGCCAGAAACTGTAGTATATTTTAATACATATTTCTTACCTGGATTGATGATTTGGTATGCTGCCTGGCACATTAAAGTCGCTTCGTGGAATCCACAAAGAATCAATTTTAATTTCCCCGGGTATGTATTTACGTCACCAATGGCAAAAATTCCAGGAATATTCGTTTGGTAATCCAAAGCATTATTTACTTTAATGGCATTTTTTTCAATGTCTAATCCCCAGTCTCCGATAGGACCTAATTTTGGTGTTAATCCAAAAAGCGGAATAAAATAATCTGTTTCTATAGTACGGTGTGCTCCATTTTCCTCAATATCAATTGATTCTAAATGTTCGGCTCCGTTCAAACCAATTACTTCTGCTGGCGTGATCATTCTTATTTTCCCTAAATCTTTCAATTCTTGTACTTTTTCTACAGAATCTAAAGCTCCTCTAAATTCATTTCTACGGTGAATCAAAGTCACCTCTGAAGCAATTTTAGACAAGAAAATACTCCAGTCCAAAGCAGAATCACCACCTCCGGCAATTACAACTCTTTTGTCTCTGAATTTCTCCGGGTTTTTGATGAAATATTTTATCCCTTTATCTTCGTAAAATTCGATATCTTCGATAAGTGGTTTTCTTGGTTCAAAACTTCCTAATCCACCGGCAATAGCCACAACCGAAGCATGAAATTTCTTTCCTTTATTTGAGGTTACAATAAAACTTCCGTCTTCTTGCTTTTCTATAGTTTCTGCACGTTCGCCCAGCGTAAAACCTGGTTCGAATTGTTTGATTTGTTCCATCAAATTATCAACTAAATCACCCGCTAATACTTCAGGAAAACCTGGAATATCATAAATAGGTTTTTTTGGATACAATTCTGAAAGTTGTCCGCCCGCTTGTGGCAGTGCGTCTAAAATATGACATTTTAGTTTTAACAATCCTGCTTCAAAAACTGCAAATAAACCTGTTGGTCCGGCTCCTATAATTAATATGTCTGTTTTAACCATTTTTTTATTCTTTATATAATGTAATTGTGATAAACTATTTTACTGCAAATTAACGATTGATTTTTACTGTTTTAAATGATAAATATCATTCGTTACTTATTGGTTCTTTTATTCTTTATTTTTTAACGCTTCAGTGATTTCATTCATTTTTTGAACTTTTTCTTCGAAATTTCCTTTCAGCGTTTTGCGATATTCATTTAGGTTTTCGACCATTTTATTGATATCGTCCGGAATTATTTCTTCGAAAAATTCGCGTAATCTTTTGGCTGTTGTCGGTGATTTCCCGTTTGTTGAAATGGCTATTTTGACATTTCCTTTGGTTACAATTCCTCCCAAATAATAATCACATAATGGCGGCGTATCGGCAATATTGCAAATCAAATATCTTTTTCGTGACAAGTCGAATATTCGTTTATTGACTCTCAAATCATCGGTACAAGCAATAACCATGTGCCGTTTCTTCAACATCTTTTTCTTGAACTTGGCTTTAGTCAATTTCACCGAAGGATGTTTTTCCACCAAAGCTACCAGTTCTTGTGAGAATTTCGGAGCTACGACCTCAACATTAGCATTGGGACTGGATTTTAGCATAAACGATAACTTTTCCAAACCCACATTTCCTCCACCTACAATAAGTACATTGAGGTTGTGTAATTTTAAAAATATTGGATATAATTCGTTCCTCTCCCCAGCCCTCTCCGAAGGAAAGGGTGCCGAGTCTTGATTGTTGGAATATAATTCGTTTTGCTCCATTATTATCTTATTTCAGATGCTATAAATTCTTCGTAAAACCCTTTGAACTTGCTACTCTCTTTTACCACTTCTCCAATAACAATTATCGCTGGTGAACTTAACTTGTTCTCCGCCACAACTTGTTGGATAGTGTTAACCGTTCCAACACCCACTTTTTCTTGTGGAGTAGTTCCGTTTTGAATAATCGCAATTGGAGTTTCTCCTTTGGATTCTTTTTGGAATAAAGACACAATTTGCGATAGCTTACTCATTCCCATCAAAATCACTACTGTTGCTGATGATTGCGCTGCGAGAGCTACATCATCTGACAAATTCCTGTCGGAAGTTGTACCTGTGATGACCCAAAAACTTTCGGAAACGCCTCTTTTTGTCAAAGAAATGCCTTGGTAAGCGGGAACTGCAATAGCTGATGAAATTCCGGGCACCACAAATGTAGGGATTCCAAAACTTTCGGCATATTCTATTTCTTCACTTCCACGACCAAAAATAAATGGATCTCCACCTTTTAACCGAACCACATTCCCATACGTAAGCGCATTATCTACAATCAACTGATTGATTTGATCTTGCGAATACTCATGTGCTCCAATTCTTTTTCCCACAAATAGTTTTATGGCAGTTTTTGGCGCGTGATTCATTATTTCTTCATTGGCCAGCGCATCATACAAAACCACATTCGCTTCAGCAAGTGCTTTTACTCCTTTCAGAGTAAGCAAATCTGGGTCACCGGGACCCGCACCTACTAAAGTTACTTTTGGTTGTATTGTATTATGCATCAGCTAAATCTTTGGCTCTGTATTTTTCTATTTTATCAAAAAAGGCAACTCCTTCTTGAATGTATTTTTGTGCAAATTCCGCAGAAGGCTCATTCGCTTTGATTTGATAAACCAAATCTTTAAAGCTTGAATCCAATTCGATTTTTTTGCTTTCGATAAAAACCGTATCAAATAAATCAATAATTCCAGCGTGGTGATTTGTTTTTTGATTTTCGGCCAATAATATTGCTTTGGCTCCATTTACAAAACCTGCGTAGGCTAAATAAATCGCATCTGCCCATTTTTTATCTTCGAAAGCTTCCTGTGCAAAAGTTAATTTGTCTTTGGCTTCCAATAGTAATGTAGCCACTAAATCAATAACTACACCTGCACATTCTCCAACTCCAACTGCTTTTACATAGTTATCGGCATTACCCCAATCTACAAAATCAGCTTCGGTAAGATTAGTCAAATCAGCTAATGGTTTCAAGAATTCGTAGAAATATTTCTCTCCTTTGGCATCATAATAATTCAAGAATGATTGTCCGTTTCCGTTCGCTTCAAAATCATTTAAGATATAACGCAACGCATCTGGTCCTCTTCTACTTGGAATTTTGATTACTTTATCCGAAAATCTTCCGTTTCCGTTACCTAAATTCCCTCCGCCTAATAATACTTGAAGCGCTGGAGCAACTAGTTTTCCTGCATTAATTGACATTCCTTGGAAACCAATTTCGGACATATTGTGTTGTCCGCAAGCATTCATACAACCGCTAATTTTAATTGCGATTTCTTGATTATTGCTATATTGTGGATATTCAGCTTTTAATACTCTTTCTAATTCATCTGCAATACCAGTACTGCTTGCGATTCCTAAATTACAAGTATCTGTTCCCGGGCAAGCCGTGATATCTCCGATAGTATCATATCCTAAAGCAACAAAATCCAATTTGGCTAATTCTTGATAAAAGAATGCTAGATTTTCTTCTTTAATATTACGTAAAACGATGTTTTGTCTTAATGAAAAACGCAATTCATTAGCACCATAATTTTTAATCAAATCCGCTAATAATCTTGCTTTATCTGTATAAAAATCTCCTAAAAGTACTTTAATACCAATAGCAACATATCCTGCTTGTTTTTGCGCAATCACATTCGATTTTTTCCAAGCTTCAAAAGCTTCAACATCAGCAATCGTTACTGATGGTACTGCCAACAAAGGTTCTGTAATTGGTCCTTCAAATGCAGTAGTGTCTATTTCGTAGGTATGAAACGGAAGGGCTTTTTTCTCTTCGTCAACCAAACGCAAAAACTCCTCACGACCTAAGTCTTTGATTAAAAACTTCATACGTGCTTTCAAACGTTTTGCTCTTTCTCCGTAACGGTCAAAAACCCTGATTATACCTTCGGCAGTTGGAATAATTTGGTTAACAGGTATAAATTCTGAAAGCAATTCGGCGTGACTTGGTTGAGAACCTAAACCACCGGCAAACATTATTTTGAACCCTTTTTCGCCATTTACAATTTTTGGAATAAATCCTAAATCATGCAAATAACTCAAAGCAGTATCTTTATCAGAAGAGGAGAATGATATTTTGAACTTACGTCCCATTTCTTGACAAATTGGGTTACGTAATAAATATTGAAACAAACCATGCGCATAAGGCGACACGTCAAAAGGTTCGTCAACATCTACACCTGCTAATTCACTTCCTGTAATATTACGCACCGTGTTTCCACAAGCTTCTCTCAAAGTGATATCATCTTTGGCTAACTCAGACCATAGTTCAGGAGTTCTATCTAAACTCACATAGTGAATTTGAATATCCTGACGGGTTGTAATGTGCAAACGTCCCGTTGAATATTCATCTGATACTTCAGTAATTCTCTTCAATTGCTCGCTGGTCACTTTTCCGTATGGCAATTTAATACGAATCATTTGCACGCCTTCTTGACGTTGACCGTAAATACCACGTGCCAAACGAAGACTGCGAAAACGCTCATCGTCAATTTGTCCACTTCGGAATGAATGAATTTTTTTCTCTAAATCGATAATCTCTTTTTGAACAATCGGGTCTTCTATTTCGGTTCTAAAACTTTGCATCTTTTTTAGCTTTTAGCTATTGGCTTTGGGCTTTTAGCTGTTAATCTATATCTTTAAACTTATTTATTTTTTTAGCAAAAGCTAAAAATTATTTTATAAAACCAACTCCTGCTGTTGTATTGGTTGCAGCATCTATTAAGATGAAAGCTCCGTTAGATTTATTATCAGTGTAAGCATCAAAATAAATGGCTTTGCTCAATTTAATAGTTACTTCTCCAATTTCATTTATAGCTAATTGAGTCGCTGGAGTTGTTCCAGAATAATCGGTTGCAATTACGTTTTTTACACTATCAATTTTTGCCAAAACTCTATTGCTATTGTGTTGTACATAATATTTTGCACCTGCCACTAATTTTTTACTGTCCATCCAACAAACAGTTGTTGTGATGTCTTTTTCAATTTTAGGAAGTTCATTAGATTTTACAATCATATCACCTCTGGTTACATTGATGTCATTATCTAATTCGATAGTGATAGAAGAACCAGCCGTAGCTTCGTCAAATTGTTTATCAAAAAAGTGAATATTCGTTACTGTAGATTCTGTTAAAGAAGGAAGTACTGTTACGGCATCCCCTACTTTAATATTGTTCCCATATAATTTTCCGGCATACCCTCTAAAATCGTGATATTCCTCAGTTTTTGGTCGGATTACTGTTTGAACAGGGAAACGTGCGATTCCGTTTTCATAGATATCATTTGGCTCTAAAGATTCCAAATGTTCCAAAACCGTCTGTCCGGTGTACCAAGGCATATTCTCCGATTTATCGGCAACATTACCACCATTGATTGCACTTAACGGAATGTAACTTACATTTTGTTCTTTGAAAGCGCTTTTTGCATTTAATGCCTGAAAGTCTGCTTTGATTTTATTGTATACTTCTTCTGAATAATCAACTAAATCCATTTTGTTTACCGCAACAATTACATCTTTTACTCTCAATAAATTATTGATAAAAAAGTGACGGTAGGTTTGCTCAATAACTCCTTTACGAGCATCAATCAAAATGATTGAAACTTGTGAAGTCGAAGCTCCGGTAACCATGTTACGCGTATATTCTACGTGACCTGGAGTATCGGCAATAATGTAACTTTTTTTGGCAGTCGAAAAATAAATATGAGCCACATCAATCGTGATTCCTTGTTCTCTTTCAGCAACCAAACCATCGGTAGCCAATGAGAAATCTAAATAATCGTATCCTTTTTGCTTACTGCTTTTTTCTATTGCTTCAATCTTATCTGTAGTCAACGATTTTGTATCGTATAATAATCTCCCGATTAATGTACTTTTTCCGTCATCTACACTTCCTGCTGTTGCTATTTTTAAAACTTCCATCAGTTTTTATTTTTTATTTTAAATATTGAATTTTAAATTTTATTTTAAGTGTCGAATTTTAAATTTTAAATGCTTCCGAAATAATTCAAACATTTAGAATTTATAATTTAAAATAATTTTCTAAAAGTACCCTTGTTGTTTTCTTTTTTCCATTGCAGCTTCAGAACGTTTATCATCAATTCTGGCTCCTCTTTCAGAAATAGTTGAAGATCTAATTTCACCAACCACTTCTTGAATAGTTGCTGCATAAGAATCAACGGCAGCAGTACAACTCATATCTCCAACAGTTCTAAAACGAACAATTCTTTCCTCGATTTCTTCATCTTCTTCTTGGTATACAAAAGGAGAATGCGACCAAATCATACCATCTCTTATGAATACTTTACGTTTATGCGAAAAGTAAATCGATGGAATTTCTATTTGCTCTTGTTCGATATAACTCCAAACATCTAATTCAGTCCAGTTCGAAATTGGAAAAACACGAACGTTCTGACCGTTTTCAATTTTTCCATTCAAAAGATCAAATAATTCAGGACGCTGATTTTTTTCATCCCATTGACCAAAATCATCACGAACAGAAAAAATACGTTCTTTAGCTCTTGCTTTTTCTTCATCTCTACGCGCACCACCAATACAAGCATCAAATTTGAATTCTTCAATAGCATCCAAAAGTGTTGTAGTTTGCAAACTGTTTCTACTAGAATATTTCCCAGACTCTTCTACTACTTTACCTTCATCTATTGCATCCTGCACATTACGAATGATTAATTCCAATCCTAATTCAGCTACCAATTTATCTCTAAACGCAATAGTTTCAGGAAAGTTATGCCCTGTATCAACATGTAACAATGGGAAAGGAATTTTAGCAGGGAAAAAGGCTTTCTGCGCTAAACGCACCAATGTAATTGAATCTTTTCCACCAGAGAAAAGCAAAACCGGTTTGTCAAATTGAGAAATAACTTCTCTAAAAATGTATATCGCTTCGCTTTCTAAAGCGTTTGTTTTTAATATTGAACTCATCATTCTTTGTTTATTTGGTAATTTGTTTTTTTGTTAATCAGTTTTCGTTTAAACGATTAAACTTTTATTTTTGGTGTAAACCACATTCTTTATGACTCGATTCCCATGACCATCTTCCTGCTCTGATATCTTCGCCTTCGGCTATGGCTCTCGTACAAGGCGCGCAACCAATGCTTACAAACCCTTTTTTGTGTAAAGCGTTTTGTGGCACATTATTATCATCAATATATTTTTGAACCTCGGCTAAAGTCCATTTCAATAACGGATTAAATTTGATGATGTTGAAATGAGCATCGTATTCAAAGGCTGCCAAATCATTTCTGTTTTCTGATTGTTCCGCACGCAAACCGGTAATCCAAATTTCATTTCCTTTTAAAGCTTTGGTCAACGGAGCCACTTTTCGAATAAAACAACATTCTTTTCTATTCTCCACTGATTCGTAGAAACTGTTTGGTCCTTTTTTGTTTAACAATTCTTCAACCGCGGTTGCTTCCGGAAAATAGGTTTTAATATCTATTTTATATTTTTTCAATGTCTTATGAAAAACATCGTAAGTTTCTTGGAACATTCTTCCTGTATCCAAAGTAAAAATGGTAATCGGCAAATCATTTTTGGCAATTAAAGCCGTTATCACTTGGTCTTCCTGCCCGAAAGAAGTTGAAAAAACAACTTTATTCTTATATTCATTAGCTAAAAAAGCAAGCGTTTCCTCAATGGAAAAACCTTTTGTTTTTTCTAATAAAGTATTTACTATAGCTATACTCATAATCTCGTTTCTCTTTTATAAAAATTTAGATAATGTTTTTAAACTCAAAACAATTATCAATATTCCAACCGCAATCATCATTGGCTTTCTTTGAATTTTATTAACCAAATAAGCCGCAAGTGGTGCCGCAGCAACCCCTCCTACAATCAATCCTACAATCACCTGCCAACCGTGTATCCCACCAAAAAGCATAAAAGTAATTCCACTTGCAAAAGAAACGGCAAATTCAGCAGCATTCACAGAACCAATAGTGTAACGAGGATTTCTACCTCGTCCAAGTAATGTTGAAGTCACAATAGGTCCCCAACCGCCTCCACCAACAGCATCCATAAAACCCCCAAAAGTAGCCAAAACACCTAAGCGTTTTGTTTTCTTTTTGATAATATTCTTTTTCGTGGCTTTTCTAATAATTATAACAGCCAAAGCAATCATATATACCGCAATAAAAGGCTTTATCACATCACCATCAATCACATCCGACAATAAATAAGCTCCAACAACAGAACCAATCACCCCTGGAATTAAAAGGTTTTTTACTAACTTTTTATTTATGTTTCCAAATCTATGATGAGAAATTGCCGACGCTCCCGTTGTAAACATTTCAGCAACGTGTACTCCAGCACTACTAATGACTGGCGGAACTCCATACGCTAACAAAAAAGATGTTGACGTAGCTCCATAACCCATCCCTAAAGTCCCATCCACTAATTGAGCAAAAATCCCAATCAAGACAAATATTAAAAACTCTTGGTTAAACCCGGCTACAAAACCATTCCAAGAAAATTCAGCATAATGATTATACACCAATGTTGACAATAACCCTACTAACAAAACAACAGGAATAATAACCCACAAACGTTTTGTAAACGAAACTTCCGGTTTTAATGCCTCACTGTTTATTTTCAATTCTTTATTCATATTTTCCATGTAAAACTAATTTGACTCAATCATGTCTATTGCCCTATCGGCTTAGTAGATTACTCCACAAAGATACTACTTATTTATAAATAACAAAATAATATTTGGATTTTTCACATTAAAAAAACGTCCTAAAAGACTCAATAATTGAAATCAATTAGTTTCAATACTTATTTGTCATTTACCAAGAACCAATCAATTTGAATACAAGTAACCGACTTCATTCTATCACTACGAACTTAAACTATTTGAAAAACATATTAAACTTCCACCAAACTCAATAGGATGGTAAATTTATTTAATTGCACATTATTAAGGAGAAGATTGATTTATTTTCACTTTTTAAAATATATTTCACAAACTCTACCTTACCTATAGGACAATTATAAAAATAGTTGTTATTTTGTCAAAAAATTTCTTTCATGGATTTTCAATTAGGATTAGTCGTTGCAGGTTTAGTAGTTGGTTTTATAGTAGGCTTAACAGGTGTGGGAGGAGGATCTTTAATGACTCCAATTTTATTATGGTTTGGTATTCCACCAACTACTGCCGTTGGAACCGATTTATTGTATGCGGCTTTTACTAAAGTAGGCGGCGTGTTTGTACATCATAAAAAAGGCAATATAAATTGGTCCATCACCGGCTGGCTTACTTTAGGCAGTGTTCCCGCAGCTTTACTAACTTTATGGATATTAAATAGTATCAAAACAGACATTTCAACTATAAATGCTGTAATAAAATACAGTTTGGGTTGGGCGCTACTTTTTACTTCGATAGCCATTTTGTTCAAAAAGAAACTTTTAGTTTTTTCTCAAAAACATGCTGGTGATAAATTCCATAGTCAGAGTAAAACTCAAAATGTATTAACTATCGCTATTGGCGTAATGCTGGGCGCAACTGTGACCCTTACTTCGATAGGAGCTGGTGCTTTAGGTACCGTTACTTTATTTTTCCTGTACCCACTTTTGCCAACTCCGAGATTAGTCGGAACAGAGATTGCTCATGCCGTCCCTTTAACTCTTGTTGCAGGAATAGGACATGCCTCAATGGGAAATTTAGATTTAGGGCTATTAGGCCAGTTATTAATAGGATCATTTCCTGGAATTTTTATAGGAAGTATGTTGAGTGGAAAAGTACCTGATTTGTTTCTTAGAAATGCTATTGCGATAATGTTATTTTTCGTGGGATATAAATTGGTTTTTTAGCTTTTATGAAGAAATATTTTAATTGAAATTGACATATAAAAATGGTTCTATAATCCATTTTTGACCACATTATTTTTTACAAAAAAAGGCCATTCCATTGGGTTAATTCAATGAAATGGTCTTTTTTATGTTATTTTATTTGACAGAATAGACTAAAAAGTAATATCCGCTAATGAATTGTTTTCCAAAATCATTAAGGTATTGTCACGCACTTCAGTCATTAGCTTATGAACGGAACAATTTACCTCATCAATACAATCATCACATTTTTCATAAAAGTTATGACTTACACAAGGCAATAGGGCAATAGGCCCTTCAAGAATGCGGTATACATGAGCCATATTAATATCTTTTGGCTCTTTAATCAGGTAATAACCTCCGCCTTTTCCTTTTTTTGCTCCCAAAAAACCAGAATAGCGTAAGAGTAATAAAATACTTTCCAAAAACTTAATAGAAATATTTTCACTTTTTGCAATATCCGAAATGGGAACCGGGGTTTGATTCTCTTGCCGAGCCAAAAATGACAAAGCTTTTATTCCGTATTTAGTCTTTTTTGAAAGCATATTTAAGTGAATTAAGATTGTTCATTAACGATTGTTGATTTCAAATTTTAAAGTAATCCGAAATCAACATGTCTTTTATTGTAACAACAAAAATATACTTTTTGATTTAAGAATAAGGAATGGAGATTAACGATTTTTGACATACGCTAAATCTGAAATCAAAAATCCCTATGAAAGCGCTTGCTCCAAATCAGCAATTACATCTTTTACTGTTTCTAAACCTACTGAAACACGTACCAAACCATCAGTTATACTTACTGCCAAACGTTCTTCAACAGATAATTTACTGTGTGTTGTAGAGGCTGGATGCGTTACAATAGTTCTCGTATCACCAATATTTGCCGAAAGGGAACAGAGTTTTATTTTATCAAGAAATTGTCGCCCTGCTTCTATTCCGCCTTTGATTTCAAAAGCAATAATATTACCTCCCAAAAGCATTTGTTTTTTGGCTATTTCATATTTTGGATGTGATTTCAAAAACGGATATTTCACGCTGTTCACATTCGGATTATTTTCTAGAAACTCAGCTACTTTCAAAGCATTTTCGCAATGTTTTTCGACACGAACTACCAATGTTTCTAAACTTTTAGATAAAATCCAAGCATTGAATGGGGATAATGCGGGCCCTGTATTTCTAGAAAACAAATAAATTTGACGAATCAAATCTTCGCTACCTACCGTTACTCCGCCCAAAACTCTACCTTGTCCATCTATTAATTTGGTAGCTGAATGCACCACTAAATGCGCTCCCCATTTTATAGGTTGTTGAATATAAGGCGTTGCAAAACAATTGTCGATGATTAAAATCAAATTGTGTTTCTTGGCAATAGCTCCTAATAATTCCAAATCAATAATATCTACTGCAGGATTTGTAGGCGACTCGGCATACAATATTTTGGTATTTGGTTTAATGAAACTCTCAATAGTTTCTGGCTTATTAATATCAAAATACGAGGTTTCGATATTCCATTTTGGAAAATAAGTCATAAACAAAGCGTGCGTAGAACCAAAAACACTACTTGCAGAAACAATATGATCCCCTGAATTCAACAAAGCTGCAAACGTAGAATATACCGCAGCCATTCCTGTTGCAAAAGCATAACCAGCTTCGGCTCCTTCCATTTTGCAAATTTTATCAACAAACTCAGTTGTGTTTGGATTGCTGAAACGACTGTAAATATTGCGTTCTTTTTCTTCTGTAAAAGAGGCACGCATGTCTTCGGCATCTTCAAATACAAAACTGGATGATAAATATAAAGGCACGGAATGCTCCTGATATTGTGATCTTTCTAATTGGGTACGGATGGCTTGGGTTTCAAAACCAAAATCTTGTTCGTTCATTTTTTTTAATATTTAACACGAATTGCACAAATTTGCACAAATTCAAATTGTTTTAATTGTATTCCTTGAAGCTAAATTTAGATTTTGGCTAATTCCACTCCGTTTAAAACTACTTTATAATGTATGGTCGCTGTTGGCTCTACTGTTTTGGCAACCGAGCAATATTTTTCGAAAGAAAGTTGGGCTGCTTTCGAGGCTTTATCTTCTTTGATATTCCCTTCAAGTGAAAAAACCACGTAAATATCTTTGAATGGTTTTGCATCCCCAACTTGCACACGTTCACCTTCAACATCAGCTTTGAAAGAGGTAATTTCTTGACGTTGTTTTTTCAAGATTGAAATCATGTCAATTCCGCTGCAACCCGCAACTCCCATTAATATTAATTCCATTGGGCTTGGACCCATATCATTACCGCCAAAATCAGGCCTGGCATCCACATTTACTATATGACCACGTTCATTTTTTAATTCGAAGTGAAAGTTTTCGTTTACTCTGTCTAATGTTATTTTCATCTTGTATTTTTTTTATATCTTAAATCAAAAATCGTTACCCGAGCCTGAAAGAGTGAACAGACAAAGCAATCTGCAATCTTAAATCGTTATCCTTTATCTGACAATCTCAAAATATCCCCAAAAACCCCTCTCGCCGTCACGGCTGATCCAGCTCCTGCGCCTTGAATTACAATGGGTCTGTCTCCATAAGATTCCGTGTAAATTTCGAAGAAAGAATCAGAACCTTTTAATCCACCTAATGCCGTATCCGAAGGTACCGAAACCAATTTCACTTCTAGATTTCCTTTGTCGTTTTGTAAATCACCTGATAATTCACCTATGTATCGCAACACGTGATTTGGTTTTTGTTTCGCTTTAATTTTATCATAAATAGGATCAAACTCCTTCAATTTATTTAGAAAATCGGAAACATCACCTTCCCGTAAATGTTCCGGAATTAAATTCTGAATGTTGATTTCTTCAAATTCATTTTGCAAATCTAATTCTCTTGCCAAAATTAATAATTTTCTACCAACATCGTTCCCACACAAATCTTCTCTTGGGTCAGGTTCCGTATATCCATTATCAATTGCTTCTTTCAATATCTCACTAAATGGCACCTCTTTTGCAGAAAAATTATTGAACAAATAACTCAATGTACCCGAAAAAACGCCTTTGATTTTTGTGATATTTTCGCCTGAAAGATGCAGTAATTTTATCGTATCTATCAATGGCAATCCAGCTCCTACATTGGTTTCATACAAATAACTCTTTTGATTATCCGCTAATACTTTTCGCAATTTTTTATAAAAGCTATAGCTTAATGTATTTGCCACTTTATTAGAGGAAATCAAATCGAAACCATTCTCTATCAAAGGAATATAATTTTCTACAAATACAGCACTTGCTGTGTTATCAATAGCAATTAAATTCTCCAAGTGATGCTCATTTGCGTAAGCGATAACATCGTCAATTGTATAGGAGAATCCATTATTTTGGATTTCATTTTTCCAGTTTGGAGTGACACCATTTTTATTTAAAAGCACATTTTTAGAGTTTGCAATTGCAAAAACATTCAGCTTAATGTCTTTCCTTTTCTCAATACTTGCCGCTGATTCCAGTATTTGGTTAATCAAAGTTCCTCCTACTAATCCATGCCCGAAAATGGCAATATTAATTTTCTTGGAAACTCCAAAAATCTCCCCGTGAATCACATTTAACGCTTTGTGAAGTTGTGATTTTTTCACCACCAAACTTACGTTTTTACCGGTAACCGTGTTATTGAAAAGTATAGGGACAATTTTATTTTTTATCAACGCCGTGTAGGGCTTGTGAAACGTACTCAAATCCTGCCCAATGATTGAAATCACCGAAACATTATCGGTTACCGTGATTTTATTCACATCCTTCGAGTAGAAATCATTTTCGAATTCTTTCTCCAGTTCAATCATTGCTTTCGTTGCCTTATCGGCATCAACCACCAAACCGATTCCTCTTTCTGAAGAACCTTGAGAAATAATACTGACGCTAATATCATTGTCGCCCATCACTCTAAAAATTCGGGCATCGACACCTGTTTTTCCTAGCAATCCTCTTCCTTCCAGATTTACCAACGACACATTTTCAAGTACCGAAAGTGTTTTAATCCCCTCTTTGTTAGAATTAGAAGTGATTAATGTCCCTTTATTTTCGTGGTTGAATGTATTTAAGATACGAAGCGGAATATTTTTTTCCAATAAAGGAATAATCGTTTTGGCGTGCAATATCGTTGCCCCAAAATTAGCCAATTCATTTGCTTCGTTAAAAGTCAAATGATCTATTTTTTTAGCATCAGGAACTAAATCCGGGTTGGCTGTGTAAATTCCATCAACATGCGTATAATTCTGCAGTTCTTCCGCATCGATATAATTCGCAATCAATGAAGCAGTATAGTTACTCCCGTTTCTTCCTAAAGTCGTAGTGTCGTTCTTACTATTTGAGCCTATAAAACCGGTAACCACATTTACAGTTGTTCCGTTATTTTGTTTGAAATAATTGATTACGTTTTTCTTAGAAAGTTGTTCCAAAGGTTGTGCGTCTCCAAATTTCGAATCCGTTTTAATTAATTCTCTTGTATCTGCAAAACGCGCATTTACTCCATTTTTAATTAAAATAGCCGTCAGTAATTTTGCCGAAAGCAACTCTCCTTTTGAAAGCACTTGATCTTTAATTTTATTACTGTAATCACCAATTAAACTTACGCCTTCAAAAAGTTTTTCAAGAACATTGAATTCTTCTGACAAATCAACTTCATCATAATCATCTTGTTGATATTTTTTAAAGTCTTCAAATAATTCTTTATAATTACCATTTTTAGAGGCAACTCCTAAAATTTCTTCCAATTCATCTGTAGCATTTCCTCTTGCCGAAACTACTATTGCAATTTTTTCTCCTTGATTTACTTTATCAGTAATAATAGCGACCACTTTGTTTATTCCCTCGCCATTCGATAAAGATTTACCTCCAAATTTTAATATTTTCATTGTGTACGTTTTTTATATGGTGTCGCCCCTAAAAATGGAGGCAAGCAAATTGTCTAATTGTTTGTATTCTATTAAAAAAGCATCGTGTCCGTGAATGGAAACAATCTCTTGATAGGTAATATTATTTTTATATTTTTTTAATTCCTGATACGTCGCTCTATTTTCACTTACCGTAAAAAACAAGTCTGAATCGATTCCAATGATGTGAATGTCAGCTTCAATTTTGGATGCAATTTTTTCAAATGAATCACTATTTCGAGTAATATCAATTGTTTTGAGCAATTGATTCATCATTTTATAAGACGAAAGTTGGAATCGTTTTTGGAGTTTTTCACCGTGATGACACAACCAGCTTTCAATGTTAAAAATGGCTAATTCCTCATTAATGGTTCTCTGAAATTTCGACTTAAACGATTCCGGAGTTCTATAACAAAGCATCGCATGAATCCGAGCATCTTCAATAGGTTTTGAAGAATTATTCAGAATTTGCTCCTGCAAAAAGCAATTGGCTATCAACCAATCTGTCGATTTCCAATCGGTTGCAATCGGAATTAAATGTTGTGTTATTTTTGGTTCCAAAGCTGCTATTTCCCAAGCAATTCCACCTCCTACTGAACCACCAATAATAGCATACAGCTGTTTTATTTTAAGGAAATGAATGCCTTCAATAAAAATTCTGGCGATATCTCTGGCGTTAAAATCCAAATGATTTTCAATGATGGTATCATCAAAACCATTTCCAGGAACGTTAAAAGCCAGTACCGTGTATTTATTTGTGTCTATGGTTTTGCTTTCACCAATTAAATCATTCCACCAACCGTTCACTCCCACAACTTGGGAATTTCCAGTTAATGCATGATTTACCAAAACTATTGGAGCTGTATGTAAAGCTGGACCAAAAACTTGAAAACTTAGGTTTAAGGTAGCATAAAAAGCCCCACTTTCTGTGGTGAAATTTTGTAATGTAATAGGTGTTGGTTTATTTTCCAATTTCAAATCTTTTATGATTTTTTGATTTGTGTCTGGAAATATTAGAAAGAAAGCTAGAAGTAAACTAGAAGAATTCTTTGTGTTATCTTTCCTTTAGCTTCTGAAACAATTCAGAACAAAGGTAGAATGCAGCACCTTCTTCGATTTACCGAAGGGTTGCTAAGGCTTCATCGGGTCTAATCCCTCTGCCTTTCTTTATAACATTTCAATACGTTTTTGAACTTAAAGGCACAAATTAACTACTATTTTTTTTAACAACCAAATTTTATGTGAATTGATTCCTTGAAAAACAATCTAGAAAAAGTAACTCACAATTGTTTTTCAACGAAGGAAGAATCCCATTAAGTGGATTTTATCCTTCGCCGAAACAACAACTTTTAGTACGAATATCAGGAAAATCAAAACTGTTATTCAAATTCGATTTTTTAAATAAAAAGCTCTTCATTTTCTTTTGAATACATTAGAAAAAGTAAAGAATTTGGCACTATTTTTTGTGCCAAAGGATCGTTTTTTGACACTTCAAATCTTGGATGGATCAATTCATTTTTTGAATCGCTACTGTTTTCTATTTTGTTCCTGAAACTAAAGTTTTTTAGCAACCGAAAGGTCCTTGGGAAATATTTTGTTGCGCTCATAATTATAAGATATTAGATGTTACTTTTTTATTTTGATTAATTATAGATTCTGAAACAATTCAGAATAAATGAAAAAACCCTTTTAGATACATATCCAAAAGGGTTTTAAGTTGTGTTATAAACTTATACTTTTGGAATCAACAGACATGAATACACATAATGGCATTGGCACAAATCATGTTTTTGACCTTCGAATTAATTGTTTTCTGTTGATTTAGCGTATTCATTTTATTCTTGATTTTTTTATGTTTAAAAAATTACGACCGATGCATTTCAAAAAAAAAGCCTCCCGTTATCCGGGAGGCTTTTGCTATATAAATTTTTAATTTAAATTTAAGCAACAAGCGACCCGCAGGATTTCTCCTGAATGGCTTTTGACATATTGCACACATTAAATTTCATCTTTGTTTTTTTTCTTACAGCAAATATGCTAATTGTTTTTGAATTTTCCAAATAAAAACCAGAAAATTTAATACTAATTACGTTCCCGTTACAACCTAACTGTTCCGACCTGCTTCATTTGATTTAAATACCGAATCTGTTTTACATTCCTCCTTCTTTTCAAGAAAAAATTGCTATTCTAAGCGCTGACGTAATTTGGTTGTTTGTGATGATTCAAAATAGGGTTTAAAATATCGGACAATTGATTGAATTCTATTAAAAAAGCATCGTGCCCATGAATGGATTGGATTTGGTGGTAAAAAACATTTTGTTTTATATTTTTCAATCCAAAGTAGGTTTTCCGGCTTTCATCAACAATAAACAAGTAATCCGAATCAACTGCAACCAGATGAATATTCGCTTGAATGGTATTGGCTACAGCCAAAAAATCTTTCCTATTGCGGGTGATATCATTCGTTTTTAGCAAATGATTCATCAATTTATAAGCTGCTAATCGGTATCGGTCTTTCAATTTTAACCCATGATCGAGCAACCAATTTTCGATTTGGAGAATGGAGGAACTGTCTAGTTTATTTCTTTGAAATCTTTGATTCACATATTCCGGCGTTCTGTACAACAACGTAGCGTGCAATCGAGCATCCACAATGGGGTCATCCGAGTGATTGAGAATCTGATCTTGAATCAAAACATTCGCAATTAACCAGTCTGTCGCTTTCCAATCTGTAGCAATAGGGATTAGATTTTCAATTTTATCGGGCTCTAAAACTGCCATTTCCCATGCAATTGCACCTCCCAGACTTCCTCCAATAACAGCAAAAAGATTTTCAATTTTCAAAAAAGACAATCCTTCCCAAAAAATCCGAGCAATGTCCCGAACGGTGAAATCGCGGTAGTTATCGATAAAATTCTCCAGGACATCATCATATCCATTCCCAGGAATATTGAAGGCGATAACCGTAAAATAATTAGTATCAATGGCTTTGTTTTCTCCTATTATACCATTCCACCAACCATTTTTACCACTAACATTTGAATTTCCCGTTAAAGAATGATTCACTAAAATAATTGGATAACTACCAATAGGCTTACCAAAAACTTGATACGATAAAGAAATGTATGGCTTCTGCTTCCCTATTTCTAAATCAAAATTAAAGAGATCTATTTTTTCTATATTTTTCATTTTAAATAATTTTTAAGATTGAATTGATTAAAATTTGATTTTAACGGTGACAAATTATTGCTACACATTTCTATTTTAAGAAAAACTGCCTTTGGCCTGACCAATAACCAAAGACAGTTTAACTACCAAAAAACAAACTTTTATACCAATTGAGATTTTTTTATACTTTCGAAAACGGCTTTCAAATCCCCTTTCAAATCTTCTATGTCTTCTAAACCAACAGAAAGTCGGATTAAATCTTTAGAAACTCCTGTTGCAATTTGTTCCGCGTCAGACAATTGCTGGTGCGTGGTACTGGCGGGATGAATAATCAGTGATTTTGTATCGCCAATATTCGCCAGAAGAGAGAATATTTTAGTTCCATCAGCTACTTTTTTGGCAGCTTCAAATCCTCCTTTTAACCCAAAAGTAACAACTCCACTTTGTCCTTTTGGCAAATATTCCTGACCTAAAGCGTAGTATTTACTCGATTTTAATCCTGGATAATTTACCCAATCTACCTCTTGCTGACTTTCTAACCATTGGGCTAAAGCAAAAGCATTGTCACTGTGTCTTTGAACTCGAATAGGCAACGTTTCTAATCCTTGAATAATTTGGAAGGCATTGAACGGACTCAAAGCAGCACCATAATCGCGTAAACCTTCAATACGAACTTTAGCAATAAAAGCAGCATTTCCAAGGGCCTCGTGATACACTAATCCGTGATAACCCGCAGAAGGCTCAGTGAATTCCGGGAATTTCCCATTCGTCCAATCAAAATTTCCTGCATCAATAACAACACCTCCCAGAGAAGTTCCGTTACCTGTTATGTATTTCGTCAAAGAGTGAATGACAATATCTGCCCCGTATTGAATTGGGTTCAATAAATATGGAGACGCAACCGTGTTATCAACAATAAAAGGCACTTTGAATGCTTTGGCTTCAGCCGAAATAGCTTTTAAATCCAGCACGTCTAATTTGGGGTTTCCTAAAGATTCCACAAAAAATGCTCTGGTATTTTCCTTCACAGCATTTTTAAAATTAGCCGGATCAGATGGATCTACAAATGTGGTGGTAATACCTAATCTTGGTAACGTAACTTTTAACAAATTATACGTTCCGCCATACAAACTGTTGGAAGCCACAATATGGTCACCTGCTTTTAGCAATACCAATAATGTTGTGGCAATTGCAGCAGTTCCTGATGCGGTAACTACTGCTCCTATCCCGCCTTCTAAAGTGGCTAATCGTTGTTCCAGAATGTCATTTGTTGGATTATTCAATCTGGTATAAATAAATCCGGGTTCCGCAAGACCAAAAAGATTGGCGGCATGTTCCGAGTTATTGAAAACATAAGAACTGGTTTGATAAATAGGAACAGCTCTGGTTCCTGCGTTTTTTGTTACGTCGTGTCCTGCGTGTAATGCGTTTGTTGCAAATTTTTGTGTGCTCATGATGTTTAGATTTTATAATTAGTATTATTTATTTTGTTATTAATTTAGATTGTGATACTTATTGTGTTTTCAAATTATTGAGTAAAAAAAAAGTCCTTTTGGATGGCTTACCAAAAGGACTTATAGTTGGAACTATAACAAAGATTATATCTTTCACTTTTGGTAATAGCAAATTGGGATGCACGTACGCATCATACAACACACCATTATTTTATTTGCTACTCTTTTTATCATTGTATTTATACTGATCTTACTTCAGCTTGTTTTTAGTTTGACAAAATTGAATTCTTCTTTATTTCTGCCCTTAAATAAAAAAACCACTGCGGTTAGCAGCGGTCTTAATTATATATTTTTAAAATTTAAAACTATACAATAGTGAGCTCTGCGGAAGATTCCGGCATCATGCAACACATATTGATAGTAACTAATTTCATTTTTTCTTATTTGATGAAGCAAAATTGCAAACTTTTTTTGAAACTACCAAACAAAAATCAATTTTATTTTACAAACTCTATAGAAATAGTAGAATATGTTAAATTTTTTCATTTAAATTAAAAAAAACAAAAGATTAATTTGCAATTCAAAATGGTTTCATACATTTGCACCCGAATACAAGAGGAAAAATTTGAACTGATTGCAACCTCTTCATAATGAAACGAATTCATTATGGATGCTGAAAATTTTTCAGTAGAAAAAATGCTAAAGCAGAAACTCTCCTTTAGTCTTTTTCAGCAATTATTTTTTCTCGCTTAATTTTAAACTAATAATTATTATGGCCTATTTATTTACGTCAGAATCTGTAAGCGAAGGACATCCAGACAAAATTGCAGATCAAATTTCGGATGCGTTAATCGATAACTTTTTGGCATTTGATGCTGACTCAAAAGTAGCTTGCGAAACTTTAGTAACTACTGGACAAGTAATTTTGGCTGGTGAAGTAAAATCAAACACCTATTTAGACGTGCAACAAATCGCTCGTGACGTAATCAGAAAAATTGGTTACACTAAAAGCGAATACATGTTTGAAGCCAATTCTTGTGGAATCCTTTCTGCTATTCACGAACAATCTGCTGATATCAATCAAGGCGTTGACAGAAAAAATCCTGAAGAACAAGGCGCTGGTGACCAAGGAATGATGTTTGGTTATGCTACTAATGAAACGGAAAATTACATGCCATTGGCACTTGATTTATCACATAAATTATTGCAAGAGTTAGCCATTTTAAGACGTGAAAACAACGAAATTACTTATTTGCGTCCTGATGCAAAATCTCAAGTAACTTTAGAATATAGCGATGACAATAAGCCAACTCGTATTGATGCTATTGTAATCTCAACACAACATGATGATTTTGATGAAGAAGCTACAATGTTAGCAAAAATTAAAAAAGACATCGTTGCAATTTTGATTCCAAGGATTATTGCTAAAAATCCTGCACATGCTCATTTATTCAATGACACAATCAAATACCACATTAACCCAACAGGAAAATTCGTAATTGGAGGACCACACGGAGATACTGGACTTACAGGAAGAAAAATTATTGTAGACACTTACGGTGGAAAAGGTGCTCACGGTGGTGGTGCATTCTCTGGAAAAGATCCAAGTAAAGTGGACAGAAGTGCTGCTTATGCAACGCGTCATATTGCTAAAAACTTAGTAGCGGCAGGTGTTGCTGACGAGATTTTAGTACAAGTTTCTTACGCAATTGGTGTTGCAAAACCAATGGGTATTTTTATCGATACTTATGGAACATCAAAAGTGAATTTAACGAATGGTGAAATTGCCAAGAAAGTAGAAGCTATTTTTGACATGCGTCCTTACTTTATCGAACAACGTTTGAAATTAAGAAATCCCATTTACAGTGAAACTGCTGCTTACGGACATATGGGTCGTACGCCAGAAACGGTAACTAAAACTTTTTCTGCACCTGGAGGAAACGTAAAAACCGTTTCGGTTGAATTGTTTACTTGGGAAAAATTAGATTTCGTTGACCAAGTTAAAACAGCTTTCGGATTGTAATTATCTGAAATTATTTATATAGAAAACCATTCGACAAGTGCGAATGGTTTTTTTGTTTTATCGACTTTTTCGAAGCTGACAACATCAATGTTTTTTTGTAATTTGCTTAAATTATGAAAAACCTTATTATAGTATTTTTTTTCGCCTTATCCTCGATTGCATATAGTCAAAACCAAAAGCTATTTCCTTCGAAGATAAGTCATCTGCCTGTTGATGCCGATCCATTTTTAGGCTACGATCAATTTGGATATTATTATACGCTTAAGAACAATGTTTTTTCTAAAATAAAAGGCAACGAAACTTTAGAATACAAGAACATTTCTTTGGGTAAAATCATAAAAGTAGATTTACTGAATCCATTAAAAATTGTTTTGTTTTACGAAAATTTCAATACCGTTATCTTACTTGACAATCAACTGAACGAAACTCAAAAAATAAATTTTTCAGAAAACACAGTTCCAATACTTGCAAGCGCTACCGGAATAGCATCTCAAAATCAATTATGGATTTATAATAGTCTGAACCAGCAAATTGGACTTTATGATTATTTAAAAAAGGACTACAAAACCATTTCTACTTCATTTCCGGAAAGCCTAAAATATTATCAATCTGATTTCAATACTTTTTATTGGATTGATGAAAAAAATAATTGGTACTCTTGTGACATTTTTGGAAAAATAACAAAGAAGGGAAAAATTTTCGATTTTGATTCGATAGAAATCATCAGTGACAACCAATTTATCATTTCTAAAGACTCAATTCTAACTATTGAAGATATTGAAAAGAATCAAAAATTCGAAATTGAAATTTTAGAAAAAACGTTTAAAAAATTCTGCTACAAAGACCAAATTTTATCTATTTTTACATCAGAAGGAATTACAAATTATAAAATCATAATACCGTAATGCACATAGCAGTAGCAGGAAACATTGGATCAGGAAAAACAACTTTGACACGCTTATTGGCAAAACACTTCAAATGGGAACCTCATTTTGAAGATGTTGTCGACAATCCTTATTTAGATGATTTCTATCATCAAATGGAGCGTTGGTCATTTAATTTACAAATTTATTTCTTGAATAGTCGGTTTCGTCAAGTGATGCAAATTCGTGAAAGTGGTAAAAAGATCATTCAGGACAGGACCATATATGAAGATGCACATATTTTTGCTCCCAATCTTTATTCGATGGGATTAATGACGAATCGTGATTTTCAGAATTATTCTGCCCTTTTTGAATTAATGGAATCATTGGTAAAACCACCCGATTTATTGATTTACTTAAGAAGTTCCATCCCGAATTTAGTCGGGCAAATTCACAAACGCGGACGAGAATATGAAAACTCGATTTCAATTGATTATTTAAGCCGTTTGAATGAGCGCTATGAAGCTTGGGTTCATACGTATAGCAAAGGGAAATTATTAATTATTGATGTTGATAATATTAACTTTGTTGACAATCCTGAAGATTTAGGAAACATCTTTAACCGCATCGATGCAGAGTTACACGGGTTATTTTAGAGAAAAAAAATATTAAAAAAATGCTTCCCATTTGTGAGGCATTTTTTATTTTCATACCTTTATAAATCACCACTTTACCACTAGCAACAAATAGTAAAGTGATTTGTTTTTCCCTAAATTTATCATACCCTAAAACCCTAATCAATTGGTTTTTCTGATTATTAATTTAAATCTAAAATCATGAGATACACCAACTTAAAAAACAAAACTGTTTGTTTTCTATTAGTTATCGTCCTAAATCTGCAAAGTTGTGCTGTTTATAAAAAAGCGCCTGTGACTTTAGATCAGGCAGTAGTTACAAATAGAAAAATTTTAATTATTAAAACAGACAATGCAAAACTCAAGCTTATTAACATTGAACAAATTGACGGCAACTATTACGGCTATATAAAGACTAAACGTAAAATTGAAAAAATACCGCTGATCGAAAGTGATTTAAAAACCATACGTGTTCTAGACAGAACAACAACCACAATAGGAAATGTGGCAATTGTTGTAGGCTCTTTAGGAATTGTTCTTTTAGTTGTTGCAGCTATAGAACTTTCTAATTGGGATACCTATTGGGGCGATTGGGGCACATATTGAATTTTTATGAAATACCAATCCAACGAATACAAATTTGAATGAATTATTTTTTTAACAATTCATTGTTTGCAACAACAAAAACGCCCTGTTTTTACAGGGCATTTTAAATATCAGGCACTAAATTATTTTATTTCAAAGCATCGATTTTCGCCTGAACTTCCTCTTCAGTTCCTTCAAAATACTGGATATCTACTTTACCGTTTATCGTTGTTTTAACTGTTACTTTTACTTTTCCATCAATACTTGTTTTTTCAATGGAAACTTCTTTAGACATCATATGAGTTGGCATTGCTGCCGCATTCATATATTTACACGTTTTACTTGTACATCCTTTAGCAACACATTCGGCTGCAGACATTGACATACACATTTGAGAAGCAGCGCAACACGAGGCACGATCAGAAAGAGTATGACTACCATCCCCTAAAATTGGAGCAATTACAAGTCCAATCAAACACGTCAATTTGATTAATATATTCATCGATGGCCCAGAAGTATCTTTGAACGGATCACCGACTGTATCTCCAGTTACTGCTGCTTTATGCGCATCAGAACCTTTGTATGTCATTTCACCGTTAATTAACACTCCTGCTTCAAAAGATTTTTTGGCATTATCCCAAGCACCACCTGCATTGTTTTGGAAAACTGCCCAAAGCACACCAGACACAGTAACTCCAGCCATATAACCTCCTAACATTTCAGCGATTAACTGGTTGTTGTGTCCATAAACTAATTTTCCAAGTAAAACAATTGCTATTGGAAAACCAATAGTCAAAATTCCCGGCAACATCATTTCTCGTAAAGCTGCTTTGGTAGAAATATCAACACATTTAGCATATTCCGGTTTTCCGGTTCCTTCCATAATTCCTGGGATCTCCCTGAACTGACGACGCACTTCGTACACCATGTCCATAGCTGCTTTTCCAACAGAATTCATGGCTAAAGCCGAGAAAACTACAGGTATCATTCCGCCCACAAACAGCATCGCTAAAACTGGCGCTTTAAAAATATTGATACCGTCAATTCCTGTAAAAGTTACATACGCAGCAAATAAAGCTAATGAAGTCAATGCAGCCGAAGCAATGGCAAAACCTTTCCCAGTTGCAGCTGTTGTGTTTCCAACAGAATCCAAAATATCCGTTCTTGTACGAACTTCTTTAGGTAATTCACTCATTTCGGCAATTCCACCTGCGTTATCTGATATTGGTCCAAAAGCATCGATTGCTAATTGCATAGCTGTTGTTGCCATCATCGCTGAAGCCGCTAAAGCTACACCATAAAATCCTGCTAAAGCATAAGAAGTCCAAATTGCAGCAGCAAATAATAAAACCGTTGGAAAAGTAGAAATCATTCCGGTAGCCAAACCTGCAATTACGTTTGTTCCTGCACCAGTACTCGATTTTTGTACAATTGCCATTACTGGTTTTGTCCCTAATCCTGTGTAATATTCTGTAACAGATGAAATTGTGGCTCCAACTACCAATCCTACGATAGTTGCATAGAAAACTCTCATGGAGGAGATATCTTGTATTCCTTCTCCAAAAAATTCCATTTTCATGGTTGTAGGCAACATATATTGTACTAAAAAGAAACAAGCCACTGCCGTTAATAGGATAGAAACCCAGTTTCCAATGTTTAATGCTTTTTGCACTTGTTTTTCTTTTGCATTTTCATCCGTAATTTTTACCAGCATAGTTCCGATGATAGAAAATAATATTCCAAAACCGGCTATTGCCATTGGCAGTAAAATAGGTCCGATTCCACCAAAAGCATCTTCGATTTTCCCGCCCATGTCTTTAATAACATAATTACCAAGAACCATGGCTGCCAAAACTGTCGCTACATAAGAACCAAATAAATCGGCACCCATTCCGGCAACGTCACCCACATTATCGCCCACATTATCAGCAATTGTAGCAGGATTACGAGGGTCATCTTCTGGAATTCCGGCTTCTACTTTACCTACTAAATCTGCACCTACATCGGCAGCTTTTGTGTAAATTCCACCACCAACACGAGCAAACAAGGCAATAGATTCCGCTCCAAGAGAAAAACCTGCTAACGTCTCCAACACTTTGGTCATATCTTCAGATGAAGTCCAAACCCCACCCATAAAAAGATTAAAAAAAACAATAAAGAATCCTGTTAAACCCAGAACGGCTAAACCGGCAACACCTAATCCCATTACTGTTCCACCTCCAAAAGAAACTTTTAAGGCTTGTGGCAAACTGGTACGGGCAGCTTGAGTGGTTCTCACATTAGTTTTTGTTGCTATTTTCATTCCCATATTTCCTGCGAAAGCGGAGAAAAAAGCACCAAAAATAAACGCTACTACTATTAATATATTTGTCGTTTGGAACAAGAAAGACATTCCGGCTAAAACAATACTTGCACCAACAACGAAGAAAGCCAATAACCTATATTCTGCTTTAAGGAAAGCTAATGCACCTTCGTAAATATAATCTGAAATCTCTTTCATCTTACCATCTCCAGCGTCTTGTTTTAACACCCAAGCTCTTTTAATCCACATGAACAGAAGTCCTACAATTGCCATAACTATTGGCAAGTAAATCATTATTGTATTCATAAATTTCTTTTGGTTTTTGGTTAGTATTAATAATGTTACGAAACGAATTTAAACAAAAAAGCAATACTCCTAACGGAATATTGCTTTTTTTGTAAAAATTATGGGTGAAAATTATTTAATACTAAATAATCCTTCTGGTTTGTTTTCGATTGCATCAAAACGATCCGTACATTCTTTGATAATCGCTTTTGCTTCACTCAAATCTCCCCAACCTTCTACATCCACTTGTTTGTTTTCAAGGTCTTTGTATACTTGGAAGAAATGCTCAATTTCTTTTAATAAGTGTGGATTGATATCTGATAAATCGTTTAATGAATTCCAAATTGGATCTGAAACCGGTACACAAATAATTTTCTCATCCGGTCCTTTATCATCTGCCATGTGGAAAACCCCAATTGGTTTCACTTCTATAACACATCCAGGAAAAGTTGGTTCATTTATTAATACCAAAACATCCAATGGATCTCCATCTAAAGCTAAAGTTTCAGGAATAAATCCGTAATCAGCCGGATACATCATTGAAGAGAATAACATTCTATCAAAACGCATTCTTTTTATTTCGAAATCGTACTCATACTTATTTCTACTTCCTCTTGGAATTTCGATAAGAACATCGAAAGTGTTTATTTTGTCTGCAGTCATTTTAGTTTTCTTTTCTATATTTATGGGTGCAAAAATAAGTAAAGAATCCCTTTCAACAATGAAAAATTTAGGTTATCTGTTGATTAAATTGTAACAAACAGCACTTTAGTAAACCACCGTTCGATTTCTTTTGTTCAAATAATGATGCCACAAAAGATAGGTCGCCACGGAACGATACGGGCTCCATTTTATAGTATGGACTTCCATATCTTCTTTATTGTGAATATCCAACAATTCTTTTATCGTATTTACTACCGCAATATCTCCCAATGGAAGTAAATCTGGCGCTTGAAGACAAAACATTAAATAGATATCAATGGTCCAGTTTCCTATTCCTTTGATCTTTACCAGTTCTTCTCGAACTTGCTCCGCAGTTTTGGTTGGCAAACTTTCCAAATCAATATCTTTATTCAGTATCGCAGTTGACAACGCTTTGATATAAGACGTTTTTTGACGGCTTACGCCAAGATTCCTAAATTCTTCATCCGATAAATTAAGAAGTACTGCAGGTTCAAAGTTTTTTTCTTTGGCCTTTAACTTTAAAAAAGTCGCTTTTGCTGAATCTATAGATACTTGTTGTTCTAAAATTAACAACACTAAAGTTTCAAATCCTTGGGGTCTTATGGGAATTGTTGGCATCCCATATTGTTCAATGATTGACTTGAAAATGGTGTCTTTTTCTAAAAGATATTCAATGGCTTTTTGCATCGTTTTATTTTTTTTAGCCCAGATAGAAACGGCATCCTTTTTATAAGGCGATTTTTTTTCGCCTTATAAAAAGATATAGTGTATAGCTGGAATTAGCTTCAAATAAAAAAAGTATAATCGAATCTGAAACAAGTTCCCATTAGAAAAAGAATCCAAATGATCCTTTTACAGAAAAACGATTGGTATCCGGTGTATTTAAATAACTGCCTCTCCAAGCGAAATCAATACGCAGTACTTTGAAGATATTTCCGATTCCTGCGCTATATTCCCAGTACACTTTTTCGGGTGCATTGTAAATTAATCCAGAAGCATTAATCGCTCTGTTAGCATCTGAGATTGTCCCATAAACTCCTTTTACTCCAATAATTTCCCTCCAATTAAGCTTTCTCATAAATGGGATTCTAGAAAAAAATCTCCCTTGAAAATTATGATTCCATTGTAACGTTGTATATTGATCTGATATAAACTCATAATAATTGAGGTTGCTAAAGGTGCTTTCGTTAGAGAAAAAAGTTTGATTCCCTGGAATAACACTCATCAACCCCAAAGGAATGGTGCCAAAGGTTTTCCCCACTTCAAGAATAATATTCGAACGTCCTAAAGGCCCTATTATTATAGGTTGTTTGTAATACAATTGAATCTTTTCATATTTAAAATCACTATTCAACAAGCCTTTAAATCCATGGCTGTAATTGACATAAACCTGACTAAAAGGACTGTCTACAAGATCTCTTTCTACGGCAAAACCAATGGTCTTCCGTTTTGGCGTATAATCTACCCTAAGATTAAATTCCGATTGTTTCACATCGCTTTTAATCATTGTCTGAGCTGTATTTGTATAGTAATCTAAACTAAATGTGGGTGAAGCAGAGGCTAAAGTTCGATATGAAAACCCAGTTTGAAACGTTAGATTTTTAACAGGTTCTATTTCTAAAGCAACAGTACTTAAATTAATGTTGGTCAGTTTTCCATTGCTCCCCGAAGAAAAAATCGTTGATGAAGCATTACTTCGGCCCAAGACATCCGTTGATGAGGTCAAACTTGAACCTATTTGCTCTATATCACGCCTGTTTCCTCCAGATAAAATCAGTCGATTTTTCTTATCCACCATCCATTTTCCAGAAAATCCATATTTAAATTTATCGTCTTTAAAGCCATAAGCGGTATATCCTTGTAAGCGCCAGGTATCAGCTGTGCCAAAATAAGTTCTTGCTCCGCTACGTAAACGAACACCCTCTACCTCATTGTATCCAAATGTCGAAAAAATAGGACCATAATCGATATGACCAAATTGTACATAACCACTGGCCAGAACCATTACTGAACTTGATATTTGTTTGAATTTTCTAACGGTCTTCAAGGTGTCAAGCATTTTATAAACGCCTAACTCATCTTTACTCAAATTTTCGAAACGGTTTTCATGCCAAAAATCATCCGATTTATCGTAAACCGATTTATCAACATAATTAACCTCCTCTTTATAAAACGAAACCGGCTTCTCTTTATTGAATTCGTGGTTTCTGTAGAAAGAGGTTCGCTTTCCATAAAGTCCTTTTGATTTTTCTTTTTTGTTTAAAGCAAAGTCCGACATCATATAATCACGAGTCAAAAGAAAAATAGAATCATTCATTACTTCAAATTCCTGCTCTAAATAAATATCTTTTATCCAGTTGATGTTGGCACTTTTTGTAACGGCCATGTTGATTTTTTTTATAGCAAATGTGGAATCATTTACCCAAAAATCACCTTTGAAAGTCAATTCGTTTTTACGTCTTGGATAAAAAATAATATTGTAACACCATTTTTTATCAACAACCGCGCTGTCTCTTAACACATAATTATAAACATCAACCCCAGTTGTAGATAGCGGGCTGGTAAAACTTTTATCAAAAAACGTAAGATGATTTTCATAAATATTATAATCAGAATACAAATCTTTCACAAAAGTCAAAATTTGTTGATTCCCTTCAAAACCGGACGTTTTATTGGCTTTCATTTTCTCTTTTACCTTCTTCAATTTAGTATCCCCATACACATCATACAAAGATTCATTTATAAAAATAGGCAAATAGGTTTTCCCTGTAATCTTGGAAGTATCTACTTGATTAAAAATAAATTCCATGCCTTTGAAAAGCTTACTTTTCATAAAAGCACTATCAATGGTATTCATGTCAAACTCTACCTTTTCATACTTTTCCATTTGGTATTGCGCAAATAAATTCAAGCCGTTTTTACGCTTGTGTTCCCAAATTTTTCTAAGAATATCAAGTGCAGGATTGTTCTTTTTAGAAGTTTTACCAGTAAAAATCACTACTTCCTTGAGGCTTTCGGCTTCGTTTAATTGAATTTTAAAATTATAATTCACCAGCTTATTTAAAGTAATTTCCTTCTCAGAAAACCCTACCGATGATATTACGATGACCGTATACGTTTTGGCAGATTCGATGTAAAAGCGCCCATCTTCATTCGAAACTACACCTTCATTCGAATCTTTAAAAACAACATTGGCAAAAGGAATGGGCTGATTTGTTTTGTCTACAACAATTCCGCTAACTTTTGTTTGTGCAAAAAGAACATTTGCTGAAGCAAACAAAAAAAATAAGATAAATAAGAAACGCTTTTTCATAATCATTCAAAAAAAAACTTCATCAAATAAACAATTGATGAAGTTTCAAATATAGGTATTTAGAAATCTAGATTATTCTAAAATTCACTGTTGACTGTTAAATTTTATTTAAAAAACAAATTCTTAAAAAAATCTATTTTTTATACAATACTTTTTTAACTGCTTTTACAACATCACCTGCATTAGGCAACCACTCTTTAAGCAATACTGGAGAGTACGGCGCTGGAGTATCAGCAGTAGTGATACGTTGAATAGGCGCATCAAGAAAATCGAAAGCACGTTCTTGAACTAAATAAGTAATCTCAGAAGAAACACTTGCAAATGGCCAAGCTTCTTCAAGAATCACCAATCTGTTTGTTTTTTTAACCGAAGTCAAAATCGTTTCAAAATCCAAAGGACGAACCGTTCTTAAATCGATAATTTCACAGGAGATTCCTTCTTTGGCTAACTCATCTGCAGCGATATAGGCTTCTTTGATGATTTTTCCAAAAGAGACGATAGTTACATCAGTCCCTTCACGTTTAATATCGGCAACACCAATTGGAATAGTATATTCACCATCTGGAACTTCCCCTTTATCACCATACATTTGTTCTGATTCCATGAAAATCACAGGATCATTATCACGAATAGCTGATTTCAATAATCCTTTAGCATCGTAAACATTTGATGGAACTACTACTTTAAGACCTGGAGTATTCGCAAACCAGTTTTCAAGTGCTTGAGAGTGTGTCGCTCCTAATTGTCCTGCCGAAGCGGTTGGTCCACGAAAAACGATAGGCACATTGAATTGTCCACCTGTCATCTGACGCATTTTAGCAGCGTTATTTATTATTTGGTCAATCCCCACTAAACAGAAATTGAAAGTCATATATTCAACAATTGGTCTACAGCCGTTCATTGCCGAACCTACTGCAATACCGGTAAAACCAAGTTCCGCAATTGGAGTGTCAATTACTCTTTTTTCGCCAAATTCAGCTAGCATTCCTTTAGATGCTTTGTATGCTCCATTATATTCTGCAACTTCTTCACCCATTAAGTATATGGACTCATCGCGACGCATTTCTTCGCTCATCGCTTCGCAAATGGCCTCTCTAAATTGTATAGTTCTCATAGTTGTATGTTGTATATGTGTAATTTTCGAAAAGCAAAAATAAATATTTTAAACCACTTAAAAGCATAAATCACTTTAAAATAATCAGGAGCTATTTCCGGCTATACGCTATATCTTCCTGTGGTTAAAGGAACCACAGGAAGGATACCGCTGCTATCCGGGCTACGAAATCGATATAGTATCAAGAATTTGCACATTTCAAGCAACTTCTCCTCGATTTATAGATCTTAATCGACAAGCCGAAAGCAACAATTTGATTTCTTTTTGTTGGATTTTTATCATTAATTCATTCAAATTAATAAACAATCAATCGCTTATTAAAAAAAGATTCTTTTTTATTACGAAATAACGAAAACGTAATAGTATTAAAAAATATTATGCATGCATAGTAAATTATTCAAATTATTATTCTAATTTTGTACAACAAATTTCGAATAATAAAATCAATACTTATGAAAATATTAGTTTGCATCAGTCACGTTCCTGATACTACTTCAAAGATTAACTTCGTCAATGGTGATTCTGAATTTGACACTAACGGCGTACAATACGTAATTAATCCAAATGATGAATTTGGTTTGACACGTGCTATTTGGTTTCAAGAACAACAAGGCGCAACCGTTACGGTTGTCAATGTTGGAGGGCCAGAAACCGAACCTACTTTAAGAAAAGCATTAGCAATAGGCGCAAACGAAGCCATTCGTGTTAACGCCACTCCTACAGACGGATTTTTTGTTGCCAAACAACTAGCCGAAGTAATTAAAAATGGCGCTTACGATGTAATCATCGCAGGAAAAGAATCATTAGACTATAATGGTGGTATGGTGCCTGGAATGATTGCAGGCATTTTAGGGTATAATTTCCTAAATTCGTGCACAAGCATCACTGTCGATGGCACAAATGTAAAAGCAGTTCGCGAGATTGATGGCGGGAAAGAAACGGTAAGCACAACTTTACCCTTAATCATTGGTGGACAAAAAGGATTGGTTGAAGAAAAAGACTTGCGTATTCCTAACATGAGAGGAATTATGACGGCAAGAACCAAAGTTTTGACCATACTCGAACCAGTTGAAGCTTCAGTAAACACTAAAGCGGTAAAATTTGAAAAACCAGCACCAAAATCAGCAGTAAAATTAATTTTACCTGACAATTTAGATGAATTAATTAATTTATTACACAACGAAGCAAAGGTAATATAATTTTAAATTATGAATTTTAAATTGTGAATTAACGTTCTCAAATACATTTAAAATTTATAATTCAACATTTAAAATAATAAAAAATATGTCAATATTAATATACGCAGAATACGCAGAGGGGAAATTTAAGAAAGTAGCTTTCGAATTAGCTTCTTATGCAAAAAAAGTAGCCGAATCACTAGGAACTACAGTTACAGCCGTAACCGTAAACGCCGGAGATGTTTCGGAATTATCAAAATACGGAGTAGATAAAGTACTAAAAGTAAACAACGATAAATTATCCGGTTTTACAGCAAAAGCCTATGCTGATGTAATCAAACAAGCGGCTCAAAAAGAAAGTGCTAAATTGATTTTACTTTCATCTACAACAGACAGTATTTACCTTTCATCACTTGTGGCAGTAGCCCTAGAAGCTGGATTTGCGTCAAATGTGGTAGGTTTACCGGTAAGTACAGCTCCTTTTCAAGTAAAAAGAAATGCTTTTTCAAACAAAGCGTTCAATATTACCGAAATTGCTACGGATGTAAAAGTACTTGGTCTTGCTAAAAACTCGTATGGTGTTTTTGAAAATGATTCTACATTAACCCAAGAAGATTTCAATCCAACAATTGAAGATAATGATTTTGGTGTAAAAGTAGAATCCGTAGAAAAAGGATCTGGGAAAGTTTCCATCGCCGATGCGGATATCGTAGTTTCTGGTGGACGTGGATTAAAAGGACCTGAAAACTGGGGAATGATTGAAGAATTAGCTGCGGTACTTGGTGCTGCAACTGCTTGTTCAAAACCAGTTTCAGATTTAGGTTGGAGACCTCATGGGGAACACGTAGGACAAACAGGAAAACCTGTTGCCACAAACTTGTATATTGCAATCGGAATTTCAGGAGCAATTCAACACATTGCAGGAATCAATTCTTCTAAAGTAAAAGTAGTAATCAATAGCGACCCCGAAGCTCCATTCTTCAAAGTAGCCGATTACGGAATTGTAGGAGATGCTTTTGAAATTGTTCCTAAATTAATTGAAAAATTTAAAGCTTTTAAAGCACAACAGTCATAATTCAATAAATCTGTTCAAATTGCTGCCTAAAAAAATAAGATATTTGTATCTTTGCTTTTGGGCAGCATTTTTTTTGATTAAAAAATCGCACCTAATTTTTATTTAAAAAAACAAGTACATCGTACTTTCCCATTTTAACAACTATGAGCTTAGTTAAATTATCAATTAAAGGGATTTCATACAGTCAAACCCAAAACGGAGCGTATGCTTTGATTTTGAATGAAGTTGACGGTGAACGAAAATTACCTATTGTCATAGGCGCTTTTGAAGCCCAATCTATTGCAATTGCTTTAGAGAAGGAAATCAAACCACCTCGTCCTTTGACACATGATTTATTCAAAAATTTTGCTGAGCGTTTTGATATTATAGTAAAACAAGTCATTATTCACAAACTGGTAGATGGTGTTTTTTATTCCAGTATCATTTGTGAAAGAGATAAAATTGAAGAAATAATAGACGCCAGAACATCCGATGCTATTGCTTTAGCATTGCGTTTCAACGCCCCAATTTATACTTATAAAAACATCCTGGATAAAGCTGGAATTTATTTGAAAGCAAATCCTTTGGAAGCCAATAAAGATTCACAGGAAATAGATGATGTACTGTCTAATCCGGACACCTTTGGTCATGAAGAAGAAACGAATCAATCAGGACATACTTATTCTAAACACAGTTTACAGGAATTAAACGAGTTACTAGATCAAGCTGTAGAACATGAAGATTACGAAAAAGCGGCTAAGATTAGAGACGAAATTTCAAAGAGAGAAGCGTAATACATTTAATCATTGATTTGTTTAATCGCTTAATTGACATCTATTTCCTGATTAAACTGTAACTGGTTATCCGATTAACCCCAAATAAAATGAAGCAATATTTAGATTTAGTGCAACACGTAATGGAAAACGGTTGTCAAAAAGGAGATCGAACCGGAACGGGAACTAAAAGTGTGTTTGGTTATCAAATGCGTTTTGATTTGAGTGAGGGTTTTCCAATGGTTACCACCAAAAAACTACACCTAAAATCTATTATTTACGAATTGCTTTGGTTCCTCAAAGGCGACACAAATATTAAGTATCTTCAAGAAAATGGAGTGAAAATTTGGGACGCTTGGGCTGATGCCAACGGAGATTTGGGTCCTGTCTATGGCCATCAATGGCGTAACTGGAATAGCGAAGAAATAGATCAAATCAGTGACCTTATCACGGAATTGAAAACCAACCCAAACAGCCGTAGAATGCTTGTTTCAGCTTGGAATCCCTCTGTACTTCCAGATACAAAAAAGTCTTTTGAGGAAAATGTAGCCAATAACAAAGCGGCGCTACCGCCATGCCATGCATTTTTTCAGTTCTATGTTTCCAACGGAAAATTATCCTGTCAATTATACCAGCGAAGCGCCGATATTTTCTTAGGCGTTCCATTTAATATTGCTTCCTACGCATTGCTAACCATGATGATTGCACAAGTTTGCGAATTAGAACCAGGCGAATTTATTCACACTTTTGGTGACGCACATATTTATAACAATCACTTTGAGCAACTGGAATTACAATTGTCACGCGAACCAAAACCATTACCAAAAATGATTTTGAATCCTGAAATTAAAAATATTTTTGATTTTGATTTTGAAGATTTCACCCTTGAAGGTTATGAACCACACGCCCTTATAAAAGGAAGCGTTGCAGTCTAAAACAATAACAACTAATACGATAAAATAAAAAAATCCGCTTCACAGCGGATTTTTATATATTAATTAGATCGATAAAACACTATTCTCAGCACCGGCGAAATCATTCCATACAAATGAATCTGCTTCTGGCTCATTAACGAACTCTCCATCTATTACGTATTTAAACTGATAAGACGCGTCTTTGTTTAAGTCGTAAGTCGCTTTGAAAGTTCCATTTTTCAATTTACTTAAAGCGCCTTCGGTTAAATTCCAATTATTAAAATCACCAACCACTGATGCTGATGTAGCTTGCTTTGCTTCTACTGAAAATGTAACTTTACAAACTGGTTTTGTTTTTACAAATTGTTTCTTTATTGACATAACTATTTCATTTTTAGAATTATGAGACAAAGAAAATAAATTCAAGTGAACTTTCAACAAAGGACATGAAGTTTTAGCAGAATAACACAAACAATGTTAATTTTTAAATAAATTCCTAATTATCTTAATCTAAATTTTTATATCTTAAATAAGAAAACGTTTTCTTACTAAATAATCACCAATCAAAAATAGTGCTTTTACAAAATAAAATTTATCTTTATAAACAAAATTTAACCTATGGAAAAATATCAACATGAACAATATGAGTATGCTAGAAGAAGAATTAAGCAAAAAAAAAGACTCTATTTCCATTTTGTTTTGCTTCTTTTAGGAAGTTTGTTTTTATTTATATCCAATAAATTTTTTGGAATTGACGTAGATTCGGATAGGTATATTTGGGGAATTACAATATGGCTTTTTATTTTCATTTTGCACTTTATAAAAGTATATATTACAGATCGTTTCATGAATAAAGATTGGGAAAGAGAACAAATAGACCGACTGGTTACACTTCAGCAAAAAAAAATTGATCAATTAGAAACAAAAATCAACGAAGAATCCTCTATCTAAAAATTAAGAGAACTATGATAATAATGATTGCGGCTGTTGCCGAAAATAATGCACTTGGAGAAAACAATAAATTGGTTTGGCATCTTCCTAATGATTTCAAAAGGTTTAAAACACTTACTTCCGGACATCATATTATAATGGGCAGAAAAACTTTTGAAAGCTTCCCAAAACCATTACCTAATCGTACTCACATTGTGATATCTAGACAGAAAGAATACCACCCCGAAGGCTGTATTGTAGTAGATAGTATGGAAAAGGCCTTGGCAATTTGCCCAGAAAACAAAACCTCTTTTATTATTGGAGGAGGAGAAATTTACAGCCTGGGACTACCTTTTACTGACAAGATTGAAATCACAAGAGTTCATAATAGTTTTGAAGCAGATGCTTTTTTTCCTGAAATCGATCTTGAAGAATGGGAAATTACAGTATCTAAATTTAATGAAAAAGACGAAAAACACCTTTACGACTATACGTATCAAACTTTTTCCAGAAAATAAAAAAACATCCCATTTTGGGATGTTTTTTTATTTAACAATGACAAGGGAAACTGACCTATACTTGAAACAGTATTTGATAACTCAAAATAAAAATCACAAATACCAGTAACACTCCAGATATGGAGATAATAACATTTGATAATTTTTGAGAGTACATTTCAAAAAAGCCTTTAATACCAAATACCACGAAGGTATTAAAGACAAAGAAAATCAAAATTTCCAAAAACAAATTTAATCCTAAGAACGTATGTTGCGCTTTAAATACAATACCATTTTGTAAAATAGTAGTTTCAAAACTGCTCACAAGAACAAATGACATTGTTAACGCAAGAAACAACCATTTGATTTGGGTCATTGAATCCCTATTAATCATTGATAAATATTTTAAATATTATAATGTAAAATTGAACAATAAAAAGATTTGTTGCAATACCCACTTTTAGTGATATTTGCGATTCAGTATAATCAATTTATAATTACTTCTAAAGAATAAAACTAATACTCTTTTTCTACGTAAAATAAAGTTTACCGCTAATCCTGAAACTGATTTTTAGTTTGTACACTTTGTATTATATTTGTAAAAATTAAAAAAATGTCGAAGAACATAACACCTTATAAAAATTCAACGTTAGGCAAAAAAGAACAAGTTGCAAAAATGTTTGACACCATATCTGGAAATTATGACAATCTTAATCGTGTCATTTCCTTTGGTATTGATATTAAATGGCGCAAAAAAGTTTTGAAAATTGTTGCTAAGTCCAATCCAAAAATAATTCTGGATATTGCAACAGGAACTGGTGACTTAGCTATTTTGATGGCACAAACTAACGCTGAAAAAATCATAGGATTAGATATTTCTGCAGGAATGCTTGAAGTTGGCAAGAAAAAAATTATTGCAAAGAATTTATCTAATACTATAGAAATGATTTTAGGTGACTCTGAAAACATGCCTTTTGAGGACAATTATTTTGACGCCATCACAGTAGCTTTTGGTGTTAGAAATTTTGAAACCCTCGAAAAAGGTTTGGCCGAAATCTTAAGAGTTTTGAAACCAAATGGTGTTTTTGTGATTTTAGAAACCTCAGTACCGGAAAAAACCCCCTACAAACAAGGATATACTTTTTACAGTAAAAACATACTGCCACTAATAGGAAAATTATTTTCCAAAGACAATGTAGCGTATGGTTATTTATCTGAATCTTCAGCTGCTTTTCCTTACGGTGAAGTATTAAACAATATTTTGAGGAAAATTGGGTTTATAGATGTTATAGCAATGCCACAAACATTTGGCGTGGCCACCATTTATTCTGCTTCTAAAAAATAAGATGAAAAAAATAATTATTTTAGTTTTATTAACTTTCAATCTCAATGGATTCGCACAGTTTAATAAAAACATGTTTAGCAAGGATCCTATAATTAACTTGGAAAATTTTCAAAATAAAAGACTCTATTTTGGATATTTTTTAGGTTTCAATTCTTATGATTTTAAAATTGATTATAAAACCGTTGGGCCTGATATTCAAGTAAAGAAAACAACGGGCTTTAATGTGGGAATTGTTGGTGATTTAAAGCTTCATAAATATATCAGTTTACGATTTGAACCAGGTTTATATTATACTAAAAGAGATTTGTATTACCCTGGGTTTACAGCAAAAAAAGATATTCTGAGAGAAGTAAACAGTACTTACATTCATTTTCCATTACTATTAAAATTCTTATCCCTTAGAACCGGAAATATTCGTCCGTACGTTGTTGGAGGATTGTCTACAACTTTAAATTTATCTAGCAATTCAAAATCAATAGACGATAATTCAGCACAACGTTTTAGAGTAAAACCTTGGACAACAAATTATGAAATGGGCTTGGGTATCGATTTCTTTTCCCCTTACTTTATATTTTCTCCTTCGATAAGAGGTGTTTTTGGACTTAAAGATGAACTTATTAGAGACAAAGACCCTAATAGTCCTTGGACTGGCAACATAGAGTCAATAAAATCCAGAGCTGTTTTTATCAATTTTACGTTTCATTAAAATCAATTGTTCGTAAAAATTTTATTGAGAATTTCTTCTAAATTCACTAAGAATAATTGCCGTTGCAGTAGCCACATTTAAACTTTCTGTCTTTTGAATTTCTCCGAAACGAGGAATTGTAAGTCTGTTTTGAACTAGTTTTTCAATTTCAGATGAAATTCCATTGGCTTCATTTCCCATAATGATGATTCCTTCCTGGGGCAAACTGGTTTTGTAGATATTCTCTCCATCCATAAAAGTCCCAAAAACAGGTAATTTAGTATGCGCCACAAAAGCATTCAAATCTATGTAACTAACATTTACTCTTGCGATAGAGCCCATTGTAGCTTGAACTACTTTTGGATTATAAATATCAACCGTTTCCTTAGAACACACTAATTGATGAATCCCAAACCAGTCACACAATCGCAATATCGTACCTAAATTCCCCGGATCGCGAATATTATCAAGAGCGAGAATCAATCCAGATTCAATCATTTTTTTCTCAATAGGCATTTTAAAAACTGCCAAACAAGAATTAGGAGATGCAAGAGCGCTTATTTTTTTTAAATCATTAGCATCAATACCCGTTTTTTTTGCATCTGAAACTTCTTCAAAATCATTTTGTGTCGTGTACAAATGTTCCAGTTCAAAATTTGACTGTAATAACTCCTGAATTACTTTTACGCCTTCGGCAAAAAATAATTTATTGGTGAATCTATATTTTTTTTGCTGTAAACTCGTTATAAGTTTTATTTGGTTTTTACTAACCATAAAATAATGTACTTTTGAATTAAATATTTTAGAACACTTGAAAAACATTTCCACAAAAATAACAGCATTTATTCTAATTGCAATATTAATATGCGCATGTAACGCTGAAAAAAGAGTTCCAGAAGGCAAACTATTGCTTACTAAAAACGAAGTTTTAGTAAATAACAAGAACACAAAAGAAGAAATTGTTTTTAATCAACTGTATCAAAAACCAAACAGCACCTTATTCTTGGGCTTTCGTTTGCGTTTGAATTTATATAATTTAGCTAATCTTAATCCAGACTCCACATACCAAGCTAAGTTTACAAATAATCCCGAAAAATACAAAAGACAATCAAATTGGCTTTCTGCGAAACAAGTTGACCGACTCGGAAAATCATTTTTATACCATGGTATTCATGATTTTCTAAAAAAAACTGGAGAAGCGCCTGTAATTATTGACCAAACAAAAACTGACAAATCAATTTTAAGATTGAAGTATTATTACTTTAACAATGGCTATTTTAATGTTAAGGCCACTTATAAAATAGATACTTTAAAAACTAAAAGAGCCGAAATCAAATATGCGATAACTACCCAAGAGCCTTATTTATTGGATTCATTAACTACAACCATTTTGACTCCGGCACTCGACTCATTGTATGAAATAAACAAGTCTAAAACTTTAATTAAGTCCGGAAAGCAATATAAAACGGCTGATTTTGAAGATGAAAAAAACAGAATTACCACCAACTTCAGAAACAATGGTGCGTATTATTTTCAGCCTAACTACATCACTTTTGATTTAGACACCATTAAAAAAGTAAATAAAGCAGATGTAAATTTGATCATCAACAATTATTCTTATCAACAACAAGACTCCAGTAAAACAGAACCTTTCAAGCTGTATAAAATAAGTGATGTAAATATTTATACTGATTATTTACCGAATGGCAATGACCAAAAAATAACTGACACCATTACTTATAACAATTTCAATTTGTACGGTCGCAAAAAAATAAAATACAAACCTCGTGCCATAACAAATGCCATTTTTATTACAAAAGGGACATTATTTGCCGATTATAAAACAGTGCTAACGACTCGTTATTTAAATAATCTGAAAATTTTCAACTATCCCTCGATACAATATGAAGTTGATCCCAGAGACTCAACCGCTCAATCACTAATTGCAAAAGTATATTTAACCCCACGAAAAAAATATAGTTTTGGAACAACACTAGATGTTACCCATTCTAATATTCAAGATATTGGTATTGGATTAAGTGTTTCAGAAACCATAAGAAACGTTTTTAATGGTGCAGAAACATTAGAAATTGCGGCTCGTGGAAATATAGGTTCATCAAAAGATTTAGCAAATCCCAACAATACCTTTTTTAATGTTTCAGAATATGGACTGGATTTAAAACTAAGTTTTCCAAGAATTTTCATGCCTTTTGGAACTGAAAAAATTATTCCAAAAAGCATGATCCCTTCCACTCTTATTACTGCAGGTTTCGCAAAGCAAAGAAATATTGGTTTGGACAAAGAAAATTTTACCGGAGCATTATCCTATAATTGGACTCCAAAAAGAAACAATACGGCTCGTTTTGATCTTTTTAACGCACAATTTGTACGAAATCTAAATCCACAAAATTATTTTAATGTGTATAGATCTTCATACAATGCATTGAATGATCTTGGAAAAACATACAATACAAATCCAGACTATTTTAATAATCCCATTGATAAAGATTTGATAATCGAAGATGGAACATTAGGATTCACTGATGATGTTTTGAATGGAAATACTTCATTAATCCCTTCGGATGAAAATTATAAAAACATAAAAAGCATCGAAGAGCGAAGAGTTAGACTTACCGAGAATGATTTTATTCTGGCTACAAGTTATAGCTTCTCTAAAACTACCAAAACAGATATACTGGACAATAACTTTTATCTCTTCAGAACAAAAATTGAATCTGCTGGAACTTTATTATCCTTACTTTCGAAAACGGCAAATTTCACTAAAAACTCAGACAACAATTATGACATATTCAATTTAGAATATTCAGAATATATAAAAACGGAGTTCGATTATATCAAACACTGGGATTTAACGAAAGAGAAAGTGCTTACCATTAGAACTTTCTTCGGAATAGCAATCCCTTTTGGCAATTCGAATAACGTTCCATTTTCAAGAAGTTATTTCTCCGGTGGTTCCAATGATAACAGAGCATGGCAACCTTATAGTTTAGGTCCTGGAAGCAGCGGCGCTTCAAATGATTTTAACGAAGCAAATATGAAAATTGCTATTAGCGGTGAATTTAGATTTAAAGTATTAGGCAGTCTAAAAGGAGCTCTTTTTGCCGATGCCGGAAACATCTGGAATGTACTTGATAATGTAACGGATGAAAAGTCTACCTTTAAGAATCTAAACGATTTAAAAGACATAGCCTTAGGCTCTGGATTTGGACTGCGATACGATTTAAGCTTTTTTGTAATTCGATTTGATTTAGGATTTAAAACCTACAATCCGGCCAATGAAACTAACAAACGATGGTTTCGAGAATACAATTTTGGACACTCTGTTTTAAATTTTGGAATAAATTATCCATTCTAATGCTAATTAATTCTTATTTTTGCAAACTAAAAACTAAAAAACAACTAAAAAGAATTACAATGGCACACAACATAAAACCGGGCGTAGCTACAGGAGATCAAGTACAGGAAATTTTCAACTATGCTAAAGAAAAAGGATTTGCATTACCGGCAGTAAATGTTACGGGATCAAATACTATCAATGGTGTTCTTGAAACTGCAGCTAAATTAAATGCGCCAGTTATCATCCAATTTTCTAATGGAGGAGCACAGTTTAATGCAGGAAAAGGGCTTTCTAATGCAGGTGAAAAAGCAGCAATCGCTGGTGGAATAGCTGGAGCATTACACATTCACACTTTGGCGGAAGCTTACGGAGCAACAGTAATTTTACATACTGACCATTGTGCAAAAAAATTATTACCTTGGATTGATGGTTTATTAGATGCTTCAGAAGCACATTTTGCTAAAACTGGAAAACCATTATTCTCTTCTCATATGATTGATTTATCTGAAGAGCCTATCGAAGAAAACATCGAAATTTGCAAAGGCTATTTAGAAAGAATGAGCAAAATGGGAATGACACTAGAAATCGAACTTGGAATTACAGGTGGTGAAGAAGATGGTGTTGACAACTCTGATGTTGACAGCTCAAAATTATATACCCAACCTGAAGAAGTAGCTTACGCTTACGAAGAACTTTCAAAAGTAAGTCCTAGATTTACAATTGCAGCAGCTTTTGGTAACGTTCACGGTGTTTACAAACCCGGAAATGTAAAATTGACTCCAAAAATCTTAAAAAATTCTCAAGATTTTGTACAAAACAAATTCAACACAGGGGCTAATCCAGTAGATTTCGTTTTCCATGGTGGTTCAGGTTCTACATTGGAAGAAATCAGAGAAGGTATTAGCTACGGTGTAATAAAAATGAATATTGACACAGATTTGCAATTTGCATTTACTGAAGGTATTCGTGATTACATGGTTAAAAATATTGACTATTTGAAAACTCAAATTGGAAACCCAGAAGGTGCTGATGCGCCAAACAAAAAATACTACGACCCAAGAAAATGGTTACGTGAAAGCGAAGTTACTTTCAACACAAGACTTGAGCAAGCATTTGCTGACTTAAACAATGTGAATACACTATAATAAAATTAAGTTTAAAGTTTTTGAATCCCGATGTAACTATCGGGATTTGAAATCTAAACCAGAAACTACAGGAACGGATTACTGAACACTGAATACTAGAAAAATGGCTTGGTTTAAAAGAAAAGAAAAAGGGATTACTACTGCTACCGAAGACAAAATGGATATTCCAAAAGGGCTTTGGTACAAATCTCCAACTGGAAAAATTATTGATGCCGATGAACTAGCTCGTAACTTATTTGTAAGTCCCGAAGATGGTTTTCATGTCAGAATTGGAAGTGCCGAATATTTCCAAATTTTATTTGACAACAATGAATTTGTTGAATTAGATAAAAACATGACTTCTAAAGATCCTTTGCATTTTGTTGACACAAAAAAATATGCTGACCGATTAAAAGATGTGATGGAAAAAACCAAACTTAAGGACGCAGTGCGCACAGGAGTTGGAAAATCCAAAGGAAAAGAACTGGTAATCTGCTGTATGGATTTTGCCTTTATTGGCGGTTCTATGGGAGCTGTAGTGGGCGAAAAAATCGCAAGAGGAATCGATCACGCCATTAAAAACAAATTACCGTTTGTAATGATTTCTAAATCGGGTGGGGCAAGAATGATGGAAGCAGCTTATTCTTTGATGCAGTTAGCTAAAACATCCGTTAAACTGGCTCAACTTGCCGAAGCAAAACTTCCTTACATTTCATTATGTACGGATCCAACAACTGGAGGTACAACCGCTTCTTATGCTATGTTAGGAGACATTAACATTTCTGAACCAGGGGCATTAATTGGATTTGCCGGACCAAGAGTAGTACGAGACACTACAGGTAAAGATTTACCCGAAGGTTTTCAAACCGCTGAGTTTCTTCTTGAACATGGTTTCTTAGACTTTATAACGCCACGAAAAGAATTGAAAGACAAGATTAACTTGTACATTGATTTAATTCAAAACAACAATATTAGATAAACGAAAATCCCGAGCAATCGGGATTTTTTATGCACTTATAATTTTATTTTTTTTAAGATTCAATGAAATAAAAACGGCTTTCAAATAATTTTGAAAGCCGTTTTTATATAAATTTTAGATTCTCTTTTAGAAATTACATTCCCGTTCTAATCGCCTCAACAGGATCTAGTTTTGAAGCCGCGATGGCAGGCAAGATTCCTGAAATCAATCCAATCAAAGCAGCCAAGCCAGTTCCCAAGAGAATATTCCCCATCCCTAAAACAAATTCAAAATCCAATACTTTAGTTAAAACAACTGAAATTATCCAAACTAATAAAAGTCCAATTATCCCACCAATTACGGAAAGTATTATCGCTTCAAATAAAAATTGAAACAATATAAATTTATTTTTGGCACCCAATGATTTTTGAATTCCTATTAAGTTCGTGCGTTCTTTTACCGAAACAAACATAATATTAGCAATCCCAAAACCACCTACAAGCAAAGAAAACCCACTGATAATCCAACCTACAAGATTCATTTGACCTAAAATACCATCAATAAAATCAGTAAATCCAGAAAACACATTAACAAAGAAGTTGTCAATTTCCCCTGCCTTCAAACCTCTATAACTTCTTAGTTTTTGGGATATTTCACTTTTATAAGCTTCCATATCAACCCCGCTTTCGGGCTTAAAAACGATTACGTTTGTCAATGACGTATTGTTATCGCCATATAGTTGACGTACAAAATTTACTGGAATAAAAGCAGAAGTATCATCGCTATCCCCAAACAATCCAGCACCTTGTTTTTTCAAAACGCCGATAACAGTAAAACGCTTTCCATACAAACGAACATTTTTCCCGATAGGCTCGGTATTTTCAAACAAGGATTTTGCAATTTCATTTCCTAAAACAATTACTGTAGCTCCGGAATTAGCCTCAGACTCGTTATAAAATCGTCCTTTATCAAATTCCAGCCCTTGAATATCTATAAATTCATAGGAAACCGGAACAATATTGACATCACTGACCGTTTTAGAATCGTATTTTATGGATTCTCTTTTAGTAAATATTTGATATCCCATTTGGTCCGTATTCGTCATAACCCCTTTCATGTAGGTGTATTCATCATACTTTACATTTGGAAACTGCTCTCTCTTCCATTGTGGAACATCGGAAGGGCCAAAAGAAAATTTCATTAAATAAATCGTGTTTTTATCCAAGCTGCTTAAGTCTTTGGTAATTTTCCTGTCGAGGGAATCTACTGCCGCAAGCACTGCTATTATTGAAAAAATACCAATAGTAACCCCTAACAAAGAAAGCAAAGTCCTTAATTTATTATTTCGTAAAGCATTCATTGCAAAACCAAAACTTTCTTTTAATAATCGAAGATAAACTACCATAAATTCTTTTTTGGGTTAAAGTAATTTTCTAAAAATTTAATTCATAAACTTAATAAAAATACACCTATGCATAGGTATGTTTTTTTAAGATAATGTTACACAAATTCATTGAATTTTATAATCAAAAAAAAACTATTTTTGCACTTTATAATTATAACTACACAATGAACACGACAAAAACTATTCAATCTGCATTAATTTCGGTATTCTCAAAAGAAGGTCTTGAACCAATTGTAAGAAAACTGCACGAACAAAATGTCATACTTTACTCTACTGGAGGAACCGAAGATTTTATAAAAAATTTAGGAATCCCTGTAGTTCCTGTTGAAGATGTAACTTCTTATCCTTCTATTCTTGGTGGAAGAGTAAAAACTTTACATCCAAAAGTTTTTGGAGGAATCCTAAACCGTCAAGACAACGACAGTGATGTGCAACAAATGCAAGAGTTCAACATCCCGCAAATTGATTTAGTGATAGTTGATTTATACCCATTTGAAAAAACAGTTGCTTCAGGAGCAAGTGAATCAGATATTATTGAAAAGATTGACATTGGCGGTATTTCATTGATTCGTGCTGCCGCAAAAAACTTTAAAGACACTGTAATCGTGGCTTCGGTTGAAGAGTATAGTTTGCTTTTAGATTTGATCACAGATCAAAACGGAGCTACTACTCTTGCCAACAGAAAATTATTGGCTACAAAAGCCTTTCATGTTTCATCACATTACGATACAGCAATCTTCAATTATTTCAACACTGACGAAACTGTTTACAAACAAAGTATTGCTCATGGTCAAGTCTTAAGATATGGAGAAAATCCACATCAAAAAGGATTTTTCTTTGGAGATTTTGATGCTATGTTCAAAAAAGTTCACGGAAAAGAATTATCATACAACAACTTATTAGATGTAGATGCTGCGGTGAATTTGATTAATGAATTCAAAAATGACGGCCCTACTTTTGCCATATTAAAACACAATAATGCTTGTGGCTTAGCGACAAGAAAAACTATTAGCGAGGCTTACAATGCTGCATTGGCCTGTGATCCAACTTCAGCTTTTGGAGGTGTATTGATTTCCAATACTAAAATTGACGTAGCGACTGCAACAGAAATAAACAAATTATTTTGTGAAGTAGTAATTGCTCCGGAATATGACACTGAAGCTACTGCCATTTTACAAGAGAAGAAAAACAGAATTATACTAGTTCAAAACGAAGTAGCTTTACCGCAAAAACAAGTACGAACTTGCTTAAACGGAATTTTAGTTCAAGAAAGAAATAGTATAACCGACAATAAAGAAGACTTAAGAACCGTTACCACTACAGCACCAACTGAACAAGAAGTTCAAGATTTAATATTTGCTTCCAAAATTTGTAAAAACACAAAATCAAATACGATTGTTTTTGCAAAAAATGGTACACTTATTGCGTCAGGTACAGGGCAAACATCAAGAGTTGACGCCTTATTACAAGCCATTGAAAAAGCAAAAACTTTTGGATTTGATTTACATGGCGCGTCTATGGCAAGCGATGCTTTTTTCCCTTTTCCTGATTGTGTGGAAATAGCAAAAAAAGCAGGCATAACAGCTGTAATCCAACCAGGAGGATCAATAAAAGACGAATTGAGCATTAATTATTGTAATGAAAATAAAGTTGCAATGGTATTTACAGGAACTCGTCATTTTAAACATTAATTTGTTTAACTTTGCCCGTCACAAATTTATAACTTTTAACCCTTAAAAAACTTATGGGATTTTTTGATTTCATGACCGAGGATATTGCGATAGACCTTGGTACCGCTAATACTTTAATCATACATAATGATAAAGTCGTAATTGACAGCCCCTCAATAGTAGCTCGTGATAGAGTTTCAGGCAAAATCATTGCTGTTGGTAAAGAAGCCAACATGATGCAGGGTAAAACACATGAAAACATTAAGACGATAAGACCGTTAAAAGATGGTGTAATTGCGGATTTCGATGCCTCTGAAAAAATGATCAGTATGTTTATAAAAAGCATCCCGGCATTAAAGAAAAGAATGTTTACTCCCGCATTAAGAATGGTTGTTTGTATTCCTTCTGGAATTACCGAAGTGGAAATGAGAGCGGTTAAAGAATCTTGTGAAAGAGTAAACGGGAAGGAAGTCTATTTGATACACGAACCTATGGCAGCAGCTATTGGTATTGGAATTGACATTATGCAACCAAAAGGAAACATGATTGTTGATATCGGTGGTGGAACAACTGAAATTGCAGTAATTGCATTAGGCGGAATTGTATGTGACAAATCGGTAAAAATTGCCGGTGATGTTTTTACAAATGATATTGTATATTATATGCGTACCCAACACAATCTTTTTGTGGGAGAAAGTACTGCAGAGAAAATAAAAATCCAAATTGGAGCCGCAATTGAAGACTTAGAAACTCCTCCAGAAGACATGTCAGTTCAAGGAAGAGATTTACTTACCGGTAAACCAAAACAAGTAGAAGTATCTTACCGTGAAATTGCAAAAGCATTAGATAAATCAATTCAACGAATTGAGGATGCTGTAATGGAAACCTTATCTCAAACACCTCCAGAATTAGCAGCAGATATTTACAATACAGGTATATATCTTGCCGGTGGAGGATCTATGTTAAGAGGTCTCGACAAAAGGATCTCACAAAAAACAGATTTACCTGTTTATATAGCTGAAGATCCATTAAGAGCAGTAGTTAGAGGAACTGGTATGGCACTGAAAAACCTTGCGAAATTTAAAAGTATCTTGATAAAATAAGGTTTATTGACAATTTAAATAATTCTATATAAGCTTAACTTCCTTATAGTTTTACAAAATAGAAATTTAAGGATAAAACCTGAAACAAAATAACCAATAATACATGCAGCAAATATTTAATTTTATATTTAAAAACAGTAATAGATTACTGTTTTTGCTGCTTTTGGGTATTTCACTCGTACTCACCATTCAATCCCATTCTTTTCATAGGAGTAAAATAATTAGTTCCGCAAACTTTTTAAGTGGCGGAGTGTATGAAAAAGTTAATTCAGTAAATGAGTATTTGAATTTAAAGACTCAAAACGATGCGCTGGCACTAGAAAATGCACAATTAAAAAGTCTTCTCTTTAATCGTAAAGACACCACTGCAGTACGAAAATTAGACAGTTTAAAAGGCGTAAAAGCGGAAGACATCATCGTTTCAAAAGTGATACACAATTCCTACAACGTTTATGAAAATTATTTAACATTGAATTCAGGCGAATTGCAAGGTTTGAAACCAGATATGGGCGTGATAAACAGCTTGGGAATTGTTGGAATTATTGACAATACCTCTCCGCATTATGCAACTGTAGTCAGTATTTTAAATAAAAAATCTCAAATTAACGCAAAGATTAAAAAATCAAATCACTTTGGTTCATTGGTTTGGAATGGGAAAAGCACTGGTTTTGTTCAATTGATAGATGTACCAAGATTGGCAGCTATCAGAAAAGGAGACACTATTGTAACCGGCGGACAATCCGTTATATTTCCTGAGAATATAAACATTGGGACTATTGATAAAATTTATATTGACAATCAGACGAACTACTACACATTAGATGTAAAACTTTTCAATGACATGACAAATTTAGGTCACGTTTATATCATAAAAAGCAAAAATCGTGAGGAGCTTATTAACTTAGAAAAAGGAAAAAAAGATGAATAGCACTTTGTTAGTCAATATTTTCCGTTTTGTTCTGCTATTGGCAGTTCAAATTATTATTTTCAATAACATGAATTTTTTGGGCTATATAAGTCCATTCCCATACGTGCTTTTTATAATACTATATCCTGTAAACGGAAATAAATCCGGATTATTGATCGCTAGTTTCTTGCTAGGCCTTATTATGGATATGTTCAGTAATTCTGGAGGAATACATACCACAGCATGTATCCTTTTAGCATATTTCAGGCCCTATATTTTTAAATTTTCATTTGGGTTGAGCTACGAATATCAAACCGTTAAATTAAATGATGTTTTAACTCCGGAGCGGTTCTCTTTTATATTAATGTCGGTTGTAATTCATCACTTTGTATTATTCATACTGGAAGCATTCCAATTTAGCTTTATCTTGGATATTTTACTTCGAACACTGTTGAGCACCATATTTACAATCCTAATTTGCATTATAATAATATATCTTATTAAGCCAAACAAAAGATGAGAAAATTATTGCTGCCTTCCTTAATCATTGTTGCAGCATCATTGCTAGTAATGCGAATATTCTATTTACAAATTATAGATGATTCGTTCAAACTGAAATCAGACAATAATGCTATAAAAATAAAATATGACTATCCGGAAAGAGGTTATATTTACGATCGAAATGGTAAATTATTAGTAGCTAACCAAGCTTCTTATGATATCATGGTAATTCCAAGAGATGTAAAAGACATTGATACTTCTGAATTTTGCCAGTTATTAGATATCACAAAAGAAGATTTTATAAAAAGAATGGCAAAAGCCAAGGTATACAGTCCTAGATTACCATCGGTTTTTTTACCTCAATTAAACAAAAGTGAATTTGCAGCTTTTCAGGAAAAAATTCGAAAATACGAAGGATTCTACTTTCAAAAACGTTCGTTACGTGATTACGAAGTAGATTTTGGCGCCAATGTTTTTGGATTTATCACTCAGGTCAACGAAAAATTAGTTGCAAAAAATCCATATTACAATAGCGGCGATTTAATTGGAAGACAAGGAGTTGAAGAGAGTTATGAAGATATTTTACGAGGAATAAAAGGAGTAAAATATTTCCAAAAAGACAAATACAATAGAGAAATTGGATCCTACAAAGAAGGAAGATATGATACTATTGCAGTTCAAGGAGAAGACATAAACCTTACTATTGATGCTGAACTTCAAAAGTATGGCGAAGAATTAATGATTAACAAAAGAGGGGGAATAGTTGCTATTGAACCAAAAACTGGCGAAATATTAGCTCTTGTTACTGCTCCATCTTATGACCCAGGAATACTTGTAGGCAGACAACGTTCTAAAAACTACACATTATTGTATCATGATTCCATTGCAAAACCGCTCTATGACCGAGGATTATTGGCCGAATATCCTCCGGGATCTCCATTTAAAATCCTTACTGGACTTGTTGCACTTCAAGAAGGCGTAGTCAATGAACAGACCACTTTTATGTGCCACCACGGTTTTAGTTATGCACGAGGCCGATTCATGAAATGTCACGGTTTTGGACCACATCAATTGCATAATGGAATTTACAATTCCTGTAACACCTATTTTGCAAGCGCCTATATGTTAACTATTAACAAATATGCGAAGCCAGCTTACGCTGTTGATGTTTGGAGCAATCATGTAAAAAGCTTTGGCTTAGGACAATTCATGGGATATGATTTACCAACCGGTAAAAAAGGGAATATTCCTGATTCAAAAACCTACAAAAAAATCTACCCTAATGGCGGTTGGCGCAGTACCACAATCGTATCTAATGCAATAGGACAAGGTGAAGTTTTAATGACTCCAATACAGCTTGCTAATATGATGGCTACTGTTGCTAATGAAGGATATTATTATACGCCTCATATTATTAAAAAAATTGAAGGTCACAAAATTGATAAAAAATTCACAACTAAACATGTGACCACAATAGACAAAAGATATTACAAACCGATGATCAGCGGTTTATTTGATGTGTATAATTTAGGTACGGCAAGTTCCCTGCGAGTGGAAGGAATTGATATTTGCGGAAAAACAGGAACTGCCGAAAATTTCGCGAAAATAAATGGCAAAAGAGAACAACTAAAAGACCATTCCATTTTTGTTGCTTTTGCGCCAAAGGATAACCCAAAAATCGCAATAGCAATTTTAGTCGAAAACGGTGGTTTTGGAGCAACAATAGCTGGTCCGATTGCCAGTTTAATGATTGAGAAATACCTCAGAAAAAAAATTACAAGAACGGATTTAGAAACCCGAATACTCAATACTAGTTTACAAGCACAATATGCTAAATTAGGAGGTCTTTCAGAAATTATAAAATTACAATTGAGAAAAAGTGATTCTATTTTGAAAAGTAAAAACGTTATTGTCCCTGTTCTTACTCCTGTTATAATAGATACAACTAAAGAAAACTAATACACTATAATATTTCAAATGAAAAACCAAAGCGTAACGAACAATCTTGATTGGATATGCATCATTATCTATAGCTTATTAGTAATAATGGGTTGGTTGAACATTTACTCATCCTCATTATCTTCAATGGAAGATACGTATGAAAAGCAGCTTATATTTATTGTATTAACCATTCCATTAATATTCATTATACTTTCTGTAGACGGTAAATTTTACGAAAAATATGCGACTATCATTTTTGGCATATCCCTATTATCATTGGCAGGATTATTTGTATTCGGAAAAACAATTGCCGGACAACGTTGTTGGTACGCTATTGGAAGCTTCACACTCCAACCTTCTGAATTTGCTAAAGCCGCTACAGCATTGGCATTAGCCAAATATCTAAGTGACACACAAATTAATTTAAAGGATGTTAATCGCCAAATACAAGCTTTAGCAATTGTGTTTTTACCGGTCATGCTCATATTACCTCAGCCTGACCCTGGAAGTGCTTTAATTTACAGTATATTCATCATCGTTTTATACCGCGAAGGCCTTCCTTCATGGTATGTGTGGACAGGCTTCATAACCATTCTTTTATTTGTTTTAACGTTAATATTACAACCGCAATATGTAATTTTAATTGCATTAGCCGTACTCGTAATTGTTCATTTCAAATCAAGATTATCCGATAGAAACATTCTGTTAAGTGGAATTTTATTCGTTTTAATGTCAGGATTTGTTCTATCTGTGAATTACGTATTTGAAAACGTTTTTAAACAACATCATAGAGACCGTTTTAATATTCTATTAGGAAAATCGGTAGACATGAAAGGGATTGGTTATAATACCAATCAATCGGAAATAGCAATTGGATCAGGCGGTTGGTTCGGAAAAGGTTTCCTTGAAGGCACACAAACTAAAGGAGGTTTCGTACCGGAACAACATACTGATTATATCTTTACAACAGTAGGTGAAGAATGGGGATTTGTAGGCTCATTATTCGTTATCGGTCTTTTTGTGGGTTTATTTTTGAGATTAATATACCTAGCCGAAAGACAAAAAACGAAATTCAGCAGAGTCTATGGCTATTGTGTTGCAGGAATTCTATTCATTCACTTCTTTGTAAACATCGCAATGGTTGCAGGTATATTCCCTACAATTGGCGTGCCGCTGCCTTTCTTCTCTTATGGAGGATCCGGTCTTTGGGGCTTTACAATTTTACTTTTTATATTTATAAAAATGGACGCCAATAAAGTAAACGAGTGGTAAATAAAGCAATTTATTTAAGCGTTAGAAGCTTAATCCTGCTATTCATTTCAAGTTTCTCGGCTCGTTAAAGTTTTTTAATTATTTTGTCAAGAGCTTCCGTTGGTCGCTTTGACAAAATAAAAAAACTAATAAACGCGCCATCAAAAGCTTTCCATTGTTATCAGGGCTAGTTAAAACTCCAACTTTTATAATCACTACTTTTTTCCAATTGATTTTCTAAACTATCTTCTAATTTCGGAAAGAAATCTATTCCAGTCAATTTTTCAATGCGATCGACCGAAACTACAAAATCATATAATGGGGTATCACTTTCTGCATTAGGTAATAAAAAAGCAATCATTTTAAATTTGCCTTCAGAATTATTCAATAGAACTTTATAAAAATATTTTGGAACAGAAACCTTTTCTTTTCCTATTGTCTTTAATGACGAATCTAAAACGCCACCTGTAATGACATAAATCCCATCGTATTTTGTTGCCCAATAGCGAACTTTTTGCTCTAATCTGTTCCAAACCCCTCCATTGAAATCATGCGATTGTGGAGAAATATTAGAAGTGAAAAAAGTATCTTTATACGCATTAAAAGCAAACTCCATATCGCCAGCAGGACAAAGATGTCCCTTGTCATATCCTGAATTTTTATAATTTCTCCAATCAGCAGAACCCATTTTTACTTTTGAATCTTCAATAAAAAAAGGCCGCTTAAAATTACTATCCTTCAAATAACTTCTCTTCAGTTCGTATGCAACCCATTCGGCCTGTTCATATTTTTCATTATACGATAAGGTATAATAGTCATGCTTCACGATTTGATTGGTTGTAGAAGACGGTAAAAAATTAAATATCATATCTTCAGAATTAACTTTTCCCTTATCAAAATCACTTTGATTTAGTTCTAAACTATATTCATTATTTTTATCGTCTACAGAATTCATGGAATCCAAATTCTTTTTACAGGAAGAAAAAAGCAATAAGCCAACCAGTATAGCAATTGAATTCAACAAAGTACTGTTTTTCATTTCAAATTTATTTTAGGATTATTACAATTCTTTTACAACAAAAAAACAATAAACCAAAAACGCTCCAGCAATTCATTCTTGAATTTCTGGAGCGCAATAGTAGCATCAATAATTATATGAAAATTAGATTTAAGATCTAGCTAATTTCTCTTTTTTCAATTTAGCAGGAATAGCGGTGCTTTTTTTTAAGACCGTTTTAGTTTGCAAATCATCTAATACATTTAATGCTTCTTCAACATAAATATCTTTAGACAAAGCCTCATGCCACCTGTCTCTTTTTTCTTTTAAAGCCACGTCTTTATTCACCTCTTCAACTTCATAAGGCAGTGATGTAAATTTAAGCATGTTTTTATATTGAGAAAGTGGCTTGTATTTTTTAGCCTTTTCTTCAATTTCTCTTTGAGCGGTTTTGAACTTCTCGATATTCAAACTATAGATATTATCCTCACTTCTGCTATCAATCCATTTAGCATTTTCCTCAATCAATTGAAATTGTGAACTTTGGGAAATTCGTTTTTTACTGTTCAAAATCGCTTGATTAAAATTTGCATTTTTATTCCAAACAGTATATTCAGCTGGATCAATTTTATCCCATGGCATAGCGTTATCTACATCACGTTCCCCCATTTTTAAATAGGCATATCTGTCTGGCATAATAATATCGCTGCTTACTCCTTCAAGTTGAGTAGAACCGCCATTGATTCTATAGAATTTTTGAGTAGTCGTTTTTACAGCCCCTAAATCTCCCACAGCACTATTACGGACAAATTGATTCAAATCAATTACATTTTGTACCGTTCCCTTACCATAAGTTTGTTTACTTCCAATGATAATTCCTCTTTTATAATCTTGGATTGCAGCTGCCAAAATCTCTGAAGCAGAAGCTGAAAAACTATTAACCATGATTACCAATGGACCGTCCCATTCAATTTTTTTGTCTTTATCGAATAAAACTTCTTTCTTCCTACCGGCAGATTTGATTTGTACAATTGGTCCTTGCTCAATAAACAATCCTGCAATATCCACTACTGTTGATAATGAACCTCCACCATCATCGCGAACATCCAACACAATACCATTTACACCTGCACTTTTCAAACGTTCTACCTCCTTAGCAATATCTTTTCCTGCATCTCTACCATCTTTATTTTCAAAGTCAATATAGAATTTCGGTAGATAAATAACCCCGTATTTCAATCCGTTTTTATCAACGATACTAGATTTAGCATACGTTTCTTCAATTTCAACAATATCTCTTATTATAGAAATGATTTTAATTGTTCCATCGACTTTTTTCACTGTAAGACGAACTTCAGTCCCTTTTGGCCCTTTAATCTTCTTAACGACATCATCAAGACGCATTCCTACAACATCTATAGCCTCTGCATTTCCTTGAGCAACTTTCATAATCAAATCTCCTGCTTCCAGTTGTTTTCCTCTCCAAGCCGGACCTCCAGAAATAAGTTCTGAAATTTCAGTAAAATCATTTTTCTTTTGAAGACGAGCTCCAATTCCTTCTAATTTTCCACTGATACTTACATCAAATCGCTCTTTTTCTTCGGGTGCAAAATAATTAGTATGGGGATCAAAACGTGCTGTAATCGAATTGATATATACAGAGAACCAATCATTTCTGTCTAAATCCTGCATGAAACCAAAATATTCATCCAATGATTTCAAAGCACTCTCTCGCGTCTCTTTTTCTAATTCCGCAAAAGTTTTTGGCTTACCGTTATCATTTGTTTTATCGGTTTTAGTATTATCTGAATTAATCGGATCAACTTTAAATTTCTCCTCTTGTTTCAAAGGATCCAAAGTATCTTTCGCCTCTTTTTCTACAATACCTTTACTTTTATTTTCTTGGATTTTTAAACGATCCGTAAGTGACGAAAGCGTTGACAATTTGATTTGTTTACGCCATTTATCGGCAAGTTCAGTGCCATCTTTTGGATAAGGTGCTTTTTCATAATCCGTATTAAAATTTTCATCTGTATTATAGTTAAAAGGCTGACTCAAAACCGATTTATAAATCTTTTTACTCTCTTCCATTCTTTTCATCAAACGTTCATACGTAAGATTAAAAAAAGTCAAATCTTTGTTTAACAATTCATCGTCTAATTGCGTTTCAAATTTCGAAAATTCATCGATATCGGACTGCAGGAAAAAGCGTTTAGAAGGATCTAAAGCCTGAATATAATCTTTATAAATTCCTTTAGAAAAGGTATCGTCAATTACTGCAGGATTGTAATGTCCCTTCTGAATTACAAATGTTAATAGTTCTAATAATAACTTATCTTTATCGGGGTCGGCTTCTTTTGGTGCATTAATTTTAAATGCAAACAGTGTTGCCGAAAGACAAACAACAACAAGAAGTATTTTATAATTTCTTTTCATAAAGTCAATAATAGTATTCATCAATTTTTAATCTAAATTACGGTAAAAACTATGCCAACAATAACAAGGGCTGCATAATTTTTTGTTAAAGATATAAAATTGTTTTTTTCATATGCGTTAAATATTCCAAGTTGACAAATTTTATTTTCTTTGTTATAAAATACGGTTTTGTGTGACTACATTTGCTATTTAAATATTTAATTAGAAATCCTTTCTTGAAAACATAAAATGACAAAACATTCCAAACCTTTGATTTTAGTTACAAATGATGATGGGATTTCTGCTCCGGGAATCAGGGCATTAATAGCCGTTATGGCAGAAATAGGAGAAGTCGTTGTTGTAGCTCCAGATGCGCCACAAAGCGCAACAGGTCACGGAATTACCATCAATGACACACTATATCTAAATAAAATTTCCAAAGAAAATGATGCCATAACAGAATACAGTTGTTCGGGAACTCCTGTGGATTGTGTAAAATTTGCGGTTAGCGAAATTTTGAAAAGAAAACCAGATTTGTGCGTTTCAGGCGTCAATCACGGTTCCAATTCTTCTATAAATGTAATCTACTCAGGAACCATGAGTGCCGCAGTTGAAGCCGGAATAGAAGGAATTCAAGCTATTGGATTTTCTTTGTCAGATTACGATTGGAATGCCAATTTTGAAGAAATAAAGTCCTTTATTCGAAAAATAACACTGGAAGTGCTTGAAAATAAACTGCCTGAAGGAGTCGTTTTGAATGTGAATTTTCCAAAATTGAAAGAAAAAGAAATCCGAGGAATCAAAATTTGCCGTCAGGCTAAAGCCGTTTGGATGGAAAAATTCGATAAACGTAAAACCCCGCAAGGCAGGGATTATTATTGGCTTACTGGAGAATTTGTGAATCAGGACAATGGCGAAGACACTGATGAATGGGCATTAGAAAATGGATACATTTCAATTGTTCCCGTACAATTCGACTTGACTGCGCATCATGCGACACAACAACTTAACACCTGGAACTGGAATGAATAAAATAGATTTGCTAACTGGATTTGTAATCGGAATTTTAGCTTCAATATTGGGCAGTTACCTTTTTATTACTTTTTTTACTGAATTTAACTTTGTCAATGGAATGTATATCATGCAATCAGAAGGCAAACTCGGAAAAATAATCACCCTTGGATCCATTCTTGATTTAGTGGCTTTTGGCATTCTACTCAAATTAAATAAAGAACTCATGGCACGTGGTGTAATTTTAGCCGTTATTATTATGACACTTTTGTCTTTATTTATTTAAAAATGCAATACTCATACCTTTGTTAACTATAAAAATATTGACAGAAGGTTTCTGAATTTATCGCTGACACTAAAAAATTGGAAAAAACTCCAAAACATAAAAAAATGAAATACTACATTATAGCAGGTGAAGCTTCGGGGGATTTACATGGTTCTAATTTGATGAAAGCGCTTTACAAAGAAGATCCTAAAGCCGATATTCATTTTTGGGGTGGTGATTTAATGCAGAATGTTGGCGGAACTTTGGTGAAACATTATCGCGAATTGGCTTTTATGGGATTTATTGAGGTGATTTTTAATTTAAAAACCATTTTGAACAACATCAAAATATGTAAAAAAGACATTCTAGAATTTCAACCGGATGTACTACTATTCATAGATTATCCGGGTTTTAATTTACGAATTGCAAAGTGGGCAAAAGAATTGGGTTTCAAGAATCATTACTATATTTCACCCCAAATTTGGGCGTGGAAAGAAAGCCGAATTACTGAAATCAAACGAGATATCGATAAAATGTATGTGATTTTGCCTTTCGAAAAAAAGTTTTACGAAGACAAACATCATTTTCCAGTGGAATTTGTAGGCCATCCATTGATTGACGCAATCCATAACCAAACCCCAATTGACAGTACCGTTTTCAGAAAAGAAAATAAATTAGACGAAAAACCCATTATTGCCCTTTTACCTGGTAGCCGAAAACAGGAAATTACCAAAATGCTATCGGTGATGTTGAGCGTTGTCAATGATTTTCCAGACTATCAATTTGTCATTGCAGGCGCTCCCAGTCAGGAATATTCATTTTATCAGAGTTTTATATTCAACGAAAATATAAAATTCATATCCAATAAAACCTACGCTTTGTTGCAAAATTCGACTGCCGCGTTAGTTACATCAGGAACAGCAACACTAGAAACAGCGCTTTTTAAAGTTCCAGAAGTGGTTTGTTATAAAGGGAGCTGGGTTTCATACCAAATTGCAAAACGAATCATTACGCTAAAATATATTTCGTTAGTGAATTTGATTATGGATGAAGAAGTAGTAACTGAGTTAATTCAGGAAGACTGTACAACGAAACACATCCGCGAAGAATTGAAAAAAATCCTGGAATCTAGTCATCGCACACAACTTTTAGAGAAATATAACGTTCTAGAAGCAAAACTTGGAGGAATTGGTGCCAGCGAGAAAACAGCAAAATTGATTGTAGCTGATTTAAAATGATTCCAATTCTTTTAAAATACGTAAAAAACAACTCTTTTGAAACACCTGCTTTACCTTTTATTAATTCTTATTTTTTTTACGGCATGTAAATCAACTTCAGTAATTATTCCTTCAAAAAAAACTGAAGTGGATACGGATAGAACAAAACATTTGATAGACCAATTAATTCATTCGGCTTCTGATAATATTGGTGTGAAATATAGAACTGGAGGCACTACAAAAGCCGGTTTTGACTGTTCCGGATTAATCTATTCCGTTTTTAACTCTTACAAGATTCAACTCCCACGCACCTCTTTTGAACAATCAAAATTGGGCTTAATCATTGATCGGGATCATGATAATATTAAAAAAGGGGATTTAATATTTTTCAAAACCAGTAGAAAATCTCAAATTAATCATGTAGGAATGGTCATTGATGTTTCTGACGATGATGTGAAATTCATTCATTCTTCTACTTCTCGAGGCGTAATCATTTCCTCCACCAAAGAACGGTATTATGAAAATGCATTTGCCCAAGTGAATAGAATTCTCCGATAAACACCTCTATGATTTCTTTGCAAAAATAATAAAGCTATTTCTTACTAAAAAATTGTACTTTAGAAAGATGAAAGTGCTACAATTCCCTTTAGCGAGAATAACATTTGGTTTCATACTAGGAATTCTATTTCCTTATTATTTAAAACCTGAACCTAAAATTGTTTTTGCCTTACTATTTATTTCCGTCATCACTTTTATCTTTTTTTATTTTTTATCCAAAAAAAATTATACTAAAAACCCTTATTTCGGCATTTCCACTTACGTGCTATCCTTTTTTATTGGAGCAACAACATTAATTGTCCACACCGATTATTTTCAAAAAAGCAATTATATTCATTATAATTTTATTTTCGGAAAACCGCATTTAATAGCAGTCACGCTGCAGGAAAAATTAAAAAGTTCTTCTTTTAATGATCGCTACATTGCCATAGTAAACCGCATTGATACAACAGAAAACACGGGCAGAATAATCCTTAATATTCGAAAAGACAGTTTGAAGCGTCCATTCGAAATTGGAACGCAACTACGAATTAAAGGCACTTTGTATAAAAATAATCCACCCAATAATCCCAACCAATTTGATTACAGCAAATACTTGGAGAACAAACAAATTTATGCTCAACTGTATGCTGATGCGGAAGAAATGAGTATAAGTTCTGAAATGGAAAAGAACATTTGGTATTATACCTCCAGATTAAGAACAAAAATCATTCATAACTTAGAAAAAAGCGACTTCCACAAAACTGAATTAAATGTAGCAGTTGCATTGATTATGGGGCAGCAACAAGATATTTCTCCGGAGATTATCCGGGATTATCAATATGCTGGCGCGGTACATATTTTATCGGTCTCGGGATTGCATATCGGGTTCATATTGATCTTTGTCACTTTTATACTCAAACCATTACCCAACACAAAAAGAGGTTCGTTTATTAAGCTGATAATTATTCTGGCGTCGCTATCATTATTCGGTTTAATTGCCGGTCTGGCGCCGTCAGTAGTTCGCTCCGTCGTTATGTTTTCGTTTGTCGCCATTGGCACCCATTTACGAAGAAGTGTAAATATTTACCACACTTTATTGGTATCGATGTTGCTTATTTTACTTTTCCAACCTTCCTTTTTGTTTGATGTTGGATTTCAGTTGAGTTACATCGCCTTGTTTTCCATCATTTGGCTACAACCCCTTTTAGCTTCTATTTGGCTACCAAAAAATAAAATTTCAAAATACATTTGGGATATCCTCACTGTTTCCTTTGCAGCACAAATTGGCACTTTGCCATTGAGCATTTATTATTTCCATCAATTCCCAGGTTTGTTCTTCTTGACCAATTTAATTATCATTCCATTACTGAGCCTCATAATGATTTTAGGCGTTTTCGTTATGGTACTGGCAGCATTTGGATATGTTTCTTTATTTCTTTCCAAACCATTAGAATGGAGTATCTTTTATTTAAATAAAATCATCAATTCGATTGCCTCACTGGAACAATTTATAATTCAAAATATCTCTTTCAATTTGTACTTTTTAATTAGCTTTTATTTGATAATTATAAGTACTGCTATATGGTTCAAAAAACCAAGTTTCAACAAATTGGCGATGGTTTTAATTTCCATTATCTTGCTACAAATTTCATATATAAAAAATCGATCAGATTTGGAGAACCAACATGAATGGGTAGTTTTCAATTCTAAGAAAAATACGCTGATTACAGAACGAAACGGAGAAAAAGTTACGCTGTATGCGAATGACAGTATTTTGAAAGCATCTAGAAAAAACACTATTCTGACCTCTTATTTGGTTGGGAATTTTAGTGCTTTGGAAAGTAAAAAAAGGATTCAAAACACTACTTTTTTCAACGGTAAAAAAATTCTGATTTTGGATAGTTTAGGCATTTATCCGAAAAATATAAACCCTGATATTTTATTACTCACCCAATCTCCAAAAATAAATTTGGAACGACTATTTCAAACTGTAAAACCACGAATAGTTGTCGCTGACGCATCGAACTATAAAACACTACAAAAATATTGGAAAGCAACTTGCAGTAAACAAAAAATCCCTTTTCACGCAACTGGTGAAAAGGGATTCTATACGTTAAATTGAAATTATTTCTTTTTCAGAATTCCGTCGGCTACAGCTAACCAGGCCGTCGGTCCGCCAGCAACATATCCAGTGTGCCCTAATCCTTCGAAATTTACTTTACCATCTTTATTAGTACCATTGGCAAAATAAATCGTTGGAAAACCTTGTATTGAAAAAGCTTGTTGCAATTCATTATTTTGCGTTTTAATCTCAGGCGTTTGCGGCGTTCTTCTTGGATAATCCAATTCAACCAAAACTACATTATCCTTTGCCCAAGCAGCAAATTCTGGTGTTTTCAACACTTCTTTTTGCAATCGGATACACCAACCACACCAATCGCTACCTGTAAAAAACAGCAACATTGGTTTCTTGGTTTTATTAGAAACTTCCATTGCCTTATTGACATTAGTCTCCCAGACTAATTCTTGTGCTTCAGCAGCATATGAAGCAACAAACAGCAATGCTGCTACTACTATTTTCTTCATCTTTTTATGTTTTTGTAGTTACTTATTCAAAAATAGTGCCTAAAATTTATCTCACTCCATGCATTAATTTCTTAATGACTGGAGTCATTAAAATAGAGAACAAAGCTACAACAATTGAAATTATTGTCAACATCCAAAAGAAATAACTTAATCCATGTTCGTTGGCGATTTTATCAATATTCTCACCAAACATACCCGCTCCCTTCATACCAATTGCCACTGCAAGATACCAAACTCCGAACATAAATGCAATCATTCTTGCAGGAACTAATTTACTAACATAAGACAAGCCTACCGGCGAGATACACAATTCTGCCATAGTATGAAAAAGATATACCAAAATAAGCCAAATCATACTAACCGAAGCTGTTTTGGCACCAGCCTCAATACCACTTGCCCCACAGGCAACACAAGCCATCCCAAGGGCCAATAATCCCATTCCGATTCCATATTTTAAATTTGCAGAAGGATTATATTTACTTTCCCACCATTTTGAGAACAATGGAGCCAATGAAATGATAAACAATGAATTTAATGTAGAAAACCAAGTAGCCGGAACCTCCGTTAATGCTGTTGTTACTTTATCAATTTTTAGTGATTTCAAAGTGGAGTCTGATAAAGATAAATATCCGGCAGTGTAATAATCCTTGGTCAACATCCAAATTGCGATTGCCCATATAATAACAAAACTTATGCTCAAAATTATATTTGCCACAGCATAGTATTTAAATGTTTGTTTAAATAACAAATACAAAACCCATGTAATAATCACTAATGGCATAATCGTAATCAATGAATTAACCACTAAAAAAACTACACTCCAATTGCCTATTAAAACCCTATCAGTATAATCATTAGCAAAAATGGTTAAACTGTTTGGCGATTGTTCGAAAATAGCCCAAAAGAAGATGGTCAAAAAAGCGAAAAACGTTACCGCAATTAATTTTTCTTTAGTGATTTGCGAATATTGCGTAAATCTGTAAATCAAAAGAATAATAAATAAAAGCAAAGCTGAAACTATAGCAATTGCATTTCCATTTTCACCCAGAAAAGAAAAAACATTTATTTTACCCCCTGAAATTTTTGAAGCAGGATCATTTAAAATCCATAACAATCCTAAAATTGATGAGAGCCCAATAATTCCAAGTTGCCAAGGTGTAAATGGATTTCTTTTATCAGTATCCAAGGCCTCAGCTTTAGCTTTACTTGCTGCACTTGGCTTTAAACCAATATCTCCAAAGATATTTTGGGACAACCAAAACTGTAGCATTCCGAAGAACATAAAAATTCCGGCAAGACCAAAACCATAACTCCATCCTACTTTTTCCCCTAAATATCCACAAAGCAATATTCCAAAGAAAGCTCCCGCATTGACACCCATATAAAATAAAGTATAAGCCCCATCTTTCTTCTCAGGACGGTCCTTATACATTTCAGATACAATTGAAGTCATATTAGGTTTGAAAAATCCATTTCCAAAAACTAATAAAACCAATCCTAAATAAATAGAAAATTCTGTTTCAAGCGCCATAGAAGCATGACCTAATGTCATTAAAACTGCACCTACAACAACAGCCCATCTAAAACCGATGACTTTATCAGCAAAATAGCCCCCTAACATTGTTGACAAATAAACCAGACCAACATAAGAACCAAATAAAGCTGATGCATTTTCACGAGTCCATTCCCAACCGCCATCAGTAAAAGAGGTAGTTAAAAATAATATTAATAAAGAACGCATCCCGTAGAATGAAAATCGCTCCCACATCTCTGTAAAGAATAAAACGAATAATCCCGCTGGGTGCCCTAGAACGGTACTTTTAAAAAATTGGTCTGTAGTATTTTCACTCATAATATTAATTATTTAATTCTTTGTCTACTCCGTGCATTAATTTTTTTATTACTGGTGAAAGTGCTAAAAGAACAATTCCGAAACCTAGTCCAGTATAAAATAGATATTCAAAAAGCGTTAAGTAACTCTGTTTTGCTAAATTTAAATCCGGTGCTGTACCATTTGAAGTATCTACGGAGGCTATATTGGCTAGAATTGAAGCAATAAATTCAGAACTGGCTGTTGCCAAAAACCAAACTCCCATCATAAATCCCACAATTTTCACAGGCGACAATTTAGTAACTGCAGAAAGTCCAACAGGTGACAAACATAATTCCCCACAAGTATGTAAAAAGTAGGTGAATATTAACCAAACCATAGCTACTTTTCCAAGTCCTGAAACATTAATTCCCAAAACTAAAGAACCAAAACCTAAACCTACAAACAACAAAGCTATTGAAAATTTCACCGCTGTATTTGGATTATATTTACCCAGTTTCACCCATAACCAAGCAAAAACCGGAGCTAATAAAATAATAAATAAGGCATTGAAACTTAAAAATTGTCCCGCGGATATAGTGTACCCAAAAATAGTTCGGTCTAAAATTCTATCCGCAAATAAATTTAACGAAGTATATGCTTGTTCGAATAATGCCCAGAAAATTACTGTAAAAACAATTAAAATGGTTAATGCAATTAATTGCTCTCTTGCTTTTTTATCTAATTGTGTGATGCTGTAGTAAATTATATAAATAAATGAAGCTGCACCAGCAACCATCAATGAACTAGAAACTACATCGTGTCGTTGTACCATTTGCCAAAAAATCAAAGCAGATGCAACACTCATTATATATATTAACCATTCGTTTTTTAAACCAAATGATTTTTTCTCCAAGAGTTCCGGCACTTTTGATTCTCCTTTTCCCATCAATAATTTTCTTCCGGAAATAAAAGTCAATAATCCAAAAAACATTCCTACACCGGCTGCTCCAAAACCATAGCTCCAACCATACGTTTCCCCAAGCCATACACAAATTATAGTAGCTAAAAAAGATCCTAAATTGATCCCCATATAAAATAATGTAAAGCCAGAATCTCTTCTTTTATCCCCTACTTGATACAATTCACCAACTAATGAAGAAATATTAGCTTTAAGAAAACCTACCCCTACGATTATTAATGATAAAGAAAAATAAAATATTTGTAACGCTGCATCGTCTCTTGTAATTTCTCCCGTAACTGATTGCGTCGCAGCATTTCCTTCGTAAGCCATTCCTAAATGACCAAGAACGAGCATTATCCCACCAAAAACTATTGCTTTTCTAAAACCTAAATATCGGTCTGCAATAAAACCTCCAATTACTGGCACTGCATATACCAAGGCGGCATAACTTCCTATCAACAGATTTCCACTGGTATCAGAAAAAAGATGGTATCTTGTTAAATAGAAAATTAATAGTGCTTTCATCCCGTAAAACGAAAAGCGTTCCCACATTTCTGTAAAAAACAATATAAAAAGTGCTCTTGGATGTCCAAAAAAATCTTTTTCCTTAGATAAGTCGTTTGTCATAAAGTTGTGTTATAAATTTTCTTTGATAAAGTTAGTCATTTTATTATAGAATTGAATTCTGGTTTTTATCGGTTAGATTTGAAAATCAAATAGTCTCTTTGCTTAAATCTATGGTATTCCCCAAGTTTTCTTTTATAAAATTGGTCATTTTAGTATACAATTGAATTCTGGTTTTCCCCCCTCTAATACCGTGATCATTATCGGGATAAATCTGTGAATCAAATTGCTTGTTGGCTTGAATCAAGGCTTCCATCATTTGCATTGAATTTTGCACATGTACATTGTCATCACCAGAACCATGAATCAAGAGGAATTTCCCTTTTAGTTTGTCTACATAATTTATTGGGGAGTTTTCATCGTAACCCGTAGGATTTTCTTGAGGCGTTTGCATGTAACGCTCGGTATAAACACTATCATAAAATCTCCAATTCGTTACCGGAGCAACCGCAATTGCCATTTTGAAAACATCATTCCCTTTCATAATACAATTGGACGCCATAAATCCTCCAAAACTCCATCCCCAAATTCCAATTCTCGATTTATCTACAAATGCATAATTTCCAATAACTTTCGCTGCATCAATTTGGTCTTCCACTTCGTATTTCCCTAATTGTTTTTGGGTCACCTTCTTAAAATCGGCACCTTTAAAACCTGTCCCGCGACCGTCAACACAAGCCACAATATAACCTTGTTGCGCTAACATCATAAACCAATATTCATTAGAACTCCCCCATCCGTTTACAACCTGCTGAGAACCAGGCCCAGAATATTGAATCATAAAAACAGGATATTTCTTTGAAGCGTTGAAATCTTTCGGTTTCATAATCCAAGCATTCAGCTCATTTCCTTTTTCAGTTTTCAAAACAAAAAACTCTTTAGCGGGTAAGCTATACGGTTTTAACTTTGCTGCTAATGCTTCGTTATTCTCAATAACTTGAATTTGTTTTCCTGCCTTAGCTTCGTTCAAAGAATAAATCGTTGGTTGTGAAGTACTAGAAAACGTATTGATGTAGTATTGGAAATTAGGGCTAAAAGTTGCTGCACTTGTTCCAACATTTTTAGACAAACGGATTTTATTTTTTCCGTCAAGAGCTATCCTATAAACATCTCTATTAATCGAGCCATTCTCTACCGATTGGTAAAAAATAGTATTCGTTTTCTCATCAAATCCATAGTAATTGGTTACTTCCCAATTTCCTTTGGTTACTTGGTTTTTCAACTTTCCTGTTTTATCATAAACGTAAATATGATTGAAACCTTCTTTTTCGCTAGTCCAAATAAAACTATTGTCTTTCAAAAAAGTAAGGTTATCAGTAACATCTACATACGCTTTGTCTTTTTCATTCAAAACCACTTTAGCGGCTCCTGAATTCCCATTGATAAACAACAAGTCTAAATTATCCTGATGACGATTCAATACCTGAGCCGAAAGCACATTGGCATCATTAGTCCATTCAATTCTTGGAATATAAAAATCATTATAGTTTCCAAGATTTACTTTTTTGGCTGCATTGCTGTTAACATCATAAATATGTAAAGACACTAACGAATTTTTCTCCCCTGCTTTCGGATATTTGAATGTTTCAATTTTAGGATATAAATCCTTTCCAAATATAGACATGGAGAATTCAGGAACTTGACTTTCGTCAAAACGAATAAATGCCACTTTTTTACTGTCTTTACTCCAGTCGAATGCTCTTACGAAAGCAAATTCTTCTTCGTAAACCCAATCCGTTATACCATTAATAATGTTATTTTTCTTTCCGTCTGTAGTAATAGCAGTTGCTTTCTTGGAAGCCAAATCATATACATAAAGATTATTTTCTTTTGCGAAAGCTATCTTTTTACCATCTGGCGAAAATGTAGGTTCTTGAATTTGAAAATTAAATAACTTTGTTAATTGTTTTGTCCCAATATTGTACAAATAATAATCGGCAGTAAAAGAATGACGGAAAATCTTACTGGTGTTACACGCTAACAAAATCATTTTTTCAGAAGCATCAAACGTATAACTGTCAATCCCGTTAGATAAATCTTTATGCGATTTTGTATCTATAAGTGTAGTTACTTTTTTCAACGTTGCAAAATCATACAAATCTATTTGTGCGCTTCCTGACTTTTGGTCAAAATTCAATACCGTGTATTGATTGGTATTTTTCATGGACTGCAATTCATCCATCCCTTTTGCAGTAAAAGTGCCATTAAAAATTTCATCAATTGTAATTTTCTGTTGACCAAAAACAGTAAAACACAAGAATAAAAGTAAGGCTGTAATTTTGTTCGAATTCATATATAGCTAATATTAATTTTGGAAATATGTTATACGCAAGAGGCGTTATTTTCATTTGGTATTGTTATTTTTAATCACGAATATTTCATAATTTTTATTTAAATATAAAAACCGTCAATTTTAGTGAAAAATTTACAATTATTTCACATTTGATGTGTTAAATGTTAAAAACAATATTAAACGCACCCATTTATTGAGGATAATCTGATAGCAAACAAAACGGCTAAAAGCGTATCTTTGCGCGTATATATATTATAATCTATTGAGAATGAATAACGCCGTAGCAGGATTTTCTAAATTATCCAAAGAAGAAAAAATAAACTGGATTGCCAAAGAATACTTTTCAACTCCTTCTGAAGCAATAGCATTACTTAAAAACTATTGGAATTCAGATGAAAAAATACAGAAATTACACGATGAATTCATAGAAAATACGATAACCAATTTCTATATTCCACTAGGAGTGGCTCCAAATTTCCTAATTAATAACAAATACAGTGCCATTCCGATGGCAATTGAAGAAAGCTCAGTGGTTGCCGCTGCTTCAAAAACCGCAAAATTTTGGTCCACTCGAGGAGGCTTTAAAGCTACTGTTATCGATACAGAAAAAATTGGTCAGGTTCATTTTATTTTCAAAGGTGACGTTTCAAAACTGGAATTATTCTTTGTTCAAACCAAAGCTAAGTTTTTTTCAGAAACAGAATCCATCACTAAAAACATGCAAAAACGGGGCGGTGGAATTCTTGATATTGTCCTAAAAGACAAAACTGATTTATTGTCGAATTACTTTCAGCTTCATGCTACATTTGAAACTAAAGACAGCATGGGCGCTAATTTCATCAATTCGTGTTTGGAGCAATTTGCCAAGACATTAAGAGAAGAAGCATTGGTTTATGAATTATTCACTGAAACTGAGAAAAACATACAAATTGTAATGAGCATTCTCTCGAATTATGTCCCTAATTGTCTCGTAAGAGCTGAAGTTTCGTGTCCTGTTGAAGATTTAAGAGAAAAACACATTCAAAATCCACAACAATTTGCGGAGCGTTTCATACAAGCGATTCAGATTGCCGAAGTGGAACCGTACCGCGCCGTAACACACAACAAAGGAATTATGAACGGCATCGATGCTGTTGTGCTGGCTACTGGTAATGATTTCCGTGCAGTAGAAGCTGGAATTCACGCCTATGCAGCACGAAACGGAAAATATTCCAGCTTATCACACGCCAAAATAGAGAATGGAATTTTTACTTTTTGGTTAGAAATACCGTTAGCTTTGGGTACCGTTGGCGGATTGACTTCTTTGCATCCATTAGTAAAACTAGCCTTAGAAATGCTTGAAAACCCATCCGCAAAGGAATTAATGCAAGTGGTCGCCGTAGCAGGTTTAGCACAAAATTTTGCTGCGTTACGCTCTTTGACAACAACCGGAATTCAGGAAGGCCACATGAAAATGCATTTAAACAATATCATCAATCAGTTTGAAGCCAATGATGATGAACGAATTTTGATCCATAAATATTTCAAGAAAAATACTATCTCACATAGTGCGGTAGTTGATTTTATTGAAAATTTAAGAAACTAATTTTACCTCTAATGCAACAAAAAAAGGAGATTGCTTCGTTCCTCGCAAAAACAATGAAACAAACATTCTACAGTAACGGAAAACTTTTAATCACAGGAGAATATCTTGTTTTGGATGGCGCAAAAGCTTTTGCATTACCCACAAAATTGGGACAAAACCTAATTATCGAAAAAGGAACCAACAAAGAAATCATTTGGAAAAGCTACGATGCTAATGGCAGCATTTGGTTTGAAGACAGCATTTCATTTTTGGATATTTCAAATGAAAGAAATTCAGAAAGTGATTCCGTTAAATCTACATTGATAGCCATTCTCCATGAAGCTTTTGTGTTAAATCCTGATTTCATTACTAATTCCGAAGGATACACAATCACCACTGAACTTGGATTTCCTAAAAGCTGGGGTCTGGGAACTTCGTCCACTTTGATTAACAATATTGCACAATGGCTGCAAATCGATGCCTTTACACTACTTAAAAACAGTTTTGGAGGAAGCGGTTATGACATTGCTTGTGCTCAAAACGACACTCCCATTTTATACCATTTAGAACAAGGAAAACCTGTTGTTGAAAAAGTAATCTTCAACCCAAAATTTACAGAGAACATCTATTTTATATATCTCAATAAAAAGCAAAGCAGCAAAAATGCAATCGCTTCCTACAATATCAATAAAAAAAATAACCTAGGCAGAACCATCGCTTTAAATGACAAAATAACTTTTGAAGTTTTAAAAGCAACTACGCTTAAATCATTTGCTTTAGCGATAGAAAAGCACGAAACCAAAATGAGTATTATTCTGGAAATGCAAACCGTGAAAGAATCTTTATTCCCAGATTTTAATGGCGTAGTCAAAAGCCTTGGTGCTTGGGGAGGCGATTTTATAATGGCAATTGCAGCTGAAAATCCTAGCGAATATTTTATTTCAAAAGGATACAAAACAATTATTCCCTATACCGAAATGATTTTATCTTAATCCTACATTTCCATTTTCATCTTAAATTCCGTTCACGCTTTCAAACAAAACCATACTAAAAACAAAATCCCGATACATTCTACAGAACGTATCGGGATTTTTATTTTGAAAAAATAATTACTTATATCTTATTAGTAATTGAATTGTTTTCTGTTATCTTCTATTTTAGCATTCCCTTTCAATGCAGGAATAACTCTATTTACATCTGAAGCGCTTTGTGATTTCAATTTAGCTACGTAAGCTTCATGACTTTTCAAAACCGGTGCTTTTACAGTACTTAGGTTTTTCACAACATAAACACCTGTGTTTCCTTCAATCGGCGCTGACAATTTATTAGCTGACAATGCAAAGGCATTTCCAACAACTTTAGGCTCTTGACCTGCACCAACTAACATTGGGTTTTCCATTGTAACTTCAGTAGCTTGTTGTACAGTTGAACCTGTAGCTTTTGCAATTGCTTCCAGAGAAGATCCTGTCATTTTAGCTTTAATCAATTCCGCTTTTTTCTTGTTTTTAAGAATTGGCTCTACATAAGGTCTAGCCAAAGTGATTGACACTAAACCAGATTTATCGATACTTTTAACTTTTGCAATAACATGACCAAGATTAGCCACTTCAAATCTTTTTACAGAACCAACTTTAGCATCATCTTCAAATGCCCATCTTACTATTGTTCTTTGGTTTCCTAAAGGGCCAAAAGTTTCATCCATTGCTTTTACAGTAACCGGAGCAGCTATTGTAAGTTTCATGTCTTTTGCAACTTTTGCAAAATCGGTATCAGCAGCATCCATTTCAAACTTGGTTGCTTGTGAGAAAATTTTATCTGAAGTTGCTTCTGAAGCTTCAATTTTTTGAGCTACTGTAGCTAGACGAATTCCGTCTTGTTTGTCTGTAATTTTGATAATGTGAAATCCGAAAGGCGTTTCAACCAATCCTACTTTACCAATTGAATTATTGAAAACGAAATCATTAAAAGGTTTTACCATTTGGTTTGGACCAAAATAACCTAAATCACCGCCTTGTTGTGCTGATGAATCATCAGAATTTGTGAAAGCCAACATCAAGAAACTATCTGGATTTACATTCACCTGAGCTAATATCGCTTCTGCTTTTACTTTTGCTTGCTCTTTATTTCTTTTTTCTTTTTGATTAGGAACTTGTGTCCCTTCATAACTAATTAAAATGTGACTTGCTTTTGCATTTACACCTAATTTTTTACCCATAGATTTTGAAATACAATAGTATTTTCCAAACATATAAGGCCCATATACTTCTCCTGGAGCAAGATTAAACAATCTATCCGCATCGACTGCAGGCAAATCTTTCTTAGCAACATAAGTAGAATCATACGGGACATCTGAATTTGAGTTTACAAATTCGATATTATTTGTAGCAGCTTTAAATCCTGGCAAAGTATCGTTTTTACCAGTTGCCTGATTATAAACTACACTTCCAGATAACAATCCGTTAATTTTAGATTTAACTTCATTCTCATCAGTAACTGAAGCTTTGTCTTCAATCAAAACATATTCTACTTCACGAGATTCGTCTGCTTTGTATTTTTTTTCATTTTTCTTCATGAAATCTACAATCTCAGCATCAGTAACTTTAACGTCACTGTCTTTAATAGTTGAATATAACCCTGCAACGTAAGCAAAATTTACTTTGTTAGCTTCCATCTCATACTTCAGCTTTCCTTCGCTTTCAGTGGTATAAACTGCTGCTTTTATCAAAGTATTGTAAATTTGATATTTAGCATTTAACTCAGCGTCTTTTTCTCTGTCTTTCAAGTATTGTGCTTGCGCTGGATTTGATTTGAAATATTCTTTGAATTTTGCAATATCAAACATACCTGCTGCATTCAAAAACAATGGATTTTTACCAATATTCTCATCTGCTTTTAAAACTTCCAATAAGTGTTTTTCACCTACTCTTAATCCTAATTTATCAAATTCAGAAGTCAGTAAAGCGATAGAAACTTCCTGATCCCAAACTCTGTTAGCTGCAGCCGTAGCAGTAATTCCTTCTTGACTTTTCTCAACATTGCTTACTTTGATTCTAAAATCTTCAAATGCGATGTCTTTTCCATCAATACTTCCTACATCTTTGGTATTTTGACCAAGGCCACCTTGACCGACAAGATCTTGTATTATAAATGCAAATAATGCGATAGCAATAGCTGCTATTAATAAGGCGGAACGTTGTCTAATTTTTGCTAAAACTGCCATTTTTATTGTTGTTAATTTTTATATTCAGTTTGCGAAAATACAATTATCTAATTAATAATTATAGTAGTAGCGTTTTATTTTACAAGAAATTTCAATTTTATAAAAAAAATCAGTCTCTTAGCGACATTTTAACTAATTCTATTTTCTTGTTTGTGGCTTCTTCTATTATAAAATGGAAGCTTCCTATAGTAATTATAGCTCCTTTTTGAGGAATTTCTTTGGTGTGATCCACTATAAAACCACCCAGTGTACCGTAAGAATCGCTTTCCGGAATATGAAGTTTATAGGTCTGATTTAAATACTCCACATCGAGTCGGGTTGAAAAAACATATGTATCGTCTCCGATTTCATTTTCAATCAGCTCTTCTTCTGAATCGTGTTCATCTTCTATTTCTCCAAAAAGTTCTTCCACAATATCTTCTATAGTGATAATTCCGGAAGTCCCACCATATTCATCCAAAACAACTGCTACGCTTTTTCTTTTTTTGGTCAACAAATTCATGGCATCTTTAATGTAAATTGTTTCAGGGACAAATTCAACAGAAATTACAATTTCTTTGATGGTATTCGGCTTTTTAAACAAGTCAAATGAATGTACATATCCAACTATATCATCTAATGAATTTTGATAAACAACAATTTTAGAATAACCAGTTTCAATAAACACCTTATTCAACTCTTCAACAGAATCATATAAATCAATGGCTACGATTTCAGTCCGGGGACTCATAACATCCCTCGCTTTTACACCTGAAAACTCCAAAGCATTTTGAAACATTTGTATTTCAGAATCGACATCTTCATTATCTTCAACGGTGCTCATTTGTTCCGTAATGTAATTTCCAAGTTCCACTTTACTGAAATAAAGCTGCACTTGATCCCCTTCTGTTTTAAAGAATTTTTTCAAAACAAAATCAGAAACCCAGATAAAAAAAGTAGAAATAAAATAAAAGAAGATGTAAAAAACATACGCCGGAACAGCAAAAAACTTTATTAATGTATTGGCATAAATTTGAAAAAATACTTTAGGCAAAAATTCTGCAGTAATCAAAACGATTAGTGTAGAAAGCAGTGTCTGAAGAAACAAATCCAGTAAGCTTGAGAAATGAAACCCCAAAGCTTCAATCCAGTTCATTAATAATTCGCCCATAAAAAATCCATAAACCACTAATGCTATATTGTTTCCAATAAGCATAGCCGCTATAAACTTAGAAGGCTTTTCAGTAAGTTTTGTAAGTATTTTAGAAATGAAGTTATCTTGTTTTTTTTCTATTTCAAGATAAATTTTATTGGAAGAAATGAAAGCAATCTCCATTCCAGAGAAAAAAGCACATAGTATTAGACACAGTATTATAATACTAATTTCCATGTACTAGGATTTTTTATTTCGGTCTTCAAATTTTTTAGCAAATTTCAATCGGAAGAAAAACATAAAAATTGCTAATCCTGCAATAATAAAACTCAACCAAGGTGTGGTGCCGGCTGCGTTTAATTTTGTAACTCCATCATAAATGAAGTACGCTCCAAAAATAAGGTAAATGTAAGGTGTGTATTTTAAGTAGCTCATACTATAGTTTTATAAAATTATTCGGCTGTTTGAATTTCACCGGTTATTCTTTGCGAATTAATCACTTTGAAATCTTTGCTAAAATCAATTCCCTGACCGTTTGATGTTCCTTTAATATCAGTAAATTTAAACTTTTTTTCAGTAAAAAACCATTCGTTTTTTTGATCGTAATACAATTGTTCCGTTTCCATGGTCTGACCGTTTTCAGATTTTATTTTCACCTTTCCCTGCAAATCAATAATACCGGTTCCTTTGTAAGAAACGGCATAATTTGAGGTTATAAATGTTTTTTTAGCTTTGTTATCATACAAAGTAACATCAATTCCTTTTGGAAATTCAGTAAAAGGAAAATCTACACTTGAGAAATCTAACATTTTAGGACTAACCAAAATCGCTTTAATCAATCCCGAATCCGTATATTTCAGATTCACATTATCAGCATCACCGTTGGGCACAAACTCAGAAAAATTTATTTTTTGCACTTCTTTAAAATTACTTTCACACCCAAAAAACAGAGTCACAGTGAAAACTGTGACTATTGGGATGATTATATATTTTTTTAGTAAAAGCATACGCTGTACTTGAAAAAGCAGTTTGATTAGATGTACTCGATTAGATTTTTAGTTGAATTTTCGTTTATCGAACCATTTGTCATTAAGAGAAAAACCAACACTGAAATTAGCATAATTCTCTTGAACAAGATTTGCATTTGTAGTTCCTCTTTTTCCTAATTCAAAACCTAGATTTATATTAGAAAAACTTCCTGTAATTGGCAAACCTAATCCTAAAGTTAAACCCATATCATTTATAGATTCAGAATTGATCATTAGACCGGTTTTTTCATATTTAAGTCCCCCTCTGTAAACGATTCTTTTTGCATAATTGGTAAATGAGTTATAATTCGGAATGTAATATCCTCCTAAACTAACACTACCATACCTTCCGTACCCTACATTACTTGCTTTATTATAACTATTTTCCTGACCTGAAGTTTTTTGGTACGAAATTTTTCCTCCAACAAGCCATTTTTTTGCCTCTCCAATTCCAGCAGCAAATGATATTTTGCTAGGCAATTTTACATTCGTTTCTGTTTTTTGATCTGCAAGTGCGTCTACAACAGCTACATTAAATTCCGAATTATACACTACAGTGGCAATATTTCTGGTGTTTTGAGAAGTTAAGGTTCCTTGTACGGTATAATTTAAACTAGAGTAAGCCGTTAATTTTTTATTTATTTTAGTTTGGTACATCGCTCCAATATTAAAATTCACACCAGATAAATCTGCGGTATTCAATTCGCGAGTCCCTATTGGAACATTCGTAAGAAACTCTAAACTATTGGTTTCAATTTTACCGAAATTATAATGCACATCAGCACCAACACTGAAATTAGGAGCTATTTTATAACCTGCTCCCAAAAAAACTTTATTCAAACCACCCGTTCCGCTTAATCGTCTGTTTGTTGCTCCGTCTTCTGAAGACAATGACTCAATTTTATATCCTACAGAAGAATAAGGAATCAATCCAAAACCTATTCCCAATTTACCTAAAGGCAAACCAACAGCTAAATAATCTAAAGTTGTTCGACGAGCACTAGCAGATCCTGAATTACTTTTTAAGCTTTTTGTGCCATAAGTACCTCCCAAAGAAAAAGTAGTTAATTTTAGATTTGAATAACTGGCTGGGTTTTCTAAATTGATATGGACACTGTCCTGCTCAACTGCTACACCTGCCATAGAACGATTTTCAAGTGTTCCTTTGAATCTTATATCGCCAATTCCATAAAAAGAATAAGGCGATGAAGTTCCTTCTTGAGCAAAGGATATAAGTGAAAAAAGCAAACAGGCGCTTACTAGAAATTTTTTAATCATTTTTGATTTTATATTGAAATGTTTGGTTCAAACTTTCTAAAAGAAAATTTGAATTGGCAAATATGGTATTTTTTAATCGTTTAGCCAAAAATTCTGTGTCTCCACCCGTTAAAATTATTATAAAATTTGAATACCGTACGCTATATTCATCGATGAAACCGTCTATCTCATAGACTAAACCATTCGCCACACCAGAATGAATGGAATCAGAAGTTGATTTCCCAATCAAATCCTTCGGGTCTTCTAAGGTTAGCAAAGGCAATTTTGCTGTATAATTATGTAATGATTCGTACCGCAATCGCAACCCAGGCGCTATTGCTCCACCAAGATATTTGTTATTTTCATCTATAAAATCAAAGGTAACACAAGTTCCTGCATCAATAACCAATCGATTCTGATTTGGAAACTGAAGCGTTGCCCCAGCAGCAAGAACCATTCTGTCAATTCCTAAAGTTTTAGGAGTAGCATAACAATTAACAAAAGGAAATGGGTATTTATGGGATATAAAATGGACTTTTAAATCATTTACAAGCTCCAAAAACGATTGTTTTTCGACATCTCCAACGGATGAAACGACCAAATCCACAACTTTTTTATATTTTTTTAAAATATTTTGAATGTTTTTTTGGAGTTCATTTTTAAAAAACACAAAATTTTCTACGAGTATATCACCCTCAAAGACAGCAGCTTTAATTCTTGTATTTCCGACATCAATAGCTAGAATCATATTTTATTTTTTGATGTTGCGAAGATACGAATTGATTTTTTTTAAAAATTGTTTTGGATAAACTAAAAATCATTCTATATTTGCACCCGCAATAGCGAGGTACCTTAGCTCAGATGGTAGAGCAATGGACTGAAAATCCATGTGTCCCTGGTTCGATCCCTGGAGGTACCACAAAACCCGAATAGAAATATTCGGGTTTTTTGTTTTTAAATCCTTCCATAAAAATCACTTTTCTTTAAGATTTCCCTACAAATTTTGCATTTAATCAAAAAATTATTCAAAAAATCGAATAGGTATGATATATTTGTGAATCAACTATAACCCGAATGTGGTTTTTTAAATTAAAAAAAAGCAACAACTACAGGACGAAACTAACCAAAAATAATTTTAATTTTTTTAATCTTTATGGAACAAATTATCAAAGACACAACAGCTAATCCAGCACCATTAGGCCTTTTTGGCTTCGGAATGACTACTATTCTATTAAACATTCACAATGCAGGATTCTTCGAACTCAATGCAATGATTATGGGGATGGGAATATTTTTTGGAGGCATCCAGCAAGTTATCGCTGGTGTTATGGAATGGAAAAAAGGAAATATTTTTGCGATGTCCGCTTTTACCTCCTATGGTTTCTTTTGGTTGTCACTTGTCGCATTATGGATACTCCCCTTGTTAGGAATAACAAAACCGGATGGGCCTTCAATGGGCTTTTATTTAGGACTGTGGGGATTATTTACATTAGCCTTTTTTATAGGCACACTTAACGGGAATACCATTGGAAAACTCATTTTTGGCTCTCTCGTTATTTTATTTACGCTATTGTCAGTCGCTAGTTTCACCGGAAACCCAACTATTCACACCATTGCTGGCTATGAAGGGATTTTATGTGGTTCTTTTGCTTTTTATGAAGCAGCGGCACTGATCATCAATGACAAATTAGGAAGAGAAGCATTGCCATTATAAAAACAATATTGTCTGTTTTAATAATAACCCAATATTCATTCTATACTTCATATTGATTTAAATAGCTGTGAATCCGATAATTAAAAGAGAAGAATAGACCAACGTTCCAAAAATTAAATAATTTAATTAGCCCCAATGGGTTATCAAAAAATATGAGTCGCTACAAAATAAATAATTTAGAAGAATACTTTAAAGAATATAAAAAATCAGTCCGTGAACCCAGAAAATTTTGGGATAAAATAGCTGCTGAGAACTTCACTTGGTACCAACAATGGGACAAAGTAGTCGATTTTAATATGGCTGAAGCCGAAATAAAATGGTTTACCGGCGCCAAAGTAAATATTACTAAAAACTGTATCGACAGGCATCTTATCAAAAAAGGGGATAAAACGGCTATTATTTTCGAGCCTAATGATCCAACCGAAGAAGCGTTGCACATTTCCTATAATGAATTACACCAACGGGTTTGCAAAATGGCAAATGTATTGCGGGAACAAGGCATAGAAAAAGGAGATCGGGTGTGTATCTATTTACCAATGATTCCTGAATTGGCCATCACCACTTTGGCTTGTGCCAGAATTGGGGCCATCCATTCGGTTGTTTTTGCAGGGTTTTCGGCTTCAGCCGTAGCAACACGAATAAATGACAGCGATTGTAAAATGGTCATCACTTCAGATGGTGGTTATCGCGGCAACAAAACCATCGATTTAAAAGGAATCATAGATGAATCGTTAGTGAATTGTCCTGGTGTTTCAAATGTTTTGGTAGTAAAAAGAACCCATACTTCCGTAAACATGAAAGAAGGCCGTGACCAATGGTTGCAGCCTCTTTTAGACGAAGCTTCAGATAATAATGTCGCTGAAATCATGGATGCCGAAGATCCATTGTTTATTCTTTATACTTCTGGTTCAACTGGAAAGCCTAAAGGAATGGTTCATACCACGGCAGGTTACATGGTTTATTCTGCTTACACTTTCAAGAATGTATTCAGTTATGAAGAGAATGACATTTTTTGGTGTACCGCTGATATTGGCTGGATTACCGGACATTCCTATATCCTTTATGGGCCATTATTGAATGGTGCTACAACCGTTATTTTTGAAGGCGTTCCCTCCTATCCTGATTTTAGTCGTTTTTGGGAAGTAATCGAAAAACACAAAGTGACACAATTCTATACTGCTCCAACCGCTATTCGTGCATTGGCAAAAGAAAGCTTAGATTACATACGAAAATTCCCTTTAAAATCTCTCAAAGTGATTGGTTCTGTAGGAGAGCCCATCAATGAGGAAGCGTGGCACTGGTACAATGACCATGTTGGCGATAAAAGATGCCCAGTGGTAGATACGTGGTGGCAAACCGAAACCGGAGGAATTATGATTTCGCCAATTGCTTTTGTAACACCAACTAAACCTACGTATGCATCCTTACCATTACCTGGAATTCAACCGGTATTGATGGACGAAAAACGCAATGAAATTGAAGGCAACCAAGTTACCGGAAGTTTATGCATTAAATTTCCTTGGCCAGGAATTGCTCGAACCATTTGGGGAGACCATCAACGGTATAAAGACACTTATTTTTCTACTTTTCCAGGCAAATATTTCACTGGTGACGGTGCTTTGCGTGACGAAGTAGGCTATTACAGAATTACGGGCCGTGTAGATGATGTTGTGATAGTTTCCGGACACAATCTGGGAACTGCGCCTATAGAAGATGCCATTAATGAGCATCCGGCAGTTGCTGAGTCAGCCATTGTAGGATTTCCGCATGACATCAAAGGAAATGCCTTATATGGTTTTGTTATTCTAAAAGAAACTGGGGAAAATCGTGACCGGGAAAATCTCAGAAAAGAAATCAATCAACAAATTTCGAACCAAATTGGGCCCATCGCTAAACTGGATAAAATTCAATTTGTTTCTGGTTTACCAAAAACCCGCTCGGGGAAAATCATGCGTAGAATTCTTCGCAAAATAGCCGAAGGGGATTACTCTAATTTTGGAGACACCACAACATTGTTGAATCCTGAAATTGTAGAAGAAATTAAAAACAACAAAATTTAAATTTTAAGTTGTAGTTAAAAACTGTTTCATTTATGGAGCAGTTTTTTTGTATAGAAAAGGCTGCCTTTTTATGGACAGCCTTATACTTTCAGCAGTTTTTTATATTTTTAAAAACTTCATTACCTGGACTTCATTGTTCACGTTATAGGCTTTTACTACATAAAGCCCTTTATTTAAATCAGTAACTGTATATTGATATGCGGCAGTCTGATTTGCATTAAAACTTTTTACCAACTGACCCGTAATTGAAAAAATTTGAACTCTTGAAGTAGCTGTATTTAATGTAAAATAATTCGTCGCAGGATTCGGGTATAAATAAATACCGTCTTTTTTTTCAAAATTAGCAATTGCCAATGAAGCAACTTTATTGCCATATATTCTAAATTCTCCTGCTGGAATGGCTATAGTTGCAGCAACATTCGTAACATTTATAGAAGAGTTATCCATCAAATTATACCAAGTTCCAGTGTAGGGAAAACCAGTAGCGACATTTTGCGTGGACAGATCAAAATTCGCCAGTACCAATACATCTTTAAGTTGCGTTCCCGCCAAAGCGCTATTGGTAATCTTGATATTAGGGGTTAACGACGTACCGCTAGCCATAGTTGCCGTTCCTACAAACACTGGCTCGTTGATTTTCAAAGCAATCATTTTTGCCCAATCGGTATAGATTTTATTTCTATTAGTATCGCCTGACCAATTATTCACCCACTGTGGCTGTGGTTTTTTGTCCAATTTACAATCGCCTGATAACGTTGCTGAAGAATCATTAATTGTTCCATCATTGCATGTAAAAATAGAAGAATCCCATCCCAATTCACCAAAATGCCAAATCATTTTTGGTCCCGGAATCAGTAAAGACACTGCTCCCAAAGCTGACATTCTAGAAAGTGCCGTTGCCGGCGTTTTTACGTTATATCCGTTTAGATTGGCCCCAAATTGAATGTTTTTATACATTAAGCGTTCTTCATCATGACTTTCAGCATACCCCACCAATCTGTTTTTTGTAAATCCGTGGTTGGTACTATTCATTCTGGAAATATCATTGCTGGAATTAAAACCCATCGTCAATTGATTGTAAGGATCAGTCATTTTACCCCACATCATTATTCCTTTGCTAGGGGTTTCTGCAATTCTATAATTTGCCCATTCCTGTTCTTCTGAATCGGTTCCTAAATGTTCAAAAATAGTGTAATGTGTTGGATCCAAACTCCAGGAATAATCAGCATAATCTTTCAAAATGGCAACTCGGTCGGCTTGATACGCATTCGTACACGTTTCATCACCTGCGGTACAATTTTGGGTGAAACCTTTCGTCAAATCCCATCGAAAACCGTCAATTTTATATTCTTGAATCCATTGTTTAACGACTCTTTTTACGTAGTTTTTCGTCAATGCCGACGCATGGTTAAAATCACTCCCTACACTATAACTGTGTTTTGCAACCGTATTGAAATACGGATTTTCAGTAGAAGGTGAACCCCAACCGTCTCCATCAGGATCGTTCATCCACATTCTAACCATGGGATTTCTGTCGAAAGCATGGTTCAATGCCACATCAAGAATTACCGCAATCCCGTTTTGATGGCATACATCAATCAATTCCTTAAATTTACTTGAAGTTCCGTAAAATTTATCTAAAGCCATGTGAAAAGAGGTGTTGTAGCCCCAGCTTTCATTGCCTTCAAATTCCATAACCGGCAATAATTCAATGGCATTTATTTTTAAATTTTTGAAATAATCCATTCTGTCAATTATACTTTGATAACTTCTCCCCGCATCAAAATCTCGAACCAAAAGTTCATAAACTACCAGTTTTTCTTTTTCGGGCTTTACAAAATTAGTCGTTGCAGCACTCCAAGAATAGGCCGTTTGTCCCGTTTGTAAAACAGTCACTTCTCGCTCTTGACCTGCAGGATATACAGGAAGAGACGGATAAGACAGAGCCGGAATATACGGATCGTCATCTGATGACAACACTAAAGTCGCATAAGGATCTGCCGTTTTCACAAAAGAAGGTGTTCCTGCAATAGGAGAAGCATCTACAACCCAATATTGATAGGTATAATTTGTTCCTGAAGTCAGTCCGGTTAATTCCAACCAAAACTTGCCTGAAACAGGATCTTTTTTCATTGCATAGCTCGCATCGGGTTGCCAGGTATTAAAACTTCCGGCAACATATACAAAATCTTTTAATGGCGCATCGAGAACTAGAGTAGCTTTTGAAACATCAACCCCATTATAATTGATTCCGTCTACTAATCCAACAGGCATTGTTGCGCTAACTGTTCCCGGATTTACGATTACATTGAATTTTTTGGTTACAGTATTACTCCCTTGCGTTGTTTCTAATGCATAATTTCTATTACTGGTAATATTGGTATCATTAAAAGTGTAACTAGAAGTACTTAAATTTGCATTTATACTCGTTCCATTTGCTTTTAAGGTATAACTCGCATTCCCGCCTGTATTGTTTGCAGCGACATTAAAACTTGTCCCTGAGGCAATAATCGTAGAACTGTTTTGTGCTGGTGCTGTTAAATTTACTTGAAAAGCCCCAACATTAAAAAAAGTATCCCCGGTTTGCATATTCCCGGCATCATTTCTTAATACCACACAAATTTCTGTAATAGAACTCGTATTTGGAATCCCAAAATAAGTATACAAATCCGGAGTAAGGTCTAATTTGTATGTAGTTCCTGAAACTACCGTTAATGCGGGTTGTGTTGCATTATTACCCCAACTTCCTTTAACGTTTTGCCATCTTGTACCATTAACAGTTAAACCAATATGCGCATATATCGTACCTGTATAGGCCGCCAATGGCGTTCCGGTTTTATTAAAATTAAGTGTAACTGCTCCACTTGCAATTGCAGGAGATGGTGTTGTTGTAATTTGGGAATAACTTATAGAAGTTATCAGTAAAATTAATAAAAGTAGATTTTTTTTCATGGCTTAGTATTAATTGAATATGAAACTAAAAAAAGGCTACCATTATAGTAGCCTTTTTAGTTAATTGCATTTTACTAAAGTTTAATAATCGTATAAGTTTTAGCAGTAAAATCTACCACAATTTTATAATCACCAGCTGCAGCAACTGAAATATCAGACCCACCGGCTTCTAAAGTACCATTGCCACCATCGTCACCATAATTTAAATCCCAAGAATCATCTAATCTAAATTTGAAATGTCCTGCTGTCAAATGGATTGTAATTGAATATTTTTGTGTAGCCAAATCATAATCCAAATTAGTATCAGATCCCCAACCTGTTGGTGTTGCGTCGCCAATAATACCCCAGTTTGGCCAAGATGGAAATGGTGTAGCTTTAATGGCAAAAGAATTTGAATATTGTGCAGCACCCGTACCAGTTGTCCCAACTGAAGATTTAATGCGGATATCAATTTGATGCTCAACAAAAGGTACTAAACCAGCAGTTAAAATTGCGGTATTAAGTTCGCCAACAGTAATTTCTTTAAAACGATTGGTTGTTGAAGTAACAACAACTGGTTTAGCAAAGCTTGTTCCTGCTTTTGCAATTTCAATGGTATAATTTACAACAGTAGCAGTTCCACTATAAGTTGCATCATTCCAAACTACAGAAGTTGCAAGATTATTTTGGTTTGCTTTTTGTAAAACTATGTTAAAAGTACTGGTTGGTGTCAATAATACAGGTGCTGTTTCCGGAGCAAGTGCTTCTCTGTTTGTGTCTTGTATATCATCAGTACAAGAAATCGCTAATATGCTTACAAAAGCTATTATTATATTTTTTATATTTTTCATTTCTATTTTAATTTTAAATTAAATAATTATTTAGTAACCTGTATTTTGAGTCAAATTTGGATTTGCAATTATTGAAGCCGTTGGCAATGGGAAAACATTCAAATTCGAACTAAATGAAGTTCCGTTTGGTATATTCCCTTTCCAAGCCCAGTTATAATTACCGCCACCATATTTATTAAAACGAATCAAGTCTTGTCTTCTATGTCCTTCCCAATGTAATTCTCTTGCTCTTTCCTCTATAATAAAGTCCAGATTAACTTGCATTTGAGTTACGTTAGCAGAAGCTGAACCACTATTCGCTCTTTGTCTTAAAGCATTAATATAAGTCAATGATTGCGCGTTTGCAGTTGTTGCATTGTTCGTATTTGTAGCACCATCTTTTCTCATTTGCGCTTCAGCATACATTAAATAGGCATCTGCTAATCTGAATAATGGGAAGTCTGTGTCTACAAATGCTGAATTCACACCCGCAACTCCAGCAACAGTTTTGTTAGAAAATTTATGTAGAATATAACCTTGCCCAGCATTTGTTAATGTTGCAATGTCAATTGGTCTTGAACCTGAATTTGAAGTATATGTTTTTCTTACATCCGTTACAAATTCTGCGCCATCAAACTTTTGAACAAATTGTTTTCTAAGTCGTAATGCGCCTCCCCAACCACCAACACCAAATTCTGCTCCGTTTCCTTCAACAGAACCAACCTGACCGTTTATCATAACCGTTGTAGCACCATAATTTTGAGTCTTAACTCCATCCGATTGTAATGTGAAAATCATTTCAGAAGAAGTCTGATTATCCGCTTTGAAATTATCTAAATAATTGGTTTTTAAAATATATCCACCACCAATAACATCGCTGCATTTAGCCATACATACTGCATATTTTGGAGTCCCAATATACACCTGAGCATTTAAATACATTTTTGCCAAAATCATTTGAGCCATCGCTTTGTCTAGTCTACCATATTCATTGGTTCTTGCGGCTTTCAAATTAGGAATTACAGCATTCAATTCTGTTTCAATGAAAGTAAACAACTGTTGTCTATCATATTGGGGGCCTTTAAAATTTAAAGGATCATTTTCAGTAATAAAAGGTGCTTTCCCAAATAAATCCATCATATTATAGTAAGCAAAAGCTCTTAATACTCTTACTTCATTTCTATAAATATTGATTTCAGCAACATCTGTAGTACTAATACCTCTTGAACTTAATAATTCTGGAGTAGATTGTCTTAAAAAATCATTAGCAAGAGCCACTTCTGCCATTGTTCTACTAAACATCCCTAACAAAATAGGATTGGCAGATGTCCAAGTATTTCTTTGTAATTCAGCTGTACCTTCATCATTCTCATAAGTCCAAACTACTTCGTCCGTAGTTAAGTCTTGTAAATACCACATACATCTTCCAAACTGGCTAGTTCCTGCATCAATTCCTTGCAAAAAGGAAGAACCCGCATCACCTGTACCAGTCAAGCTAAGATTACCATAAACGCCTCCCAGTGCTTGTTTGTATCCTAATGGTGTAGAAAACAATTGTTCCGGGGATAGTATTTTACTGTCTTCTGCTACTACATCTAAATCACCTGTGCACGATTGTAATGTGGCAAAAGCAAATAGTAAGTAAATAAAATTTATTTTTTTCATAATCTAATTATTAAAATTTAACATTTACTCCACCTAAAATCGAGCGCTGTCTTGGGTAAATGGTATTATCAACACCATTATTAGCAATTTCCGGATCTAAACCAGAATAATCTGAGATAACAAAAACATTTTGCATACCTGCAAACAAACGCAGTGAAGCTTTACCTTCTAACCATTTCGGGAAGGTATATCCTACGGTAATGTTATCCATTCTTAAAAACGAAGCATTTTCTACAAACATATCAGATAAAACTACTGTTGATGTTGTATTAAAATTGGTATCTAAAACTGATGTTGGAACATTCCCAATCGTACCACCAGTGGTTAATTGATCGTATTGAGCTCTACTTGCATTCACTGCATTAAAAACTCTGTTACCAACACTTGCTCTCAAATTGAAAGAAAAATCAAGATTTTTATAATTCATGGTTGATGCCAATCCAAAAGTTGCTTTAGGATCAGGATTTCTATAAATATATTTATCATTTGAGTTGATAATACCATCACTGTTCAAGTCCTCATAAGCACCTTCAATTGGTTTTCCGGCCGTATCAAAAATTTGCTTGTATAATAGGAAAGAACTAGGTGCATAACCAACCTGATGTACCTGTCCTTGAGTACCTGTTCCAGCTAAATTATCTCCAGTTCTAATAAAATCAGAACTTAAGCTTGTTATTTTTCTTTCAAAAGCAGTTAAATTAAAGTTTAGGTTCCAATTAAAATCTTGGTTTTTTACAACATCGGTACTTAAAGAGAATTCAACACCTTTAGTTGTAAAACTTCCAATATTCTGCCAAGATCTATTTGAAAAATTACTACCGTCTGCTGTGGCAACATCGGCTAACAAATCTTTTGAATCTTTGTAAAATACTTCAATACTCCCCGAAACCCTGTTGTCATAAAGTCCGAAATCTAAACCTGCATTATAAGTTGTCGTTTCTTCCCATTTTAAATTTGCGCTTTGTCTTGCAGAAACAGCAATTGGCAAAGCAACAGTACCAAAATAATATTGAGAGCTACCGCTTCCTAAATTATATTGTTGCAAATAATCATTGTTATTTCCAATTTCTTGTTGTCCGGTAATACCCCAACCTAATCTTAATTTTAAATCGGAAATTGCTGTATTGTCATTAAAAAAATCTTCTTTTATTTTCCAAGCAAATGCAGCTGCAGGGAAATTCGCCCATCTGTTATCTTTGTCAAATCGGGATGAGCCATCTCTTCTAAATGACAACGTCAGTAAATATTTGTCATTAAAATTTAAATTGGTTCTTCCAAAAAAGCCAATATTCACTCTGTCATAATCTACATTTGTTTTTGGAAAACCAGTTAAACCTGTTGGTAAATTTGGGTCTAAAACATTTCCTGATTGATAGTTATCAGAATCCCATTTTTGGTAAGAATAACCCGCAGTTGCATCGAAAATTAATTTATCAAATGTTTTATTATAAGCTAAATAAGCATCTAATAATTTATTTTTTCTCATACTTTTTGAAAACTCATCAGTCCCATAAGGAATGTCGTTATTTGAACCCGAAGTGGCTGTTTTATCTGAAGCTATTTTGCTTCTCTCTCCATTTGCCTGATCAAAACCTGCATTTACAACTGCGCGTAAAGCTGGGAAGAAATGAAATTTATAATCTGCTTCAAAGTTTCCAAAAAAGCGATTGTTTTTTCCAGTATCAAATGTTTGCATTAATTGAGCCACCGGATTTCTTGGCGTCTGTGGAGTCAATTTTCCATTGCTATGATTGTAGTATTCAAAAAAACCTCCATATATCGAAGTTGCATCGTAAACAGATTGCGTTGGGTCAAAACGAAGCGCATTCCCTTCTACACCTTCTGCAAATCTATTGTTCTCATTGGAGTAATTTGCATTCAATTTTAATTTCAAATGATCCTTTAAATAAGAGGGATTTAAAGCTAATCCAACAGTATTTCTATTAAATGTATTGGTCAATCGCAAACCTTCTTGGTACGTATTCCCTACTGTAAGACGAGATGGGATACTATTAAACAAATTGCCTCTAATAGATATGTTATTATCAACAAAATCTGTTTTTCTGTAGATTTCATTTTGCCAATTGGTATTTGCCGTACCCAATTTTGAAACATCTCCAGGTCTTTTTTCTGCGATTATTTTTCTAAAAGCATCCGCATCAAATACATCAACTGTTTTTCCTATTTTACCACTTCCGTACTGAAAATTATAATCTACAGAAAGTTTTTTTCCTCCCTTTTTGGTAGTAATAATAATTACACCATTTGAGGCACGAGATCCATAAATAGCTGTTGCCGAAGCATCTTTTAAAACTGTCATCGACTCAATAGTGCTTGGGTTTAATGAAGCTAGAATTGACGTTGAACCTGTACCTGTCGTGTTTTCAATAGGCAAACCATCAATTACAATTAATGGGTCATTGCTTGCAAATAAAGAAGAACCACCACGAATTCTAATTTGAGAACCAGAACCTGGAGCACCACTTGTATTTACAGTCACACCTGCAACCCTTCCGTTAAGCAAGTTTTCGGCTGTTACATTTGCACCTTTATTAAAATCTTTTGTGGTCAAAACTGTTACCGCACCTGTTGCGTCTTTTTTCTTAACAGTTCCATAACCTACTTGAACCACGACTTCTTTCAGTTGATTTGCATCTTCTTCCAAAGAAATGTTTAATGATTTTTGAGAATCAAAATTTACAACAGTATTTTTGTAACCAATAAAAGAAAACACGACTTTATCGCCTTTCTTAACATTTGATAACTGATATTTACCATCAAAATCTGTTGAAACACCATTTGCGGCGCCTAGAACATTTACATTTACTCCCGGAATTGGTTGTCCTGATGCTTTGTCAAGAACAACACCATTAAGAGTATTCTGAGCAAGAATACTAAAAGGCAGTAACAGTAATAAAAATAACAACTTTTTATAAATTGCTTTCATACTTTTTGTTTAAATTAATTTGAGTTTTGGTTGTTTTTAAGTTTTAATTTTACTTCGAATTTCAAAATTAAGTAAATATTAACATGTCCGACAGAAGCACTTTTCAATTGACTTACGAAAACGTGATAGTGTTGAAAACTTTGTATTTTATCTTGACATTTACTGAGAAAATTACAATAAATAAAAAAAAATCTTACCTTTATTACGAATTGAATATTATAACATTATTATCATGAAAAGAAAAGTCACCCTTAAACAAATTGCAAAAGAGCTTGACGTATCCATTTCAACCGTTTCAAAATCGCTTAGAAACAGTCCCGAAATAGGGGAAGAAACCAGACTTAAAGTTCAGGCATTTGCCAAATTCTACCACTACAAACCCAACAATATTGCGCTCAGTTTAAAAAACAGAAAAACAAAAACTATCGGGATTATTATTCCGGAAATAGTGCATCATTTTTTTTCAACCGTTATCAACGGAATAGAACAGGTTGCAAATGAAAACGGATACAGCGTCATCATCTGTTTATCTGACGATTCCTTTGACAAAGAAGTACTTAATATGGAAATGCTTGCCAACGGAAGCATCGATGGATTCATTATGTCGCTTTCAAAAGAAACGCAGTTCAAAGGTGATTTTCATCATATTACCGAAGTTATCGATCAAGGAATGCCTGTCGTAATGTTTGACAGGGTTACCAATGAAATTCTTTGTGATAAAGTAATCATAGACGACAAACTTGCCGCTTACGAAGCCGTGCAAAGTCTAATTGATAAAGGAAGAAAAAAAATCGCGCTGGTTACAACTGTTGATTATGTAAGTGTGGGCAAACTTCGGACTGATGGCTACATAAAAGCCCTATTGGACAATGACATACCATTTGATGAGAACCTCATCATAAAAATTGAAAATGTGGATACATGCGAAATCACTATTGGAAAACTACTCGAAGACAAAGCTATTGATGCCGTATTTGCAGTCAATGAACTTTTTGCAGTGACCATAATTAAAACTGCGAATAAAATAGGATTAAATGTCCCTACAGATTTAGCTGTAATTGCATTTACGGACGGAATCATTTCTAAATACTCTACCCCAACCATCACAACGGTAAGTCAAAGTGGAATAAAAATGGGAAATCGGGCTGCAAAAATGCTCATAGAAAGATTAGAGGCAGAACAAGATGATGATGATGAAGAAAATTATAAAACAGAAGTAATTGAAACCCATTTAATCGAAAGAGAATCTACCAATTAATAAATAGTATTATCTAATTTATTCATTACTACAACCTTGTAGTTGCTAATCTTTTACTTTATTTGTTTCTAAAAAGTAAAAGATTAGAATAAATTTTTATATTTACCCCTCAAAACTTTTACTTTTACTTCGAAAACAAGATAAGTTTTGATAAGCAAAGCGCTTATCGTATAATAATTAAATTACGATAATGGAAAAGCGTAAATTAAGTTTCTGGCAAATTTGGAACATGAGTTTCGGTTTCTTAGGAATACAATTTGGTTTTGCACTGCAAAACGCAAACACTTCAAGAATTTTTGAAACATTAGGTGCCAAAGTTGATGAAATCCCTATTTTATGGATTGCTGCTCCTGTTACTGGTTTGATTATCCAACCGATAATTGGTTATTTTAGTGATAGAACCTGGACAAAATTAGGCCGACGCAGACCGTATTTTCTGGTGGGTGCTATTTTATCATCTGTGGCTTTATTTATAATGCCCAATTCACCATCATTATGGATCGCCGCAGGGACATTATGGATGATGGACGCCTCTATCAATATTTCGATGGAACCGTTCCGTGCCTTTGTAGGTGATAATCTACCCGAAAATCAACGTACTTTAGGTTTTGCAATGCAGAGTTTTTTCATTGGACTGGGCGCCGTTGTAGGTTCGTTACTTCCTTATATTTTTACGAATGTTTTTGGCGTAAGCAATACTGCAGCAGAAGGAATCATTCCTGATTCTGTAAAATGGTCCTTCTATATAGGAGGAATTGTTTTTCTATTGGCCGTACTCTGGACTATTTTTAAATCCACTGAATACACTCCTGAAGAATTAGAAGCTTTTGAACAAAAAGAGAATAATTCTAAAGCGGAAGCCCCAATTGAAACGGAGCTTGAAGCTAAAGCAAATATCAAAAGACAATTCAATTTAGGACTTTTAATGACTTTGTTAGGAAGCATTATTTCTTTTATAATTTACGAAAATGGGCTGACTAAAGAACTCTATATTTTATTTGTTGGCTTAATTGTGATCGGAATTTTATTCATGATTACTTCCAGACTTAGAACAGTTCAAATAAAAAATGGGTTCACGATCATCATGACCGATTTATTGAACATGCCCGGCACAATGAAAAAATTGGCTTGGGTTCAATTCTTTTCTTGGTTTTCACTTTTCTCCATGTGGATTTACACTACGCAAGCCGTTACACAACATATTTTTGGAACAACTGATACGACTTCAAAAATATACAATGACGCTGCTGACTGGGTTTCAGTACTTTTTACTGTTTATAACGGAGTAGCTGCCGCAGTTGCTTTTTTATTGCCTGTAATTGCAAAAAAAGTAGGCGTTCGATATACGCATTTACTGGCATTGTGCTCAGGAGGCGTAGGCTTGCTTTCTATTTATTTTATTGGAGATAAATATTTACTATTAGTTCCAATGATAGGAGTTGGTATCGCATGGGCAAGTATTTTATCAATGCCTTACGCCATGTTATCAGGCGCTTTACCCGCTGCAAAAATGGGATATTACATGGGAGTTTTCAACTTTTTTGTAGTTATTCCTCAAATTGTCGCTGCAACAATCCTTGGTTTTGTAGTGAAACAATTTTTTCAAAACGAACCTATTTACGCATTATTAATTGGCGGTGTATCGATGATATTTGCCGGTTTACTTACACTTAGAGTAAACAACAGAACAAAAATTGAAATTCATGAATAATAAAAAAGCATTTATATTTGACCTCGACGGAGTGATTGTAGACACAGCAAAATATCATTATTTAGCGTGGCAAAAAATCGCAAATGAATTAAATATTGATTTCACACTGGAACATAACGAATTATTAAAAGGAGTCAGCCGCGTGCGTTCTTTGGATATTATATTAGAATTAGGAAAAGTGGAAGCTTCACAAGAAGACAAAGACAAATGGTTAGTTCAAAAAAATGAGGATTATTTATCCTATTTAGTTGACATGAACGAAAGCGAAATTCTTCCGGGAGTATTTCCAGTTTTGCAATTTCTAAAAGAAAATGGCCAACCAATCGCTTTGGGTTCTGCCAGTAAAAATGCCAGACCAATTCTAGAAAAAACAGGAATACTATCCTATTTTGATGCTATTGTAGATGGAAATGATGTGACCAATGCAAAACCAGATCCGGAAGTCTTCTTGATTGCTGCCAAATTATTAAATGTTAATCCAGAACACGCTATTGTTTTTGAAGATTCGGTTGCGGGAGTTCAAGCAGCTAATATCGGAAAAATGATGAGTATAGGAATCGGTTCAGCGACAGTGCTGCACGAAGCAAAATACATCTTTAAAGATTTTACGGAAATAGACACCAACTTCATAGAAGATTTAATTAAAAAATAAAAAAGATAGAATAAAAAGAAACGAGAGGCTAGACAAATTGAGCTAAAAACCAAACACTCTAAACGTCTCAACCTTACACTTTTTAAACTTTAAACAAAGGAAAAAATGAACCAAGATTATATAAAACCAGACAATTGGTCTATCATAGAAGAAGGATTTGATGTAGAGAGCGTAAAATCATCTGAAAGTCTGTTCAGTATTGGTAACGGAGCGATGGGGCAACGTGCTAATTTTGAAGAAACCTATACTGGAGAAACATTCCAAGGAAGTTATATTGCAGGAATTTATTATCCGGATAAAACCAAAGTGGGCTGGTGGAAAAACGGGTATCCGGAATATTTTGCCAAAGTTTTAAACGCTCCAAACTGGATTGGAATTGATATCGAAATCAACGGAGAAAAACTGGACTTGAATACCTGTTCAGAAGTCAAGAACTTTCGCCGTGAATTGAATATGAAAGAAGGTTGGTACAACCGTTCGTTTGAAGCGACTTTAAAAAACGGAACGGAGATTTCGGTAACTATTCGTCGTTTCCTTTCTATCGTTTTGGATGAGGTTGGCGTTATTAACTATGAAATCACACCTTTAAACAAGGATTCAAAAATAATTTACAAACCGTATATTGACGCTGGCGTAACCAATGAAGATGCCAACTGGGAAGAAAAATTCTGGGAACCGCTTGACGTAAAAAAATCTGGAAATGAAGCTTTTGTAACGGCTCAAACGTTCAAAACGCATTTCAAAGTAACTACTTTCATGCAGAACAGTATTTTATCCAATGGGGAAAGAACAGCTATTTCTCCTTCTAATATTGATGCCACTTCCGATAAAATTCAATTTAGCTATGATGTTATTGTGGCTCAAGGCCAAAAATCATCTATCCAGAAAATTGGGGGATATACCGTTTCATTGAATCATGAAAACACCATTGCCGCTGCCGAAAAAGTAATCCAATCTGCATTGGCAAAAGGATACAATCAAATGTTGCAAGACCAAATTGATGCTTGGGCAAAAATTTGGGAGATGTCAGATATTACAATTGATGGAGATGTAAAAGCACAGCAAGGAATTCGTTTCAATATTTTTCAGTTAAACCAAACCTATTTAGGAAAAGACAGCCGATTGAATATTGGACCAAAAGGGTTTACCGGCGAGAAATACGGTGGTTCTACCTATTGGGATACCGAAGCGTATTGCATTCCTTTTTACATGGCGACCAAAGATCAGGAAGTGGCTCGAAATTTATTGACCTACCGCTACAATCAATTGGACAAAGCCATTGAAAATGCCACCAAATTAGGATTTACTAACGGTGCTGCTTTGTATCCAATGGTAACGATGAACGGCGAAGAATGTCATAACGAATGGGAAATTACTTTTGAAGAAATTCATAGAAATGGAGCCATCGCATTTGCCATTTATAACTTTTACAGATACACTGGCGATTATAGTTACATTCCTGAAAAAGGGTTGGAAGTATTAATAGGAATCGCTCGTTTTTGGCATCAAAGAGCGAATTTTTCGACTAATCTAAACCAATACGTAATTCTGGGTGTTACAGGTCCAAATGAATACGAGAACAACGTAAACAATAATTTCTACACCAATTATATTGCAAAATGGTGTTTGGAATATACCTACGCACAAATTCAAAAAGTGTCTCTGGAATATCCTTCGGATCACAAAAGAATTACCGAAAAGGTAAAAATCTCGGATTCCGAATTACAATCTTGGAAAAAAGTTTCGGATAATATGTACTTCCCTTTTTCTGAAGAACATAATGTTTATCTACAGCAAGACGGATTCTTAGACAAAGATTTAGTTCGCGTAGCTGATTTGGATAAAAACCAAAGACCCATCAACCAAAAATGGTCGTGGGACAGAATTTTGCGTTCTCCTTATATCAAACAAGCCGATGTTTTACAGTGTTTCTATTTCTTCGAAGATCATTTTTCGAAAGAAGAACTGAAAAATAATTTTGAATTTTACGAATCGTTTACGGTTCATGAAAGTTCACTTTCACCTTGCGTACACTCGATTCAGGCCGCTTTATTGGACAAAATGGATATGGCGTATACGTTCTATTTGAGAACTTCTCGTCTGGATTTAGACGATTACAATAAAGAAGTGGAAGAAGGATGCCATATTACATCTATGGCCGGAACTTGGATGAGTATCGTAGAAGGTTTTGGTGGAATGAGAATTAAAGAAGATACGCTTCATTTTTCTCCAAAAATTCCAAAAGAATGGGAAGGGTATTCGTTTAAAATTAATTTCAGAAATCAAATTTTGAAAGTAGCTATCAATCATAAGGAAACAACATTTTCAATAGATGGCAGCAAAGAATTAACCATAATAGTGAATGGCAAGAACGTAGTTGTTACCGCTGAAAATGTAGTCACTGTATAAAAGACAATTGTTAGAACTTGTAGTTAATCTATCATTTGACCCTAAGCCTTGCTAGGTTTACAAACAATCCCAATAAAAATTGGGATTGTTTAATTGATACCACTATCTAAAGTCTAATTTACTGCTGTTGTAAATTTAACAGCCATAAAAATTTTAAATAACAAATAAAATCGGTTCGTTTCCGTTTGTAAATATGTACTTTTTAAAAAAAATAACCTTATTCCTTTTTTTTATGTCTCTAACTTTAAATGCTCAAATTGATAGAGTTGAACCGCCTTTTTGGTATGCGGGCATGAAAAATTCAGAATTGCAAATTATGTTTTACGGTAAAAACATAGCAGAATATCAAGTCACGGTTTCTAATGCAATAAAAATCACCAACGTTAAGAGAACGGAGAATCCTAACTATATTTTTGTTACCATTGATACTAAAAAAGTATCGGCAACTGATTTGATTTTTACCTTCAAGAACAACAATAAAGAGTCATTCACCCAAAAATATACTTTAAAGAAAAGAAGAGATAATTCAGCGCAACGCAAAAGTTACGATGCTTCGGATATGATGTATTTGTTGATGCCGGACCGTTTTGCAAATGGAAACAGAAATAATGATAGCGAAGATGCCACTACAGAAAAATTCAACCGCGAATTACCCGGAGGAAGACACGGTGGCGACATTGAAGGGATTATAAAAAACCTGGGTTATATTTCTTCATTGGGCGCAACAACGATATGGAGTACGCCACTTTGCGAAGACAATGACGCTGCTTTTTCTTATCATACGTATGGTCAATCTGATGTTTATAAAATAGATCCACGTTACGGGACTAATGAAGATTATGTACGATTATCTTCTGAAATGCATAAGAAGAACATGAAATTAGTGATGGATTACGTGACTAATCATTGGGGAATTGAACATTGGATGATGAAAGATTTACCAACCCGTGAATGGATCAATCAGTTTGATAAATATACCCAAACCAATCATAAAAGAACGGTTATAAACGATACGCATGCGTCTAAAATTGACACGGAAACATGCCTGAACGGTTGGTTTGCACCATCGATGCCTGATTTAAACTTATCGAATCCTTTGGCCTTAAAATACCTGATTCAAAATGCAATTTGGTGGATTGAATATGCCGATTTGGATGGATTCAGAGTGGATACTTTTAATTATTCCGACCCAAAAGGAATTGCAAAATGGACAAAATCGGTTACTGATGAGTACCCAAATTTCAATATTGTAGGTGAAGTTTGGATGCAAAGTCAAGCACAGATATCCTATTGGCAAAAACACAGTCCAATAAGTAAAATACAAGACTACAATTCCAATTTACCAAGTGTAATGGATTTTCCATTATTTGAGGCAACCAGTAAAGTATTCAATGAGGATGACGGTTCTTGGGACAAAGGAATGATCAAATTGTATGATAATTTTACGAATGACTTTCTTTATCCAAATACCAACAATATGTTAGTTTTTGTCGAAAATCACGACACCAATCGTTTCAATCAGACTTATGGAAATGACATCAGAAAATACAAAATGGCAATGGCTTTGATAGCAACAGTTCGTGGAATTCCACAATTGTATTACGGCAGTGAAATTGGCATGACTGGTGACAAAGGCAAGGGCGATGCTGACATTCGTCAAGACTTTCCAGGTGGTTGGGAAGGTGATGAAAACAATGCTTTCATCAAGGAAGGAAGAACTCCGGGACAAAGTGACTATTTTGATTATACATCTAAATTATTTAATTGGAGAAAAACAAAATCGGTAGTTCATTTTGGGAAGATGACACATTACATTCCTGAAAACAATGTGTATGTTTATTTTAGGTATAATACTAATGAAAGTGTTATGGTTCTAATCAACAACAGCAATGAAACCCACACCATAAATACGCATCGTTTTAAAGAAAACATCAAAGATTTTAAAATCGGAAAGGATGTAATTTCTGAATTAACATTTGATATAACAAACGAAATAATAATAGAACCAAAATCGGTTTTGATTTTAGAATTGAAATAATTTAAAGCACGTAAGACATCTCAGAAAAATAAGAATACTACAGCGAATAATTAACGCCACAAACATAAATGAACTTATAATTTATATGTTTCAAAAAAAATCAATCATTTAATTATAAAAAAAAATGAAAAAATATTCAATTCAGTTTTTACTATTAACTATAACAATTTTAAGCAGTTGTTCCAGTACAAAAACTGTTTCGGAGCGCGCTAAAACGCCTTTCGTTTGGGAAGGAGCGAATGTTTATTTTCTAATGACCGATCGTTTTAATAATGGTGATACTTCAAATGATATAAACTTAAACAGGACCAAAACACCAGGAAAACTTCGTGGTTTCGAAGGAGGAGATATCAAAGGAATTTCAAAAAAAATTGACGAAGGTTATTTTGATAAACTGGGAATCAATGCCATTTGGTTTACACCAATAGTGGAACAAATTCACGATGGCGTAGATGAAGGAACGGGATTAAGCTATGGCTTTCATGGGTATTGGGCCAGAGATTGGACAAACTTAGACCCTAATTTTGGCACAAAAGAAGATTTAGCTGCATTAGTAGAGAAAGCGCATGCCCATGGAATCCGAATCATTCTGGACGGTGTTATCAATCATACCGGACCAGTAACGGCTGAGGATACGGTTTGGCCAAATGACTGGGTGAGAACGGGGCCAATTTGCGATTATAAATCCTTTGCAAATACTACCGCTTGTACTTTGGTAGCGAATCTTCCGGATGTAAAAACAGAGAGCAATCAAAATGTCGCTTTGCCGCCTTTTCTAATCGAAAAATGGAAAAAAGAAGGGCGTTACGAACAAGAAATGAAAGAATTAGATGTGTTTTTTAGTCGCACAGGATATCCGAGAGCACCCAAATATTACATCATCAAATGGTTGACCGATTATATTGCCGATTATGGAATTGACGGTTACAGAGGCGATACTGTAAAACATACGGACGAAACCGTCTGGGCCGATTTTAAATCCCAATGTAACTATGCTTTTGAAACTTGGAAGAAAAACAACCCGACAAAAGTATTGGACAATAATTCTTTTTACACCATTGCCGAAGTGTACAATTATGGCATCAGCGGCGGGCAAATTTTTGATTTTGGAGACAAAAAAGTAAACTATTACGAAAATGGATTCAATAACATGATCAATTTCGAATTCAAATGGGATGCCCAAAAAGACTATGAATTTATATTTTCCAAGTATTCTGACAAGTTGAATAATGAACTGAAAGGATATAGTGTTTTAAACTATTTATCTTCTCATGATGATGGCGGACCATTTGATGCAAAACGTACCAAAAGCAAAGAAGCAGGGACAAAATTATTACTGAGTTCAGGACTTTCACAAGTCTATTATGGTGATGAATCTGCGCGTTCATTAGTAGTTGAAGGAACTCAAGGCGACGCAACATTGCGTTCCTTCATGAATTGGGACGATATCCAATCAAATCCTGAAACACAAAAAACATTGCTGCATTGGCAGAAATTAGGTCTATTCAGAAAAAATCATCCTTCTATTGGAGCCGGAATTCATAAGCAAATTTCACCTCAACCCTATACTTTTAGTAGAGCTTTTACCAAAGGAAATTATTCAGATGCTGTAGTTATTGGTCTGGATTTACCGATTGGTAAAAAAGAACTTGCCGTTGGTTCCGTTTTTAAAGATGGAGCTAAAGTAAGAGATGCTTATTCTGGAAAAACAGGAATTGTTTCTGACGGAAAAGTTTCATTTGATACTAATTTTTCATTATTATTAATTGAAAATCAGTAATCTCTAGATTTTATTTTCATAAAAAAAGAGGTTGTCTAAATTTAGACAACCTCTTTTTTTATGAAAATAGACCTTATTTTTTGGTGAAATCTCCAGCATAAATTAATACTAACTTTTTCATATCGAAATATTTTTTCAAAGCTGCATTTACTTTATCTACATCCAACGCTTTTACTTTATTTTCATAGTCCGAATAATCCGTAAACGTTTTATTTTGATCTAAATATTCTCTTAATTGCCTAACTAAAAACTCATCGGTTCCAAGCATTGTTTGTCGTTGTTGCAACCAAGATTTTAATGAAGCATCAAACTCTACTTTTGTAAAACCCTTATCCAATGCTTTCTGAATTTCGTCTTTCAAAGCATTGTCTAATTTATCTTTAAACAATGGATTGAAGAAAGCGTAAACGCCCCAGCTGCCCGTCTTGTCAATACCACTTCCTGAAACAAAAGAACCCGCACCATAACTCATCCCCTCTGCTTCACGCAACCTTTGCGGTATTCTGGAAGAAAGGAAACCACCACCAAGCAATTCATTGGCCATATCAACTGCTGGATAATCCGGTTCGTTCATACCAATATTCAAATTGATCTTCCCAATAACAGCGGCATTGGTTTTGTCATTGACCTGAATTGTTTTATACACCGATTTTACATCAAAATATTGCGTTGCAATTCTTGAATAAAGCTCTTTTGAGTTCCAGTTATCCAACGTTTTAGGCATAAATTCCTTGATACTTTTTTTATCGATTCCACCTACAAAGGAGATGACACTGTTATTTCCGTTATAAAAATCTTCGTAATATTTTTTCACGTCATTCAGTGTAATTTTATTTAATTCAGCTAATTCTTCATCAACTGTCTTTGCATAAAAGGGATGCGATTTTGGATACAATGCAGTTTCTTTCTCAACAGCTTCACTGGCTAGCGATTGTGGTTCATTCTTGGAGGATTCCAACTCACTTTTAGTTTCTAATTTCATTTTTTCAAATTCAGAAGCATCAAATAATGGATTCCTTAAAATATCATCAACGAGAACTAAAGCCTTATTTAAATTCTCTTTGTCCGTACTCATTCTCAAATACATTCTATCTACAGTTGCTTGTACACTCAAATTGATTTTATATTGATCTAATTGGTCATTAATGACTGTTTTACTCCTTGTCTTAGTACCTAATTTAAGCATTTTGGCAGTTAAGTTCGCTATTAGATCTTTTCCTTCAAGTGCTTTCTCATTTCCCATTCGAAGTAAAATTCGAGCTTCAATTTTATTTCCTTTTGAAGGTTTTTCAAGCAATGCGTATTTTCCCCCTGAAGCTAATTTCCCTATTTCTGTTGTTTTCAAAATATTGGCAACAGAAGTTTCAAAAGTCGCGTTATTCACCTCTAAAGTTTTTCCTTTATATCCGTTTGTCAGGGCTGAAATATCCGGAGTATCACTTACTTTTACACGTTCTGTATTGTTTTCAGGAATGAATCTTCCCCAAGTTCTGTTGCTTTGCAAATAGTATTTTTTGGCAACACTTTGAATGTCTGCAAGTGTCAATTTTTCAACATTATCTCTATCAATAAAAAATAAACGCCAATCTCCAGCACCAATATGCTCTGTCAATGCAATACTTAAATTGATTGTTTTATTGTACGTGTTTTCAAATTGTTTCAACAATTCATTTTTGGCTCTTTTTAAATCCTCTTCCGTAAATATCATTTTTGGAACGGCATTCATAGTTTGAAGAAAAACATTTTGAGCCATTGTCAAATCCTTGTCTTTCGGGATTTCACATTGAAAATAACTAAAACCGGGATCTCTTAACGTTCGGGTATAACCATACACACTAGTTGCAAGTTTCGTTTCGATCAAAGCTTTATACAAAACACCCGAAGGATTATTGGAAAGAATAGCAATCAAAGCATTATTTGCCGCATATTCTTTGTCCGAAAAACTGGGTGTATGATACGCCATTGCTACATACTGAATGTCGCCGTTTCTTTTTAACTCCACAAAACGTTCCCCATCTTGGGCTGGTTCAACAGTATAAGTTGGTTCTATAATTTGTTTTGATTTGGGGATGATCGCAAAATATTTTGAAATCAAATCTAATGTTTTCTTTTCATCAAATTTCCCCCCAACGATTAGCGTTGCATTATTGGGTTGATAGTATTTTTTGTAGAAATTTTTAAGAGAAGCTGCCTTAACTCTTTCGATATCTTCTTTGCTCCCTATAGTAGAATTCCCGTAATTATGCCATAAAAAAGCCGAGGAAACAATCCTTTCCTCCAGAACACCCGATGGAGAATTCTCCCCTATTTCAAACTCATTTCTAACTACCGAAAATTCAGTATCTAAATCCGATTGCAAGATAGAAGATGTTACCATTCTATCGGCTTCCATTTCTAAGGCCCAATTTAAATTTTCGTCTGTAGCAGGAAGAATTTCATAATAATTTGTTCTATCACTCCACGTAGTCCCATTTGCTATTGCTCCCTTATCGGCAATCGCTTTTTTAATTTCACTAAATTTTGACGAACGCTTAAACAACATATGTTCCAGCAAATGCGCCATTCCGGTTTCACCATATCCTTCGTGTCTTGAACCTACATTATATACAATATTCACCACTACATTAGATTGTGCGGCATCAGGAATTAATAAAATTTTAAGACCATTAGGCAAACTAAATTCTTTAATCCCTTCAACTGAGGCAACTAATTTTGGGATCTGTGCAAAACTTGTCCCTATAAATAATCCTGCAAAAAGAATTGATAAAATACTATTTTTCATAATTAACTCTATTTAAGTTGGTTTAAAAAGATTGCTTTTTAAATATTAATGTAAATATCATATTTTTCTTTCATTGAACAATCGCTTTTTTTATAAAAAAAATAAACGTTTTAAAGCTTTAACTTAAAAAATTGTTCTTTTTTTGTACTGAAAAAATACTCCATGAAAAAGATTGGTCATCGTGGTGTCAAAGGGTATGAACCGGAGAATACATTAGTTTCTTTCCAAAAAGCATTAGACATGCAAGTAGATGGGATTGAACTCGATGTACATCTTAGTGCGGATGATGAATTAATGGTGATCCATGATGAAACAATTGACCGAACGACTAATGGAAAAGGTTTTGTAAATAAACTATCTTTGCGCGAATTGAAGGCTTTTCGAATTGATGACAAACACCAAATTCCAACGCTTAAAGAAGTATTTGATTTGGTAAACCAAAACTGTTTTATCAATATCGAATTAAAAAATTATGAAACCGCAGAAAAAGTCGTTGCGCTCATCGAAAAATATGTTGTTAAAAAACAGTGGAAATACGATCGTTTTTTAGTTTCCAGTTTTGATTGGAATGCGTTGCAGCAAGTGGCGTTTTTGAATGATAAAATTCCAATTGGCGTTTTAACAGAAACTAATCTCGATTTAGCTCAGGCTTTCGCCAAATTTATTCAGGCAAAATCCATTCATCCTCATTTTCATTTATTGACAAAGGAAAACACGGCGCAAATGCAAGAAAAAGGATTGCAGGTTTTCCCTTGGACCATCAATGAAATAGAAGACATACAAAAAATAAAAGCATTCAACGTAAACGGAATCATCACTGATTTCCCAAATAGAATATGAACAAAAATTTCGATATAATTATTACCTTTTTTCCAGATAGAATTTTATTTTCAAACCATTAAGTGAATTAAGGTAAATTAAGTAACCAGTAAATAGTTCAGTTTATGACAAAAAAAGAGATAACGCAATTATCCTATGAAATTATCGGTTATGCCATAAAAGTTCACAAAAAACTAGGGCCAGGTTTATTAGAAAAAATTTATGAAGAATGCTTAAAATATGAGCTAGAAAAAAACGGGTACAATGTTAAGCAACAATTTAATATAGAAATCGATTACTATGATTTAGAACTAGCTCATCCATTACGTTTGGATTTATTAGTAAATGATTGTATTATTGTTGAATTAAAACAGTTGAAAAATTTCACCCAATTGACGAGGCCAAACTATTAACCTACATGAAACTATTAAGTATTCCACAAGGCTTACTTATTAATTTTAACACTACCAACATAACAAAATCCTCCAAACCTTTAATTAACGAATATTTTTCACGGTTAGCTGATGATTAGACTTAATAAATCTTAACTAACTTAATGGTTAAAAAAATGAATCAAAATTTCGACATAATAATAGTAGGCGGTGGCGCAGCAGGATTTTTTACAGCAATTAATATTGTAGAAAAAAATCCGAAATTAAAAGTAGCCATTCTGGAACGCGGTACCGAAGTACTGAACAAAGTTCGCATTTCCGGCGGCGGAAGATGCAACGTGACGCACGCTTGTTTTGAGCCTAATGAACTGGTGAAGTTTTATCCGCGTGGCGAAAAAGAATTGCGAGGTCCGTTTCATCAGTTTTGCTCTGGCGATACGATTGAATGGTTCGAAAAACATGGCGTGGAACTAAAAATTGAAGCAGACGGACGCATGTTTCCAGTTTCAAATTCCTCACAAACCATAATTGATTGTTTCCTGAAAGCCACCCAAAAACTGGGAATCGCAGTGCTTACAGGACAAAGTGTACAATCCATTTTCAAAAAAGATACTTTATGGAAAGTAGAAACCCAAAGTGAAAATTATCTAACCGAAAAACTAATTCTGGCCACAGGCAGTAATCCTAAAGTTTGGGAAATGCTACAAAATTTTAGACATGCAATTGTCAGTCCGGTTCCTTCCCTATTCACTTTCAACATTAAAGATTCCAGAATAAAAGAATTACCCGGCGTTGCCGCACAAGTAACCGTAAAAGTAAAAGACACCAAACTCACATCAACAGGGCCTTTGTTAATCACACACTGGGGAATGAGCGGTCCGGCGATTTTGAAATTATCGGCTTGGGGAGCTCGAATCTTACACGACAAAAATTATCAGTTCACTATTTTCGTGAATTGGTTGAATGATGCTGACAAAGAAGATGTCGAGAAAAAATTAAAAGAATTAAAACAAGAACACGCCAAAAAATCGGTTTCAAAAAAATCGCCATTCGAATTAACCAATCGGTTATGGGAAAGTTTGGTACTCGCTTCAGGAATTGAATCAGAAACTAAATGGGCCGATTTATCAAAAATTCAATTGCAAAATCTAGCGAATCAATTAACGAATGGTACTTTTCAAGTGAATGGAAAAAGCACGTTTAAAGAAGAATTTGTAACTGCCGGCGGAATCGATTTAAAGGAAATCAACTTCAAAACCATGGAAAGCAAATTACATGAAAACCTCTATTTTGCAGGAGAAATTGTGAATATTGACGCCATTACCGGCGGATTCAATTTCCAGAATGCATGGACGAGCGGGTTTATTGTGGCGAATGCCGTTTAGACCAAAATCCCTTTTTAAAAATAGTTAACAATTAATACTTTATCTCATTCTACAAAGTAATTTAAACCACTCCTTATCACTACAAGACTTTAATTAAGAGAACTTTAGTGTTTGATTAACATGAATTTATTATTCTGTTTTCATTTTCACAAAATGATTTGAATATGTTTGTAATCAAAATATTACGAATGATAAAAATCTACCTTTCTCTTCCATTACTATTTTTTGTTTTTCAATCTGGTTTTTCGCAAACCGAAAAATTAATTAACGGTACCGTTTTGCACCAACATTTTCCTCTCGGTAAAGTCGAAGTTGCTAATTTTAGTTCTAAAAAAACTACCATTACAAACGCATCAGGAGAATTTTCTATATTGGTAAAAGCGGGAGATGAACTCTTTTTTGTTTCAAAAAACCATGATATCAAAAAAATTCTGGTGGATCAAAATACCATCAACAAAAACAATCTTATTATTTCATTAACCCTTAAACCAGAAGAGTTAAAGGAAGTCGTAATTACAAAAATGCCTTCTATTCAATTAAGCACAGATAAAGAGTATGAACAAGGAAAGGGTAATCAATTAGCTTTAGAAAAAGCAGCACGAACACCAAAAATCCTTGGAATTAACAATGGGACTATTGAAAACGGAATGGATTTTATGCGAATTGGCAGCATGATTTTAGGTTTATTCGCAAAAGAAAAAGAGAAAGTTAAAAAAACTGTTCCTGAAATAGAATTTACAGCATTGGCAAAAAGCAGCTGTGATCAGAAATTTTATCTTGAAAACTTAAAGTTAAACCCAAATGAAATAGACTTGTTCCTTCAATTTTGTGATGCAGATCCTAGATCAAAAACACTATTAGAAAATAGTAACATTTTATCGATGATGGATTTTTTATCGACCAAGAATATTGAATTTAAGAAGCTGTAAGACTTTGAAAACAATTTAGTTTTCTCATCAAAAGATAAACTGATTACTGTGATTGAAAACTGTCAACTATTTATTCAACCACCAAATACTTCCATTTAAAACGGCTGCAAAACTTACCCAAGCCAAATACGGAAGGAACAAATAACCTGCAATTTTATTGATTTTAGCAAACTGAATATAGGTTTCATAAATCATCAGCCACAAAACAATAATTTCTAATCCGGCCAACATTGGGTTGTGCAATCCAAAGAATAAATACGACCATAACGCATTTAAGGCTAATTGAATCGCAAAGAAAACTAAGGCTTTTTTAACCGCTTCTTTTCCAAAATCAATTCGGTTCCAAACCAAACCTGCCGCAACTCCCATCATAATATATAACATGCTCCAAACGGGCGCAAAAACCCAATTGGGTGGATTAAAACTTGGCTTGACCAAAGTAGGATACCATGTTGTTATTGCAGAACGTGTCACCATTCCGGAGAAATAGCCAATCGCAAGACAAGTAACAACAACAGCTAATATTCGGGTAATCTTATTCATTTTTATGTTTTTCTAATGTGAGCCAAATTTACTTAAATCTTTCTAACGATTAACCAGATAAACAAATTAACAAATAAACCAAAAAAAGTATCTTTGCGTAAATTTTTAAATTCATGATTTCAGCAAACGATTTTATTCCATCAAAATATACGCATTCCATTGAAAAGGGAAATTTCCAATGGAGCGCTCCCAGTAATATTGCCCTTGTAAAATATTGGGGTAAAAAAGACAATCAAATTCCAGCTAATCCTTCGGTTAGTTTTACGTTGAATAATTGCAAAACCATTACGAAATTGGCTTTCGCCAAAAAGCAAAATGACGGTACATTTTCCTTTGATTTGCTGTTTGAAGGAAAACCTAAAGAAGATTTCAAACCAAAAATCCAAAAATTCCTGGAACGAATTGAAATCTATTTACCATTTTTGAAGGACTACCATTTTACGATTGACACCGAGAATACGTTTCCGCACAGTTCGGGAATTGCCTCATCCGCATCTGGAATGGCGGCATTGGCGATGAACTTAATGAGTTTAGAAAAAGTATTGAATCCTGAAATGACTTCTGCCTATTTTTATCAAAAAGCGTCTTTATTAGCGCGTTTAGGTTCCGGCAGTGCTTGCAGAAGCGTAAAAGGAAGCGTGGTCGTTTGGGGAAATCATGCGAATATTCCCGGAAGTTCTGATTTATTTGGTGTTGAATTCCCAAAAGCTATTCATACCAATTTTAAGAATTTCCAAGACACGATTTTGTTGGTTGACAAAGGCGAAAAACAGGTTTCGAGTACCGTTGGACACGATTTGATGCACCACCATCCTTTTGCCGAAAGGCGATTTGCACAAGCACACGAAAATTTAGATCAATTAATTTCCATTTTTGAAAGCGGAAATCTGGAAGAATTCATCAAAATTGTAGAAAGTGAAGCCTTGACTTTACACGCCATGATGATGACCTCGATGCCCTATTTTATATTGATGAAACCAAACACGCTGGAAATCATTAATGCGATTTGGAAATTTAGAAACGAGACCAAAATTCCGGTTTGTTTTACTCTGGATGCCGGAGCAAACGTGCATGTTTTATATCCAAATAACACTAAAGAGAAAGTGTTACAATTTATTAAGGACGAATTAGTTGGCTATTGCCAAAATGGTCAGTACCTTTGTGACGAAATTGGAAATGGAGCTTTGTTGAATTAGTTTGTTTTTTCCCTACCTTTAAGTTTTAAAGAGCTGAAATTATGGACATTCAATCAGAGAAATTAGAATTGATTAAATTGTTATTAGAAACGAATGACAAGAACATAATCGAAGCTATAAAAAACATTTTCAAATCAGAAAAAAAAGATGTTTGGAAAGAATTATCTCCTGAAGAACAAGAAGAAATTGACCTTGGAATTCAAGAAGCAAATCGTGGAGACCAAGTCGATTTATAAAATTACCTACTAAAATACCTAATTATCAACCCCAAATTGCTAATTTACAATCTAATATGAAAGGACCTTTATTTTACTCAAAAATATTACTCTTTGGAGAATACGGAATTATTCGTGACTCAAAAGGATTGTCAATTCCTTATAATTTTTACAATGGTGCGCTTAAAAGAGAGGAGAATCCATCTGATGAAGCGATAAAATCAAATGGAAATTTAAGACGTTTTGTTACTTATTTGGAAACGTTACAAAACGAGCAACCCAACTTAGTAACTTTTGATTTAGCTACTTTAAAAAATGATGTTGAAACTGGAATGTATTTTGATTCCAGCATTCCTCAGGGTTATGGCGTAGGAAGTAGTGGCGCACTTGTAGCTGCTATTTATGATAAATATGCTCAAAATAAAATTACGGTTCTGGAGAATTTGACTCGTGAAAAATTATTGCAGTTAAAAAATATATTTTCTCAAATGGAGAGTTTTTTCCACGGAAAAAGTTCTGGCTTAGACCCTTTAAACAGTTATTTGAGCATTCCGATTCTTATCAATTCTAAGGATAACATTGAAGCAACTGGAATACCAACACAAAGTTTTGACGGGAAAGGTGCCGTATTCTTGCTAGATTCAGGAATTATAGGCGAAACGGCTCCGATGGTGAATATTTTCATGGAAAACCTAAAAGACAAAGGATTCCGTGCCATGTTGAAAAATCAATTTGTAAAATATACGGATGCCTGTGTGGAAAATTTCCTTGGAGGCGATATGAAATCATTGTTCATGAACACTAAGAAATTATCAAAAGTGGTTTTGAATAACTTCAAACCGATGATTCCGGAACAATTTCATGGAATCTGGCAACAAGGAATTGACAGTAATGATTATTACTTGAAATTATGTGGTTCTGGCGGTGGCGGCTATATCTTAGGATTTACTGAGGATTTAGAAAAAGCCAAAATTTCGTTGAAAGATTATAAACTAGAAGTGGTTTATCAGTTCTAAAAAACTTTAACACTCAAAACATACTCTATAATGCTTAACACAAGCTTCTTATACTAAAATTATTAGCTTGTTCCCTGTTGAAGCATATATGCAATTATTATTTCGAAGCAATTTGGTTTCTTATTGAATACCCACCATATATATTTTGGGCACAACTTCATTATAAAAAACAAAAAATTCTTAAACCGTTTCGATAACAATAAAATTCATACTGGAATTATACTTCTTGACGAACTCCTAAAAAGCTATGATTTAAATTATTCATCATAAAAACCACCATTAAATAAAATTAAATAAAATCTTACATTTTAAATAAAAACAACTTATCTTTAAACATCTGATTTTTTTGCTCTTATCACTTACAAAAAAACTACATGTCTGAAATTAAAATTCTTGAATATTTTAAGCTCCGCAATATTTTCATTCCTCTCATTATAGTGATTTTGTCTTGTTCTTCGTTGATTATCGTCAACTATCTAACTATTAAAATCTTGTCGGCATCCAGGGCATATGTAAATGGAGAATCCCATTATTCTAAAGGACAGAAAGATGCCACCAGACATCTTATCACATACCTTTTTACTAAAGACCCCATTGAATGGAAGTTATTCAACGAAGAATTAAGTGTTCCGAAAGGAGATAAGATTGCACGAATCGGCTTGACAAATAATGACTCTATTGAGACCATCAAAAACGGATTTAGAGCCGGTAGAAATAACGAGAAAGACCTTGACGATTTAATTTGGTTATTTAGATATTTTCATTCCGTTCCTTTTTTAGCAAAGGCGATTAATGAGTGGGAAAAAGGCGATTATTTAATTGAACAATTGGAATCAATCGGAAATGAGTCTCATAAAAAAATAAGTACTACCAATTTAAAATCAAACGACGAGCAAAAAATTTTTCAACAGATAAATATTATTACTGATAAATTAACAAAAAACGAACAAAATTTCTCGGAAGCACTAGGGGAAGGCACACGCTTGATTAAAACCTATCTTCTTTTAACCAATATTTTTTTAACTTTGATGATCATAGGGAGCGTAAGTATTTACTACTCCGTAATGGTTAACAGACTAAGACGCTCGAAACATGAAACAGATGATAAAAACAAAAATTTAATCATTGCCAATAAGAAACTTGACAAATTTGTTTACAGTGTTTCACATGATCTAAGATCTCCTATCTCTTCCTTAAAAGGATTAATAGAAATCGTAAAACTAGAGGATGATTTGGATCAAATTAGGGATTATTTAAGTCTAATGCATGAAAGCCTTAATAAACAAGATGAATTTATCAGAGAAATAATAGATTATTCTAGAAATAAAAGGAAAGAAATAGCCATCGCTCCCGTTGATTTAAATAAAATTACAGATGAAATCATTGCTCAACATCTGTACATTAAAGGTACTAGTGAAATCGTTATCAAAAAAGAATTATCAGTTGAAGAATTGTATTGTGATGGTTTGAGATTAAAAATTATTTTAAATAATTTATTGTCAAATGCCATTAAGTACTCTGATGAAAAAAAAGAAAAAAGGTATATTTCAATTAAAACGTATACCACGGGAGACTTTTACAAAATTGAAATTGAAGATAATGGTATCGGAATTAATAAAGAATACCAAGTCAAAATTTTTGAAATGTTTTTTGTCACTAATAATAACAATAAAGGTTCTGGATTAGGCCTTTACTTAGTAAAAGAAGCTATTGAAAATCTTAATGGATCCATAACAGTCGATTCGGAAATGAATATTGGGAGCACATTTACAGTAACTATACCGAAAGAATATGAAACCTAATTATAAAATTTTGATAATTGATGACACTATAATTGATTTAGGCATAACTGAAACAAGTACTGCTGATAATGGTAAACAAGGAATTAAATATTTTAATAATTATAAAATAAGTTCTGAAGAATCTCTAATTATTCTGTTGGATATCAAAATGCCTGAAAGGGATGGATTCGAGTTCCTTTCAGAATTTGAAATGCTATCTGAAGAATTGAAAAAGGAAACTCAAATTTTCATGCTTTCATCTACATTAGACCCTAATGATATTACACGAGCAAAAAGCAATAAATATGTAAAAAGTATTTTAAGCAAAACTTTCCCCGTTAAAGAATTTAGCGAAATAATTTATCCAGATTCCTCTTCACAGATAGCCTAATCCATATTTTGAATCCGATGAAATCAGAATTCCTATCCATTACAAATCATAAATACTCTTAATATTTAGCAAATTTTTTTAGCGATTTTATCTTAGAACAATTCACATGTGTTTTTTTGTGAAAAAATCAAGTTAATTTTAAAAACAAAATCTTAAATTTGAAAACAAATAAGCAAGTTTACTATAATTACACCTTTGTAAAACTTGACAAAAAACTACTACTGAAAAATGTTAAGCAGACAGCACAAGCTTCTTATAATGAAAATTGCAAGTTTGTTCTCTGTAGTTAGAGGGTATAACATTCCCATAATTATTTTGGCGCAATATCTTTCGGCGATATTTATCCTTGCCCCCGAAAAAAGAGCACTGGATATCTTACTCGATTTCAATTTATTTATACTTGTTTTTGCTTCTTCGCTTGCGATTGCTTCGGGTTATATCATCAATAGTTTTTATGACAGCCGAAAAGATTTAATCAATCGTCCCAATAAATCCATGCTAGACCGATTGGTGAGTCAAAAAACAAAATTAAGTGTATATTTTGCACTGAATTTCATTGTCGCTTTAATGGCATTGTTCGTTTCATGGCGCGTATTTTTATTCTTTTCAGCATATATATTTTCCATCTGGTTTTATTCCCATAAAATAAAAAAATATCCGATAATAGGAAACCTGACAGCTTCTCTATTGGCTGTTCTGCCTTTTTTTGCCATACTATTGTATTTTTATATTCAGATTCCATTTGAAGAAATTGAAAATTATAAAAGACAGCTTGCAGTAATATTTGCGCATGCCGCCTTTTTGTTCCTACTAATTCTTATTCGGGAAATGGTTAAGGATTTAGAAAACCTAAAAGGCGACTTGGCCAATGATTATAAAACGATTCCGATTGTTTATGGGGAAGAAATATCAAAAAAAACGATTACTATTTTAACCATTCTGGCTGTAATTCCAGTTTATCTTTTAATCGAAATTTACGATGTAGGTTATATGGATATCTATTTCTATTCCTGTCTTATTGTGTTGATTTTTTTCTTGGCTTACTTATGGAAATCAAACACTAAATCACAATTTATACTACTCCATAATGTCCTGAAATTCCTTATTGTGGCTGGAGTATTTTGCATTGTGCTTATCAATCCTAATGTTTTGTGGCACGGAAAAAGATTGTTGATGATGATTTAGATTTCTCTTTCATAAGAAATATAAAAAAGGGTATTGCAATTTTCTCAAAAGCGCCCAAATTTCTCTATTAGGCTAGCCCCGATTACAACGGCATCCTTTTTCTTTTTTCTTTAAAAAGAAAAAGATAGAGTGGAAAGCGGGAAATAGCTCCAAAAAATGAAACTAAAACGTATTAATCAGCTTATTAACTAGATAGTTAGCGTTTTTATAATTGGCTCTTATTGATTGTCAACTATATAAATAGTATCTTTGCACAAATTATTGGAATATTATGAATAACAAGGAAGGCAATAATAAGAAAAGTGGTCCAAGAGCAAATAGCTCAAGACCCAGTTCGAATAAGCCAAAACCTGCCATGCAGAAGCGCGCTCAAGGGCCGAAAAAAGTTAAAGTAGTTACTAAAGTTGCCGATATCGCTACTGATAAAGTAGAGAAAAAACCAAATCAAGCACCAAAGAGACCCAAAGTAAAAGACGAAATTCGTTTGAATAAATACATCGCTAATTCTGGCGCGTGCTCGCGTCGTGATGCGGATATTTATATTCAATCCGGAACGGTGAAAGTAAATGGAATTCCTGTTACCGAAATGGGATACATGGTAAAACCTGGAGATGTTGTGAATTTTGACGGTTCGACTTTGACACCAGAGAAAAAAGTGTACATCTTACTGAACAAACCAAAAAACTTTACCACAGCGATGGACGAAGGTCAGGAGTATCGTAATGTATTGGAATTGGTAAAAGGTTCTACAACTGCAAAAATTGGCGCAGTGGGAAGAATGGATAAGAATACGACTGGTTTGTTATTGTTTACAAACGATACCGATATGATTCGTAAGTTTACGTTACCAAGTCAAAAATCATCTAAAATATACCAAGTTTCACTTGATAAAAACTTGAAATATGAAGATTTAGAAAAAATAAATAAAGGTTTGACTCTTGACGGACACCGCGTTTTTGTGGAAGATGTAAGTTATATTGATGGTGAAGCGAAAAGTGAAATTGGATTGCAATTAAGATCGTCTAACGTAAAAGTGGTTCGTAATATTTTCGAACACTTCAGTTATGATGTGTTGCGTATTGACAGAGTTTCTTTTGCCGGTTTGACCAAAAAGAATTTGCCAAGAGGAAACTGGAGATTGCTTACCGAACAAGAAATCATCAACTTGAAGAACGTTTAATATTTCTTTGAAATTATAAAATGAAATCCCTTTCGCATAAAGCGAAATGGGATTTTTTTAATTAAAAATTCAATCCTAAAATAGTATGACACCCGAAAAACTACAATCAATTGCTTTTAAATGGTTTGAAACTTTTAATAATAAAGAGTTAGAAAAACTATTGTCTTTATATGATGAAGACGCGGTGCATTTTAGTCCAAAACTAAAAATGTACAAACCTGACACTAATGGTTTTGTTACGGGAAAAGATGCTTTGCGAGAATGGTGGCAAGATGCTTTTGAACGTTTACCAAGTTTGAACTATAAAGTTAAATCACTTACCGCAAACGGTGATCGTGTTTTTATGGAATACACGAGAACCGTGAACGGTGAAGAAGATATGCTTGTTGCTGAAGTATTAGACATTAAAGAGGAAAAAATAATCGCCTCCCGAGTATATCATGGATAAAAACCAATTTTAAACAAAACACAAAAATCCCTTTAGCTTTTGGCCAAATGGGATTTTATTTTTTCTAATATATTGCAGTTAAATAGTAAGCTTCTCGATTTACACTAAAATTCTATTAGTAATAGAACAGTGATTAATTATATTTCACAATCTTTTTTTCGCCATTTACCATCGTGATTCGTACTGTATTTTCTTTTTCAGAATACTTAATTTTTTTCACAGGCAACAACTCCTTATCGCTCCATTTTTCTCCTGACTTTTTCCATAACATTAAAGTGGCATAAATAGCAGAGGTATCTTTTTGAGGCGTAAAATTAACACTAACGTCTATTACTGCACTTTCATCACTGGAAGGATTTAAACCTTTAGCCGCAACCACTTCTGTTTTATCCCAACCTAAAAGCGGAATCATTGCCAATTGGTATTTTCCATTATCAATAATAGTTGCCTGATGTCCTTTTACTTTGGTGATCGTCGTTTTAATTTCCGCATCCAATTTTGGCAAAGCATAATGACCTAATCGCATAGCAATTGGATCAGTGCTTCTATTTTTATCCACTCTCAAAATACCATTTGCTAAAGGAATTTCGGCTAAATTAAATTTGATATTGCTATTGGTCTCCAAAACTACATCACGGTAATAAACACCCTCCTCAAACTTCTTAAAAGTGTACAATCGGAACGGCTCCCATTCTTGTTTATTATTTTTAAAAACATAGTTCATCGCTACTTCCCCATTGACACCATCAGCTTGCCAAGGGAAAGCACTATTGTACGATAAGCGGTTGTAATTTTCACTTCCTCTAAATTTTTCGCTCGCATTAATTACCGGAACATTACACCAGGCTCTCAACTCAGCTGCGCCAATATTTGGATAATCGGTAATTAAAATTTCGGAAGATTTCTGGAATTCATGGTACACCGTATCTTTTACAAATTCCTTTTCCCAAGCTCCCTCGTTTTCTGTTGCTGTCCAAAACGGATTATTATCCGGAACCATCAGTCCTAAGAATGCTTTTCCCATCCAATACACGCTTCCACGGCAGCTATATCCTTGTACGGCAGGTTCGAAAGCACCGTAAAACCCTAAAGTAGGAACATTGTCTTTCATAAAATCGGGATGCTCCAAAAATTGTTTCATCACTCCCGAAGAAATTCTTCTCATCCAACCAAAATTAATATCTTTATCCTGTTCATATCCCATCAGTGGAAAAGGGATAATAGAACCGATTCGATAACTGATGCTACGCCCCCACATAATCATCTCTCCGCTTCGGCTAAACATGTACGGATAATTATCTTTTAAATCTTTAAAATTAGTTTCAAACTTGACCGCAAACTCCGGATAGTATTTTTTTCCAATATATTCAGACCAAACCATGCCATACATTTGGAAAGCCCACATACTATAATAATCAAATGCGGGATTGTCATTATACCAACCTTCACCTCTATAATGATCCAATGATTTTTGCAGATAATCAACCAGCAATTTCTCATTAACAGGATAGCCTTTGTCTTTGAAAAAACTCAATACGAAAATATTAAAAAACTTCCAGTTCGAAGGTACCGTTGGACCATCAGCATAACTAATCATTGTTTTAGCCAAGGCATCTTTTTGAACCTGGGGCAGTGGATCCCACAATATTTCCGGAGCAATAAGCATAGACACTGACAGGGCTCCAAATTCTACTAAATTTTGGTTTGGTCCGCCATTTTTTGAACGAGGAACAATGTAAGACGGACTGCTTGGGTCTATTAACTTCCCGATTTGATATCTGTAATAATCCGCAACTTTTATGGTATTGATTTCTAGCGATGGATTCTCTTTTAAAATTGGAGCCGCCACAAACAACGTCCTACACAGTCCTTCTAATTTTTCCGTTGGAACTTTTCCTTCGTCCTTTGGGTAACTTATTCCTAGTTGTTTAGGAAACTTCATTGGATCATCCAGATTATGGATATAACCAAAGGCCCCTTTCAATAAATAAAGCGCTGCATCTTTCCAGTGTTGCTTGGTCATTCCCGTATAAGGACTTAACGTATAATCCGGTTTTACAATTGTAAAAATATTATCCGTCGAATTCTGAACCGATTCCTGTTGCTGTTGTTGTTGTTGTTGTTGTTGTGCCAATACTGGTAGACACATCAGAAGTAACAAAATAAATGAATATTTTTTTTTCATAAAACTAATTTACCATATGGAGGATTATAAAACAGCATTCCTATTTATTTTTTACTCTATTTTATTTGTTTTTTGTATCTCAGCATTGCTTCCACTAAATAATAATCCCCATATGTTAAAGGAACATCTATTTCTGATTTTTCGGGAATATGTCCTACTCCATGTTTCAATAAAAAGCCTCCATTAGTTCCTTCTTCGGCTATATATTCCTTAGAAGTTAAGGTAGTAATAATCGTTTTGGCTGCTGCAAAATATTTTTTCGAAGGTTCTTTATCCACATAATTCTTCAATTCTAATAAAGCCGAAGCCATTACAGATCCAGCCGAAGAATCTCGTAAAGCATCGGGAATATTGGGCGCATTAAAATCCCAATACGGCACTTTATCTTTAGGCAGATTTGGATGATTCAAGATAAATGCTGCGATAGCAACCGCTTGGTCTAAATATTTTTTATCTTTTGTTGCTCTATACATCACGGTATATCCGTACAATCCCCAAGCTTGGCCTCTTGCCCATGCCGATTCATCAGCATAGCCTTGAGCGGTTCTTTTTCGTTTCACTTCACCCGTCTTACTGTTATAATTTACAACATGGTAGGAACTATGATCTGGACGGAAGTGATTTTTCAACGTGGTATTGGCGTGTTTAACGGCAATGTCATAATATTTTTTATCGCCACTGTATTCACTGGCCCAAAATAGGAGTTCTAAATTCATCATGTTATCTATAATTACCAGATAACCGTCATCCGAAGAATCCCAAGATTTAATGCAACCAACTTTTTCATTAAAACGGGACGCCAACGATTTTGCACTATTCATTAGTATTTCCGCATATTCTGGCTTTGGATTTAAGCGATTGGCATTTCCAAAACTACAAAACATCATAAACCCAAGATCGTGTGTTGTTGTATTGTATTGTTCTCTCTTCAAATCTTGCAAAACCCTGTCTATTTCACCTTCTAATACCGGCGATTTGACTGCTTCATCCAAATACAGCATTGTTCCGGGATAAAAACCACTGCACCACCATCCTGAACCGCTGGTTTCCAATTTATCTTTGGCAGCATAATACGTTTTTGGATATTTATCTTTAGGCAATCTTTTCATCATATAAGTATATTGACTCACCCCTCGGCTAAGGGTATTATCAATCTGCTTTTCTAATTTATGACTCCCACAAGAACTTAACAGTAAAGTAGCGCCCACAGAAACAAGCAGGTTCTTTCTTGTTTTTTTTATTTTTTGTAAAAACATTTGATTAAAATATGTATTAATTATTCTATTTTTTAACTATTTCGGCAAACTATTTATTTCTATAACGCTTATCATGGTTGGTGGTATTTTTGCTAATCCTTCTCCGTCAATCTGGGTGACATTTTGCGAAAAAACATGTAATTTATTTTTCTTTTGCCAGAGCGAAATATCATAATTTGGCTCCCATTGTCCTACTGAAGTATTGGTTAAATCTACTGTTTTCCAATTTTCATTGTTAGTCAAATTACTATATGCCAGTGCCATTTTATTTCCTCTTTCTTCATCCCTAAAAAGAACATACAGCAGCGGACTACTTCCTTTATCATCTATAAATAAATCGGGTCTTGAAATAGGTATTTGCTTCGTGCCGCCGCCTCCAAGAGAAAATGGTGTTTTTCGGAATCCTGTATTTATTCTTTTCCAGCTTCCATGATCCAAATAGACAATTTGATATTGAGGAATTTGATTTTCACTCCAATAGGTTACAATATATGGATTGCCTTTTTTATCAACAGCCATTGCTGTTTGATTGATTAAATTACTTTTTTGAGGAATTCTCCAAGCATATTCAGCAGTTGAAACGGTTATGGGTACTGTATATTTTTCTCCTGTAGATTTCTCCCAAGTCACGCCACCATCTTTCGATCTGGCATAACACAAATCATGATTGGTAGATACATCCCAACTTTCTCTCCAAACCCATGAAAGATGAATCACGCCTTGTTTATCTACGCAGGACTGCCAATAAGCGCTTCTTTTATCTTCTCCGTTTAGTAAATTTTGCTGTACTTGAGACCAACTTTTACTTTTTAAATCATAGGAATTGATCACCATATTTCCTCTTCCTGAAGCCCCCGATCGGTAAAAAAAAAGTAATCCTCCGTTTGGTAAATTATAAAATTCAGGATACGTAACCTTCAGTTCCTGATTACCTGTCATAGGATTTTCTTCTCCAAGTTCTAAACCCATAGGTTTTTTACTCCTTACATAGCGGAGTTTAGTATCATGATGATCCCAACTTACGTGTAAATACCCATCACCATCAACAACGATACTGATCGCGTTATGCGCATCTTTTGTATTTCCTTTATATGCCGTTTTGACGATTTCCCAATTAGATCTGTTTAATTTTCTTTTTCCAAGAACGAGAAAACTACTCTCATCATAATATGCTGTAAATTGATACTGACCATAAGTTGTTAAAGCATTTTTTCGGAATTTAACTACGTTTACAGAATTATTATTCCAACCATATCCAATTTCTGTTTGTCCATTTTTTTGCGCACTACACCCTGATAAACAGACCATAAAACCGCAAAAAAACCATTTTAATATCTTACTGCTTGTCATTGATTTCAAAAGTATATTTATACGTTACATTTTGTTTTTTCTTACGATTAAGGCTTTAAAAGAGTGAAAAATAAGCTTTTAATTTTCATCCTATTTTTAATGCGATTACGAAAATTAAAAGTAAAACAACAAATTCTATTTACATACCAGACCCTACCACTTTTTGTGCTTTGCAATAAAAAAATTATAATATATTCTTCATGAGATAAATAAAACAACCTGCTTTATAGCGAATCAACCTTTAAACCCTGTGGGGAAATATTAAGTAAGGGATATTTGAATTTATAAACAACCACCGATCGCAGATTCTTGTAGCGAACTTATAAAGAATATTTTTTCGCAAAAAGAAGAGATAAAACAAAAAACCCTTTAAACGTTATTTTCAACGAATAAAGGTTTTTTAAAGTGCGGATAATAGGACTCGAACCTACACGCCTTGCGGCACCAGATCCTAAGTCTGGCATGTCTACCAATTTCACCATATCCGCGCAATTGTGGGTGCAAAGATAAACATAACTTCCAATTTTCAAAGTAAATTTCACAAAAAATATTCATACTCTTTTTTGTACTTTTGAAATATAAACAAAATCAATAAATGGAAAATATAAAATCATACGTACAACAACACAAAGATCGTTTCATAAACGAATTAATTGAATTATTGAAAATCCCATCCGTAAGTGCAGACACCGCTTATTCTCAAGATGTTATCGATACTTCCGAAGCAGTAAAAGTAAGTTTAGAAAAAGCAGGCTGTGATTTTGTTGAAATTTGCGACACACCGGGTTATCCAATTGTTTACGGTGAAAAAATTATTGATAAATCGTTGCCAACGGTTCTAGTTTATGGTCATTATGATGTGCAACCGCCAGATCCATTGGAATTATGGACTTCTCCCCCATTTGAACCTGTTATCAAAAAAACCGAAATTCATCCTGAAGGCGCCATCTTTGCCCGAGGATCTTGTGATGACAAAGGCCAAATGTTCATGCACGTAAAAGCATTAGAATACATGGTTCAATCCAATACTTTGCCTTGCAACGTGAAATTTATGATTGAAGGCGAAGAAGAAGTTGGCTCTAAAAGTTTGAGCTGGTTTGTGGAACGCAATCAGGAAAAACTAAAAAACGATGTGATTTTGATTTCTGACACGGGAATGATTTCAAATCAGCAACCTTCCATCACAACTGGATTGCGTGGATTAAGCTATGTAGAAGTTGAAGTTACTGGACCTAATCGTGATTTGCATTCCGGATTATACGGTGGCGCCGTGGCCAATCCCATTAACATTTTGGCAAAAATGATTGCTTCGTTGCATGACGATGACAATCACATTACCATACCGGGCTTTTATGATAAAGTTCAGGAATTATCTCTCGAAGAACGAGCTGAAATGGCCAAAGCGCCTTTCAACTTAGACGATTATAAAAAAGCACTGGACTTAAAGGATGTTTATGGCGAGAAAGGATATGTAACCAATGAAAGGAATTCGATTCGCCCTACACTGGACGTCAACGGAATCTGGGGCGGCTATACCGGCGAAGGCGCTAAAACGGTTATTGCGAGTAAGGCTTTCGCCAAAATCTCGATGCGATTAGTCCCTAACCAAGATTGGGAGGAAATCACCGAACTGTTCACCAAACATTTCATCAGCATTGCTCCAGCCGGCGTTACCGTAAAAGTAAAACCGCATCATGGCGGACAAGGGTATGTGACACCAATAGACAGCATAGGCTACAAAGCCGCAAATATGGCGTATACCGAGACTTTTGGAATTCCTGCCATTCCGGTGCGTTCCGGAGGAAGCATTCCCATAGTAGCCTTATTTGAGAAAGAACTGAAAAGCAAAACCATCCTGATGGGATTTGGCCTAGACAGCGATGCCATTCACTCGCCAAACGAGCATTTTGGGATATTCAATTACTTGAAGGGAATTGAAACGATTCCGTTGTTTTATAAATATTTTGTGGAGTTGAGTAAGTAGCATTTTGCCACAAAGAAAATTCATCTAAATCCGTTCCGAAATGAGCGGATTTTTTTTAGAAATTATAGGTTAGTTCTAAAGTATTATTTGGCGGAACAGTAATTTCAAAATCTTGACTCGATCCAATTCCGTTTTTTATTCTAATTACGCGTATTATATTTTTTTCTCCTTCGGCTACAAATACATTTAATCTATTATTTAAATTTGTTGCAATCCAATTGCCATAGCCACTAAAACCGGTAGAATACTCCGAATTTAGAAATGTATTTAGTCCAACTTTTGGACCAAAAGGATACAATGTTCGCACTTCAAATAAATCTCCTGCTCGCTGGGAAACAAAATTATTCAGATTAACTTTTATAAATGCTTTTATGGGAATGTAAAAAGTTTCGTCAATAATGGTATCTCTGCGTGTTATTGAATAAATTGCAAAACCAATGTCTGTTGAACTTCCTCCAATTAAGTTATTCGTTCTGATATATTTATTTATATCAATTTTAGAGTCATCGATTTCAACGTCAAAATATCCACCCGCCGAATTTCCCAATTCACGATCTTTTATAAAAAAGTCTTTATTAAAATTTCCGTATTGATCGGATTCTATATTTACAATTTTTCGTGTTGAACCGCCGCCTAATTCGCCACCGCCAATTTTATATTTTAAGGACACTCTGATATTTGAAACCGGGAAGTTGTTTAGGGTAACAAATCTACCCCTTAACACCGTACAATTTGATGTACAATCATTATTGGTATCATCTTCTGTTTTTTCACAACTTGTAAAAACTAAAAATAGAACAACAATTCTAATTAGATTTTTCATATTATTTTCGTTTAAATTTCAATTTTATTTTTTGCAAAAAAATAGTCCAACGTTTTGATGCTGAACGAAGTTGTGATTTTTATAGCAGAATATTTTCTGTTACAAAATTGAAAGTTATGAAAATAATTGGTTCTATTCTCGAAAATGCAGCAATCTTGGTTAGGTGCTGTTATGTAAGGTTTTAATCTAAAGCTTAGATTTCAAATCCATCCTTTCGTGATAAAATAATAATCGAACTCAGGTTATCATTGGAACGGCATATAATGTTAGTTATGAATTCGCGAGACTTCACTACAGCGAACCTGTTAATTTTGCTTCTTAAAATTTTTCACTTATTCAACAACAAAATCCGAAGGCAATGCCAATAATTGATATTGAATGGTTTTTGCCAGGCGGTAATCCCCTAGTGCATTGGGATGCAGTCTATCCTTTTCTTTGTCATGAAAGTATTGCGACTGTGCATCGGCCATTGGGAAAAGACCGCTTATCGAATAGAGGTCGATCAACGGAACCGCCCAATAAGAAGCCGCTTGCTTCAAAATAGCAACATAGGAATCGATATACAATCCTTCTCCGTTACAATAGTTTTCGTCAGGTTGCACATTTTTCTCGTTAAACTTGGCAAACCCCCTGTGAATAGGTGTCATAATAATAATTTGTTGTTGTGGGTAATTGTTCTTTAGGTAGGACATCGCTTTATTAATCCGTCCGCAAAAGGTGGTGTCATTCAGGTTTGGAGTCCGGTATTTACGCGTCACTTCCTTTCCGTTAAAGTTGGTTTGTCTTGTTGTTTCACTGAAAAACTCACCCAACGGAGTATCGTGGTTATAGTCATTTGTACCCGCAAAAATCAATATTGCATCAACGTTTGTTCCTTTTTCTTCGTCCAACTTCGCAGACTGCTTGTAAATGTCATTCCACTGATTTCCGCTGATTCCATATACAAAAGGTTCTATCCCCAGCAATTCACCCAGATACTCCCAGTAAACACAAGTAGTTCCAATACGGCGTTTGTCTGTCATCGAATCCCCCAGAAAAGCCACTCGCTTGCCCTGCCATTGTGAGTTTGGTGTTTTTTCTTTGTCTGTTAATTTTACTTTTGGAACAACTTGTTGTGCAAATCCGTTAAAACCCGTCAATAAAAGGATGCAGACACTTGCAATTATATGTTTCATATTTTAATGTATTTATGGTTATGCAAAAATAGTTATAGGAGTCAAGTCGGTTTCAAGAGATGGTTTCGATTTTGATGAATCCAACTTTAAACCTGTTTTCTTTATCATAATTTTCCGATCGCTCGTATTTAGTTGTGGGCACGAGCGGGACGCTCGCGCTAGCAGGGGCTAACGATTGTGGTATATCAGCGCGGTCTGGTCAATTTGTGCGTTATTTAAATACTTCTGTTAAATTTATTTTTTTCAAAAGGTGCTCAATACTTACGCCTTCAATACTTTCATATCTATTCATATTCTCAAGCATACTTAAAAATAATCTCCATTCTCTGTTTTATCTATGACTGATTTAATTAAAAGTTTGTTTTTACCAGTACTATTTTCGTATTCATATATTTTATTTCTTGAATATGGATAATTTATGTAATTATTGTAAGCATTTATTAAATAAACTTCAAGTTGAAGAATTTTTCTTTCATTATCTTCATTAAGTTTTCCGTTGATAATTTCAAAAAAATATTTTTGTAATTCTTCAATAGTTAACGCTTTGCTATTTATTTTACTATATAAATCTTCATAAATTGTTTTGATATAGACCAAAAAAAGAAAAAGTTGCGGTATAACATAGCTATTACTATCAAATGAACGTAAAGCTAATCTTGAATGTGAAAATATTTTTTCTTGTTGTCGTAATGAAACTAAACCATTTGAAAATAATACTGAACAGATTCCTAGAAAATTACTTTTATCGGAATCTAGCTCTCTATATTTTTTGCGATTTTCCGAAATAAAAAACTGATCAAATTCAAAATAGTTATATAAATATTTATGAAAGATTTCATTTTCAGGCTCAGGGACAGAATACTCAATATCAATAAATCGTCTTAAATATTCATCAGCGTCAATCCTGTCACTGCCATAAACTCCTTTAACAGAGTTTCCAAGTTGAACTTTGTCTATTGATAATACGAAAACTATATTTGGAACTGAAAAAAAATGTTTTATTTGCTCTAAAATTGATACGGCATAATCAGGTCTGCAACGATCAAGTTCATCAATTAAAAAAATAAGTGGCTTACCTTCATTTGAATTTGCAATAAATTCAGAAAGGCTTTTGCGAAAATCTATAATTCCTTTTTTCTTTTTAGCATATTCGTTGACCTCATTTTCAAAAACATCATTTATGCCTTTTGTGACATTAACTATCGCATCTTTAATTTCTTTCGTATTTATGTATTTATCCGCAATAGATTGAACTATTATTGGCGCAATATGTTTTGATAATAAAGAAGCATTTTTAAAGCAATTTTAAATTTAGGTTCAGTAGATTTAGTAGTTATATTTTTCAACTCCCCCATTAAAGCTGTTAATGGATTGTTTTCGAAATCATTTTCCCAAGCGTTAAAGTAAACAGTTTGTAATTCTTTGTCTTTTAAATCTTGCTCCCACATTTTTATAAATGTAGTTTTTCCGGTTCCCCATTTATTGTTAATAGCTAAAACAAAACCATTTGAATAAGAGTTAACTAAATCCAATAATACATTTGCATATTTTCTTCTGTCTAATTTACAGTTAGCGAATGGATTTCCAGATTCAATTTCAACATCAAAATGTTTAATACTCATTCTTATGATTTTTAGATTTACGGCATTTCTTTTTTTGCTTTCTGGTAACTAGTATATATACGAAACAAAACTTCGCATATACACCCAAATCCGGATAAGATTGGCGAAGATTTGTTTCGCTTTATGTTTCCCAAATATAATTAAATTTTCTTACAATTAAACGAAACGATTTCGAATCAATTGGATGCTTTGCGTGAGGGATGGCAGCGAAAATCCTTTATGTTTTTTCTTTAAAAACATAAAGATTGCAGCGTACAGCCCGACCCGAAGTTGCGAGGAGGAACGACGAAGCAATCTGCAGGGTCACGCCCAAAAAATACGTAATCAATAAATGAATCGCATAAAAAATCCGCAACTCTCTTGATTATTTAGAGCTGCGGATTCAACAAATTAAAAAATATAAAAAAGAAACTACTAATTAAAATCTTTATCAGGATTGTATCCCAAGTAAGGCATTGTCTGTTCTTTGAAAACAACACCGTATTCTTCTAACTCTTTCAAAATAGGCAAATACACTTCTTTACGAATAGGAAGCTGCACACCTGGGGTTGTGATTTTACCGTTCAGTATTAATAAGGTTGCCATAGCTACTGGTAAACCAACGGTTTTTGCCATAGCAGTATAGGTTTGGTCTTCGCCAATGCAAACCATTTTTGAATCTATCTGCTCTTTTTTACCATTCAGCTCATACCCAAATTTATGGTACATGACAATCATATCTTTGTCTTTGGGCTGAAGCGTCCAGCTTTCACTTAGTATTTTCTCCAGAATTTGCGCCGGAGTTGCCTTTTTTAAACCTATTTTTTTATTGCGATTGAACAAATCCAGTTCCAAAAGTTTGTCCCACATGATATCATCCTGGTCGATTTTAAGGATTAGTCGCATTTTGCTTTCGACAGAATCCGTTGGATGGTACGGCAAAAAAGAATTCACAAATTCTCGGTAACTCATGTTCTCCGAATCTTCCATACTATAACTGTCATCCGTCATGCCCAATTGCACAAACATGTTCCATGCTTTGGAAAATCCTACTTTACGAATGGTCCCTCTGTATAAGGTAAGGACATCATCGAGTCCATAAACACTGCGATACTTCAGCGAATCTCTGTTGGAATAAGCTTCAAATCGACCGTATCCTTCAACTTCCAGAAATTCAGTCCTGCGAAATAAATTACAATACGGAATGTATTTATACGTTCCTTCTTGAATAAACTTGGCTGCTCCTCCTTGCCCCGCCAGAACCACATTTCGTGGTGCCCAAGTAAATTTATAATTCCAAAGATTAGTATCGGACTCCGGTGCTACCAGTCCGCCACAGAAAGATTCAAACAAAAGCATATTGCCCCCTTTGTCCTTAATTTCATCTATTACTTTCATGGCGCTCATGTGATCTATTCCCGGATCAAGACCAATTTCGTTCATGAAAATCAAGTTCTTTTCTTTTGCCAAAGCGTCTAATTCCTGCATGGCATCGCTGATATAAGAGGCCGTAACTAAGTGTTTTTTATAAACAACACAATCTCTTGCCACTTCGATATGTAAATGCGCGGGCAACATGGAGATAACAATACTGGCTTTTTGAATGGCTTCTTTTCTTTGATTTTCATCAAAAATATCTAAGGCTATTGGCGTCGCATTAGGGTGATTATTCGTTTTCTTTTGAGCCAAATCCAATGATAAATCTCCAATAATCAGATGAAGTTGCTCCTTTTCTGATTTATTCAATAGATATTGTATCAACGACGATGCTGATCTTCCTGCTCCAATGATTAAAATTATTCTCATAATTACATAAATATAACACAAATATACAATATTGTTGTATTTATAACAAATAGTATTTAATTAAAACATTCAAATATTTTTACAAAGTGCCCTAAAATCGCTAAAATCATACCATTTATAAAAAATCAAGCCTCAAAAAAGAATCTTGAGAATTTCTTTTACAATGTCTCGATAAGAGATACTTTTGTATCGCAAATAAATTAAAAAAATGGACAAGAAAATAATTTCAACAGGAGCAATATTTGGGATGATAGCGATAATTTTAGGAGCATTTGGGGCACATGCCCTAAAAAAAGTACTGTCTTTGGAACAACTTTCCACTTTTGAGACCGGAGTACGCTATCAAATGTACCATGCTGTCTTTTTATTATTTATTGGACTAACAAATGACCTGTCCCAAAAAGCAAAAAAAACGATCTATTTTTTAGTTCTTTTTGGAGTATTTTTATTTTCAGGATCGATTTATTTATTGGCAACAAATGATCTGACTTCTTTTGATTTCAAGGTCATCGGATTTGTGACACCCATCGGCGGGCTCCTATTAATACTGGCCTGGGGAGTTTTACTACTGAATATTATTAATAAAAAATCATAAAATTAAGATAATCAAATCCTATCTGAAATATAATTTCTACTTTTGCAGTCTATAAAACACACACACACAACATCAAATTTATGGACAACAACATCCTTATCTCGCAATCGATTTCGTTAAAAGACTTAGGAATTGAAAATGCAAAAGTTAATTATCAATTATCCCCAGATGAATTGCATGAAATTACAATAAAATCTGGTCAAGGAGTGGAGAGCTCTACAGGAGCATTGGCAATTAATACAGGTGAATATACCGGACGGTCGCCATTAGATCGTTTTATTGTAAAAGACAGCATCACTGAAAACCAAGTTTGGTGGGGAAAAGTAAACATTCCTTTCGAATCAGATGCTTTTGAAGCTTTGTACAAAAAAGTTACTGCTTATTTATCCCATAAAGAAGTTTTCGTTAGAGATTCCTATGTATGTGCAGATCCTAATTACAGATTAAATGTGAGAGTTGTCACGGAAACGGCTTGGGCAAATTTATTTTGCTACAATATGTTTTTGAGACCCGAAATAGAAGAACTTGCGCACTTTTCTCCGGAATGGACCTTACTTTGTGTACCAAGTTTCCTTGCAGATCCAGCAGTCGATGGTACACGTCAAAGCAATTTTGCTATATTAGACTTTACCAGAAAAGTAGTTCTAATAGGTGGAACAGGATATACAGGTGAAATGAAAAAAGGAATTTTTTCCGCTTTGAACTTCATTATGCCTGTTTTCAAAAACACTTTACCCATGCATTGCAGCGCTAATGTTGGTGATGAAGGAGATACCGCTATTTTCTTTGGTTTATCTGGAACTGGTAAAACTACTTTATCAGCCGATCCAAAAAGAAAACTTATTGGAGATGATGAACATGGCTGGACGAATGAAAACACTGTTTTCAATTTTGAAGGAGGATGCTATGCCAAAGTAGTGAACCTTTCTGAAGAAAATGAACCGGATATTTTTAGAGCCATTAAAAAAGGGGCAATTTTAGAGAATGTAATTTTCAAAAACGGGACTAACGAAGTAGATTTTCAAGATGTTTCCATAACACCAAATACCAGAGTTAGCTATCCAATTTATCATATTGACAACATTCAGCCCGGTTCCATAGGTAAAAATCCAAAAAATATCTTCTTCTTAACTGCAGACTCTTTTGGTATTTTACCTCCAATTTCAAAACTAACACCCGGTCAGGCTGCGTACCACTTTATTTCTGGGTATACTGCAAAAGTTGCCGGAACTGAAGCTGGTGTGACTGAACCACAACCTAATTTTTCTGCTTGTTTTGGTGCGCCATTTATGCCGTTACATCCAACAAAATATGCTGAAATGTTAAGCAAAAAAATGAAAGATTCTAATGTAAAAGTTTGGCTGATCAATACGGGCTGGACAGGCGGACCTTACGGAATAGGAAGCCGAATGAAATTAAAATACACTCGTGCTATGATTACCGCTGCTTTAAACGGAGAATTAGATGCTGTAGCGTATGAAAATCACACAGTATTTGGAATTGCAAAACCACAATCTTGCCCTAATGTTCCCAGCGAAATATTGAATCCTAGAAATACATGGGAAGATCCGGAACTATACGATAAAAAAGCGGTTGAATTAGCACAGAAATTCAAAGCTAACTTCTCCAAATTTGAAGAATTTGCAAATGCCGAAATTATGGCAGGAGCTCCTTTAGCATAAGTTATTATTAATTCAAAAACCAAAAAGTCGTTCGTCATGAACGGCTTTTTTTATGCATAAAAAATGCTAAACAAAAACAAACCAACTATTTATACCATTATTTAAAATTTGGCGTTAAATTTGTAATCATCAATCAATCAAAAAATCAATCATGTTAAAACAATTTTTTATCCTCTGTTCAGGGGCTGACAAAAACCTTCTTGAAGGTTGCTCTGAAGGGGAACAAACTAAATATGTTGGCATTGGCGCCACCGTTTTCTTTACCGCTGTCATGGCTTTTATCGCCAGCGCTTATGCACTTTTTACTGTTTTCGATAATGTGTACCCCGCTTTACTCTTTGGATTAGTTTGGAGTTTACTTATTTTCAATTTGGATCGTTTTATTGTTTCTACCATTCGAAAAAGAGACCAATTTGGAAGTGAATTTCTACAAGCAACACCCCGAATTATTTTGGCGGTAATCATTGCGATAGTAATTTCAAAACCATTGGAAATTAAAATTTTCGAAAAAGAAATCAACACCGTTTTATTGAAAGAAAAAAACGCCATGGCATTAAATAACAAAAAAGAAGTGGCTAATTATTTCAAATCGGATTTAGACAAAAATAAAGCTGACATAGCCAGTTTAAAATCAGAAATCACCAAGAAAGAAAAAGAAGTAAATACACTCTACGAAACTTATATTACTGAGGCTGAAGGAACCGCTGGGACCAAAAAATTAGGCAAAGGCCCCGTTTTTAAAGAAAAAATAGCCAAACATGATTTGGTTAAGAAAGAACTGGATACTTTACAAAAAACCAACTTAGCCAAAATTGCTGAAATGGAAAAAAAATCCAAAACACTTCAAGCTGATTTAGACAAAAAAGTAACCGAAACGCAACCTATAATTGATAGTTTTGACGGTTTAATGGCGCGTATCAATGCCTTGAATAAATTACCTTGGGTGCCTTCCTTTTTTATCATGCTGTTATTTCTGGCAATCGAAACTTCCCCAATTATTGCCAAATTATTATCTCCAAAAGGAGAATATGATTTTAAACTGGAAGATTTGGAAACAGCTTTAAAAGCTACTTTGGACCAAGACAAATACCAACGAAGTTTGCTAGTAAAAACCAGTGCTTCCATGCACGATAAAGTCTATGAAGATATAGCCCAAGATAAAAATCTATACGACTTACAACGCAAGAAAGCGACAGAATTACTGGAATTACAAGCCCATAATTTTGTAGAAAAACAGAAAAGCACTTTATAATAAAAACAAACCCGACATGCTTTAAACATGTCGGGTTTTCTATTTTTTTTAAGTTTTAAATTCTGATTCCTAAACTACATATAACTCAAAATTTCTTTTTTGAAAGCATCATATTCGCCTTGCAAAATCAGTCCGTTATCCAGTAATTTTTTATAATTCTGCAGTTTTTCAAAAAGTTCATCTTGCGACAATCCGCTTAGTCCATTTTCTTTTGGAGTTTCAGCTGGAGCATTAAATTGCTCTTTTTCCATAGTATAAACTGGTGGAGTAACGGACATTATTTCAGCAAAACTGGTTACTTCTTCCGTTTCCATTTCTTCGATAATTTCCACTTCTTCAATTGGCGCAACGGGAACTTCATCAACTATTGATGTATTTGAAACAGTGCCACCTTTTAAAATATCCAATTGTTCTTTGGCGTACGTAAATATTTTTCGAGCTTGAATTTTAGGAATATAATCAATCGAAACCTCCATATTGGTTCTGGTCGTAAAAGAAAATTCAGATCCTAGAATATTTTCTTTTACAAAAGTTCCTTCGATTTCATCCCAAGTGTAATCAATAAAATTCATCGAAAGTCCTAGATTTTTTGGCTGACAAATGATGATTCTTTTATTGGTCATCACAATACTGTCTGGCAAAACGGTAATAGCCGGTTTTTTCTGAACAGCGATATACCCTATTTCTTCATTCTTCATTAATAAATCACTCAATTTTGAAGCAATTTTTTCGATGGCTTTCGGATCTTGTTCTTCGTTTAAAAATTTCTTAAATTGTTCTTTCATTTGTATGCTGAATTTATTCAGTATCTATTTATAATTTTATTCTAAATTTCTTCGCAAAAGTAATGCCTATTATTCTAATTCTTGAATTTCAAGTTGCATTTTCTTTGTTAAACTTTTGAAAACCAATTCGTAGGAATGATCTATCAATTCTTTAATAAGTGAATCTGGCACGCCTTCATTTACAGCAATCGTATTCCAATGCATTTTATTCATGTGAAATCCCGGTTGGATACCATCGTATTCCGAACGCAATTCCTGAGCTCGTTCTGGATCACATTTCAAATTCATTGCCGGTTGTCCTTTTTCCCATTGGCTTAAAGAGGATAACGCAAATATTTTTCCTCCCACTTTAAACACCAAGGTATCTTCATCAAAAGGAAAATGTTCCGTTACTGCTTTTTTAGAAAGACAATATTCATAATATGTTTCTAAATTCATGGTTTAAAATTATTTCTAAATCAAATTATTTTCTTTTCCATCATTTTCTCGGGATTTTCCAATGCTGTAAATCCAAATTTCTCATATAAAAAATGAGCATCTGATGTGGCCAATCTCCAAATTTTAACCTCTTTTAATTTAGGCTCGGTCATCATTCTTTTTATTAAAATAGAGGAATATCCCTTACCTCGATGTTCTTCCGCAATAAAAACATCCATTAAATAGGCAAAAACGACATAGTCTGTAATAACTCGTGCGAAACCAATTTGTTTGTCATTTAAATAAATTCCGAAACAAAACGAATGATCAATTGTGATTTGAACTTCGGCCATTGTTCGTCCTGCAGCCCAATAAATATCTTTCAGAAACTGTTGAATAAACGGAACGTCTAACTTATTTTTATCGGTTGAAACGGACACGAGCCCATAAGGCGAACTGGCGAAGCATATCATATTTTATATAGTATCGGTTTACTTGGACTCGCATCATTTTCGAATGGCGCCATTTGCAAATTCAACAAATAACTCCCGTCTTTTACTTCATTTGGAACAAAAATCATCTCGGTAATCGTGCAATCCAATCGCGCATCCTCATTCAAATTATTCACATCTGTTACATTCCAAAACGCTTTGTGTGCCAATAATTTCCCTTCGTCATGTTCTTTATCGACACTTGGCAAATCAATCAATAAATGCTTAATCCCGCTTTCGCGAATGAAACGCGCAGCTTCTTCATCCAGATAAGGCGGATTTGTATTCGAATATTTCAACTGTTTTTTTGATTCTAAATTGGGAATTGTTCGAATGACAATCGCTTCTCTTGGAACACCTAACTTCAATGTCACATCTAGCGCAGTTTTGATACTATCCGAAGTAATCACCAAATCTTCCCCTTCTATTTCTGGCACAACCGAAATCAATTCTGCCAAAAAGAAAAACTGTTTCAACGACTGATTAACACTGTAAAATTCTCGTGTAATATGGCCCAGACATTCGGTATGGGTCCCGTGTCCGTGTGGATTGAAGAAAATATTATTGAAATTAGTCGATGACTTTCCTTCCGAAACTTTGCCAATCCAATCCCCAAAAACGACGGGTTCAATAACTGGCTTCTCGATATACCAAGCAATAGGATTTTCATCGGAATTCGTCAACGGAATCGAAATATCAATAGGTTTTGATAGATCGACCTCAAAGGTTTGGTTGTTATGTTGGATTGTTGCTAACATTTACGCTGAATTTATTTCAGCATCTCATCTGGAGATACTTTATAAGTTCAAATATAAATCTTTTAATTCAGGATTTGAAAGTTTTGCTATTTTCCATTTCCAGTCTTTATGCCAATTTTTGAGTTGTTTTTCCCTTATAAAAGCATCGCTTAAATCATCAAATACTTCAAAATATATTAAAATAGTAGCATTATATTTTTTTTGTGAAATCTGCCCCAGTCCCATTTCTATGACAATCAACTCTATTTTTAAGATTTTTGGTTGCTCCAACATATAAAACAGTAGCATTTTTATTAGTCAAAATATATGTAAAACCTTTTTCCATACAAAAATCAATTAAAAATCAACAGATCCTGAAACTAGTTCAGGATAAACAAATCACTTGCAATTCCATCCGTCAAAAACTTTCCTTTTTTGGTAGGTTTTAGAATATTATTTTCAACAGAAAGTAAATGATCATCAAGGAATCTTTGAGCTTGTTTATTCAAATATTTTAAATAATCAACTCCAAATTCGATTTCGATTCTATCCAAAGAAACACCCCAAATCGTTCGCAAACCCGTCATAACGTATTCGTTATATCGATCAGCTGTCGAAAGAGTTTCAGTTTCATTCGGTACTTTATTTTTTTGAATGGATTTTAAATAGATCGAATTGTTCGAAACATTCCAGCTTCGGGAAATTCCGTCATAACTATGCGCCGAAGGACCAATTCCCAGATATTTTTTCCCCAACCAATACGCCGAATTGTTTTTTGAAAAGTAATTTTCCTTCCCAAAATTCGATAATTCATAATGAATAAAATCATTGGCTTCGAGCGTTTCGACCAAAATAGCAAAATGTTCTTGGGCCACTTCATCATTAGGCGCGGCAATTTTTCCCGTTTGAATCAATTTATTCAATGCCGTTTTGGGTTCCACCGTCAACGCATAACTGGAAATATGCGGAATGCCAAATGACAAAGCTGTTTTGATGTTTTGCTTCCATTTCTCATTGCTCATTCCTGGAATTCCGTAAATCAAATCGACGGAAATATTGTCGAAATACAGGGTAGCTTGCGCCAAACATTTTTTGGCTTCCGCCGAATTATGAGCACGATTCATCAGTTGTAAATCTTCTTCAAAAAACGACTGAATCCCGATACTCAACCTATTGATTTTGCTTTTGGATAATTCGACAATTCGTTCACTTGCCAAATCATCCGGATTGGCTTCAAGCGTGATTTCAGGATTTTCTGAAACTTTATAATTCTTATACACTTCGGCAATCAGGAAATTAATTTCCTCGGTGGTTAAAACGGAAGGCGTACCTCCGCCGAAATAAATCGTTTCAATTTCTTCATTTTCAAACTCGCTTTTACGCATCTCGATTTCTTTGGCAATAGCCAAGACCATCTCGTCTTTCTTCTTCATCGAAGTCGAAAAATGGAAGTCGCAATAGTGACACGCTTGTTTGCAAAAAGGGATATGGATGTAGATTCCGCTCATATAGGTTTCAATCGAAGTTTCCCAGTCTTAATAGCCTTTATACGCTAAAAACTGAGACGGAGAACTGATTACTTTTTAATTCTATTTTCATTATTCTTCACAAAAGCATCCCAACCGGTATAACTTTTCTCCCCAACCACTTTTCCGGAATTGAAAAAATGACATACCGCGGCTGCTAATCCATCGGTGCTATCGAGATTTTTAGGCAATTCTTTCAGTCCTAATAATTGCTGGAGCATTTTGGCCACTTGCTCTTTGCTGGCGTTTCCGTTTCCGGTAATTGCCATTTTTATTTTCTTGGGTTCATATTCGGTGATTGGAATATCTCTCGAAAGCCCTGCTGCCATGGCTACGCCTTGTGCGCGTCCTAACTTCAACATTGACTGCACATTTTTACCGAAGAAAGGCGCCTCAATCGCAATTTCATCTGGATTGTGGGTATCGATTAACTCAATGGTACGTTCGAAAATAATTTTCAATTTCTGATAATGGTTGTCGTATTTGGACAATTGCAATTCATTCAATTGCAAGAATACCATTTTTTTATTGACAATTTTTATCAATCCAAAACCCATAATCGTAGTCCCTGGGTCAATTCCTAATATGATGCGCTCGTTTGCCAAAATTTATTTTTAAACACGAATTTCACGAATTTTAACGAATTTATGATTCTTAAAAAAAATGAATTTCACAGATTTTAATTATGATTTAAAACTTTATGATTTCTATAACCTTAAGGAATTTGAACTGTTTTTCCTTTACTTTGCAGTAATGATTTCAATTCCTCACAAAGCTAAGCAATTCCTCGTACTTCTAATCAAAGTTTTGATTGTAGTCGGCGCATTCTATTTTATTTACAATCAATTGGCGAACAACGACAAACTGGATTGGCAAAAGTTCCTTGTTTTATTCCAGAAAAACCAGTCGGTTGGTGGAATCGCTTTTATTTTGTTCTTGAGTGTTTTGAATCGATTTTTTGAAATTTTGAAATGGCAGAATTTAGTCGGATTCATCCATAAAATAACTTTAGGCGAAGCAACGAAGCAAGTTCTTGGGGCGTTGACTGCCGGACTATTCACACCAAACGGCATAGGCGAATATGCCGGAAAGGCATTGTTTTTCGAAAAAAAAGACACTAGAAACATCCTATTTTTAAACTTGATTTGCAACGGAATCCAAATGATTTTGACCGTTATTTTTGGTATTTTCGGCTTATTGTATTTCAATGCACAATACAATGTGATTACCACAAAAACCGTTGCGCTACTTTTTGGGCTACTAATACTGGTGTTTTCCGTACCTTTTCTCTTGAAAAAAATCACCATTAAAGGCTATTCCATCGAAAGACTGATTCATAAGATTAACGAAATCCCAAAACCCATTCATCAAAAAAACATCTTTTTAGCGGTTTGTCGTTTTATAGTTTTTTCACACCAATATTATTTTTTATTTCTGGCTTTTGATGTTGATTTACCATACCTCACCGTCATTGCCACAATCACAAGTGTGTATTTTTTAGCTTCATCCTTACCTACTTTCCAATTTTTGGATTTTGCCGTAAAAGGAAGTGTAGCGGTGTATTTCTTTGGAATTCTGGGTGTAAACGAATGGATCGTGATTTTTGTGACCACGCTCATGTGGTTCCTCAATGTGGTTTTACCGGTAGTTATTGGCAGTTACTATGTATTGAATTTTAAAACTAAAAATCCAATATGATTTTTGTGTTATACTTCATTATAATCCTCTATTGCTCAGCAATTGTCTTCCTAATTTATGGTTTCAACAAAGTAAGTGTTATTGATTATATTGGTCTAGAGCCAAAAATAAAATTCTCAATTATAGTTCCTTTTCGGAATGAAGCGGAGAATCTACCTGTTTTATTAGACAGTTTATCGAAGTTGAATTATCCGATGGCATTGTTTGAAGTGATTTTGGTCGATGACGAATCCGACGAAAGATTTCAGGTTCCAAACTTCAGGTTTCAGGTCTCCATTATAAAGAATATTCGGGTTTCGAATTCACCCAAAAAAGATGCGATTCTGACCGCCATGCAAATCGTAAATACGAATTGGATTATTACTACCGATGCCGATTGCGTGGTCAATAAAAACTGGTTATTGGCATTAGACAATTACATTCAGCTACATGATGTCGCGATGATTGCCGGAGCTGTGACGTATGCTTGTGGTGATTCGTTTCTGGATCATTTCCAGCAATTGGATTTGGCTAGTTTACAAGGAGCCACAATAGGAAGTTTTGGAATTAAAAAAGGATTTATGTGTAATGGCGCTAATTTTGCCTACACGAAATCCTTCTTTCAGGAACTAAATGCCTTTAATGGAAATGATGGGATTGCAAGTGGTGATGATGTTTTCCTGTTGCAAAAAGCGATTGCCCAATTTCCCGAAAAAGTCCATTATTTGAAATCTGAAAACAACATTGTCATCACAAAACCAGTGAACGATTGGAAATCGCTGTTCTATCAACGCGTGCGTTGGGCTTCGAAAACAAGTTCATATCAAAGTACTTTCGGAAAAGGATTGGGATTGCTGGTTTTCGGGGGAAATTTGTGTTTTGTTTTGGGTCTTGGCTTTTGGGCATTCGGTTTCGTTTCGTTTCCAAATATTTTTTTATTGTTTGCTTTGAAATTTTCAGTTGATGCTGTTTTGATTTACAAAGCCAATCATTTTTTGACCAAAACTAAAATCCGCTATTTAATTCTGAGCAGTTTGTTGTATCCATTTTTTAGTGTGAGTGTCGCTTTGTATTCGTTGTTTGGTAAATACGAATGGAAAGGAAGAACGTTTTAGTCCCGACTCTTCGGGAGCAGATTTTTGATTAACGATTTTTGATTTCTGAAACGATACTTCATGTTTTGCACTAAAGCCTTAGCCCAGATAGAAGTGAAAATCCTTAATGTTTTTGCTGCCAAAAACATTAAGATTGCAACGAATAGTTGGAAATAGCTCCTAAAAAAAACTACTCTACTTTAAGAATAACCGGAAGAATAAATTGTGTTTTTACAGGAATTCCGCGTTTGATTGCTGGATTCACTTTTGGAAAATCAACCAGACGCGCTTTTAGGATGCTGTCAATTTTGATTCTGTCGTAAGCCACGGAATCTTTTGGGAATTGGGGTTCGAATCGCATTGTGGCATTGGAAAAAACAGTGACTTTTACTTCAATTGTGTCCAATTCCGGATAAAGAACCGAAAGGGTGTCCACGCTCAGTTTTTCCTGAATTAACTGTGTCAAAACTTCAAAAAAACATTGCTGGCGTTGTATTTTATTTTCAATTTTTTCACAATTTACAACCGATGGAAACTCATCGACTTCTTTCCAATTAATGGATTTCAGTTCCTTTTGCAACAATTCCTTTTCCGAAGGCACTTGCTTTTCGAAATATTGGCAGGAATTAAAAAGTATAATTACTAAAAAAAGGTAATAGTGCTTCAAGGTTTTGTTTTTCAATTGAACTAATATTTTATAAAAATACAATTATTTTTTTTGAGTTGGTTTAGAAAGCAAATAATCTTCGTAGGATTCAGCAAACCATTTCTTTTTGTTTGCGGCAGCAATTTCTTTTTGATCTGGATATAACGCGGCCAATCGATCTGAAAAAATAGCTATTTGAATGGTGTATTTATAAAATTCTTCTTTTGATAATACTACATTCGGATTGGCTTTTTTATCGAAAAATTCAAAAAAAAGGGAGTCAAACTGTTTCAACGAAAAATTTAATACTTTTACTTTATTAGCATTGTATATTGTTTCCTTCAAAAGGGCATCCGCAGTATTTCCCGTTTTTTCTTGGGCTTGTAAGGACTCCGGAGAAACCATGAAAAATAGCCCAATGGAAAATACTAAAATTATTTTTCTCATATTCGTTCAGAAATAGACATTGCTTCTTTATTTTTCAAAATTACTAAAATAATGCTATGGATATAGTACTTTTAATTCTTGGTTTTTCATGCATGATTACAGGGGTTTTTGGAAGCTTTTTACCAGTTTTACCTGGGCCAAGTATCAGCTGGATTGGTTTACTGTTGCTTTATTTCACAAATGCTGTTCCAGCTAATTATTGGATTCTTGGAATTGCTTTATTGATTACTGTCGTTATTTCTGTTTTGGATTATGTGATTCCTTCCAGAGGAACCAAAAAATTTGGTGGCAGCACGTATGGTATTTGGGGAACGAATATCGGTTTGATTATCGGAATTCTGGCTCCTATTCCTTTTGGGTTTCTTTTAGGACCTTTTGTTGGCGCATTCCTTGGAGAACTTATTTTCGATTCTAAAGATCACAAACGGGCTTGGAAAGCAGCCACAGGGTCATTTATTGGCTTACTGGCTTCCAGTTTTATGAAATTTGTAGTTTGCGTGATATATTTAGGATTGTTTCTTACGATTCTCTGGCAGTATAAATCAGAGCTGTTTTAATTTATAAACTTCCTGAAATCAAAAAAGCCTTTCAGTTACGAAAGGCTTTCTTAAATCTAGCGGTCTGGACGGGACTCGAACCCGCGACCCCATGCGTGACAGGCATGTATTCTAACCAACTGAACTACCAAACCTGCTTTATTTTTAATCAAAAAAGCTATCCACAAAAGTGGAAAGCTTTTCATTGGTCTAACTACTAAACCCGCTACGAGTTACAAATTCGCAGCAAACAACACAACTAGCTTTAGATACCTTATTGGGGCAAAAAAGCCTTTCAGTTATGAAAGGCTTTCCCCAATATTAGCGGTCTGGACGGGACTCGAACCCGCGACCCCATGCGTGACAGGCATGTATTCTAACCAACTGAACTACCAAACCTGCTGCTTTATTGCGGTGGCAAAGATACAATAGATTTCCATTTACGCAAGCGTTTTTTGAAAAAATATTTGATAAAAATTCGCCGTATCACCCAAAGTTTTGTTTTTCAACTAAGTATGTCATTAAAATTTTTTCAAAACTTTCATCAACCCCTACCGGAATGTACTTTATTCGGTTTTGTACGCAGGTTAACGCCAGCTTCTTGAAGTAACGTTCTACCTGTTTTTCGTATTCTTCTTTTACATTATCTGCAAAAACTGCTACTTCTTCACCCGATTCCACATCAATAAACTTCCTTGGCGCATTATCAAAGTCAAAATTCAGCTCGGTTTTGTTATCCACAACATGAAATAAAACCACTTTATGCTTGTTGTGTTTCAAATGTTGCAAGGCATTAAACAGCGCTTCTTCTCCCGACGTGTCAGAACCGGACTGAAACATATCCGTAAATAGGATAATCATCGAACGACGGTGTATTTTCTCCGCTATTTGATGTAAGAATGTAACCGTATCCGTGCTTTTTTTGATCGTAGTTTTTTCCAGCAACCCTTCCAAGGCGTTCAAAATCATTCTGTGATGGCGATCACTGCCTTTTTCAGGCGCGTAATACTCATATTTATCCGAAAACACACTTAGCCCCACAGCATCGCGTTGCTTCTTTAAAAGATTCATTAAAACCGCCGAAGCCAAAACCGAGAAGCCAATTTTGTTTTCATAGAATTGCTGACTGTCTTTTAATTTAGGATAATGCATCGAAGAGGAATTATCGATGATGATGTGGCAGCGTAAATTCGTTTCTTCCTCAAATCGTTTCGTGTACAAACGATCTGTTTTGGCAAATAATTTCCAATCGATGTGTTTGGTACTTTCGCCCACATTATAGACTTTATGCTCCGCAAATTCGGCTGAAAAGCCATGAAACGGACTTTTATGCATGCCCGAAATAAAACCCTCCACAACCTGATTGGCAAGCAATTCAAGATGTTGAAAACTGGATATTTTCTCTATTTGCGATTCGATCTTCATATCTCAAATGTAGTAAAAGATGGAATGATTTAAAAATTAAAAGAGTACAGAAGCAAAACTAAATCGGGGAGCTGAAATAAATTCAGCTTAAATAAAAAAAAGGCCTGACTTTCGCCAAACCTTTTATCTGAATCCGTACAGATTCTATGTAAATCATAATCTACCGATTACAACAAAGCGTCTAAACTATCTGCGTAGGTTTGTTTCGGAGCAACCCCTACTTGTTTTCCTACTACTTCTCCGTTATGAAAAACCAACACAGTTGGAATATTTCTCACTCCGTATTTTGCAGCAAATTCTTGGTTTGCGTCAACATCAACCTTTCCTACTACTACTTTTCCGGCGTATTCTTCGCTGATTTCGTCAATGATTGGCCCAACCATTCTACAAGGCCCACACCATGCTGCCCAAAAATCCACCATTACCGGTTTGTCTGATTTCAAAACTACTTCATCAAAAGTAGCGTCTGTTATTGCTAAAGCCATATTTTCTTTATTTAAATGTTTAAGGTTTCAAACCTGAGTACAAATTTAGAAATTAAAAACCAATCAAATGCCATTCATAAATTAGTTTTGATTATAAGTGTATTGTCAATTGCTATTTTCAGTAAATTCAGGAGCTATTTCCTGCTGTACGCTGTATCTTTCCTTGCCTAAAGAAGGCAAGAAAAGGATGCCGCTTCCATCAGGGCTAGGACATAGTGCTCTAATTCAGCTTAAAGTTAATCTGCATTTTCTCCAGCTCCACCAACAATTCATTTGAGATTTTGATTTTCAATTTTCTGCTCGGCATCGTTAATTTGGTTACAACCTTAATTTCTTCTACTTCTTCCACTTTTGCTACAGTATTTATCTCTGGTATTTCGAGAGCGTCCATTTCAGAATCTTCATTCTCGTCGACAAAAGCAACCTCTTCATTTTCTATTTCAACAGGAGCAACAGCAACCAGTCGTTTCGTTTTTTCCAATTCCATGATTTCAAAAGACACTGTGTTGTCCCCTTTATTCTCTTGAAAAAGGTGGCTTAACTTATGAATAAAATCATTTTCTAAATCTGATATGTTCAGAAGCAAGATTAATTTCTTAGCGAAAATATCCAATACATCCTGTAATTGTTTCGCATCAGTAAACTGCATTCTTGGTTCCGATTTTTTACCCGTTTCCCTATTAACCCATCCGTCTTTAATCAGTATTTTAAAATAAACAAAATTATTAGGTAGCAAGTATCGATGAAAATTCAAGTACTCTTCATTAAATATTTTAAATTCAAAACTTTCGTCAAAACCTTCTAAGTTAAAAATCGCCCATTCCTTACCGTTTTTGGCGATCCTTCTTTGTACATTAGAAACTATACCCCCAAAAGCAAGGGTTTTACCCACGTAAAGCTCCATGTTTTTAAGCATTTCCAATTTCGAATTGCAAAAATGCTTCATTTCAAATTTAAAATCATCCAACGGATGCCCCGAAATATAAATCCCAACAACCTCTTTTTCTTTGGCGAGTTTTTCCATCGTACTCCAATCCTCGCAAGGCGGCACGACAGGTTCTGCAATTTGCACTTCGCTGGTATCGCCAAACAAACTCACTTGCGACGAATTTTCATTCTCCTGAAACTTCGACCCATACCGAATCGCTTTTTCATAAAAAGTAATTCCATCGCCATCATCATGAAAATATTGCGCTCGTGTTGTTCCTAAAAACGAATCAAAACCTCCTGCTAAAACCAGATTTTCCAATGCTTTTTTATTCGCTGCACGCAAATCAATACGTTTGGTCAAATCAAAAATCGATTTGTACCTTCCATCTTTTCTATTCTCCACAATTGTTGCCACAGCTCCAGAACCTACCCCTTTTACGGCACCCATCCCAAAACGCACCGCATAATCATCGTTCACCGTAAATTTATAAAACGACTCATTCACATCAGGTCCTAAAACCTGTAATCCCATACGTTTGCATTCTTCCATAAAGAACGAAACCTGTTTTATATCACTCATGTTATTAGACAAAACCGCAGCCATATATTCGGCAGGATAATTGGCCTTCAAAAATGCTGTTTGGTACGCGATCCAAGCGTAACAAGTCGAGTGCGATTTATTAAAGGCATATTCCGCAAAGGCCTCCCAGTCTTTCCATATTTTCTCCAACTTATCTTCGGCGTGACCTTTGGCGGCAGCCTGACTGATAAATTTCGGTTTCATTTTATCCAAAACATCTTTTTGCTTTTTTCCCATCGCTTTACGCAAAACGTCGGCATCACCTTTGGAGAAATCTGCCAGTTTTTGGGACAAAAGCATTACTTGTTCTTGGTAAACGGTAATTCCGTAGGTATCTTTTAGCAATTCTTCGCAGGCATCCAGGTCATAAATAATTTCCTCTTCGCCGTTTTTTCGCTTGACAAAACTCGGAATATAAGCAATCGGTCCCGGACGATACAACGCATTCATGGCAATCAAATCGGGAAAAACCGTCGGTTTCAATTCCTTCATGTATTTCTGCATTCCCGGACTCTCATACTGGAAAATCCCTACCGTTTCTCCTCGCTGAAAAAGCTCATACGTCTTCAAATCATCAATCGGGAATTCATCGGGATTGAGGTCGATTCCAGTTCTGTATTTTACTAATTTGACGGTATCTTTTATCAGAGTTAAGGTTTTCAAACCCAAGAAATCCATCTTTAACAAACCGGCACTTTCTACTACCGAGTTATCAAATTGGGTCACATACAAATCGGAATCTTTAGCGGTAGCCACAGGAACAAAATTCGTAATATCGCTTGGCGTAATAATTACTCCACAAGCGTGAATTCCTGTATTTCTAAGATTTCCTTCTAAAACTTTGGCTTGCTGAATGGTTTCCCCACCTAAATCGCTTTCATTAGCAAGACCTATTAATTCTTTTATTTTATCGTATTCTTCTGGACGAACGGCCTTCTTAATTACATCTTCTTTTTCATTCAAAAATCGCGCTAAATTCCACTTAGACGGCATCATACCCGGAATCAATTTCGCAATTTTATCGGCTTCGAATAAAGGCAAATCCAAAACACGAGCGGTATCTCTAATCGCCGATTTCGTTGCCATTTTACCATACGTGATAATCTGCGCCACTTGTTTCGAGCCGTATTTCCTGATCACATAATCCATAACGCTGCTGCGTCCTTCGTCATCAAAATCGATATCAATATCGGGTAATGACACACGATCCGGATTTAAGAAACGCTCAAAAAGCAGGTTGTACATCAATGGGTCAATATTGGTGATTTTCAAACAATACGCCACCACCGAACCTGCCGCAGATCCCCGACCAGGACCTACTGAAACGCCCATGCTTCTCGCCTCGGCAATTAAATCCTGTACAATCAGGAAATATCCCGGATAACCCGAATTGGATATCGTCAATAATTCAAAATCCAGTCGTTCCTGAATTTCTTCTGTGATTTCAGGATATCTTCGATTGGCTCCTTCAAAAGTCAAATGCCTTAAATACGCATTTTCACCTCGTACTCCACCATCAACGGCATCTTCTGGATTATTAAATTCAACTGGAATTTCAAATTTTGGCAATAAAACTTCACGAGCCAAATCGAAAATTTCGATTTTATCCACAATCTCCGAAATATTCGAAATCGCTTCCGGCAGATTTGCAAAAAGCTGTTTCATTTCGTCCCCCGACTTGAAATAATACTCCTGATTGGGCAATCCGTAACGATAGCCTCGCCCACGGCCTATAGGCGTAGTTTGTTTTTCACCGTCACGCACACAAAGCAAAATATCATGTGCATTCGAATTTTCTTTGTCTATATAAAAGGTATTGTTCGTTGCAACAATCTTAACATCATGCTTTCTCGCTAGTGAAATCAAAGATGCATTCACCCGATTCTCATCTTCTTGATTGTGACGCATCACCTCAATATAAAAATCTTCCTTGAACTCGTCTTTCCACCAAAGCAACGCATCTTCAGCTTGGTTTTCACCAATATTTAAAATCTTGTTTGGGATTTCACCATAGAGATTTCCAGACAAAACAATAATATCTTCTTTGAATTCCTGAATGACTTTCCTGTCGATTCTTGGCACATAATAAAATCCTTCGGTATACGCGATGGAAGACATTTTAGCCAAATTATGATAGCCTTTTTTGGTCTTCGCCAAAAGCACTATTTGGTACCCATTGTCTTTAACCGACTTATTTTTATGGTCTTCACAAACAAAAAACTCGCAACCCACAATAGGCTTCATCGGCACTTCGGTGGGTGTTTCACCATTTGCAATAGCCGCTTTATTCTTGACTTCAGCCGCTTTATTATGGTATAAAATATCGCGAACAAAATGAAAAGCCCCCATCAAATTCGCATGATCGGTCATGGCAACTGCAGGCATTTTTTGTTGTGCCGCCGCTTTTACCAATGCCGCAATACTAATGGTAGACTGCAACACTGAAAATTGGGTATGATTGTGCAAATGCACGAAAGGCGTATCAACAAGTACCTTTTTATTCTCTGAAAGTTCTTCTCTTGAAACGGCCGGCGCTTGTTTTTCTCCAAATTGCTGGCGAATTTTATCGGACGCTTCTTTGAGATTAATATGTTTTAAACCAATCAGCTGAATCTCATGTGGATTCTTATTTTGGAAATCTTTAAAATAGCCAATTTCAACATCGAGTTCTTCTTTAGTGAAAACATCGCGACGAATTAATTCCAAGAAACAACGCGTAGTTGCCTCCACATCGGCAGTGGCGTTGTGCGCTTCACCGAACGGCTTATTAAAAAGATAACTATGTAATTCGGTTAAAGTTGGCAATTTGAATTTTCCTCCTCGTCCACCAGGCAACCGCAATAAGGAAGCGGTAACTTCAGTACACGTATCCAAAATAGGCATCGAACTCATTTGGCTTTCCACTCCCATTCTGTAAAACTCGCAACCCATGATATTGATATCAAAACCTAAATTCTGACCAACAATAAATTTGGCTTTGCCTAAAGCTATATTGAATTTTTCTAAAACTTCCGCCAAGGAGATTCCATCGGCTTCCGCCAATTCCGTAGAAATACCGTGAATTCGTTCCGCATCATACGGAATATTAAAACCTTCGGGCTTCACCAAATAATCCTGGTGCTCGATGAGTTTACCCATATCGTCGTGCAACTGCCAAGCGATTTGGATACACCGCGGCCAGTTATCCGTATCTGAAATGGGAGCGCCCCAACGCTTTGGTAATCCTGTAGTTTCGGTATCGAATATTAAGTACATAGCTGGAATTGAAGTGTTTGTAATTCTTTAAAATCACAAAAAATGAATTTCAAATTTAGGATTTTTTTAGGTAGAATAACAGCTAAATCGGAACAAAAAAATTCAAAATTAACGTTAAGAATCACCCTACTAATTATCCTGTAGTTTAGTGCAAAATCATCCCAAAACAACCTATTAAAAGAACAAATAAACTCGCCATGCATTTTTTGGATGTCGTAGTATTTCACCAAAAAAAATTGAAATAAAAGCCCAAAAAAAATACTGCATTAGTTATGTAAAAAGCCCGAAAAAGGCATTCTATAGGAAATAAAACACGACGCTAATTTTGTTAATTATTACTATTTTAATTCGTTTTGTTACATTTTTTGAATCAAAAACGTCTCATTTACACCAAAATAGCGATAAATTTGCAAATTATCAAATTGGACCTATTTAAAATAAAAATAGCTTTAAAAAGAAATTTAATATCAAAATAAAAAGATGGTATTCAAACTACAAACCTATAACTGAAGAGCTAAGGTGTTGTAAAAACAGTTTGGGTATCGTATATAATGAAATATTAAAATTGACAACCTTATTTCTTTTTTTAAATTTGTTCCCATTGTTACAACTTTATGCAAACAATTTGGTTGTAAAAGAAGAAATACACTTAAAAAATATTTAAAATGAGTACTACATTATTTGACAAAGTATGGGATTCGCATGTTGTGCGTAAAATTGAAGATGGACCAGATGTGTTTTTTATTGACCGTCATTTCATCCATGAAGTTACTAGTCCTGTAGCTTTTTTAGGTTTAAAAGAAAGAGGTATTACGGTTTTATACCCAGAACGCACTTTTGCAACTGCCGATCACAATACACCAACAATAAATCAACACTTGCCTGTTGCAGACGCATTATCTGCTAATCAATTAAAAGCATTGGAAGACAACGCAGCAGAATATGGTATTTCTCACTGGGGATTAGGTCACCAAAAAAATGGAATCGTTCACGTAGTAGGTCCTGAAAACGGAATTACTTTACCGGGCGCAACTATTGTTTGTGGAGATTCTCATACTTCTACGCATGGTGCTTTTGGTGCTATTGCTTTTGGTATCGGAACTTCTGAGGTTGAAATGGTGATGGCTACACAATGTATCATGCAACCGAAACCAAAGAAAATGCGTATCAACGTAAATGGTGAATTAAGCAAAGGTGTTGGTCCAAAAGACGTTGCACTTTATATTATTGCACAATTAACTACTTCCGGAGGTACAGGATATTTCGCAGAATATGCAGGAGATGTTTTTGAAAACATGTCCATGGAAGGCCGTATGACCGTTTGTAACTTGAGTATCGAAATGGGTGCTCGTGGTGGTATGATTGCTCCTGACCAAAAAACATTTGATTTCTTAGAAGGAAGGTTATACGCTCCAAAAGGCGAAGCTTGGGATAAAGCGGTAGCGTATTGGAAAACGTTAAAAACTGATACTGATGCAATTTTTGATGCAGAATTAAACATCAATGCAGCAGACATTGAACCAATGATTACGTATGGTACAAATCCTGGAATGGGAATTGGTATCTCAAAAAATATTCCAAGCGCTAACCAAGTAGAAGGTGGTGAGGAAACATATAAAAAATCTTTAGCCTACATGGGCTTTGAAGAAAATGACGTAATGATTGGTAAACCAATTGATTTTGTTTTCTTGGGAAGTTGTACCAATGGTAGAATTGAAGATTTTAGAGCTTTTACAGAAATTGTAAAAGGAAGAAAAAAAGCAGATAATGTTACCGCTTGGTTAGTTCCAGGTTCTCACGTAGTGGAAGCTCAGATTAAAGAAGAAGGGCTACTAGATATACTTACTGAGGCTGGTTTTGTATTGCGTCAGCCAGGTTGTTCTGCTTGTTTAGCGATGAATGATGACAAAGTGCCTGCAGGAAAATATGCAGTAAGTACTTCAAACAGAAACTTCGAAGGTCGTCAAGGTCCAGGTTCAAGAACATTATTGGCAAGTCCAATTATGGCCGCTGCAGCTGCAGTTACCGGAAAACTAACAGACCCTAGAGATTTGATGTAAACGATTTCTGAACATTCCGTTTACAATAGTACAATTTAGATTACACAAAATAATATTAACGATTACGATTACATTTTCCTCACGGTAAATTAAAAATCAGCAATCGTTAATCAAAAATCAAAAATCACAATGGCATACGATAAATTTAACATCCTTACGAGTAGTGCAGTGCCACTACCAATAGAAAATGTGGATACCGATCAAATTATCCCAGCACGTTTCTTAAAAGCTACTAAACGTGAAGCTTTTGGAGACAACCTTTTCAGAGACTGGAGATACAACGGAGATGACACTCCAAAAGCAGATTTCGTATTGAATGATGCCACTTACAGTGGAAAAATATTAGTAGGCGGAAAAAACTTTGGTTCGGGTTCTTCAAGAGAACACGCAGCTTGGGCAGTTTACGATTATGGATTCCGTGCAGTTGTTTCAAGTTTCTTTGCAGACATCTTCAAAGGAAACTGCTTAAACATTGGTGTTTTACCCGTACAAGTTAGTCCGGAATTTGCTGAAACAATCTTCAAGGCTATTGAAGCTGATCCAAAAACAGAATTAGAAATCAATCTTCCGGAACAAACCATTACGCTAAAAGCAACTGGTCAAAAAGAATCTTTTGACATCTCCGGATACAAAAAAGACAATATGGTTAACGGTTTTGATGATATTGATTATTTACAAAACATCAAAGAAGAAATTGTTGGGTTTGCCAATAAGCTTCCTTACTAAAAACAAACAATAAAAATGCAGTTATCTTAAGCTCAATAGTATTGTTAAGCTAGATAACTGCATTTACCATTTTACAAAATACAACAACAAGATTTCAAATTACTGAAATCGAAACCGCTTTAGCATCAAATTCATAATGGAAAAAAGAAAAATTGAAATAATGGATACGACGCTCCGTGATGGCGAACAAACCTCGGGAGTATCATTTTCTGCTGCAGAAAAACTAACCATTGCACAATTGTTGCTGGAAGAATTAAATATTGATAGAATTGAAATTGCTTCAGCACGCGTAAGTGAAGGCGAGTTTCAAGGAGTAAAAGGGATAATGACCTGGGCAAATGAGAAAGAATATGCTAACCGAATCGAAGTTTTAACATTTGTTGACGGTGGACTTTCGATAGATTGGATGAAAAAGACTGGAGCCAAAGTCCAAAATTTACTGACCAAAGGATCTCTCAACCATTTAACGCACCAACTAAAGAAAACGCCTGAACAACATTTTACTGAAATTGCTCAAGCCATTGCATTGGCTCAAGAAAACAATATCGAAACTAATGTCTATCTTGAAGATTGGAGTAACGGAATGCGCAATTCACCTGAATATGTGTTTCAATATTTAGATTTTTTGACCAAACAACCGATTAAAAGAGTCTTACTACCAGACACTTTGGGCGTTTTAATCCCTTCTGAAACATTTGAATTTATTTCGAAAATTATAGCGCGATACCCAAATACCCATTTTGATTTCCATGCACATAACGACTACGATTTAAGTATCGCTAATGTAATGGAAGCTGTAAAAGCAGGTATTCAAGGGCTTCACGTAACCGTAAACGGAATGGGAGAACGTGCTGGAAATGCACCGCTTGAAAGCACCGTTGCCGTAATCAATGACTTTTTACCAGAAATAAAAATCAGTGTAAAAGAATCTTCATTGTACTCTGTGAGTAAATTGGTAGAAACTTTCACAGGATATAGAATCCCTGCTAACAAACCTATTGTTGGAGACAATGTATTCACCCAAACAGCAGGTATACACGCCGATGGAGACAACAAAAATAATTTATATTTTAATGATTTACTTCCGGAACGCTTTGGAAGAAAACGAAAATATGCATTAGGAAAAACTTCTGGTAAAGCCAATATTGAAAAAAACCTTCAGGAATTAGGGTTGAAATTAAATCCCGAAGATCTAAAATTAGTTACCCAACGCATCATTGAATTAGGCGACAAAAAAGAAACCGTTACCAAAGAAGATTTACCTTATATTATTTCTGATGTTTTAGACAGTCAGACTTACGAAGAGAGAATTGTGGTCGAGTCCTATGTATTGGTTCACGCCAAGGGAATGCGACCTTCTACCACGCTCTGTTTAAAAATAGATGGTGAAGTAATCGAAGAGCATGCTCAAGGTGATGGACAATTTGATGCTTTTATGAATGCACTAGCAAAAATTTATAAAAGTAAAAAAATGGAATTGCCTAAATTGATTGACTATGCAGTGCGAATCCCTCCAGGAAGTAGCTCTGATGCATTATGCGAAACCATAATTACTTGGACGAATCATGGAAAAGAATTTAAAACGAGAGGATTAGATTCAGACCAAACAGTTGCCGCAATCATTGCTACACAAAAAATGTTGAATGTGGTTACAGCCCAATAAAAAATACAAAAACAATACTAACATAAAATTTACCTAATGAAATTTAACATAGCCCTTTTAGCCGGAGACGGAATTGGACCAGAAGTAATCAATGAAGCTGTAAAAGTTTCTGATGCTATTGCAAAAAAATTTAACCACGAAATCAATTGGACTCCCGCTCTTACAGGAGCTTGTGCAATTGATGCTGTTGGCGTTCCTTATCCTGATGAAACGCATGAAATTTGTATGGCTGCTGATGCAGTTCTATTCGGAGCTATTGGACACCCAAAATACGATAACGACCCAAGTGCACCTGTAAGACCAGAACAAGGTTTATTGTTGATGCGTAAAAAATTAGGCTTATTTGCTAATGTGCGTCCTACATTTACATTCCCATCTTTGATTGACAACTCTCCTTTAAAAAGAGAACGTATTGAAGGAACTGACTTAATTTTCCTTAGAGAACTAACCGGAGGAATTTATTTTGGTGAGAAAGGAAGAAAAGACGGTGGCGAAACCGCTTTTGACACTTGTACGTACACAAGAGTCGAAGTACAACGTTTAGCTAAAAAAGGCTTTGAACTGGCTATGACCCGTTCAAAGAAATTATGTTGTGTTGATAAAGCAAACGTATTGGAAACTTCCCGTTTATGGAGAGAAACAGTACAAGCTATGGAAAAAGAGTATCCTGAAGTAACGGTGAGTTATGAATTCGTAGATGCCGTAGCAATGCGTTTGGTTCAATGGCCAAATTCGTACGACGTCTTGATTACTGAAAACTTATTTGGAGACATATTAACGGATGAAGCTTCTGTAATTTCTGGTTCTATGGGATTAATGCCATCTGCATCAGTAGGAGAGCACACTTCATTATACGAACCTATTCATGGTTCTTATCCACAAGCGACAGGATTAAATATTGCTAATCCATTAGCTACAGTATTATCTGCAGCAATGATGTTTGAAGATGCTTTTGGATTAAAAGAAGAAGCAGAAGCGATTAGAGCAGTTGTAAACAAATCATTGGAACAAGGAATTGTAACAGAGGATTTAGCCGGAAAAGATGCAAAAGCGTATAAAACTAGTGAAGTTGGTGACTGGTTAGTTGCAAATTTGTAAAACAATTATATAATTCTGTAGAAATGCAACGTATTGCATTTCTACAGAATATCTACCAAACAAAAAAGGTGTCAATAAATTGACACCTTTTTTTATATTGTAGAAAAAAATATTAATATCCTCCTCTGTTTCCACCACCACGGTTATCTCCACCACGGCTGTTTCCACCACCATAACCACCGCGTGAATCTCCACCACGACTGTTATTGTTAAAACTTCTTCTTTCACCTTCTGGTTTTGGCTCAGATTTGTTTACTACAATTGCACGTCCTTGAACAGTAGCTCCGTTCAATTCATCAATTGCTTTTTGAGCTTCGTCATCATTTGTCATTTCAACAAAACCGAAACCTTTACTTCTTCCAGTAAATTTATCAGTAATGATTTTAACTGAATCAACTGCTCCATAAGCCTCGAAAGACTCTCTTAAATCTGCTTCCTCAATACTGAATGGAAGACTTCCAACAAAAATATTCATATGTACTTATTTAAATAATAGAACAAATGTACTGTTATTTTTTTCTAATCTACTATAGATTAGCTTATTTATATTTTTTATTTTAAATTTAAGAAGAAAAAGGACACCACAAAGCACCTAATTGAAGCCTTTTAAGAACACAACTTGCCCTAGTTTATTGAACAAGTGAACTCACAGGAACTTTGTAAAAAACGCCTTGTTGAAAATTTACCACAGGACCGGCCAATGGATTATTGTAGGTGTTTTCTGCGTTAAACTTAAACGTACCCGTAATCGTATGGTTTATAGCATCATAATCTGATATCACAATTTCACCGTCTCCAATACCAAAACCTGTGGAAAAAGTAATTAAAGCACCTGTGGCATCGGTTAGGACATAAGTTGCTTTTTTGGACTCACTGGTTCCTAAAAAATAGGTCTGAGCATTTGTAGAAGTTACTTCCAAAGATAAAGTTTCATTCCTAGTATAGGCTTCAATTAGTAAAGATCCATCTGAAGCTAATGTAACTTTAGATTGAACAGCTCTCCAAAACACATTGTCTTTCACACCCTGCAAAGAAGGATTATTAAAGCTAACATCTTCCTGACAAGAAATTAAAGAAAAAATTACGGCAATAAACAGAAAATATTTTTTCATAAAGACCTCTTTTTGAACAAACAAAAGTATACTATTATAGCTAAAAAAAATAAAACAGAAGCGAAAAAAAATACAACTAATCAGCCCTAACACCTTACTATTCATTAAAACAGTATTCGAATTAGCAAATCTAAATAAAAAATGTATCTTTGCACCCTTAATTAATCGAGGTCGAGTACCTCAAAATTTAATCACAAGATTATGTCAGTAAAAATTAGATTACAAAGACACGGTAAAAAAGGAAAACCTTTTTACTGGGTTGTAGCAGCAGATGCTCGCTCAAAAAGAGACGGTAAATACTTAGAGAAAATCGGTACTTACAATCCAAACACAAACCCAGCAACTATCGACTTGAACCTTGATAGCGCAGTAAAATGGTTGCACAATGGTGCTCAACCAACTGATACTGCAAAAGCAATTCTTTCTTACAAAGGAGCTTTATTGAAACATCACCTTGATGGTGGTATCCGTAAAGGAGCTTTAACTCAAGAGCAAGCTGATGCAAAATTAGCGACTTGGTTAGAAGCAAAATCTGGAAAAGTTGATGCTAAAAAAGAAGGTTTAACAAAAGCGCAAGCTGATGCTAAAGCTAAAGCTTTCAAAGCAGAACAAGATGTTAATGCTAAACGTTTAGCTGCAGCTGCTCAAGCAGAAGCTGACGCTATCGCTGCAGCAACTCCAGCTGTGGAAGAAGAAGTTGCTGAAGTTGAAGCTGAAGAAGCTCCAGCTGCAGAAGAAAATAACGAAACAACTGAAGCATAATTTTAGAAGGCGAACATGCGTAAAGAAGATTGTTTCTATTTAGGTAAAATCGCTAAAAAATTTAGTTTCAAAGGGGAAGTTCTTGCCTATTTAGACACGGACGAACCTGAGTTATACGAAAACTTGGAATCAGTGTTTGTTGAATGCAACAAACACTTGGTTCCTTTTTTTATTGAAAGCAGTTCACTGCATAAAAACGACTTTCTTCGCATTCGTTTTGAAGATATGAACACCGAAGAAGATGCCGATGCCATTATAGGCAACGCCATTTATCTACCCTTAAATATGTTGCCAAAACTTACCGGCAATAAATTCTACTTCCATGAAGTAATTGGCTTCGAAGTTGAAGACAAACGCTTAGGCGTTGTTGGAAAAATTCAATCCATTAATGACACCACTGCCCAACCCCTTTTTGAAGTTTTAAATGGTGATGTAGAAATCCTCATTCCTATGATTGACCATTTTCTTGTAAAAATTGACAGAGGAAATAAAAAAGTCATCATGGATTTACCTGACGGACTTATTGAAATGTACTTGTAGAAAGGTTAATTGGTTAATTTGTTTAACTGAAATCCGCAATCAAAATCGTCAATCTACATTCTTAAATCATTATGTTTTCATTCAAGCAATTCACAATCCAACAAGATCGTTGTGCCATGAAAATTGGGACCGACGGTGTTTTACTAGGCGCTTGGACACCAATTGAAAACAATCCATTTAGCATTTTAGACATTGGAGCCGGAACAGGTGTTATCGCTTTAATGCTTGCGCAAAGAAGCAATGCAGAACAAATTGACGCTTTGGAAATCGACGAAGAAGCCTACGAACAATCCGTAGATAATTTTGAAAACTCACCCTGGAGGGATCGTTTATTTTGCTTTCATGCCGGTTTGGATGAATTTGTGGAAGAACCTGAAGATGAGTACGATTTAATTGTTTCCAATCCTCCTTTTTACACTGAAGATTACAAATCCGAAAACGAACAACGCGACTTAGCCCGTTTTGTTGATGCGATGCCTTTTGAAGATTTAATCGAAGCCGCTGCTTTATTACTTTCCGAAAACGGTATTTTCTCCGTCATAATTCCTTTTAAAGAAGAAGAACTTTTTTTGGCTCTTGCCAAAGAATACGAATTATATCCTTTAAAAATTACTCGGGTAAAAGGAACTCCAATTACCGAAATCAAACGCAGTTTATTGGCTTTAAGTCGAAATGAAAACGCCACCATTATTATAGATGAATTGATTATCGAAACTTCAAGACATCAATACACCCCAGAATACATTGAATTGACAAAAGATTTTTACTTGAAAATGTAATTTGGAATTTTATCCAAATACGTCAACTCCCTTATTTAAAATAAATTTCAAACGAATTAGCTATTTTATTGCAAATTAGTAGTCCATAATTTTTTCATTAAAATCACGCTTTAAGAAACACCTAATTTGATTGTAAAGTTTCGTTATTTTGAATAAAAATAAAAAAATATAACATTTATTAATGCTTTTGTTATATTTTCTTTATGTAAATTTGTCGTACATAAAAATTACCTAACCATGAAACCAGACTTATTTCAAGCTCCCGATTATTATAACCTAGACGATTTACTAACAGACGAACACAAATTAGTTCGTGATTCTGCCCGTGCATGGGTAAAACGTGAAGTCTCTCCTATTATAGAAGAATATGCTCAAAAAGCTGAATTTCCAAAACAAATCATAAAAGGTTTGGGTGAAATTGGCGGTTTTGGCCCGTACATACCTGAAGAATATGGCGGCGCAGGTCTAGACCAAATATCTTACGGTTTAATTATGCAAGAAATTGAACGCGGAGATTCCGGTGTTCGTTCCACCTCATCCGTACAATCTTCCTTAGTGATGTATCCAATTTGGAAATACGGAAACGAAGAACAACGCATGAAATACTTACCAAAACTGGCCACTGGCGAGTTCATGGGCTGCTTTGGACTAACGGAACCCAATTACGGTTCTGATCCGGGAAGCATGATTACAAACTTTAAAGATATGGGCGATCATTATTTATTGAACGGTGCCAAAATGTGGATTTCGAATGCACCATTTGCTGATATTGCTATTGTTTGGGCAAAAAATGAAGAAGGGAGAATTCACGGTTTAATTGTTGAAAGAGGAATGGAAGGTTTTACCACTCCCGAAACGCATAATAAATGGTCCCTTCGTGCCTCTTCTACAGGAGAGCTAATTTTTGACAATGTGAAAGTGCCTAAAGAAAATTTATTGCCAAATAAATCTGGATTAGGAGCTCCGCTTGGTTGTCTTGATTCAGCACGTTACGGAATTGCTTGGGGAGCTATCGGTGCCGCAATGGACTGTTACGATACGGCGCTACGTTATGCTAAAGAAAGAATCCAGTTTGACAAACCCATTGCAGGAACACAATTGCAACAAAAGAAATTGGCTGAAATGATTACTGAAATCACCAAAGCACAACTATTGACCTGGAGATTAGGTGTTTTAAGAAATGAAGGAAAAGCAACAACTGCTCAAATTTCAATGGCCAAAAGAAATAATGTAGACATGGCGATTCATATTGCTCGTGAAGCCAGACAAATGTTAGGAGGAATGGGAATCACAGGCGAATATTCCATTATGCGCCACATGATGAATCTGGAATCCGTAATTACATACGAAGGAACCCATGACATTCACTTGTTGATCACAGGTATGGATATTACTGGGATTTCAGCTTTCAAATAGAAATAAGTCCCTATTAAAGTATTTATAAAATTGATAGAAAAGCTTCTTGGAAACAAGAAGCTTTTTTTATATTTACATAAAAAATACCACCAATGAATATTGAGACTATCAACAATAGCATTCAGCCCCAAAAAGACCTATTGTTACAACATTCCTTATACAAGAAAGTAAAAACAATTGAAGACTTACAGTGTTTTCTAGAGAGCCATGTGTATGCAGTTTGGGATTTTATGTCCTTATTAAAAGCATTACAATCCAAGTTAACTTGTACAACAACTCCATGGTTCGCAACGGAAAACCCCGAAACCAGATATTTGATAAACGAAATAGTCCTTGCTGAAGAATCAGATTTGACTATTGACGGGCGTCGCCAAAGCCATTATGAGATGTACATTGAAGCTATGAAAGATTGTGGCGCGAACACAACAGGAATTGAACAATTTTTATCGGAAGTCAATTCGCTTAAAAACATATTTGTAGCTATTAAAAAAAGCAACTTACATCCTAATATCAAAGCATTTTTAGATTTTACTTTCAGAGTGATCGAAGAAGGAAAATCCCATGAGATAGCTGCCGCTTTTACTTTTGGAAGAGAAGAACTGATTCCGAGTATGTTCACCGAAATTTTAAAAAACTTCCAAGCTAATTTTCCAAAAAAAGATTTAAGCAAGCTAATTTATTATTTCGAAAGACATATAGAACTGGATGCTGATGATCATGGCCCCATGGCTATGAAAATGATAACGGAACTTTGCGGAACTGACGCTCAAAAATGGTCTGATGTAGAAGAAATTTCTACTTTAGCTTTAGAAAAACGCATCGGGCTTTGGGATGCGATCGAAGAAACCATTATGATGAATGTGGAATTAGCTTAAAGGCAAAACCAACACCTTGAAATAAACGTAACTATTATTTAGAAATGAACAAATTTCAAAATAATGAAAAACCAAATCAAAATAATAGTTGCGTTCTTTTTACTCCTTTTTATCGTGAGTTGCAGTGAAAGTCCCATCCCTAAAATGGCTTCAGCACCGATAGTTGCCAATCCGACAACTAATCCTGTCGTGGTTACAGTCCCACAAACACAAAATCAAACCTTTAGCTATTTAGCCCTTGGCGACAGCTACACCATTGGACAAAGCGTATGTGAAACGTGTAGATTTCCGGAACAACTGAGGAAAAGCCTGAGCAATTTAAACGCGAACAACACCTACCCATTAAAGCTTATTGCACAAACGGGATGGACCACCACCAACCTAATTTCGGCGATTGATTTCCAAAATCCCGCATCAGATTATGATTTGGTCACGTTATTAATTGGCGTAAACAACCAATATCAAAACAGATCCTTTTCTTTATATGAAAAAGAGTTTCCTGAACTAGTGACTAAAGCTATTGCTCTTGCAAAAGGGGATAAGGCTAATGTAATTGTAATTTCCATTCCAGATTATGCCTATACTCCTTACGGTCAAGGATCAGGAACTCAATCGAAGATTTCTATGGAAATTGATGGGTATAATGCTTTCGCAAAAAAATATTGCATTGATCACACTATTGAATTTATAAATATCACTGATATTACCAGAAAAGGTTTAACAAACAGTAATCTTGTGGCTCATGACGGATTACATCCTTCAGAATTCGCATACTCTTTATTTGTGGAACGGATTTTACCAAAAGCGGCTATAGCGATACAAAAATAAAAACAATTCCGTAAAGGAAGTATCAATGGAAAAAACAGCTTTCTTCGCTATTTTTTTTATCTTTATTTTTAAAATAAATAAATGTCTTCCCAAGAACGATTAACAAGAGCTTACAAAGAAGCCAAAAGAATTCCTTTTGACGATCAATCAAAATTTATCCTTTTTAGTGACTGTCACAGAAGTGACAATAGTTTTGCTGATGATTTTGCAAGCAATCGAAACGTCTATTTTCATGCAATGACCCAATATTACAACGATGGTTTTGCGTATTGTGAGTTGGGTGACGGGGATGAATTATGGGAGAATATTTTCTTTAAAACCATTTTCGAAGCACACAAAAATGTGTATCTTTTACTAAAGAAATTTCACGATTCCAATAGATACCATAAAATTTGGGGTAATCACGAAATGACTTTTCGTGATAAAGATCATGTAGAAAAAACGCTAACTACGTATACAAACACACAAAACGACCGAATTGAACCGTTGTTTACTGGTATACAATGTCATGAGGCCATCGTTTTAGTTCATCAGGAAACCAACCAAGAACTATTTTTAACCCATGGTCATCAAGCCGATTTCATGAATTATGTTGGTTGGAAAATCAACAGATTTATGGTCCGCATCTTATGGAAACCGCTACAAATTTGGGGAATATCGGATCCTACAAGCCCCGCTAAAAATTATGTGGAACGGATAAAAATCGAACGACGAATCAAAAAATGGATCGAGAACAACAATCGCAAAATTACCATTGTAGGCCACACACATCGTCCTAGTTTTTCTTACCCAAGTCAGCATGCGACACCTTACTTCAATGACGGAAGCTGCGTGCATCCTAGAAGTATCACCGGAATTGAAATTGTAAATGGAACGATAACACTTATAAAATGGTTTATCGACACAAAGGAGAATGGTATTCTTCAAGTTGTAAGAGAAGTACTTGAAGGCCCGACAAATCTAAAAGATTATAAATAAAAAAAGCGTTTGCCTCGGCAAACGCTTTTTCTTTAATTTTCCGGAGCCAACTCCAGTTCTAATCCTTCGAGGCTTTCGGTGATTGGAATTTGACAGCCTAAACGACTGTTTGATTTCACATAGAATGCTTCAGATAGCATCGCTTCTTCATCGTCGCCCATTTCGGGTAATGCAACATCATTCAGGACATAACATTGACAAGAAGCACACATGGCCATTCCGCCACAAGTTCCTTCTACAGGAAGTTCATACGCTTTACATAATTCCATGATGTTCATGGCCATATCTGTAGGAGCCTGTAATTCATGCACTACTCCTTCTCTGTCTTTAATTTTTATTAATACATCCATTTTTTACTATTTGGAATTGGTTGGTTAATCAATTGTATCTTTTTGGAATGTCTTAAAGGCATCCCGATTGTTTGCGTGAGGGATAGCAGCTGGCTACCGAAGTAGCGCGGATAGCCCGACCATTTTGAGAAAAAAGGCAAATACTCGTTATCTAGAGTAGCCTTTTTTCTCAAAATGGTCACGCCCTAAGCATTTATAGGATATTTACAACAGTCTCTATTTGGGGAGCAAACTTTTTAATGGTGGTTTCCACACCGGCTCTCAATGTCATTTGGTTTACACTGCAACTGGTGCATGCTCCCTCGAGACGCACTTTTACGTGTTTGTCGTCCTCGATAGAAATAAGGGTAATATCACCGCCATCTGAGTTCAAAAAAGGTCTGATTTCTTCGAGTGCTTTTTGAACTTCTATTGTTAATTCTTCTGTTGTCATAATTATATTATTGGATTTTCCTCAACCCAACGCTCTCCAAAGGAGAGGGAGAAGAAGGAAGTTCTATTTTTTTACTGCTGAACAGCCTGCCATAGTTGTAATTTTAACAGCTTCAGTAGCAGGTAAATTTTCGTTTCTGCTTACTACTTCCTGCACCACTTTTCTCGTGATTTCTTCGAAAACAGTTTCGATAATTGAACCTGTTTGCATCGCTGCAGGACGACCGTAATCTCCCGCTTCACGGATTGACTGTACAATGGGCACTTCTCCAAGGAATGGAACTTCTAAATCTTCTGCAAGATTTCGGGCTCCTTCTTTTCCAAAGATATAATATTTATTTTCCGGTAATTCTTCGGGTGTGAAGTAGGCCATGTTTTCAATAATTCCCAATACAGGAACATTTATTGCTTCAGACATGAACATAGAAACTCCTTTTTTAGCATCGGCCAAAGCTACCGCTTGTGGCGTGCTTACAATTACAACACCCGTAATTGGCAATGATTGCACGATTGAAAGGTGAATATCACCCGTTCCTGGTGGCAAATCGACTAACATGAAATCCAATTCTCCCCAGTCCGCATCAAATATCATTTGGTTTAACGCTTTGGAAGCCATAGGTCCTCTCCAAATTACCGCTTGACTTGGCGCTGTAAAAAATCCTATCGAAAGAATTTTTACTTCATAGCTTTCAACTGGTTTCATTTTTGATTTCCCATCCACCATTACAGAGACTGGCTTTTCATTTTCTACGTCAAACATGATTGGCATAGACGGTCCGTAAATATCAGCGTCAAGAATTCCTACTGAGAAACCCATTTTAGCCAATGATACCGCTAGATTTGCAGTAACGGTAGATTTCCCTACACCTCCTTTACCAGAGGCAACACCGATAATATTTTTTATTCCCGGAATTTGTTTTCCTTTAATTTCTGGTTTGTCCGGAACTTCAACTTTACTATTGATTTTTATTTTAGCATCCGGAGACACTAATTCAAGAATTGTTTTTTTGATATCGTCTTCGGCACGCTTTTTAATATGCATTGCCGGTGTGTGTAATACTAAATCCACCACCACCTCATCGCCAAAAGTAATTACATTTGCTATTGCGCCACTTTCAACCATGTTCTTTCCTTCTCCAGCTATAGTAATCGTTTCTAAAGCTTTAAGGATGTCTTTCCTGTCTAATTTCATTTTTAGTTTATTGTTTACTATTGGCATTTTAGCGCCAGAATATTATCTTTATTTAAACTGATTTCAGATTACAAAGATACTATGAAAAGTTCTTATTATAAAGGTTTTGTATTGCATTTATTGATGTGGAAATTGACGGTAGTTATTAGCCAATTTCAGGGTCATAATTCCCAGCACCAATCCCTCCAAAGGGAGCGATTTGCTTTCTAATTTAATTAAAAAACAACATCCGTAAACCCAATAAACCAAAATTTATAATCTAAATTTATAAGAAAAAATCATGGGATTAAGTTTTCATTATAAGGGAGCATTTAGAAATCCTACCCTTTTAAAAAAAATGATTGAAGAGGTGACTGACATTTCACAGGCAAACCAATGGGAATTTCATGTTTTTGAAGAAGCCTTTCCAAGCCATTCTTTTACTATTGATTCTTATGATGATTCCATTTACGGCATCTGTTTTAGTCCAACCAATTGCGAAGTTGTTTGCTTGACTTTTCTATCCAACGGAAAAATGTGTGCTTTTTATAATTTTGAATCTTCAAAGGTTTTCATAAATGAGTTGGACGATAATTATTTGTCGGTAAAAACCCAATTTTCCGGACCTGAAATCCACAAACAACTGATCACTATTTTTGATTATTTGAACAAAAAATATTTTGAAAATTTTGATCTTACCGATGAGGGAAATTATTGGGAAACAAAAAACGATCAATTACTCGAAGATACATTTGAGAAATACACCAATTTAATTAATGGATTTGATAGTTTATTGGACAGCATACCAATTGGAGAGCGCGAAACCATCGAAGCGTATTTAATCCGAATAGCCGAAATAAACAATAAAAAGAACGATAATAACAACAACGAAAGTGACCTTCCAAAATTGTAAAAATCACTCTTGCCTAACCTCTGGTTGCCAAAAATGTTTTTCGAAATCTACAATTTGGTTATCCAGAACTTCTATTCCTTCGTTTTCCAATAATTGTTGCATGAGATTCGTTCCATCAAAATGAAGTTTTCCCGTAAGCAATCCCTTTCTATTCACCACACGATGTGCCGGAACATCTTCCATATTATGAGAAGCATTCATCGCCCAGCCTACCATTCGCGAGGAGCGCGCAGTTCCCAAAGCTTTTGCAATTGCGCCATAAGAAGTGACTTTCCCATAAGGAATTTGTCTGGCAATGGCGTACACTCGTTCAAAAAAATTGTCATTTGACATGATTATGGATCTAATAAAATGGCATTTCTATTTCGTCTTTAGACTTTAAAGACTACTTCAAATAATAGCGTATAATATTGATTAAACTAATTACAGCGATTAATCCGGTTATGGTTCCTATAATGGTATTCATATTTTTAATGATATAATCCGTCTTGTTTTGTATTTTTTGAAAAAAAGTGATATAACAATAAAAAACTAAAGAAGAACCCAATACCACACCGGTAACAAAAATAAAAATATAAGGCATATTATAAGAAAACAGGTTGTAAGAGGCCAAAGTGACACTTACAAAAACATAATACGGAACAGGGAAAAAATTAAGCGCAGAGAGTAACATTCCCAGAAAAAATCTTTTTGTACTGCTGTACTTTTTTATTTTCCCCTTTTTAATCTTCGGTTTTTTGGCAATCCAAAGAAAATAGATTGTCAATAACGTAAAAACACCGAATCCTGCTTCCCGCAATAAAATTAAAACATGAGGACGATCAGCAATATAGTTAGAAAACAAGACAGCAAGATAGGCCTGGAAAAATATTATAACTACAGCACCGGAAACGAACCACAATGCGCTTCTTTTTCCTTCTTTAAGATTTACTTTGGCGGCTGACATATTGAGTAAACCTGGTGGCGTAATCCCAATAAAAGCAGTAACAAAACCCAAAAACAAAGATATAATTAAATTCATAGGCAAATTTTTCGCATTCAAAAAAGAGAAACTATTTGAGTTGTAAACGCAATGTTAGTCTTTAATTCTAAATCTAATATACGTAATTGCCTTGTTAATTTCCAAATATTGTTTTTCGTAAAAGGTCTGAAAAGCAGTAACTTCCTCCGGACTTCCCTCGTTTACGTACACATTGTGATTTGCATACAAAACTTCATGCCCTTCTCCATGCAGCAATCCTAAGGTATACCCGTGCATAAACTCACTGTCGGTTTTTAAGTTTACGACACCGTCTTTTTTGAGGATTTTTTTATACAACTGCAAAAACTCCGAATTCGTCATTCTGTGTTTCGTGCGTTTGTATTTTATTTGCGGATCCGGAAAAGTAATCCAAATTTCATCCACTTCGTTTTCGGCAAAAATATGATTGATTAATTCGATTTGTGTTCTAATGAAAGCCACATTATGAAGTCCTGTATCCACCGCAGTTTTGGCACCACGCCAGAAACGCGCTCCTTTGATGTCGATTCCTATAAAATTTTTATTTGGGTACCTTTCAGCAAGACCTACTGAATATTCTCCTTTGCCACAGCCTAATTCCAGCACCAACGGATTTTCATTTTTGAAAAATTCCGAGTTCCATTTCCCCTTGAGCGGAAATAAATCGCCTACTACATCTTCCCTTGTTGGTTGAAAAACGTTGTTGAATGTCTCGTTTTCCTTGAACCTCTTTAATTTATTTTTGCTTCCCACTTTTTCAGAATATTTCGGCAAAATTAAGGAAATATATAAGACCGAATGATTTGCTGGCAAAAAAATCATATCAAGAACATTCATAATCATTGAATTACCATTCCATTCCATGGAACAAAACCAAGTAACACCCTGATTTACAAATCAATAAACTTCTTACCCCAAGCCTAATTCCCCTTAGATTTTCACAAAAAAAGCTGTTTTTTTTGTACCTTTGTGTAAAATAATCATGCCATGAGAAACTTTGTTTTATCAATCGCAATTATTTTATTTGGCTTTTCACTTGCCTCCGTTTACCGTAATAGAAATGAAAATCGTACGGTTACAGCAACTTCTCTTGTCCAACTTCTTCCAGAATCTTCAGCCGGAAAATCCAAAATTCATATTGACAGCGTAACGGTTTCCAGTTTTTTTAAGAAATATTCTAATTTAAAAAAATACAAATCAGACGTTAAAGCTTTATACAAAAAACGAAATTATAATTCCATTTGGTTTGATGACAAAGGCCTCATTGAGTTTGCCCATTTGTTATATTCTAAAGTAAACCAACTGGAGGAAGAAGGTTTAAAGTCCAAAGTAGCCTATAAAGATAAAATCGACGGTATTTTCAATGAGAATGCTGCCGATGATTTATCATCAACCGATACCGAAATAATGCTGTCTTCCATGTATGTTTTTTATGCTAAAAAAGTATTTCAGGGAATTGACACTGAAAAAATCAAGGAAATGGGATGGTTTTTACCCCGGAAAAATCTCTCTTATGAGAATCTTTTGGACTCTTTATTAGTCGACCCTAAATTATTAATCAAAAATGAAAACCAGCTGTTTGGACAATATTACAAACTGCGTGAGGTTTTAAAAAAATACCACCAGATAGAAAAAAACGGCGAATGGAACAGGATAACAATGGATTCTTTGGAAGCAGCATACAAACCAAACGACAGCTCAAAAACCATTGGTAAAATTAGACAGCGACTTGTTGTTACCGGAGACTTAAAACAGGATTCAAAAAGCAATCGGTACGATGCCGAATTAATGGCTAGTGTATTGAATTACAAAAAAAGACATGGCTATAAAACGGATTATCTCCTTACATCCAAGCATATTAACCGTATGAACATTCCCATTGAAAATTATATCAAAAGCATTATAGTCAACATGGAACGCTGCCGATGGATTGCTCCAGAATTGACAAAAGCCGATGAATACATCATTATAAATATCCCCTCCTACAAACTCATTTTTAAAAAAAATGGTAAAAATGAATTGGAGTCGAAAGTGCTTGTAGGTAAAAACATGACTGAAACCGTAGTTTTCAGCAGCAACATAACTAAAATAATATTCAGCCCTTATTGGAACATTCCCAAAAGCATCATCAAAAATGAATTAATGGATGCTATCGCACGAGACGAAAATTATCTGGAAAAACATAATATTGAATGGGACAAAGGGAATGCCAGACAACGACCCGGACCAAAAAACTCCTTGGGACTGGTTAAGTTTGTCTTTCCTAATACTAATGACATCTATTTACACGATACGCCTTCTCAAGATTTATTTCAATACGAATACCGAGCGTATAGCCACGGTTGCATCAATATAAACAAAGCCAAAGAATTGGCGCTGCTAATTTTAAAAGATGATCCGGACTGGCCAATAGAACGCATCAACGAGGCCATGAAAGGTGAAGTGGAGACCCCATGCATCCTGAAAAAGAAAATTCCGGTTCACATTGGTTATTTCACGACTTGGGTAAACGATAACGGGGAAATTAGTTTTTACAATGACATTTACATCAGGGACGATCGCTTAGCTGAACTAATAATTGCTGATGATTCCAAATAACTTACATCTTTTATAAGGGATTATTTTTCATGGTTTTTATTCCATTTAATTTTTATTTTTCCATTTTCGTCAACAGCTAATAAATACAGTACGATTCCTTTATTTCGGCGGTCGGCTATTTCTATTTTATCCGTGATATTTTCATCTCTTTTTGGGTTTCTCAGCGGAATCGTCAATGCTAAATTTGTTCCTCTGTTAAAGGAATACACTCCGTTTATATCCAAATTCAAAACGCTGGAACTGACTTTTAAAGTATTGACATTCACCAAATCTCCATCTATCATAAAATCTCCGGATAAATCACTAAAAACGATATTGTTGACATCTCTGAAAGGGAAAGCAAGCTTCCCTACTTTTTTTATTGGTTCAAAATCGACTAAAGCCCCTTTATTTACATCAAATTTGGCCACGCCCGCAAGAGAATTTGTCTTTAATTGACCTCCAGAAAGCAGCATGCCTTTAACAGAAGCCGAAGCAGAAAGATATCCTTTAATATTTTTTGGTTTAAACGATTGAATCCCAAAATTATTCAACGAAGTCAAAAATTGTGTAATATTCACCCGGTCAATTTTTACGTTGGATTCTAAAAAGAAAAGATTGTTTTTTGGCATTAACGCTCCATCAAAAGCAATTGTTCCTCCCGAGCTTTGTACCCATCCATTCTTTACGATTAATTTATTATTGACCAATAAAACTGTAGCCTTAACCTTCGTTGCTTCCAATTTACTATAGACCATTTTATCGGCTTTTAAATTCAGGACCACTTGGCATTTATCAATAACCGAAGACAGTTTATTAGAAAAATCATCCGTTTTATTCTTCTTTTTAACCGCATTTTGATGGGAACGTGTAACAACTCCCAAAAACTGTTTAACATCCAGAAAAGGACAATAAACAGCCCAATTAACAACCATTTTTTCTGGATTGTCGTAATATAAAGTAAGGAAGTTGTCTACTTTTCCTTCCATAAAAACAGTGTTCTTGCGGTCTTTGAACTTGATTTTTTTGATCAACAACGCTTTCTCGGTAAAATCAAGCTGAACATCCGTTTTTTGAAAAGTTACATTCCGAGGCCCATAGTTTATGGTAGTATTTGTAACAGAAACATTTCCGGTAAACATTGGTTTTTGTATTTCTAAATTGACAATATCAAATTCATACTCCAAATTCACTTTGGCTTGACCGCCAGAAAAACGCATAAAATCTTTATTAACGATTCCATTCAATCGGGAAATATCAAAATCGGATTTAAAACTTCCGGCTGCAGTCGTTTTTTCAAAATTTGTAATAATTCCAATTGGAATTGAAAAAGGAATCGTTTTATAAGCACCTGAAAAGTTCCTTAGTGTAATCGTGGAATTGACATCATTGCAGCCGTTTCCTTTTTTATAATTGTTAGTAAAGCTAGCATCAAAACTACAATTAGAGATAAGCCCGTCCGGTATTTGGAGTTCATTATCGTTAGTTTTAGTTTTCACGACAATCTGAGGATCTCCGGTAGCATTCATATCGCCTATAATTGTGCATTTTACTTGTATCGGCTTTTTCAAATCAAATCGGCTGATTCTGGAACTGATATTCTCACTCATTAAATTTGAAGCATCTTGCCATAAGATGTCAGTTTTGATAGCAATATCGAAAGGTGATTTATTTTTATCCAAACTGAAATGAGCGTTGATAACAAAAGGGTCTTTTCCAATTTCGAGATCGTGAGTGGCAACACTAATTTGGTTTTTTTCGTTGAAAAAATCAACTACTAAAATGCCTTTCACCATTTTATCTTTAATAAAACTTCCTCTTTTTGTATTGAAGGCCATGCTTTTTGCAAGCGTTTTAAGATAAAGCTCCGTATACCAATTGTCGTTGTCGTGTTCAATTTTACTTTTTAAAAAAATAACATCAAAATCAAATCGCTTATTACTCACTTGATTTTCTGACACGAAACGGACTTGATGTAACACGATTTCATCAATAGTGGATGTAGTCGAACTTTTTGATTTGTCGTCTTTTGGTTTGGATCTGAAAACATCTGTATTTACAATTCCATTTTCCCCCTTAAACAAGTATAGGGTTGCTTCCTTAATCTCTATTTTATCTATATCAATCTCGTTTGCCAGCAAGCTCCAAAGACCCAAACGAATTTCAATTTGGGCAGCTTTGAGCAACGTATGTTTATGGATGGCCCACAAACTATCTTTTAATTCCACTTGGCTCAAGGCCAAAGTCACATTGGGGAAACCCGTTAATAACTTGTATTTAATATCGCCAATGTGGATTGTTCCCTTTATATTTTCGTTGATTTTGGCATTAATTTGAGCAACGATTTCCGTTTTATTAGTATCAAAATAAATCGCTAAAATTCCGGAACACAACAAAACAAAGGCAATACTACCGATAAAGAAAAAACCAACTCTTTTGATTGTTTTTCTAAAGTTTGTAGTTTTTAAATATGCTTTAGTGCTTTCCCAAAATTGATTCATCCGTATTTCGTTATCGATTAAAATAAAGATAACCTAAAATACTCTTTTATGGAACTATTTAACGCAAAAACCAGATTCAATACTCCTTTGAAAAGTTAAAACAGTATTGGTAAACTAAAAAAATAAAATTCCTATTCCTAAATCGTCCGTTCTTCTAAATGTTTTTGGGAAGCAAAAATAGTATCATATTCTTCTTCAGCTACATCTGAACACTCAATAGGAAATAGTGTTTCGTCATGCTGCGACAGGTCTAATCCCATAATTTCAGCTTCTTCAGAAACACGCATTGGAATAATCCTATTGGTGATTTTGAATAAAAGAAAAGCGCCAAAAAAAGTATAAATAGAAACAAGAACCAATGCCATCATGTGATGTCCAAAAACATTCCAGCCACCATGAAGCAAGCTGGCATCTTCACCGTGCGCAAAAATTGCCGTCAGAATCATTCCCATAATTCCACCCACACCGTGACAGGCAAAAACATCTAGCGTATCATCGATCCCTTTTAAAAATTTAGCATTAACAACCCAATTTGAAACTAGGGCGGCGATAAAACCAAAGAACATACTTTCAGGAACGGATACGAAACCAGCCGCCGGTGTAATAGAAACCAGCCCGACTACTGCTCCAATACAAGCTCCTAGTGCCGATACTTTTCTGCCGTTTATTCGATCGAAGAAAATCCAAGTCAGCATTGCTGCAGCCGATGCAGTTGTTGTCGTAGCAAAAGCCATTGCCGCAACTCCATTGGCTTCCAAAGAAGAACCCGCATTAAAGCCAATCCAACCAAACCAAAGCATTCCGGTTCCCAATAAAACAAAAGGAATATTGGTGGGAACGTGTCGGCTATTTTTTCTTTTTCCTAAAACGATAACGCCCGCCAAAGCGGCAAACCCGGCACTCATGTGTACTACAGTTCCTCCGGCAAAATCTTTAACCCCAAAATAAGAGCCCAAAATTCCCGTAGGGTACCAAACGGCATGGCACAAAGGCGCATATATGAACAATGTAAACAAACAGATAAAAAGCAAATAAGATATAAAACGAACGCGTTCCGCAAAAGATCCGGTGATAATCGCTGGCGCAATAACAGCAAATTTCATTTGAAACAAAGCAAACAACATAAATGGAACAGTGCTCGCTATTTTTTTATGTGGCAACACGCCTACATAGTCCATAAAGGTGAACGAAGTGGGATCCCCCACAAAACTATAAAAACCAGAACCAATATGAATTCCTAATGGTTCTCCAAAAGCTAAACTAAAACCAACTACAACCCATAATAAAGTGACTACACCCAAACAAACAAAACTTTGCAACATGGTTGAAATCACATTTTTCTTTCCTACCATACCGCCATAAAAGAAAGACAATCCTGGCGTCATTATTAACACTAGACAACAGGAAGTTAGCATCCACGCAACATCGGCAGGAATAATTTGATCGATAGTTCCAAATTGTGAAAGAACAGCATCAGTTGTTGTTACTGCTGGCCACAATACACCGGTGATGCAAACTAAACTTATAATTACAAAGGATATGATCCAGCGTTTCTCTATTTTCATTTTATTTACTTAACCCCATTTTATTAGGGGGCAAAGTTAAAAAAAATTTAATTTCGGACCATAAAACAATTTAAAATAGGCACCTGCCAAACAATTATCGCCGAATTAATAATTTTAAAGGCAATTTGTTAGATTTATGTAATTTAACGGCCGCAATATTGGCTGTTTATTGAAGAATAAATTATAATGAATTATTCAGAAAAATTAAAAATGGAATATAATTACTACTTATTTTACAGGTTCTTTATGACCGCCTCTTCTAAGGGCGCTTTTATTTTGACAACCTCAGGAACATTATCGTTAGGAACGGTCATTGACAAAACATAATTTTTTATTTTCCACTCCTTACCTATTTTTACAAGCACTACCGAGCCTCGGCAAATTTTCATTTGGGTATTCAACAACTCATCAAACCAAGCCGTTTTCCCTGTTTTATCAAAATAAATGTGCCGTTCCAATGCGGTAAAATTCCAAGCTTTACCTTTATCAAAAAAAGGTTTTGCCTAAACTTTGAAGGCAGTTTTATTCCAATTCTCGGTGGCATCCGTGCCTATGAAAATAGCATCTTCAGTCATTACATTAAAATACGCATTGTAGTTTGCTTCGGCGGCAGCTTTATGCCAAGCATCAGGTGTGGCTCAGATTCTTTCTTGCTCTTTATCAGTGTCTTAATCTGTTGACGTAAAGGCCAAAAGCAGTAAAATACTTAAAGAAAATGATACTATTTTTTTCATAATTTTTGGATTTTCAGAAAATTATTGGATAGAAAATTTCGAATTAAAAAATAAATTAAATATATAAAATATTGACAAACAAATACTTAACAACGTTTTTCCTTTGGTTTATACCTCAAAAAGTAACGATAGGATTTAAACCTTAAAAAACGCTGCTTTTCAAAATAGGTATTACACTACTCGATTTGACGTATTTTTGTAATGCCTTGAAATGAATTATTACGCATTAAAGTTCAACCTATGAAAAAGTTACTATTCCCAATTATAGCTATTGTTTTTACAATAGTTTTCACCACCGTTTCCTGTAAAAAGAAAAGCGAAAATAATCCTGCAGGAAATCAGGAAAACACAAGCAGTCCAGAAGACATTGCTTTTGACAGTACCCAAGTCGAAACATTTTTCGCGAAGTATCCAAAACTGGAAAAATACAAGCCCGAAGTGGAATCGTTATATCGCAAACACCAATTTCATTATGTATGGTTTGATAAAAACGGAATCAATGAATTTGGGAATTTGCTACACAACAAAATCAGTAATTTAGCACAAGAAGGCGTTCAGACCGTTATTCCTTACAAAGAAAAATTAGACGAAATTTACGATGATTCTGATGACAATCAAAAACCAAATATTGATATCGAACTGTTAAATTCTGCACTGTACTTTTTTTATGCTGACAAAGTATATCATGGTTTAGACGCGCAAAAAACAAAGGATATTGGATGGTATTTGCCTCGAAAAAAACAATCCTATGTCAGTTATTTAGATTCACTGTTAATAAATCCTTCTTTAATCAATAAAGATGAAAAAGGGGTATTAGGACAATATTACTTACTGAAAGACGTCTTGCAAAAATACCGCCAAATAGAGAAAAAAGGCGGCTGGAAAGCCATAACTGTTGACCCAAACATAAAGTCCTACAAACCTGGAGACAGCGCTGCAGCAATTGCTCAAATCAGACAACGGTTATTCGTCACTGGAGATATTACTTCCGATTCAAAGAGTACTATATATGATAGCGCATTGGCCACAGGAATTTTGAAATACAAAAAAAGAAGTGGTAATACGCTCAACAAAACTATTTTGCCGGAACACATCAAAGACATGAATGTGACTGTAGCCGAACGTATTAAAACCATCACGGTCAATATGGAACGATGTCGTTGGATTTCAAATGACATTACCAAAGCCAAAGAATTAATCGTAATCAACATTCCCGCTTACGAATTAACGTTTCTTAGAGATGGAAAATCAGTATTAAAGTCTAAAGTGGTCGTAGGAAAAGCCCTGAATAAAACGGTTATTTTCAGCGCTCCAATGAAATACATTGTATTCAGACCGTACTGGAATGTCCCAACGAGTATTTTAAAGAAAGAAATCCTTCCGGCAATCGAGAAGAATCCAAATTACTTGGAAGAACACGATATGGAGTGGAAAGACGATTACGTAAGACAAAAACCGGGGCCTGAAAATTCACTGGGACTAGTGAAATTTTTATTTCCCAATTCGAATGCTATTTATTTGCATGATACGCCATCAAAAAGTTTGTTCAGTCAAGAAGACCGCGCTTTCAGTCACGGATGTATTCGTGTGGCCAAGCCGAAAGAACTTGCCGCCATGATCATGAAAAACGACAAAAAATGGAATCTTGAAAAGATAGAAACTGCTATGAACAGCGGAGAAGAATATTGGTACACCCTCAAAAATAAAATTCCGGTTTACATTGGCTATTTTACCGCTTGGGTGGATACTGACGGAGTAGTTCATTTCTATGAAGATGTATATGACAGGGACGAAACATTAGCGCGATTGCTATACAACAGATAAATTTTATTGGTTTTCAAATAATCATAAATAATTTAGTTTCAAATTAGAGTAATGAGATTGCGCAAATGATTGGTATGATTTTGTCATTACGACGAAGGAGAAATCTCATTGACCTTTACAAAATAATGGTTCAAAAACTCAAAATTTTTTAAAAAAATTACAACTAACAAAAATGACACTTTCTTATTTAAAAGATAGTGTCATTTTTAGTTTTATGGATGTTTGCCCAAAGGCAACTATTTAATAGGTCTTCTGTTTTTCGAAAGTAGTTTCCAACACTTTTTTGATTTTATCCAGCGCTCCTTGAAATGCTTTTTCGATAGTATCGGCATGATTCGTCACCGCTACCGGCTGCATATTTACAGGACGTGCTTCAATCAGGCACCGTTTGTCATTACCACCACCTGATTTCTCACTGTTCTCGTCTCCAAGATGCACTTCTAAACGGGTTACTTTTTCTTCAAAACGTGCCAAAGCGTTTCCCAATTCATCTGAAATATACGATTTCAAACGGGCGTGTCCTTCTACATTATTGTCTGTGTTGATTTGTATTGTCATAGCATTATTTATTTATGATTGTTTCTCAAACTTACCGATTGTTATATGAAAAACCGAGTGAATTAGTAAAATATTGTGATAAAAAAATACTCATCTAGAATTAAAACAAGTAATCAAATCGTAATTGAGTTATGGATTGGTTGGGTAATTGATATTGCTTCCCAAGGATGAGTTTTGTCATTCCGACGAAGGAGGAATCTCATTATCCTTTACAAAATAATGGTTTAAAAACTCAAAATTTTGATTGAAAGAACGAATTAAATCTAATTTTTTATCTCTTCTCCAACCCTTAATTGATTAATGTCTCGCCAGCATGAGTTTTGTCATTCCGACGAAGGAGGAATCTCATTATCCTTTACAAAATAATGGTTCAAAAACTCAAAATTTTGATTGAAAGAACGAATTAAATCTAATTTTTTATCTCTTCTCCAACCCTTAATTTCTTTTTCTCTAGCAATAGCAAGCTGAACCCATGTAAATTTTTCATAATAAACCAAAAATTCCACATTATATTTTGAAGCAAAAGTTTTGTTTCCATTTATAATATTTTGTTGATGCTGTTGTAGTCTCACCTTAAGATTATTTGTCATTCCAGTATAAAAGGTAGTTCGATACTTATTACTAATAATATAAACATAATACGTGTGGTAACCTTCTGTAAATTCAATCATAAAATTCACTGTTGATGTGATTCCTCCTTCGTCGGAATGACAAAATTAAAATAAAGATATTTTTTTATAATTACAGTTGGCTTTTTTGATTTTGTTTCGAAATAATTTCAAACTGGATTTTAACCATGCGATTCTCCAGATTTTTTCTAACCTCCTCTTTTGCATTTATCTTTAGATTTAAAATCTTTTTCCTATATTCATCCGACCATTCCATTCCTTTTATGAACAGAGACACCAGTATTGATTTTATCAACCACAACAACACAACCTGGGATGTAATTATCATTGGCGGTGGTGCCACGGGATTAGGCATCGCATTAGACGCCGTGTTGAGAGGGTATAAAACGCTGTTGCTGGAACAGTCCGATTTCACCAAAGGGACTTCGAGCCGAAGCACGAAACTAGTCCATGGAGGCGTGCGGTATTTAGCCCAAGGCAATATTCGATTAGTATTTGAAGCGTTGCACGAACGGGGATTGCTGTTTAAAAATGCCCCACATCTCACCCAAAATCAATCTTTCATAATACCCTCTTTCAGTACTTTTGGAGGCTATTTTTATACTTTAGGCTTAAAAATCTATGATGTGATGGCAGGCAGATGGAGTCTGGGCAATTCGTCTTTTATCACTGCGCGGCAGGTTCAAGAATATTTGCCCGGAATCAAGTCAAAGCACCTGAAAAACGGGACACTCTACCACGACGGACAATTTGACGATGCCCGTTTGGGGATAAATCTTGCGCAAACCAGTGTCGAAAATGGAGCGCATCTGCTCAATTATATGCAAGTAACGGGTTTAGGAAAAAATAAAAACGGAAAAATAAATCAAGTGCAAGCCACCGATTTAGAAACAGGAAAATTATATTCCCTAAAAGCCAAAGCGGTAATCAATGCTACCGGCGTTTTTGCCGATGCCATTCTTGGCATGGATGACGTGGAAAAAAAACCTATTATAATGGCCAGTCAAGGAACACACCTCGTTTTAGACCAATCCTTTCTCCCTACTGATTATGCCCTGATGATTCCTAAAACCAGTGACGGAAGGGTATTGTTTGCCATTCCGTGGTACAATAAAGTAGTGGTAGGAACAACAGATACCGTGGTAGACTTGGAAAGCCTGGAACCTCGAGCACTAAAAACAGAAGTTGATTTTATATTAAACACCTTCAACCAATATCTTATTAAGACCGCAACCCAAGCCGATGTATTATCCGTATTCAGCGGTTTGCGCCCTTTGGCGAGACCAAAAAAAAAGCATCAAAAAACCAAAGAAATTTCAAGAGGCCATAAAATAATTGTATCCAAAAGCGGCTTGGTTTCCATCATAGGCGGCAAATGGACCACCTACAGACGCATGGCCGAAGACACACTGGACCGTGTTATAAAAAAAGGAAACTTAAAACCCAACAAATGCAGCACCAAAGATTTTAAAATACACGGCTACACCCTAAACCAAGTCCTTAAAGATCCGCTGCATCAGTATGGATCGGATGCGGAGGCAATTCGCGGATTAGCGCTTGAAAATCCAAAATGGGCCGAAAAACTGCATCCCGATTATCCTTTTATAAAAGCCGAAGTCATCTGGGCCGTACGCCATGAAATGGCACGAAAAGTCGAGGATGTACTCGCACGAAGACTCCGTATTCTATTTCTGGATGCCAGAGCAGCCCTGCAGATGGCTCCCGAAACCGCACAACTCATCGCCACCGAAAGAGAAAAACCGGATTCTTGGGTACAGGAACAAATCAAGGATTTTGAAGTTTTGGCAAAAGGATATTGGTTGGAGTAATAATAGGATTTTCGTGTTTTAGGTAATTTAGAATTGGCTTTTTTGATTTTGTCTCGAAATGATTGCTAACTTGATTTTAGAGATACAATCCTCAAGATGTTTCTCTACTTCCGCACTCCAAAAACGAAGCACTTTCCAGTTTTGTGATTCCAGATAATTGTTGACCTCAACATCCCTTTGAATATTTCTTTCTATTTTCTTTTGCCAAAACTCCGTATTGGTTTTGACGCGGTCTTTTTGGGTTTCCCAATCTTTTCCGTGAAAGAATTCGCTGTCAACGAATATGGCGATTTTAAGTTTCTTGAAGGTTAAATCCGGTGTACCGAAAATAGTTCTATTGTTTTTACGGTAGCGGTAGCCGAGATGCCATAAAGCTTTTGCCAAGCGAATTTCATCTTTGGTTCCGGTGCCTTTAATGGCAGCCATTATTTTGGAGCGTTGAGCAGGTGTAACACGGTCCATGAGAAATGATTAAAAAAACCTCAATCCAAAGTTAGGAACTTTATCTGATAACCCTTTAAAAAACAACACCTTAAATCTACCGCTTTGTTTTTAATTCACTAAATAGACAAGAATTAAAAATCCGCACTTACGAAATGAAGGATACGTATCAAAAATCGATTTATTCAACATCCAATCCTATTAACCAAACAGGAACTGAAATTACTTTAGAAAACTCATCAAGTATTTTTTTTGTTTTATCAAAAGTAACAATCCCATCGCTTAACATTTTTTCTAAATTTCCAGTTGGAACAATATAGACTAAGCAATCTACTGAATTTTGAACATCAGCTTTAAGCACTTTGAAGAAATCTCTATAAGCCAAAGCCCAATTTCCAAATTGGATTTCTCCAACAATTAAAGGTGTTGGTATTCCGTCATTTGAGGATAAAATGTTCTTTCCTTTTTCTTCAATTCTTTTTAATTTATTTCCAATATCTCCCAAATCAGGATTCTTTGCAAGAAATTTTTCCCATCTTGTCTCGCCATCCGCATATTGCAAATTACCAAAACATAGATTTCTTAGTGCAATGATGTTATTATATTGATTTAAAATAGCAAAGTCAAAACCACCAATTGCACTTTTTTCCGAACTAAAATAGAAGACACCATTCTCTTCAAATACTTCAAATTTTATTTCATTATCTGGAATTTTTTTTAACAAATCTCTAATAACAATATTTAAATCATCTGCTTTAATTGCTCTACTTTCTGCACCTTTTGTATTTTTAACTCTCGGAATTATCCTAATTTCATTATTTAGTGACAATAAGAACAGGTCTTTTAAATTTTTATGTGTATTTAATATTTCAAAAGCATGATGGTGAAAATACTCTTTCGCTACAAATAAATTGATAGTACTAATTTTAGACCAATTCTCTTTTTCCTGTTCTGTCATTTTTATTTATTTTCTGATTTAATGCTATTCCGATTTTTTCTATAACCCCAACAACCAATGCATTCCCCATAAAAAAGGCTCGTTTTGTATCAGTAATTCCATCTATTTTTGTATGGTTATCCGGAAACATATTTAGCCTTTCTAACTCAACTGGGGAAAGCCGTCTATAACCTTTTGAAGTTTTAATAACGTGCTTAAATCTCGAAGCGGATTTGCCTCCTTCTCCCGTTATTATTGTTCTTGATGGTTTATCCAAAGAATCTGGAAAAATCATTCCGCCTTCACTATAATTATATTCGAAGCCTTGAGCATTTTTTCTCATTTCTTTTTTAGCGCCTTTCAGATAAAACCATTTATCCAAATCCTCCTCATTTATGTAAAATTCTTGTGTAACCTCGCCATTTTGAATTATGTCCCTTAAAATTGAAAAACTGTCTTCATAACTTGGTTTAGTTTTCATAGTTGTAACAATCCCATCAATCATAATTCCCGCATTTTCAAACATTCCTTTCTTCCCTTTCAGATTGAAGTTTTCTGAAATTTCAACAATATCACCTTTCAATTTAAACTCATTTCTAAACAAAACATTATCCGTTAAAACCGGGAAAGCATTTGCCAAAGTTCCTTCCTCAAGAACCCAATTACTTGAAGTTGTTTCTTTAATTTCGCTATAAATTGTTGAGTCTCGATGATATGCCATTATAAAAATTCTTCTTCTTCTTTGTGGCATTCCATATTCTGCTGCATTTACAACTCTCCACTCAACAGCATAACCTAAATCATTTAAACTTTTCAGAATTATAGCAAAATCTCTACCTCTTTGCCCTGAAGGAGAAATTAAAAGTCTATCAACATTTTCTAAAAAAAGATACTTTGGTTTGTTTTCTTTTTCACTTAATATTTTATGAATTGACCACCATAAAACTCCTTTTTTACCAATTAATCCTTTGGAGTTTTTTAGAGTTGTTGCAACAGAATAATCCTGACAAGGAAATCCACCAACTAATAAATCATGATCTGGAATATCTGAAATTTCAACGCTTGCTATATCTCTATTCGAATGATTATCCATTCCCCATCGCCTTTCATAAACAGCCGAAGCATGTTGTATTTTTGTTGACGGCTCCCATTGATTACTCCAAATAACTTGATAAGGGCTTGCAATCGTTTCTCTGTAATTAGATGATGCAGATTTTTCATTCCATCCTTCGAGACCAAGCCTAAATCCCCCAACGCCTGCAAATAACTCCGCTACTCTTATTTTTTTAAATTCCATTTTTAAATCTATTATCATTGAAGAATGTCATAAAATCAGTTCCTAGAGCAATAATTATTTTGTCTAAAATCTTAACTGTTACATTTCTTTTTCCCGTTTCTACTTTGGTCATGTATGTTCTATCTACTTCAGCAATATTTGCTAATGCTTCTTGTGACAAATCTTTAGCTTTTCGTAATTCTTTAATTCTGTCGCCAATTTTAATATTGATATCCATTAATTTTCTATTATTGAAGTGAAACAAATCTATCCGAATGTTGCCTTTGGTGCAACGGCATAAGAGTCACTTATTACTATTGTTCATAAATTATTGAGTACAAAAAAAACGCCGTTAGGTGTTTAATATTGGTAGAAACCAAGAATGCCCCACCCATCATAGTCCCCTAGGGACGGAACATATAATCCCTACGGGATATTATGGTGCGGATGAAACAATTTTCTACCAACATTAAATCCCATACGGGATAAAAATGTTCACGAATCGAATTTTGTTTTCGATTTATTCCACAAAAAAACGCTACTCTTTTGAATAGCGTTTTTTGAACTTCTTGTTGGTTTATATCAGTGATGTGATTGCTTCGTTCCTCGCAATGACAATCGTCTGAGGAAATCTAATGCCCTAGCCCTGATGGAAGAGGCATCCTTTCTAGTCCTAAACTTGTTTCAGGATCCTGAAACAAGTTCAGGACTAGAAAGATATAGCGTACAGCAGGAAATAGCTTCTGAAATAAATTCAGGACAAGCTCTAATTAACCAACTTTTTCAATTCCGTTATGCCCATATTGTACAGCGTAAATGCCTGAATATCGACGTTTTCCTGAATGGTTGCCGCCACGGATTTTCCTGCACCGTGTCCTGCATTGATGTCAATTCGGATAAGGGCTGGGTTTGTTCCGGTTTGTTTTTGCTGTAATTCGGCAGCAAATTTAAAACTGTGCGCCGGCACTACTCTATCATCGTGATCGCCCGTGGTGACCATCGTGGCCGGATATTGAATCCCTTTTTTTATGTTGTGTACGGGAGAATAACCCTTGATATAGGCAAACATTTCCTTGCTGTCCTGCGCGGTTCCGTAATCATACGCCCAGCCCGCGCCTGAGGTAAAGGTGTGGTAGCGCAACATGTCCATCACGCCTACGGCCGGCAAAGCGACTTTCATCAAGTCCGGACGCTGGTTCATCGTGGCGCCCACGAGCAATCCGCCGTTTGACCCGCCACGAATGGCAAGAAATTGTGAAGACGTGTAGTTTTGGGCAATCAGATATTCGGCTGCTGCGATGAAATCATCAAAGACATTTTGCTTTTGCATTTTGGTTCCCGCATCGTGCCATTTTTTCCCGTATTCGCCACCGCCACGTAAATTGGGTACGGCCAAAATACCACCATTTTCCATCCAAACGGCATTGGCAATACTGAAACTTGGCGTCAAGCTTACGTTGAATCCTCCGTACCCATACAACATGGTTGGGTTTTTACCGTCCCGTTTCAATCCTTTTTTATGGGTGATCAGCATCGGAATTTTGGTTCCGTCTTTGGAAGTGTAAAACACTTGTTTGGACTCGTATTCTTCGCTGTTGAAATCCACTTTTGGTTTTTGATACACCGCAGAAGTTCCTGATTTTGGTTCAAACGAATAGATAGAACCCGGAGTGATGTAATTCGTGAACGAATAATAGAGTGTTTTTTCTTTTTTCTTTCCGCCAAAACCACCGGCAGTTCCTACGCCCGGCAACTGAATTTCCCGAACCAGTTTTCCGGAATAATCATATTGTTTCACCACAGAAACGGCATCTTTCATATAATTGGCAAAGAAATAACCACCGCCAGTTGTTGGTGTCAAAACATTCTCGGTTTCGGGAATGAAATCTTTCCAGTTTTCCGGTTTCGGATTATTGAAATCCACGGTAACGATGCGTTTGTTGGGTGCATTTAAGTCGGTTTCTATGAATAATTTCGTGCCTTCGTTATCAACAATATTGCTGTCGCTCTTGAAATTATCCACAAGGGTCACAATAGGACTATTGGGGTTGGTCAAGTCTTGGATGTACAGTTCGTTTCCATAGGTTGAAGTCGATGCCGTGATGACCAAATAATGATCGTCCTCCGTAACATGCCCGCCTACATAACGTCGTTTTTTATCGGCGCCAAAAATCACTTTATCTTGCTTTTGTAGTGTTCCTAACTTGTGGAAATACAGTTTGTGTTGGTCCGTTTTTGCCGATAATTCGCTTCCTTTTGGTTTGTCATAACTGGAATAATAGAATCCTTCGTTTCCTCTCCAAGACACACCGCTGAATTTCACATCGACTATCGTGTCTTCTATAATTTTTTGGGTGATGGCATCCATGATAATGACTTTTCTCCAGTCGCTGCCGCCTTCTGAAATGGCATACGCGACTTTGGAACCGTCTTTGGAGAAATCCAGTCCGCCAAGCGATGTGGTTCCCTCTTTAGAAAAAGTATTAGGATCAAGAAAAACAGTTTCCGTTCCTTTGGAATCTTTTCTATACAACACCGATTGGTTTTGCAAGCCGTTATTTTTGTAGTAATACGTATAATTTCCCTCGATAAAAGGCGCGCCTATTTTCTCATAATTCCACAGTTTTTCGAGTCTTGTTTTTAACGCATCGCGAAACGGAATTTTGGATAAGTACTCATAAGTCACTTTGTTTTGGGCTTTTACCCAAGCGCCGGTTTCAGCAGATTTGTCGTCTTCGAGCCAGCGGTACGGATCGGCAACTTTGGTATCGAAATACAAATCCATAGTTTCTCCTTTACGGGTTATGGGATATTTTATAGGATTTTGGTTTTGACCAAAAGAGACTATTGTAGTTGAAACTGCCATTATTAAAAAAGTTTTTTTCATTAAATTCTGATTTAAAGCGTTACAAAAATAGACAAATAGTTCCTGTTCCTTATGTAAGGAATTCTTAAAAAAGGATTATTCATAAATTAAAATCAATCCAATTACGTCCTGAAAAATTTAACCACATACATAGAAAAAAGAAAGGGATAGACCAATTCTTGGTTTCGCATACCTATGATTTACTATAATCAAGTGAAACGTCTTGATAAAATCAAGAAAAACTATGTTTCGAGCCTGCACTGAGCAAAGTCGAAGTGTGGTTAAAAAATAATATAAATTGAATTACACCCAACGGGTTAATTAAAATCAGCTTATGTGCTGAAAAATATAAACCATATAAGGAATATAAGTTCATTTAAGTTAAAACCAAAAAACGCTACTCTTTCGAATAGCGTTTTTGTTTTTTGCTGAAGCAAATGAATTACAAATTAAAATTCACGCCCAAAACCACGTTCCTCCCTATGTTGGGAATTCCATCGGTTTTTAAGCGGGAAAGGTGCGCGATGTATCTTTTGTCCAGTACATTGTTCCCGTTCAGGTTGACATCAAAAATCATTTTACCCAATTTTACTTTTCCTCCAAAACCCAGATTCAACAGGGAATAGCCATTGGATTTGGTCTCAAAACCACTCACATTATTTTGATTGAAAGTCGTGGAAAGGTTCATAGTGGCAAAACCATCTTCAAGCCAGTTTTTGATATTGAATTCTGTTCTAATCGTGTTATTCCAATTGTTTGCAGGAATTAAAGGCAGGAAATCACTCCCGACGCCTCGGGATTGTTTCTTGCCGGTTACGGTTTCAAAACTGGTTTCGTAATGCAACCAATCCAAAGGATGCGGGTGAAAATGCAGCCCTATTTCGCCTCCATACAACTTGGCATTGTCCTGAATATAGTCGAAAACCTCATTGTTATCAAGCACCACTCCTGTTGGCGAAGTGTAGATATAGTTGTTGATGTGGTTGTAAAATCCATTGACAAAAAACTCAAAATGGCTATTTTTGTATTCCAAATTCACATCGGTCTGTACGTTTTGTTCCGTTTTCAAATCGCTGTTTCCTACTTCATAGCGGTTCGTTCCCTCATGAACACCATTGGAGGTTAATTCCGCTAGGTTTGGGGCTCTAAATCCGGAAGCAATATTCAAACGCAACGTCAAATCATCGGCCAGATTGGTTTTGTAACCCAAGGAAGCATTGAAACTGTCGAATGATTTATCGATGGCTTTAAAATAGCCTTCGGAACCGGCAATCCCATGTTCTATCGTCGTAATTTGTCTGTTATCGAAACGCAATCCGGCTTGAAAAACATTAGTTTTCCATTCATAATTAGCGGTTCCAAAAACACCAAAATCATTGGTTGTGGCGTCCGGAATCAAATATTCTTCCCCGGAATTCGTGTTGGTTTGGTGCATCCCCTGAATTCCAAAAATAGATTCCACTTTGCCTATTGTTGGCAAATGGTATTTTGCATCATAATTGAAGGTTTTAAGTTTCATGTGCAAAATCGCAACATCACTATCTTCAAACTCGCTTCGGTCATTGGCTACATAACCCAAATCGACATCCAGTTTTGATTTTTGGAAAAAGAAAACATTGTTTAAACTCAGCAAATGATTGAAAACTCCTTGTCTTGGAAATCCTGTTTGCTTGCTGGTCGCTTGTTCAGCTCCCGACGCTTCGGGACCATCTCCCGGGATTCCTAAATCCAGCTTGTTGTAATTGTAACGCAACACACTTGAAAATTTGGCATTGCTGTAGCCAATTCCTGTTTTGAAATCGGTTTCATTGTAACGGGTATTCGTTACTCGGTCACCATTAGCAATTCTATAATCGGAATGTGTATTATAACTTCCACGAGCTAGGAATTTCCAATAATCGGTAGATGTTTTCAGTCCCAAAGAAGAATTACTTCCCAGCGTATTCGAGAATAATTTTTGACTGAAATTAGCTTTAAAAGTATTCGCATCAGCAAATTTTTCGGGATTAAAATACAGAACGCCACCCAAAGCATCTGAACCATACAGCAACGAAGCCGGCCCTTTGATAACCTCAACACTTTCTATTCCCGAGTCGTTTAGTCCCAAACCGTGTTCGTCGCCAAACTGTTGATTTTCCATACGGACGCCTTGCGAATACACCAAAACCCGATTACCGCTCAATCCTCGAATTACGGGTTTCCCAATGGAAGTTCCTGTAGAAACCTGCGAAACACCAGGAATCGTTGCCAATCCTTCGATTAACGTGGCAGTCCCTTTTCGTTGTAATTCTTTCATGGTTTGGTGTTCCACTTTCATCACGTTTTGCGATTGTATTTTATTGAAAGCGGTGGAAACAATCACTTCATCCATTTGGAATATCGTTTCTTCGAGGATTACATCTAAGATATTTTGCTTGAGCAAAGCGGTTATCGTTTTATTTTGTGTTCCAAATCCTACGAATGTAAAAGTCAATTTCAGGTTACCATTAGGCAGATTAATAAATGAATATTTTCCGTTTTCGTCTGTTGTAGTTCCTTTGTGTAATTCTGATGCGTAAACCGAAATGCCTTTTAAGGGTTGGTTTTTTATATCCGTTACGATTCCCGAAAGGGTATTTTGCGCTTGAAGCATCGCCGAAAACCCCAAGAATAGGGCTATAATAAATTTTTTCATTGAAAATGATGGTATTGTTCCTCTCGCCCTCCCGATCCCGAAGCATCTGGACGGGACTCTCCAAAGGAGAGGGAGCCGAGACCGGAATTATTTAGTAAATAAAATAGAAATGATACCTGCTGAAAAAAAATCAACAGAAGCTGAAATAAATTCAGCTTAAATTATTTACAGGTGGTCCGCGATGGGAATATAAACTTCCGGAAAACGAAAAAACTGTTTCCTTAGCAGTAAAGAAATAAGGAATTTCTTTGTAACAGGAGTGTAATTGATAGGAGAACTCTTTTGGAGAAACAGAACTGCCAAAAGTAAAATCACAGACATAACAATGATCAAAATTGTGGTGTTGATGCGTTATCTCTTTGTTGGTAACATTGTATTTATGATGGCATTGCTTTTCGGAAAGCTGCTGCTCTAAATGTTCATAGGTATGAAAGGACTGAAACAGTATTGAGAACAATACCGCAACCGCCAAAGAAACACTTATTATGAGCTTATTCTTTTTCATCCTTGGCAAAGGTAACAAAACAATTTAGAAAAAGTAACATGCTTCTTTTTTTACGATATAAGATATTTAAAGAAACATAAGTTTACAAAGAGCTTTTCTTAAATGAACTTATATTCCTTATATGTTTTAAAAATGAACAGTTTTTATTGGTTATGAAAGACTGCAAAAAAGAAAACCATTTGTTCTGACAAATTATGTTTTGACAAAACAAATGGTTTTAATTTGAACTAAAAATTAAGTATTACACCAATTTAGCAGCAATCAAATATTCTGCAATTTGTATCGTGTTTGTAGCAGCTCCTTTTCTAAGGTTATCAGCTACAATCCACATATTCAAGGTGTTTTCCTGGCTTTCGTCACGACGAATTCTACCTACAAAAACATCATCTTTTCCTTGTGCGTACATTGGCATTGGGTACGTATAGGTATCATTGTTGTCTTGAACCACAACACCATCGGTATGATGTAATATATTTTGTACTTCGCTAATATCAAAATCATTCGTGAATTCAACATTTACCGCTTCACTGTGTCCACCAACGATTGGCACACGTACAGCAGTAGCCGTAACTGCAATAGAATTATCGCTTAATATTTTTTTAGTTTCTCGAACTAATTTCATTTCTTCTTTAGTGTACCCATTATCTTCAAAAGAATCACATTGTGGAATTGCATTTCTGTGAATTGGATATTTGTAAGCCATTTCACCTTGAACTCCTGCGTATTCATTTTCTAACTGTTGCACTGCTTTTACGCCCGTTCCAGTGATGGATTGATACGTAGAAACAATAACACGTTTGATGTTATATTTTCTGTGCAACGGAGCCAAAACCAATACCATTTGTATCGTAGAACAGTTTGGATTTGCAATGATTTTATCGGCTGCAGTCAATTCAGATGCATTGATTTCAGGAACGATTAATTTTTTGGTTGGATCCATTCTCCAAGCCGATGAATTATCGATAACGGTTGTTCCTGCTGCCGCAAATTTTGGAGCCCATTCCAGTGAAGTATCACCTCCTGCAGAAAACAAAGCAATATCCGCTTTCATGTCTACAGCAGTTTGCATACCAACCACTTTATATTTTTTACCTTTATATTCTATTTCTTTTCCCACTGATCTTTCAGAAGCAACCGGGATTAATTCTGTTACAGGGAAATTTCTTTCTGCCAATACTTTTAACATTACTTCGCCCACCATTCCAGTAGCGCCTACAACTGCTATTCTCATAGTATATTTTTATTATTGAATATTAAATTTGAAAGGCAAAAGTAAGTAATATTCAAATCAAAACAAGTGTGTTCACAAAAAATAACAAAATGTTATAAATATAACAAGTGAATTGTTTAGATCCGCAACAATCGTGATTTCGTATTATAACAAAAAGAAAAACCGCCTCAATTAAGAAGCGGTTTAGTCCTGAATTAATTCAGGGAAAATTAGAATATAGAGTATAGCGGTATTATTTTTTCAATAAATCTCTAATTTGTGTAAGCAATTCTTCTTGTGTGGGTCCGGTTGGAGCAGCAACAACAACTTCCTTCTTTCTGGCTTTTTCAGCAGCTCGTAAAATTATAAAAATAAAGAAGGCAATAATAACGAAGTTGATAATCGCCTGAACTAAATTCCCATAAGTAATAACGGCGGCTCCGGCAGCTTTTGCTGCAGGTAAATTGTCATAACTGTTTCCGTCCAACGTGATAAATTTTTGTGTGAAGTCTATTCCGCCAGTTATCAAACCTACAATTGGCATAATAACGTCATCTACAGCAGATCCTACAATTTTTCCAAAAGCAGCACCAATAACAACTGCTGTTGCCAAACTCAACACATCACCTTTCATTAAAGAGGCTTTAAAATCACCGAAAAATCCCATAATTAATTTTTTTAGGTTAAAAACATATTTTTGTTAAACGAATTTAATAAAAATTTTAATACAATTAACATCTGTTTACCCCAATTAATTACTCCCTGTAAAACACCCGTTTTACCCGTTGCGAAATGCTCGTAAGAATTTCATACGGTATTGTATTTAATTTTTGGGCTATGTAATTCACCGTCGGGCTTTCGCCAAAAATAATTACAGCATCTCCTTCTTTACAATCAATTTCGCTGACATCTACCATCAACATATCCATACAAATAACGCCAAGAATAGTCGCTTTTTCATTTTTAATGACCACAAAACCAACTCCATTACCCCATCCTCTTGAAATTCCATCCGCGTAACCGATAGGAATTGTGGCGATTCTTGTTGGTTTCTCCGCCATAAATCGTCTGCCGTAGCCCACACTTTCACCCGCAGGAATGGTTCTGATTTGAGAAATTACTGATTTGAGTGTTCCTACGTTTTCTAAATACTTCTGTTCTTCACTGTCATTTGAAACACCGTAAAGGCCAATCCCAAGGCGAACCATATCGTATTGCGAATCGGGAAAATTACTGATTCCCGAAGTATTTAAAATATGTCGAATAGGTTTTATTTCTAATTCGGTCATCAATTTTGATGATAATTTCTCAAACAAATCAATTTGTGAATACGCAAAATCCTTGTGTTCTAAATCGTCACTTGTAGCCATGTGAGACAAAACGCTTTTGACTTTAACGGTTTGATTTCCCTTTAAAGTCGCTATTAAATCATCAATCGTATTGTTCTCAAAACCCAAACGGTGCATTCCCGTATCGAGCTTTATATGAATAGGAAAATATTTTAATTTTTTTTGTTCGGCAATTTTCAGGAAAGCGCGTAATCCCTTCAAGCTATAAATTTCAGGTTCTAACTGATGCTGAATAATCGCTGCAAAACTGGTCGTTTCCGGATTCAATACCATAATTGGTAAATTAATCCCGCCATTTTTTAGCGAAATTCCCTCATCGGCGAAAGCCACGCCCAAGTAATCCACCTTGTGATGCTCCAGCAATTTGGCTATTTCAAGACCGCCGCTTCCGTACCCAAAAGCTTTTACCATCACCATTATTTTAGTTTTTGATTTCAACTTTGATTTAAAGAAATTCAGGTTATGGCTGATGGCATTCAGGTTAATTTCAAGAACAGTTTCGTGTGTTTTCTCTTCTAATAAAGCCACAATTTCTTCAAAATGAAACGTGCGCGCTCCTTTAATTAAAATCGTTTCATTGTTGAAATTCAAATCGTCGAAACTTGAAATAAATGCTTCCGTATTTTTGAACGTAACACAGTTGGTGAATTTATTTTCGAATGACGAAATGGTTTCTCCAATCCCGATAACTCTCGTAATTTTGTTAGAAACTACCAATTGGGAAACTTTCGAATATAACTCTTCATTGGACAAACCACTTTGAAAAATATCCGATAATATCAGGGTCTTTTTTTGACGTTTATTTTGAATTTCGAGAAAATCCAATGCGATTTTCAGCGATTGAAAATCGGAACTGTAACTGTCATCGATAATACTGCAATTATTAATTCCGTTTTTAACTTTCAACCGCATTTCGACCGGATACAACAATTCCATTCGGTTTTGAATCGCCTTTTCGTCATATTTAAAATACAACAAAATCATCAAACACGAAATCGCATTTTCAATGGACGCTTTATCCTGAAATGGAATTGTCAATTTGAATGAATCGGTTTTGTATCGGTATTGAATGGTTGTGCTATCGTTTTTAATTGCTGCATTGAAGACAAAAACATCGGCATCTTTAGCATCAAAACTCCAGGTAAATGCTTTTGCTTTTTTAGAAATACAGGAATCTACTATTCCATTCTTTTGATAAATGACCACTTCTGAATCTTCAAAAAGCACCATTTTCTCTTTTATTTTTTCTTCTAGACTTGTAAAACCTTCGTCGTGTGCAGAACCAATATTCGTTAAAATCCCAATCGTGGGTTTGATAATGGGTTTCAGTTTTTCCATTTCTGAACCGGTGGAAATCCCAGCTTCAAAAATCCCAAGATTGTGTTGTTCATTAATTGCCAAAACGGACAAAGGAACTCCAACCTGTGAGTTGTAGCTTTTTGGACTTCTAATAATATTATAATCCGGACTTAACAGAAAATTAAGCCATTCCTTCACTATCGTTTTACCGTTACTTCCCGTCAATCCGATAATAGGAAAATGAAAAAGACCGCGATAATATGCTGCAAATTGTTGCAACGCCTCCAATGTGTTTTTGACAACCAGGAAATTAGCTTTGGTTTCACAATCATCCGGAATATAGGTAACTACGAAGTTCTGAACTCCTTTTTCAATTAAATCTTTAATGTAACTGTGCGCATCATTATTGGTTCCAACCAAAGCAAAAAACAAGGTTTGCGAACCATTTTGCATCGAGCGGCTGTCGATAGAAATAGTATCAATTGAAACGGCACTGTTGTCGCCTACAAACTCAGCCTGAATTTGAGGAATTATACTTTGGATTTTTAGACTCATTGTTTTGAAACGCGAATGACGCCGATTTTACTGATTAACAAGAATTATTATATCGAAAGGAAAACAGCGTAACTTTTGCGAAAGCGCAGTAATTAGTTGGTTTCTTTCTAAAACTTCCTCAAAAATAACACTTCTTTTCAAAATGAAGACTTCGAAACGCTACAATTTACAGCTATTGGTGCATCTTAAAGACAGACGAAACAACTTATCAAAATAGTGTAAAAGTTAAAAACACCATAAATCTATACCAACTATTTTATCAGATTTGCTATATTTGTTTGTATAAATAAGCCCCGAACTCTTGAAAAAAATCCTGCCGATATTCTCTTATATTTTCCATCCGATATTTATACCGTCAATGGCAACGTTGGTTTACCTTTTTTTCAATGCGTCTTATTTTACAAATCAGGAAAAAATTTTCGTTTTTTTCCAAATCTTAATCATCACCATAATCGTCCCTGTCCTGCTGTTTTTTATATTACGTGCTGCCGGAAAAATTGATTCTATAATGGTTGCCGAAGTTTCACAACGTAAAATTCCTTTGCTCCTTCACTCGTTTCTACTTATTCTATTGGTTCGAAAAAGCATTACTTTAGATCGATATCCCGAATTGCATTTCTTCTTTTTGGGAGCGTTGATGAGTACTTTACAAGCCTTGATTTTGTCATTTTTCAAGACAAAAGCCAGCTTACACATGATGGGCATCAGCTCCTTAACAGTATTTGTTATTGGAATAAGTATGCATTATCAAGTTCAAAGCACTTTTCTGATTGCGTTTCTAATTCTCATGAATGGTTTAGTGGCTTCATCCCGTTTAGAAATGAAGGCGCATACGACTACTGAACTGATTATTGGGTTTCTTTTGGGAAGTGTATCGCAACTGCTTTTGTTGTATTTATGGCTATAAAATATAGAAAATAATTCCAATATTCAAAGAAGTCATATCAATAGGTTTACCATCAATTTTTGCAGATTTAAACAGGGAATTCAAACCATAATACGCATATACATTTATCGTATTATAACCCGATGAAATATAGGCACCGTATAAAAATTTATTAAAATCTTTATTCCTTGAAACAACAATTTTACCTTGATCATCAGTATAAATAGAGCGGTCATAAATTAAATAACTGAATTTAAATCCCCCGTAAATCCTCCAAAACTTATAACTTTCATAGGTTGACGTCCTCCATCTGAACTCAATAGGGACATCTACTAATAGTTGTGAAAATTTATTTTTACTGAAGGTTGTCTCGGCATCAATAATCGAATAAACAGGCGTTTGGTCCGTTTTGTAAATGGCAAGATTCTGATTGTAATTATTATAAGTCAAACCGATACCTGAAGCTATCGCAACGGTTCTTTTTTTATTTACAGGCATATCTCTAAGGAAACCAGCCGAAAAACCAGTTGACAATTTACTTTGGGATAAACCTTCCGGTTTTTTCGTTAAAGTATTGTATGTAAATCCAAAATAAAACTGGTCTTCTCTATATAGCGAATCAATTTTAACTTTTGGATTATTTTGAGCAATCACATTTTCTTGAGAAAAAACATGAAAAACAGATAGGAAAAGAAAACAACTCAGAAATAATCGCATAGGTCTTTGGGTTTAAAATTGCTGACGGATAATTTCAAACAAAGATTAGTTTTCACTCTCCTTTCAGCATTACAAATATACCCTTTTGATAGTTTTATTATATCTAATGCTGATAAAATAAACTTTTAACGCACCAAATTAACGGAAGAATCTAAAAAGGGGATTAAAAGAAAACCAAGAATATTTGGTTTTCTTTTAATCCCCCTCTGTCAATATAATTGCATCTTTTTAAAATAACAAAAACATTTCTACTGAATATCTTCTTCGACATCAGGAAATCCCGTTCCTAAACCCCGCTATATACACTAAATCCGCCATCAATAGGCATGACAATTCCAGTTATAAAACTTGCGGCATCTGAACACAAAAACTGTACTGCCCCATTTAATTCATTTATATCACCAAAGCGTCCCATAGGAGTTTGGGCAATCACTTTCTTGCTGCGGTCCGTTAACGATCCGTCAGGATTAATCAAAATATTGCGGTTTTGCTCTCCGATGAAAAAACCCGGTGCAATAGCGTTGACACGTATACCATCCCCATATTTCATAGCCAAATCACAGGCCAACCATCTCGTAAAATTATCCACTGCACTTTTAGCCGCAGAATAGCCCGGAACACGTGTAATAGCAACTATCGCAGCCATTGACGAAACATTTACAATAGAACCTTTTCCTTGTTTTGCCATTATTTTACCAAAAGCCTGACTCGGGTAAACCGTTCCATTCAGGTTTAAGTCCAATACTTTATCCCATTCGTTCAATTCCAAATCAAAAAAACATTGGTCCGACTTTAGTGTTGCACCAGGCGTATTTCCTCCGGCAATGTTCAATAAAATATCTATTCTGCCCCATTTTTCCACTATCTTTTGAGCAACTGTTTCTAATTCCTCTTTGTCTAACACATTGCAAACAAATCCTATCACTTCTGCTCCTGTAGCTTGAAGTTCAATAACCGTGGCATCCACTTTTTCTTGTTTTGTACCCAGCGCCACTACTTTTGCACCAGCGCTTACAAAATTACGTGCAATACTTCCTCCCAACACACCACTTGCACCAGTAATGACTGTAACTTTATCTTTTATACTAAACTGATTATCCATACTATTTATTGATTTATTTCATTTTTTACTGTGGCAATGATTCCTGAAACTTGGGCTAATGCAAACATGCGTCCCAAAAATGAATATCCGGGATGATATGTTTTATCAACATCATCCAGCATCAATTTCCCATGATCGATACGCATGGGCAGATTGGGATTTTCTTTTTCGAAGATTCGGACAACCTCAATCAAATGACCGCGTCCTTCAAGATGGGATGCTTCCACGAAATTCCCGTTTTCATCTACATCAGTGCTTCTTAAATGTACAAAATGCGTGCGTTCTGCAAATTTTCTGGCCAATTCAGGCACATTATTACGCAAACTTGCGCTCAAAGAGCCGGCACAAAAAGTCAAGCCATTATTAGGACTGTCCACGGCATTCAAGATCCATTCGATATCATCTGCTCCGCCTACAATTCTGGGCAATCCAAAAACAGCAAATGGAGGATCGTCAGGATGCACACAAAGATTTACACCATATTCCTCAGCCGTCGGAATGACACTTTCGAGAAAATATTTCATATTTTCCCTTAATTGATTGCTGTCAATTCCGTCATATAATTTTAACAAACGCTTGAATAGCTCCACCGGTTGTTGATCCCCTTCTTTAATGTTCCCATTGATAAACCCCTGTGTTTTGACAATGATTGTTTGAATCAACTCCTCTTTTTCTGTTTCAGTGATGCTTTTATCCAATTCCTGAACTGCCTCTAATTCCTTAGCTGAATACTCTTTCTCAGCGCCTTCCCGTTTCAGGATTTTCAAATCGAAATAAGCAAAACGCACTTTATCAAAATAAAGCGTCATGGTTCCATCTTCCTGTTTTTTATATAAATCAGTACGAACCCAATCAATCACGGGCATAAAGTTATAACAAACTGTTTTTAGCCCTGCTTTTCCAAGGTTTTCAAGACTGGTTCGATAATTCTCCAGTAATTGCTCTCTTTCTTTTCCGCCATATTTAATACTTTCCGAAACCGGTAAACTTTCCACCACCGACCAGCTCAATCCGAAGCTCTCTATATAATGCTTCAAATCATTGATTGTATCCAATGTCCATACTTCCCCATTAGGGACATCATGCAATGCGGTCACAATTCCTTCTACGCCTATTTGACGAAGCATAGTAAGGGTAATATTGTCTTTTTTACCGAACCACCTCCATGTTTTTTCCATATAAATTACTTTTAATTATCACAAAATTTACTCCCCGGACGCAACTATTTTCTTCCAGTTGTCCAATAATTTCTATTTTGCTTTTTGCTTAAATAAAATCGTTATCTCCTTTAAAATTAATCAAGCGCAATAATAAGAATCTAATTTTGTAGAACTATCCTGATTGCTGTAATTATATCAAAGTCACTAAATTAAAACGACTCAAATTAATCTATTGATTTAAAGAAGTTTAAACATTTTTTGAAAAAATTGCTTGTTAAAAAATTAAAACCAATATTTTTACTTTAAAAATTTTTAACGATTACTCAAAAACGTCTTCAAATCAAGACTTAAAACAATACAACGATGCAAATTGGAATTATAGGATTAGGAAAAATGGGCTTCAACCTTGCCCTTAATTTACAACGAAATGGCTACGATGTAGTAGCCCAAGATGTCAATACTGACTTTGTAACAAAAATTGGTCAGGAAGGAATCACAACCGCACATTCCGTGAAAGAATTGTGTCAAAAACTGAACGACCGAAAAGTGATTTGGCTAATGGTTCCGGCAGGAGAAATTGTAGACGGAGTGATCACTTCCCTAATTCCTTTTTTAGAAAAAAATGACATTATCATTGACGGCGGAAACTCTAACTATAAAGATTCGAAACGTCGCTATTCTCAACTCAAAGAATTGGGTATTGACTTTTTGGATTGTGGAACTTCAGGAGGAACTTCAGGAGCCTTGAATGGTGCTTGTACGATGATTGGTGGAGACGCTCCAGTATTTGAACATGTCGCGCAAGTTTTCAAGGATATTTCTGTTGAAAATGGTCATTTATATACCGGTGCTGCCGGAAGCGGTCACTTTACTAAAATGGTTCACAACGGAATCGAATATGGAATGATGCAGTCTATAGCTGAAGGTTTTGAAGTTTTTGAACACTCCGAATTTGATATTGATTTCGAAAAAACGGCTAAACTGTTCAATCATGGTTCCGTAGTTCGTAGTTGGTTAATGGAATTAACAGAAAATGCTTTTTCGAAAGACCCAAAATTAGATGGCATTAAAGGAATTATGCATTCCTCCGGTGAAGGAAAATGGACACTCGAAACAGCCTTAGATTTAGGCGTTCCTACTCCGGTTATTGCCCTTTCCATCATGATGCGCTATCGTTCCCAAATGCAGGATACTTTCTCCGGAAAAGTAGTAGCAGCACTTCGCAATGAATTTGGCGGTCATGCAGTAGAAAAAAATGAGTAATAGATTTTTTTATTTCATTTAAAAACAATCTCGACTGCGCTTGATTTGGCACCCATTATCTGATTTCTAATTTATCAAATTCCTGTCTATGTCCATAATAATCTTAATTGCAAGTATCTTTTTATTGCTTGTTTTGATATCCGCAGTAAAACTCAATGCTTTCATTTCATTGATTATTGCTTCCTTTTTTGTGGGAATTACCAAAGGCATGCTATTTCCTGACATAATAAATTCCCTTCAACAAGGAATAGGAAGCACACTGGGTTCTTTGATTTTGATTATTGCCCTTGGAGTTATCTTGGGAAATATACTTTCAGATAGTGGCGCAGCACAACGAATAAGTTCGGTGATGATTCGGTCTTTTGGTATAAAACACATCAAATGGGCGATGTTGCTTACGGGTTTTGCAGTAGGAATTTCGATGTTTTACAATGCCGGGTTTGTGATTTTGATTCCAATGGTTTTCGCTGTCGCAAAAACTACTAAGCAACCCATTATTTATCTTGGAATTGCCATGGCTTCGGCACTTTCAGTAACACACGGTTTTTTACCACCTCATCCTGGACCAACAGCCATTGCCGTGATTTTTAAAGCTGATATTGGAAAAACACTACTCTACGGATTAATAATTGCCCTTCCTACTTTAGTGATTGCGGGGATTGTTTTTCCAGAATTCATTAAGAAAATTGTCGCTAATCCACCCAAAGGATTATTCGAAAGCAAAACATTCGACGAAAACGAAATGCCATCTTTTGGCATCAGTTTTCTGACGGCGCTAATTCCTGTCATTTTGATGGCATTGGCAACAACAAGCGAATTATCCTTACCCGAAGAATCCTCTTTACGTCATATTCTTGGCTTTATTGGAAATCCAACCACTTCAATGCTAATTGCGGTGCTGTTTGCGATTGTATTTTTAGGAATCAATCGCGGAAGAAAAATGCAGGACATTATGGACAAATCCAGCTCGGCATTGAGTTCTGCCACGATGATTATAATGATTATTGCGGCTGGGGGCGCTTTCAAACAAGTATTAATCGACAGTGGCATCGGTACTGATTTAGCTACTTCTTTCGAACAATCAACACTTTCTCCTTTACTTTTAGGTTGGTTAATCGCAACAATTATTCGCATTGCACTGGGTTCAGCAACTGTAGCAGGATTAACCGCTGCAGGAATTGTACAGCCTTTAGTGGCCAGTTCAGGAATAAATTCTGAATTAATGGTACTATCCATTGGAGCAGGAAGTTTAATGTGTTCACATGTGAACGACACGGGTTTCTGGATGTTTAAAGAGTATTTCGGAATCAGTATTTCGGATACATTTAAAACATGGACCATCATGGAAACTATCATTGGAGTAATGGGATTGACTGGTGTCCTATTCCTGAATTTACTGGTGGGATAACCCAAATTAAACTAAAAAATGGAGCAATTTTACATAGGAATAGACATTGGTACCACAGCAACAAAAGCCGTGTGTTTTGACATAACTGGAAAAGTGATTCGGGAATGCAGCCAATCCTATCCCATGTATCATCCGGAAGCGGATTGGAGCATTCAAAAACCCGATGAAATTGTTGCGGCAGTTTTTGGATGCATCCAAGAAATCACAAAAGGGATTCAACCTCAATTCATCAGTTTTAGTTCGGCTATGCAAAGTATAATGGCTATAGACGATACCGGAAAACCGCTCACCGATGCCATTCTGTGGGCAGATAATAGAGCGCATTCACTTGCCGAAACAATAAAAGAATCAGAACAAGGACTCCGTTTTTATCAAAAAACAGGCATTCCTATTCATACTTTTTCTCCCATGACTAAAATTGCTTGGTTGAGAGAAAATGATGCTGCAACTTTTTTTAAAGCGCATAAATTTATTAGCATCAAAGAATACATTTGGCATCATCTTACTGGTGAATATGCAATCGATTCCTCAATGGCATCAGGAACAGGCCTAATGAATATTCACACACTGCAATGGGAATCGGATATTTTGGATTATTTAAAAATAGCAGCATCCCAACTTTCCATTATTGTTAGTCCAACGCATCAAAGCAAAGGGCTTTCCGATGGTTTTGATTATATTCTAGGTGGCGGTGACGGAGTGCTGGCGAATTTAGGAGCCGGAGCAATGGAAACTGGACATATTGGGTTATCCATTGGAACCAGCGGTGCGGTGCGTTTGCCAGTTGACAAACCTTATATTGATTCCGAAATGCGAACACAATGCTACCATTTGATGGACAATCAATACTTAAAATTAGGAGCGGTTAACAATGGTGCAATTGTTTTGCAATGGCTGAAAGAATCCATCTTAAAAACAGACGAATCTTTTGAAGAATTGTTGGAACAAGCTAAAATAATTCCTGCCGGATCCGAAGGATTGCTTTTTGTTCCTTATTTATTAGGCGAAAGAGCTCCTATTTGGGATGCTTCTGCTCAGGGAACACTTTTAGGTATCCGAATTATTCATACCAAAGCCCACCTGATTCGAGCGACATTGGAAGGCATTTTATTTGGTCTATTAAGCATTACTGAAATCTTACTTCCTAATCCGGAAGAAAGACATGCAACTACTATCATGGCCAGCGGAGGTTTTGGAAAAAGTGGCCTTTGGCTGCAAATGGTCGCTGATATTTTTCAAATGAAAGTAATCGTCGCCGAAACAATCGAAGCTTCTGCTTGGGGAGCTGTTTTAATTGGGTTCAAAGCTACTGGCATTACTATTTCAAATCATTCCAGAATTGGCAAAATCTTTTTACCCAATAAGGATAACAAAGAAATCTACGAACAGGGTTTTGAGAAATTCAAACGAGTTTATCCTTTGTTGAAAAACATCAAATTATAGAAAGAAAATCCTACTGTAGCTATTGCTGCTTCTTATTATTTACTAAGAGCACTAGGAAACGATATATTAAAACTAACCGCCTATCTAACATAAAAAATACTGTTTTTTCATCAAATCACACTAACTCCTAAAAAAGCAGTAAAATACCGTAATACTATTTTAAATTCTCTTGTTTTTTAATGGTGTAATAGGTGTTTTTAACAACAGGTATTCCAGCTGCGGTAATCCCTTCTAAAGCTACTTTCACTTTGGTTTCTACCTTGATATTATAATAACTTACACTAGCATTTCCCGTTTTGTCTGGATGCACATAGGGATTCCAATAAAGCGTGTTTCTTACAGACGCTTTATTATCCAACTCTAAATTAGGTTTTTCTGGATTTGGCATATAAAAAACACGTGCCGTATAAAAACCCTCTACTTCTTTTTTAATAGAATGAAAACCTCCTTTTTCGTAGGGTTTGGTACCTGGTTTGGTATAAACCGCAATAATACCATTAGCCGCTTCTTGTCCATAAAACATTGTTGCTTGCGCCCCTTTTATTGCATCTATTCTTTCAACATCACTAGGTTGTATAAAATCAATTTCCGCCTTAAACGCCGTATTCCCATTTAATAAAAAAAGCGGTGCTCCATCAAAACGTATAAAACGAACGGAGTCCTCATCAGAAATAATACCAGGGACTTTTTGTACAATAAGATCAAAAATATCAATAAATGTAGCAACACTTTCGTCTGGAACATAACTATTGTCTGGAATGCCATAAAACACAGGCGTTTGATTTTTCTTTTTAGCTACAATTTTAACTTCGTTCAAAACATTTTCAGGCTTTATTCCAAAAGCTACAAATTTCTTAAACACATTTTCAACTATTGTCCGTGTAGTTTCGGTCCACTTAATGGATTCATTTTGAAAAGAAACAGGAATTGGAGTTTGTTCAATAGGATTTATTACTATTTCCCCTCTAAACTTTCCTTTTACATTTCTGGAATTTAAAAACATGTTTGTTTTTCCTGAAAACATTATGTTTTCAAATTTAAAACTTCCGATAGAATCGGTAGTAGCATTAAAAATATTCATGTGCTTTTTATTAATTAAAGCCAATGTCATATTATTATTTACTAATGCCTTTTCTCCAAGGAGTTGCTTAACCCTACCGGATACAGTAATTCCTTTTTCTGCTTTATAACTAATCGTATCGTTGAATTTCGGCATCGTTTTCCATAAAAAATCACGCCAACCTTGGGTTAAAAGCAAGTCGTCTAAGTGACCCAGGCGTTTTAAATTAGTAGGATTAAAATAATAACTCGGATTATGCACCTTGCCTCTAATATCAGATTCCATCAAGAAATAAGAACTAATGGTTGTACCATAATCTTTGTCGTCTAAAACCCCATTCATGTCGGTTACACTTAATGAAAAACTAGCCGATTTGGCTGCGCCAGTCTTCGATTTCGAACTCACATTTACGGTAGCTTTTTCGTTAGGATTGTAGCTCGCTTTATCGGTTGCCAGTTGTACCTCTAGATCCTGGTCTTTTTCAATATACGCTAAGCGTTCACTTTGTGGTTTCTTATTGCTGTCGTATAGCGTTATTTGGCTTATCCCTTCGGGAACTTTATCTTTTGTCAACTCAAAAGACAACGCCGTTTCGGTAAGTGTTTGTGTCGTTTCTAAATAAGAAATTCCTTTTGCTTTACAAACAACCGTTAGCGGCGCATTAGGATTTTGTACCAGAGTCGCTGCGTTAGTATTGATACTTATAATGTTTTTGCCCTTAAATGTTCTAAAACTTAATATATACCCTTGCTTAGCTACTTTTGGAAGCTCTTGACGCAGTTCTGCCCCAGTTAAGGTCTTAATTTTTGCGTAATAATTTTTCCCTTCAGTGGGTATCATTTGAAATTTTCCCATGCCATCATGTGGACTTAAAAAAGTGGTGACCAATTCGTTCTCGGAATCGTAAATTTCACCTTTAATAGGTATTGGGTTTCCATTATTATCGACGGCTTTAAAGCCCACAATACTAGCCACATTTTCTAAAAGTGAACCCCCTTCAGGAAAGAAATCAACCGTAAACTTATTTTGTTTGCTAGTTTCATCTACTGTGGGTTTCTTTTCTACAGTATAATTTTCTGATTTATTGGTTTTCGAATGTGCTTCAAAAACATCGATAATTTCAATATTCTTTTTGAACACAAAATCATCCCCAAAATTTCTATTCCAATTGGTGTAAGCCCGTATTTGGTAAACCCCTGGTTTTACACCAAGTGAATCTGTTAGTTGAAAATCACCATGGCCTAATCCCATTTCTAAATTGGTCTTATTCTGGGCAATTATTTTAGAATCAGGCGAAATTAATTCTACATATAAAATATTGCTATTATCAAAAAGCAAATTATTAGAGGCTTTTACATTATAGGCTTTGTACCATAAATCTTCCCCTATAAAATAGGTTGATCGGTCTGTATGCAGATAGACTTTCTCAATATCTGGAATTGTTTTTTGAACTTGTGCATTCAAAAAAACAGATGTTAAAAACATCCCTAAAAAACAAAGTAAATTGCTATTTTTATTCCTATTAAAAAATTCAAACATATAAAATACAGATTATGTTAAACAATATCAAAAAAAAGTGAAGATATATAAAAATCTTGTTAATTTAATACGTAGTGTATTATAAAATTGCTCATTATACCAAAACCATTATGTTAAATTACACTGACTACCAGTCAAATACATTCTACGCAACTTTGAAGCAAATTATAAATTAATTTAAAAGGTACTAATACACATAAAAAAACACTCTACCTTTTTTGTATAGTCATTGGGTGTAGCTCTTTTTAAAGCATGAAAATCAAGCTTAATCAGCAGAGAGGAAGAAATTAACTTTGTTGATTCCAAAAAGGAGTGTCTCACAAGGAAATCAATGCTTGGTATTTCACGCCTGATTCTTTTTTGTTTTATAGCGTGAAAACAAAAAGTTTGTCACGCTATAAAACAAAAAATGCTTCCCTTTCAGGAAGCATTAATTTTTTTGCAGAGAGGATGGGATTCGAACCCACGATGCAGTTACCCACATACTAGCTTTCCAGGCTAGCTCCTTCAACCACTCGGACACCTCTCTATTTTGGTTTGCAAAGAACACAAAAAAAACTGACTTAGAAAAGTAAAATCTGAATATTATACCATTTCTCCCCGTAAAGCCGTTTCAAAGATAGTTTTGAAGTCTTTTGGAGCTATTTTTTGGCTTAATAAATACATTAATTTTGTTATTGCCGCTTCGGTAGTGATGTCTTTACCTGAGATCACTCCTATTTTTTTCATTCCTGTACTAGTTTCATAATGCCCCATGCTAACACTTCCTCCAGAACATTGGGTAACATTGATGATGTACAATCCTTTTTCAATCGATTTTCTTAAAAGTGCTATAAACCATTCTTCGGTAGGAGCATTTCCGGCTCCGTAGGTTTCTAAGACAATCCCCTTAAGATTTTGAATATTAAAAATAGCTGACAGAACGGTTTCGTTTATTCCAGGAAACATTTTTATGATGACCACATTATTATCTAAAGTTTTATGAACCTTTAATTTTCTGACCCTTGGTATCGGTAAAAATAATTCGGGATTCATATTTAAATGCACGCCAGATTCTACCAAAGAAGGGTAATTTGGGGATGTAAATGCCTTGAAATTTTCTGCATTTATTTTTGTCGTTCTATTGCCACGGTATAATTTGTATTCAAAATAAAGACAAACTTCTCTTATAACCGATTTTCCATTTTCACGTAAAGAAGCAATTTGGATAGCCGTAATCAAATTCTCTTTAGCATCCGTACGCAGATCTCCAATAGGCAATTGTGATCCGGTAAAAATGACTGGTTTTGATAAGCTTTCGAGCATAAAACTCAATGCTGATGCCGAATACGACATGGTATCCGAACCATGGAGCACCACAAATCCATCAAATTCAGCATAATTTTCTTCTATGATTGAAGCAATTTTAGCCCACTCTTGAGGATTCATATTGGAGGAATCGATTGGATTTTCGAAAGAAATCGTTTCGATCTCACAATCCAATTGTTTCAATTCCGGGATTCTCTGTAATAATTTACTAAAATTGAAGGCCTTGAGCGCACCTGTTTCAAAATCTTTCCTCATACCAATGGTTCCACCAGTATAAATTAAAAGTATTTTGGCTTTAGATAACATTATGGTATTTTAATTTATTCACAACCGGATTGGCATACATCGCTAGAAATCCTTCCAATGCAATTGGATTATCATGATCAATACGCATTTCTAATCTACGCTCAAAAAGTGATTTCTCGTTTTCAGTATATAAATGCGAATAGGTATTCGTTTTATTTACAATATCATAAGCAATAAAATTTGTTGGCCACAATTTGTAGTTACTCAATACCGCATCATCAATAACTTGTGCTAATGCTACTATTTGCTTATTGCAATTATCATTTTCAGCAACGATTGCGTCTGTTTCAGTGTCTAAAACTTTCCCTACGTGAATATGAATTCTTTTCTTCTGTCCCAAAGCGCCACTAAGAATTGTCATGAAATCTTCATTTTTTTCTTTAATGTAAACTTCATTATTGGCTTCGGCCATTAATTGAGGCATTTTCAACGCATCCGTTGGATCATATTCATAGGAAATAGAAACCGGTACAATTTTGATTTTTTTGAAATAATCCATCAAATTCTTTTCATCAGAAGCCATTCCCAACATTTTCAAAACACCCGGATTAGTGGCATCATTGCCATCTTTTGTTCTTCCTTCGCGCTGTGCTATCCAAACGGAACGGTTTTCATGAAGTAACAGATGACCTATATATTCTGACAACAGTTTTGAACTCTGTAACATTTCTCTTGGCGTTAAGCCCCGTTGTACCAGAAAATTACGATTCAATTTTGCTAATGTCTTTAGAAAAGATTTCTTTACTAAATTATCTCCTATTGCAGATGCAGTCATCACTAATCCATGCTCAAATAAAGCAGAATTTAATAATGTGGTATCTAAAAGAATATCACGATGATTCGAAATAAACAAATAAGAGGTATTGGGTTCTAAATTTTCGAACCCTGAAGTGGTTAACCCTTCCGAACTTTTTTCTAATACTTTCTGAACAGAGTGGTAAATAAAATTACATTGAAAATCACGAATAGAATGCGTTTTTCTGAGCTGTTCTTTCCAAACTTCGTCAGCAACATCTGGAAAAGAAAAATTCATTAATGCCTTCATCATCGGATGATGAATCACATCTTGTAGAGCCTCGTTTATTTCGGAGTCATAAAATGGCCGAATCGCGTCAAATTTCTGCATTGTTAGTTTTCTATGTTTGTCTGGGCAAAAGAACAAAAAAAAAGTTAAAATAAAGTAAATTTGTTTTAAATCCCAAAAATTGCTTTAGAATTATCTGTTGTTATTGTCGCAATTTCATTTGGCGTCAGACCATAAATTTCAGACAACTTATTTACAACATTAACAAGATAGCTGCTTTCGTTCCTTTTTCCTCTATAAGGGATAGGCGCTAAATAAGGGGAATCCGTCTCTAAAACGATGTGTTTCAAATCTATTTGATTCAGAAATTGATCGATTTTCCCGTTCTTGAAAGTAACCACTCCGCCAATTCCAAGTTTCAGATTATACGAAATCGCTTGTAATGCTTGCTCATAAGTCCCCGAAAAACAATGAAAAATCCCAAACAAATCCTCAGATTTTTCTTCTTCCAGAATTTCGAATATCTCCTCAAAAGCTTCGCGACAATGAATCACGATTGGTAATTTATAGTGTTTTGCCAGTTGAATCTGTCTTCTGAAAGCAATTTCTTGCTGTGCCAAATGCGTTTTATCCCAATACAGATCAATTCCTATTTCGCCAATAGCATAGAATTTTCTTTTAGCCAACTCGTCTTCCACATGTTGCAACTCTTCCAGATAATTATCTTTTACATAAGTAGGATGCAAACCCATCATCAAGAACACATTATTTGGATATTTATGCTCTAAATCATACATCGATTCCGCGCAAGTAGAATCGATTGCAGGAATAAAAAATCGGGAAACTCCGGCATCAATGGCTCTTTGAATCATTTCGCCACGGTCTTGATCGAATTCCTCCGAATATAAATGCGTATGTGTATCGGTGATTATTATGTTTGTTTCCAAGTGTAAAGTTTAAGGTTACAAAGTTGCGAAGTTTTTTAAAATTTACCCACAAAAGTCACAAAAGAAAAAAAGATACTCCAGAAAATTCTTTTGTATCTTTTTGTTGTGCTAATAAAAATGCTTCTTTTGTGACTTTTACACTCAAAAAACCTAATCCAACTCCTTCAACAATTCCTGAACTTGATCATAATCCTCATAATCTGAAGGAATCATCAACAAGATTTCCTTACATGATTTATAATCTTTCTGTTTTAATTTAGACAAGGCAAGACTCCAAATCGCTTTATTTTTATAGATGGAAGTTCCTGCTTTCAGTTCATTAAAAACAGCTTCAGCTTCTTGAATTTTATTCGATTCCAATAATGAAATTCCATAAAAATATTGAATTTCGGGAGTTTTTTTCTCTTTTAGAACCGCTTCAAAAAACGGAATAGCGGCTGCATAATTTTTGGCATTGAAAGTCGTTTCTGCTTGTTTCAAATTGGCAACAACAGTGCCTCTTTCAGTGAAATAAGCATTCTCCTGTTGGTTGAAATCTTCAAAATTTGGATTTGGATTAAAAAGAAACAACCCAAACAAAACAGCAACTGATGCGGCAACCAAATAAATCCAAGGCTTGAATGCAATGACTTTTGCTTTCGGCTTAGAATCTTTAAAATGATTATTAGAAATCGATTGTAAATTTTCTTTGAAAGCATCAAACGCATCGGCATTCCCAAATTTATTTCCCAGGTGAAGATTCAATTCCTTGAAAGTGTCAAATGCTGAAGCCAATTCCGGATCTTCAGCCAATTGGTTCTCGAACTTTACTTTATCCTCGGCAGACAATTCGTCCTGAAGATATTGGTCGAATAGTATATAATGTTTCTCGTTCATGGCTAGGTGATTTTTAAAGATTTAAAACGACTCGTTTCCTGAATCCACTGGGTCAATTGCCCCGTACACAACGATTTTTTCTTGCGGACATACCCGTAAGTCACATTGAGTTTCTCCGCCACTTCTTCCATTGACTTAATAGTAAAACTCAATTTTAATAACTCTTGGCATTTGTCGCCCAGTTTTTGAAACATAGCATCAAAAAGCTGTTGTTTTTCCTCGAATGCTTCGGTTTCTGTAACCATCTCGGCTGTGGGTTCATTATTAGATGTAAAATCTTCATCAATTGTTACCTCTTTATTTGATGCTTTTTTCAATTCATTCAACCATTTCCTTTTACACAATAAAAAAAAGTACGCATCAAACGGGCAGGTGAGTTGCAATTTATTGGCTTTAGCCTGATTAAAAAGCAAAATCATAATTTCCTGTACCACATCTTGAGCCTGATCTTCATCACCGGAATTATTCCTTATATAGGAAACCACTTTGGGAACAAACTTCTTATAAATAGATTGAATGATTGCCGAATTATTATTGGCAAGTCCGTCTATATACATTTGGTCTGCATGAATCGCATTATTGTTAGCCATAAAAAACATTTTAAGGCTAATGTAAAAAAGAATCTGAAATAAATTCAAATTAAAGGGGTAACAATTACAAAACAAAAAGTATCTACTAAAAAAACAATTAGAAAAAACAATTTAAAAAATTAGAAATCATGAAAACAAATTTTAAAAACATCGGATTATTATTCTTAGCAACAATTTCATTAGTAAGCTGTAATGATGGCGACGACACCACTATTTCACCGGCATCGGCAGCAGAATTTACAGCTGTCAGAGCAGCGGCTTTAGAGGGACAAACACAAGATTTCACCATGACCGCAGGAACTGGAGTAATCACGTTAACCTCAGCCAAAGGAGTAAAAATAAAAATAAACGGCGATTGTTTGACCAAAGCAGGAAACCCAGTAACAGGAACCGTTGACATACAATTTGTAGAACTATTCGACAAAGGAAATATGTTAGTAACTAACAAACCTACCATGGGAATAATGGGAAATGGAAATAGAAACTTACTGATTTCCGGCGGAGAATTCTTTATCAAGGCAACACAAGGAGGAGTCGAACTTGCAACCACCTGTAACATTAATCTAATGGTTCCCGCAAGTTTAACAGACGGTATAGATACTGCCATGACATTTTGGACTGGAATTATAGATGCTAATGGAGACTTGGCCTGGAAAGATGCCAGAGATGCAGCTGGAACAAACGGAGGTAAAGGCGGCGTACAAGCAGAAGGAAACAACTATTATGTTTCTTTTGGAAACTTTGGATGGACCAATGTAGATAAATTTTACAGCGACCCAAGGCCTAGAACTACCATTCTTGCTGATGCACCTGACGGTTATGACAACACTAATAGCGCGATTTATTTATCATACGATGGCGAAGGACAAAATGCATTGGCAAAATTAGACACCTACACTGCAGCCGGATTATTCAGCGAACATTACGGTCAAATTCCAATAGGATTAGCATGTCACGTGATTTTTGCAACCGAAGACAACGGACAATGGAGATACGCCATCAAAGCCGTTACCGTTCAGGCAAACGATGTGTACACGTTCACTCTTGCTGAAACTACACTAGGTACCGAAGCCCAATTAGTAGCCGCAATCAATGCTATTCAGTAGCTTACAAAATAAATTTAATAAAAAAGTGGTGATTTGCTCATCACTTTTTTTTACATTTAAAAATATTTTTGAATTTATCCTGATGCTTTTTCAGGAGCTAATCCTGCTGTATACTGTATCTTTCTTGTCCAGAACTTGCTTCTGGAGCCTGAACTAAATTCAGGACAAGAAAGGATGCCGTTTCCATCAGGGCTAAAACCACCCCGATTATGAAACCAACTTTATTTCTCCTCTTATTTCTAACCTCTTTTCTACTTTATTCCCAAACAAAAGTAAAAGATACCATCACCCGAAGAGCAAACATTGGTTACAATCAAAAAGGGAATCTAGTCACTTTCAAGCCAGAAACACCGGCGCTTATCCCAATCGCCGGCGCACCAAAACCCAGTTATTCCTACTTATGGGAAATGGGTGACGGACATTACAGCAAAGAAGCAGAACCTAAACACGTTTACAAAACCAAAGGAACTTATACCGCCCGACTTACCGTCACCAATAATTACGATAACGGTAAACCGCCGGCAACAAGACCAAAAAAAGTAGCGATAAACGAAGTTTCAGAAGACGTTTATAAAGACATTGCTTCTATCGAAGACCAAAACGGATTCTCCATTCAAAAAAATTGCGACCCCATTCCGGAACAGGAAATGGTTGTTATTTTAAGTTACCAAAACATGGCAAACTATGTGAGCAACGGTAAATTGTATCTTTTCTACAATGAAAAACAATTCAAAAACAACAACTTCGAATTGGTTGATTTTAGAGCACATGCTGGCGAACGCGAAATCAAGGAAAACACCATTGTATCGATAAATGATTTGGATGATTCTAATTCATATTTGGCCTCCAATGAAACTTTGTTTCCAGCCAAAAAATACAAAACCACCACCACCGAAGAGGATTTGGACGCCACGCTTTTAGACGCAAATAAAACATACAAAAACGTTTCTATTTTGGAATTTGACGACAGTAATCCAACTGAAACCCGAAATATTTTTTACACGTTCAAAACTACTCCCGAAATGATCAAAGATACCAGCGCAACCGTAACCATGCGAGGCATATTTGTTCCCAACCGAAGCTTCAAAAACCATAAAATAAAAAATCTGGAAATGCAAATCGTCACTTCGCACGATCCTAACAAAATGGGTTCTAATGGAAGTTTTCTGAATTACAGATTGGTGCGTTTCAAGAGAGTTAACTTCAAAACCCGTTTCCAGAACAATGGCGAAGGCCCGGCCAGAATGATTCGGCTAGAAACTGATATTCCGGATATGTTTGACAAGAAAACATTTCAAATTGATGATATGTATCCAAAATGCCCTATTTGTCCCAAAGGCGAAGTACCCACAACGAGTTGTCTGGACACAATTATCAAACAAAATCAGATATTCTTCACCTTCAAAAATATTTATTTACCCGGAAGCAACCAAAAAAATGTAAAAGAAATTGACAGTACCAAGGGCTTTGTGAAATACTCCATGAAATTCAACAAAGACTTTCATAAGATAAAAACCAAAAGCAGAACCGCGATAATTTTTGACAAAAACGAGCCTATTATTACCAATTATGCCACTACCCGATTCTTACCGGGAATCTCCATTGGCGCGAAAGCCGGTTATAATTTGTATCCAGATTTAGAAAACTCCAAAAGCTATTTTGTTGGCGCAACCATTTCGCCTTTCAAATCCTATCGCTATTATTGGCAGGCCGAATTCTTGAATACAATTCATTCCTTTGACAATTCAATTGCTGTAAATGAAACAATCATCACAACTGCTAATGGTGTTCGGCAACTACAACGCACCACAAAAGCTACCAGCAACCAAAATGTCAATTGGGAAATCCCGGTATTGGTTCGTTATAACATCAATAATTATATTGGGGTTGGAGCCGGTTTACAAGCGAACATCAATATTTCGGAAAAACAGCAACAAAGTCGTACAATAGAGACTTTTGAAGGCCCTACCGATAAATTTTTAATCAGCACAAGCAAGGAATCTAATGCGGTTTCTGACTCTTTTACCAATTTAAAAACAGGTTTGTTGATTGATTTAACGATCGGTGCAGCCCGAATTGGTCCAAGTTTAGGCGCCCGATATGTAATAAATTTCAAGGAGAATTTTAATTATTTTCAGTTTTATGGGATATGGAAGTTTTGAGTTAGTTTAAACACAAAAGTCATAAAAGAAAAGCAAAAATCACAAAAGAAAAAATGATTAAAAAATTCCAATTTATAGGATATGGAAGTTTTAGTTTAAACACAAAAACCATAAAAGAAAAGCAAAAGTCACAAAAGAAAAATGATGAAAATAACGAAAACGTATTTAAAGGATTTAACATATAAAATAAATGGAGCTGCAATAGAAGTCCATAAAGAATTAGGCCCTGGATTGTTAGAAAGTGTTTATCATAAATGTATAAAAACAGAATTAACGTTAAGAGGAATTTCATTCAAATCAGAATTAAAAGTGAGAATAAACTTCAAGGGAAATGAACTTGAAACAGATTATAGATGTGATTTATTAGTGGAAGATTGTATTGTAGTAGAATTAAAAGCACAAGATAATCTCCCTCCAATTCATCAAGCACAAATATTAACGTATATGAAACTCTTAAAGAAACCAAAAGGAATCCTTTATAATTTTCATTGCATTAACTTATACAACGAAGGACAAAAGACATTCGTAAATGAATACTTTAGCGCTCTGGAAGATTAAACTAAATTATGCTCTTTGTGGCGAAAAAATTCAACACAAAAGAAACAAAAGCGTGTATGTGTTCTATTTGCATTTTAGTGTCTAACAAAACTTTTGCGCCTTTGTTTTTCTTTTATGACTTTTGTGTTTAAAAAACCTATTTAATGGCAAAACCTATTTTCATCTTTTTATTCTTTACAACTCTGACTATATTCGGACAGAAACCACCCACCCAAGAAGACAAAATATACCATACAATTGATGTTTTTGTAGCTAATCCATCTGCTGAAAACTTACAAAATCTTACCACAACAGAAAAAGAATTTTGGAAGAATTCAAAGCCAAAATATAAGAATGAACTGCTGGCCATGGTGGTTTTAAATTGCAACATTGCTTTCTATCAAAACCAATTTGGCAGAACCAATCAAGCGATTTCAAGCTACGAAAAAGCGTGGCAAATCTTTCAGAAAAACAAACTTCAGGATTATGACATTATCGAATATTGTCTAAAACCGTTAGGGAATTTATACACAATTTTAGGCGATTATGACAATGCCGAAAATACCATAAAACAGTATTATTTCATTGCAGAAAAAGAAAAAACTCCCGAAGCTTCGGGACAAAAAATAGCGGCCATTCTCAATTTGTCAAACGTGTACCAAAGTTCCGGCAAGAGTGTATTGGCTATAGAATTATTAGAAAAAACGATTAAAACGAAGCAGCTCTCAAACGCCCAAAAAGGAATTCTACTCAATAATTTGGGAGCCAATTATATCATTAGCGGTCACGCAACAAATATAAATCCTGATGCATATCGAAAAGCTCAAAGCGCATTCGAAATGTCTAAAAAATTATTAGAAAAAGAAAAAAATCAATCTGAAACACTATCTAACGTTTACCGAAATTTAGTCTCGATTTATAGCCAGCAACAAGACTATGGACGTGCCAATTCGTATTTTGAAAAGGCAAGAAAGCTTTTTTTAGAAACCAACAATAAATCCCGAAGTTTCGGTACAAGAAAAATAGCAAAACTCAATTATGAAAATGCTTTACTGCTATTTGAACAGAAAAAATACACCAAAGCAAGTGTCTTAATTTCGAATGTTTTCAAAAATTTAATTACAAATTATTCCAATAAAAAAAACATTCTGCCCAATCAAAGTTCCCTTTACGCTGAAACCGTTTTGCTGGACGCGTTAGATTTACAAGCCGAAATTTTCCAAAGACAAAATCAATCCAAAAAAGCATTGGAAGCCTATGCGCTTTCATTCCATATCGAAGATTTATTTGCCAATCTTTTAGTTTATGAAAACTCGAAAATCATCAACCAAACCCGAGTTAGAAACCGTACCGAAAAATGCATCGCCATTTATGGTTTACTTTATCAAAAGGAGAAAAAAAGCAACTATATAGAAAGCGCTTTCCAATTAGCCGAACGAACAAAATCAGGTGTTTTAAAAAGCTACATTGCCCAAAACAAAACGGCCACAAAGGAAGAAAAACTGCATTTGGAACAACTTCAAAACTGGAATAATGAAATCACAAAAGAGCAACAAAAAGGCGTTTTAGCCGATATTTCAAAAATAAACGAAGCCATCAAAAAGCAAAATTCATTGATGCTTTCGCTAAAAGATATTCGCATCAAAAATGCTAATTCTGTTCCTGAAAATTTAGATCTAAACGCTTTATTTTCAAAACTGGAAAAAGACAAAACCATAATGATTTGCTATTTCTCCGGTTCCGAAAAAATGTATTATTTTACTTTGGAAAACCGACGAATCAAATTAAACTCTTTTAGTAATAATGCAAATTCCAGTGTTAAAATATGGCAATTCTTAGACTATTTTAGTGATGCCAATGCCATTATAAATGATGTAAAAGGGTACAACCTTCATGGTAAAATTGCTTTTGATTTGCTGAAACTACCCAAAAACACAACCAACAAAAATCTCATTATTGTTCCTGATGGCATATTGAATTTTCTTCCGTTTGAAGCTTTAATCACAAAAGAAACGGCAACGAGTAATTTTGCCAAAATGCATTATTTATTGAATGATTTCAAGATTGCCTATAGCAATTCGGCTACATTTTATTTGAATGCAAAACCACATTCGACTGGACAGCAAACTGTTCTAGGGATATTTCCTATTTTTGAAAATACCGATTATCTATTAGCTTTTTCGAAAGCCGAAATGCAATCCATAAAAAAGGATTTTGGAGGGCAGTTTTTTGAAAACGCAACCGCAACATTCAATAATTTCAAAACGAATGCCCCTAATTATTCCATTTTACATTTATCCACACATGCAAGTGCAGGTGATACTGAAACACCGGCCAGCATCAAATTTTACGATCAGGAAATCCTATATTCAGAATTGTACAATTTAAAAATCAGTCCTGATTTGGTCGTGCTGAGCGCCTGTGAAACGGGGATAGGAAAACTTTATAAGTCCGAAGGGGCCATGAGTATTGCCAGAGGTTTTCAATTTGCTGGAGCACAAAATTTGTTGTTCTCGTTATGGAAAGTAAATGATTATACCACCTCCGTTTTTATGGATTATTTTTATAAAAATATAAAAAATGACGAATCCTATTTTGAAGCCAATGCCAATGCCAAACTGGGTTTCTTACAAGACAAATCGATTTCAAACGCCAAAAAATCTCCTTATTACTGGAGCGCTTTTGTTTTTTACGGCGGAATTGAAACTCCAAAAAACACTAGTCTCTTAATCTATTTGTTGCTGTTTTTGGGTTGCTTCGGATTATTTTTCCTGTTGAAAAAATTATTTTCCAAAGTAAAAAAGAAGATTAGCAAAGTTCCTTAAACAACGAATCCTTCGTGTATCTTTGTAAAGACCCTTTCCTCTAACATAAAACCAGATACTGAAATAAATTCAGCATAAATGAAAAACCTCCACGATATTCTTAAAAAAGAAAAGTACAAAAAAGTAAAATTTAAGATTACCAAAACACAGCATTTATTAATAAAAGCAAAGATTAACGGCGTACTTGGCAACTTTATTCTTGACACAGGAGCTTCAAATAGTTGTGTAGGATTTGAGAGTATTGATTTGTTTTCATTGGAAGCCAAAAAATCTAAAACCAAAGCTTCGGGAGCTGGCGCAACCGGAATGCATACACAAATTGCCACAACTAACATTCTTCAACTGGGCAACTGGAAAGATGTAGCGTTTGATCTCATAATTTTCGATTTATCCCATGTGAATGAAGCTCTCATGCAACACAAATCAAAACCCGTACATGGAATCATAGGTGCCGATGTTTTAATGAAAGGAAAAGCGATCGTGGACTATTTTAATTATTGTTTATATTTACAATAGTAACCGTCATTTAAACCTCAAAGAAACATGAAAAATATTTTCAAAAAACTATTGATATTTATGGCACTACTTTTATTTTCTTGTTCTCCCGATAACTTAACAAACGAAAATGAAACAATAACCAATTCAGATTCCAACAATTCCAGTATTTTGAAAACCAGCGCTTCAAAAATTTGGAACTTCGATAATTTAACGGAATGGGAAGATGCTACTCAAGTTGGCAATCCAAATTATTGGATTGAAAATGGGAGTTTGCGCATTTTTACCAATCCAAATACTTGGGAAAGATCAAAAGTAAAAACGATTTCAAGTTTTGCCGCAGGAACATACCGTTGGACTGTTTTTGTGCCTGAAATGGGCGTTGGCGACATGGCAAGTATTGGAGCTTTTTTATACAATAATGACACACACGAACTTGATTTTGAGATTGGTTACGGAAAGCAAGCTATCCGAGATCAATTAGCGGCAGAACCAGACGATCTTATCGTATATATGACCTCACAGGGCTATCCATTCCAATCTGTTCAAAAGAAGATCAAAAGAGGACAATGGTATAATCTTACGTTACAATTAACACTAACCTCAAACGGGCGTTATACCGTAAGTTGGAAAATCAATGATGCAATTATGGCAACTGTTCAACTTAGTTATGGAAAAACCACCAAATTTAAGATCTATTGCAGTGTCGAGAACTTACAATTTATAGGCGAACACATTCCGCAAAGTCAAAATTATACTCTTTTTGATGTGGTGGAGTTTAAAGGAATTTAAAAAAAATTATAAAAAAATCCCGTTTAGTTTTACTAAACGGGATAGAGATTCTTCTTGTCAGAATGACAAAATAGGTATTACAATTCTAATGCTTTTTTAGGATTGTTATCCAACAATAATTCTAATGGATTTTCTAAAGCTTCTTTTACTGCTACCAAGAACCCAACAGACTCACGTCCATCAATAATTCTGTGGTCATACGATAAAGCTACGTACATCATTGGGTGAATTTCCACTTTCCCATTTACTGCAATAGGACGCTCGATAATGTTGTGCATTCCAAGGATTCCTGATTGTGGAGGATTAATAATTGGCGTACTTAACATACTTCCAAAAACACCACCATTAGTAATGGTGAACGTTCCGCCAGTCATATCGTCAACTGTGATTTGACCGTCACGAGCTTTTAATGCTAATCTTTTAATGTCCGCTTCAACTCCACGGAAAGTCAAGTTTTCAGCATTACGAACTACAGGAACCATTAATCCTTTTGGTCCTGAAACCGCAATTGAAATGTCGCAAAAATCGAAAGCAATCTTATGATCACCATCCATCATTGAATTTACATCTGGGAATAATTTTAATGCTCTGGTTACTGCTTTTGTAAAGAAAGACATATATCCTAAACCAATTCCACCATGTTTTGCTTTGAACGCATCTTTATACTCATTACGAATCAAGTTGATAGGCGTCATGTTTACCTCGTTGAAAGTAGTCAACATCGCTGTTTCATTTTTAGCGGCAACTAATCTTTCAGCTACTTTTCTACGCAACATAGATAATTTAGTACGCTCTGTTCCACGAGATCCACCTGTAGGTGTTCCCATAGATGGAACTGCATTTACTGCATCATCTTTAGTTATTCTTCCGTCTTTTCCAGTTCCTGTTACTGAAGCTGGTGCTATATTTTTTTCGTCTAATATTTTTCTTGCTGCCGGAGATGGAGTTCCTGAAGCATAAGTTGCTGCTGGAGCTGCCGCTACCGGAGCCGCTTTTGGCGCTTCTGCTTTAACTTCAGCTTTTGGTGCTTCAACTGCTTTTGCAACTTCTGCCGCTGGTGCAGCACCAGATGGTTTTGCAGCACTAGTGTCGATTAAACAAACTACTGCTCCTACTGCTACAGCATCGCCTTCTTCTGCTTTTAATGTAATGATTCCGCTTGCTTCTGCAGGCAATTCTAATGTTGCTTTATCAGAATCAACCTCAGCAATTGCTTGGTCTTTCTCTACATAGTCTCCGTCTTTTACCAACCAAGTTGCAATTTCAACTTCTTTTATAGATTCCCCTGGTGATGGGACTTTCATTTCTAAAATCATGTTCTATTATTTTAAATTATGAATTTTAATTTTTACAACAATTACTTTATTACTAACAAAATAATTGGATTATTTTTTTGTTTATGGTGTCGAAATATAACTATTATTAACTGGCAATATAGTATAAACTTCTCCATCTGCTTTTCGCTTGGTATATTTTTCCATCGAACGTTTCATTAAATCCTCTTGATCTTTTTTGGCTTCATCCAAATCATCATCACTAATACTGTATTCTTTTGCACCTGAAATAGCTTCTAAAATATTTGCTTTTTTCCTTTCGTACTTTTTAATATTTTTATAATTATTCTGATTATTATCAAAAGGAACTAATTTCACTCCAGCCTTAAAAGCACCCATTTGAGGCTCTGAATCAATTATATAGACTTTCCCTGCTTCTAATTCAGCTTCCAGATAATCTATATTTTCAGATTTAGACCAAAACAAATGTTTTCCTGGTTCACATTCGTAAGCTAAAAACTTTCCATGATTAAACTTTCCTAAATATTTATCTCCATCAAAATATTTAAAATTAATTAAAAATCCTGTTGATGATATTCTGGTGAAATAAACTATTGACTTTCCTTCACTTGGTTTTCTTAATTCTTGAGAATATGAAAAAGCAAAAATCAGATTAAAAAATAATAATACTATAATTTTTTTCATAATTAAACTATCTAAATAAGTTTTTATCGAATACCATTCGTATTGCATCGGCCTGACGGCGTTTCGCTCTTGTATAACTTCCTGCTGCCGGTGCTGCATATGCTTTTAGCGAAGCCAATCTCCATTTTACTAAATCGAAATTCATCAACATATAACTGTAAGCTCCCATGTTTTTAGGCTCTTCTTGTGCCCAAACATAATCATCGGCGTTTGGATATTTAGCGATAATGGCTTTTAATTGTTCTACCGGTAATGGGAATAATTGTTCGATTCTAACCACTGCAACATCGTTACGACCGTTATTTTCTCTTTCGGCAGTAATGTCATAATAGAATTTACCCGTACAGAAAACTAATGTTTTCACCTCCGCTTTATTTACTGTTACATCATCAAATGTTTCTTGAAAACTACCATTTGCAAAGTCTTCAACAGAAGAAACTACTCTTGGATCACGCAATAAACTTTTTGGTGTAAACACAATAAGTGGTTTACGGAAAGTGGTTTTCATTTGTCTTCTCAACAAGTGGAAGAAGTTGGCTGGCGTTGTACAATCAGCAACATACATGTTTTGTCTGGCGCAAAGTTGTAAATAACGTTCCATTCTAGCTGAGGAATGTTCTGCTCCCTGTCCTTCATATCCGTGAGGCAATAATAAAACAATACCGTTTTGATTGTTCCATTTATCTTCCCCACAAGAAATGTATTGGTCAATCATAATTTGAGCTCCATTACTGAAATCTCCAAACTGTGCTTCCCATATTGTAAGTGTATTTGGGTTTGCTAGAGCGTAGCCATAATCAAAACCTAAAACACCATATTCAGATAAAAGAGAATTAAAAATATTGAATTTCCCTTTTTTATTTTCGATAGCATTCAATAAGATTACTTCTTCCTCAGAATCTTCTACTTTAACCACAGCGTGGCGGTGAGAGAATGTACCACGCTCCACGTCTTGACCTGAAATACGAATATCAAAACCTTCTGTCAAAAGCGAACCATAAGCTAATGCCTCTGCAGTTCCCCAATCTATAGTGTTATTGTCGTAACCCGTTTTTCTATCAGTAACAATTTTACTTATTTTATTGATGAACTTCTTATCTGACGGTAAGCTTGAGATTGTTTTTATGATAGAATCTAATTCGTCTTTAGAATAAGAAGTATCTACGTTTTCAAGCATTTGAGTATCTGTCACTTGTTCAAATCCTTTCCATTCATTTTTCATAAATGGAGTAATAATTGTCAAGTCTTTTTTACGGGATGCCTCAAGATTTACTTCTAGATTAGATTTGTATTCTTTTTCTAATCCATTTACATAAGTAGCATCAATAACTCCTTCGGACAGTAACTTTTCAGCATAAATGTCTCTAGGATTTTGGTGTTTTGCAATAATTTTATACAAAACTGGCTGCGTGAAACGAGGTTCGTCACCTTCATTGTGTCCGTATTTTCTATATCCTAATAAATCGATGAATACATCACGACCAAATTCCATTCTGAAATCCAAAGCAAAAGACATCGCATGTACTACCGCTTCTGCATCATCTGCATTTACGTGCAATACTGGCGAAAGGGTTACTTTGGCAACATCTGTGCAATAGGTTGAGGAACGGGCATCCAGATAATTAGTTGTAAAACCTACCTGATTGTTGATTACAATGTGAATGGTACCTCCCGTTTTATATCCGTCCAATTGTGCCATTTGCACTATTTCATAAAGAATTCCCTGACCAGCAATTGCGGCATCCCCGTGAACGGCTATTGGCAATACTTTAGAGAAATCATTAGGGAAATATTTATCTTGTTTTGCTCTTGTAATTCCTTCAATTACTGCACCCACTGTTTCAAGGTGAGAAGGATTTGGAGCTAAATTAATATTTATCTTTTTTCCTGTACGGGTAACTTTATCAGCTGTAAGACCTAAATGGTATTTTACGTCCCCATCAAAATATTCCTGATCGTAATCCTTTCCGTCAAATTCTCCAAAAATGTCTTGGGTAGATTTACCAAAAATATTTGCCAAAACATTCAAACGACCTCTATGAGCCATTCCCATTACAAATTGTTCCACTCCTTTTTCGGCTGCTTTTTCAATCAAAGCATCCAAAGCTGGAATTACAGATTCTCCTCCTTCAAGTGAAAATCGTTTTTGACCGACATATTTTGTATGTAGAAAATTCTCGAAAGAAACTGCTTCATTTAATTTATCAAGAATGGATTTCTTCTCCTCAGCAGAAAAATTAGGCTGATTATCATTTATCCCCAATTTATTCTGAATCCAGTCCACCACTTCCGGTTTACGAATATACATATACTCGACCCCAATGTGCTGACAATAGATTGCCTCAAGGTGCATTATAATTTCCTGAAGTGTACAAGGCTGAATACCGATAACCTTTGCCGCATCAAAAACAGTATTTAAATCTGCTGCCGAAAGCGAAAAATTCACGATGTCCAGTGTAGGCAAAGTAGCTCTTCTTTCTCTTACGGGATTTGTTTTTGTAAACAAATGTCCACGAGAACGGTACCCGTCAATCAATTTTAGTACGTTAAATTCTTTTTGAAGTTTTTCCGATACATTCGTACTCTCCATGTTCCCAGCAGCTACATTTGCGATGTAGGTTATGGGATTCTCCTCATTATAAGTAGTCATTCCAAAGTCGAAACCTTGAAAAAAACTTCTCCAACTTGGCTCTACGCTATCTGGATTTACTAAATATTGATCGTATAATTGTGCGAAAAATTCGGTGTGTGCTGCGTTTAAAAATGAAAACCTATCCATAATGCTAGTGAATATACTTTTTGTTAAATAGTTTGACAAAAGTACGATAATCAATTCTATCTAAATCGATTTTTTACGTACTTTTACGTAAAAATTTGTTAAAAAAACCCTTAAAACATGAAAAAAACTCATCAATTAGCCATTTTAAGAACTTTTTTGATTTCGATAACCTTATTCTCTTCCGGTTTTTTATTAGCACAACAACAAACGATTGATCCCCAATCGCAAAGTAATTTTTGGAAAAAAGTTCAATTTGGAGGCGGAATCGGATTAAGTTTTGGCTCTGGCTATACGGATATTTCCATAGCCCCAAGTGCTATTTATAATTTCAATCAATATGTAGCTTTGGGTCTTGGAGCACAATACAAGTATGTAAAACAAAGGAATTATTATGCCTCCCATTTATATGGCGGCAGTATTATAGGACTCTTTAATCCCATTAACGAAATTCAACTTTCGGCTGAGTTAGAGGAATTAAGAGTCAATGTAGATTTAGATGGTTCCAATAGCAATTCCCAAGATTACTGGAACACCGGTTTGTTTCTTGGTGCCGGTTATAGAACTGGGAATGTAACTATTGGTGCTCGTTACAATGTATTAAATGACAATAACAATGTTTATGGCAGCGCCTTTATGCCTTTTGTAAGGGTTTATTTTTAATTTAACATCATGAAAAAGACACTACAATTATTCTGCATTCTATTTATAAATACTTGTTTTGCGCAAAATAATATTTTACAATCTGGCCCTATGGTAGGTTATTGTGAAATGAAAGAAGCCGTTATTTGGTTACAAACCAATAAAGACGCTACAGTCAAAGTTGCCTATTTCTCAACTGATAATCCGTCCAAAATATTTTACTCTGATAATTACACTTCTTCAAAAGATGTCGGGTATACCTATCATATTATTTTAGACCAGTTACAACCTGGCAAAAAATACAATTACAACATTTTTATAAACAATAAAAAAATTGAATTGCCTTATGAAACTTCGTTTTCGTCAAAAAAATTATGGCAATGGCGAGAAGATGCACCTGATTTCACAGTAGCATTTGGCAGCTGCATGTATATCAATGAAACTGAATTTGACAGACCCGGAAAACCGTATGGAAGCGGATATTCTATTTTTGAAAGTATTGCTAAAAAAAATCCAGACATTATGATTTGGGGCGGAGACAACTCCTATCTTAGAGAAGCTGATTGGGATAGCAAAACAGGAATTTACCATAGAAACACACATTCGAGATCTATCAAGGAGATTCAGCCCTTGTTGGCAAAAACTCAAAATTTTGCAATTTGGGATGATCATGATTTTGGTCCGGATGACAGCGACCGTAGTTTTTATAACAAACACATCACTCAAAAAGCATTTAAAGATTTCTGGGGTAATAAAAGTTATGGAATAAGTCCGAATCAAAATGAAGGTATTTTTTCTACTTTTAATTGGGGTGATGCGCAGTTTTTTCTAATTGACGACCGCTTTTTCAGATCTCCGGACAATAGAATTACTGGCGATAAAACTATGATAGGAACTACACAATTCGAATGGCTTATTGATGCTTTAAGTTCATCAGATGCCAGTTTTAAAATAATAGTAATTGGCGGTCAGGTAATTAACACTGTTCCAGACACCGAGAATTATGACCGCTTTCCTGAAGAAAAAGAAAAACTACTGAAGGAGATTATAGACAATAAAATAAAAGGAGTCTTTTTTCTAACTGGCGACAGGCATTTTGCCGAAATGTCAATGCTTCCTCGTGAAAACACTTATCCCATTTATGACTGGACCGTTTCGCCATTGACAGCTGGAATTGTCTCTAAAAAAGTGTTAGATGAAAACAATAAATATAAAGTTATTGGGAGCGCATTTGTACAGAATAATTTTGGGACAATCTCGTTTTTAGGTTCGAAAGAAAACCGACAAATGAAACTTACTTTATTTGATGTAAATGGAAATGAATTATGGAATAAAATAATCTTAAAAAAAGAATTACAGTAACTAATACTTATTCCTAAACCATACTTTTTGCCATTCTCTTTTTAGAATTAGAAAAGCTACTTGTTCGGAAAGAATTACTAAATCTGAACCGTCCAGCTTTTTTATTTGTTCTTCAGAAACATCAATTATGTAAAGTAGATTAAGATACTCGGCAAATTTATATTGAATTAGTCTGTAGATTTTTTCATGTAATTGTATCTTTAATTCATCGGGAGAAATACTTAACGGAAAATCAATTCCTTCGTTCGCAAGATTGAAATCCTTATTCATCTGTTCAATTAATTTCAAATATAAATTTTCTCCTTCCGCTTCGGTAAGTAGTAAATCAGTATTTTTTGGAGCTATAAACATTTGATTTCAGATTGTTGATTAACGAATTTAGATTTTTGATTTTAAGAAACTGCTCTAAATGTTTGATTTTTTTGAATTATACTGATTTTTGAAATAAACCATTATTTATCCGAAGTAAAACTTCTGCAATCAAAAATCTAAACTTTTCTTCCCATTAAATTTTCACCAAAAGCTCTTAACATTGCTTTTTTATCAACACTGATATTCATTTTATCTAATGTTTGGAAAGCTTTAAATGTAAAATCCTGAATGGCATCTTGTGTTGCTTTTGAAGCTCCTGAAGTATTAAAAATCTCTTTCACCGCCTTGATTTTATCTGAATTATCTTCTGGTTGAACAGAAAACAAATCCATCAATTGTTGTTGCTGCTCTTTTTCTGAAAAGGCAACAGCTTTTAGATATAAATACGTTTTTTTGTTTTCAATAATATCACCGCCAACTTGTTTTCCAAAAGTTTCCGGATCACCGAAAGCATCCAGATAATCATCCTGCAATTGAAAAGCCAATCCTAAATTTAGTCCGAAATCATAAATTAGATTTGCATTTTCCTTTGAGGCTTTAGCAATAATAGCACCCATTTTCATTGCTGCAGCAACTAAAACGGCTGTTTTATATTCGATCATTTTAAGGTATTCCGGAATGGTAACATCATCTCTAACTTCAAAATCCACATCCCATTGTTGTCCTTCGCAAACTTCAAGAGCAGTTTTACTGAACAATTTAGCCAGTTTACGAAATATTTTAGGTTGGTATTTCTCAAAATATTGATATGCCAAAATCAACATCGCATCACCAGATAAAATTCCGGTATTTATATTCCATTTCTCATGTACCGTTTGCTTCCCCCTTCGCAAAGGAGCATCGTCCATAATATCATCATGAACCAACGAAAAATTATGAAAAACCTCAACAGCCAAAGCAGCTGGCAACGCTTTTTTATAATCTGCATCAAAAACTTCAGCGCTCATAAGTGTAAGTACCGGACGCATTCTTTTCCCTCCAAGATCTAAAATATAATGTATGGGTTCATACAAATTTTTGGGCTCTTTGGCTTCATATTGCGATTGCAAATATTCCGAAATAAACTCCTGATACTGATAAATGGTATGCATAAATTAATTTTTGGCTAATTTACAGTATTCACTCTTAATTCCAAATTACGTTTCTTAATGAAATGTTAAATAATTAAAAATACATTGGAAACTATTTTGGTATTCAAAGTTTCCTATTTACATTTGCATCCAAATTTAACATTTCAATTAAAATCATTTCAAACCATTCTGAAACCTAAATAAAACCTAAAATATTATGACAACAACATGGACAATTGATTCCACACAATCTGATGTTCTGATTAAAATAAGACACTCCATAATTGCCTACTTAGCAGGAACAATCAACAAATTCAAAGGTCACATAGACATTCAGGACGATGAAATTGAAGATGCTTCAATCGAATTTTATTTAAACGTAAACAACACCGATACAAAACTGGAGCAAATTGATTCTCATCTAAAACTGAATGATTTTTTTGATGTAAATGAGTATCCAATAATAAGTTTCAAGTCTACCTCTTTTCAAAAAGTCAACAAGAATATTAATTTTTTGAAAGGAAATTTAACCATTAAAAACGTCACAAAAGTTGTTGAACTTGATGCAGAGTTCATTGGAATCAACTCTTATAATGGCGATCAAAAAGCAGCTTTTGAAATAACAGGAGCAATCAACCGTAAAGATTTTGGATTAACTTTCAATTCCTTTAACCAAACGGGAGGTTTAGCTATAGGACAAGACATTAAGCTTATTGCAAATTTAGAATTCACTGTTTAAACAAATGTTAAATAATCATAAAATTTAAGGAAACTATTTCAGTGTTAAACGTTTCCGAGTTATATTTGCATCGAAATTAAACACTTTAAATAAAAGAACCCAAATACTGAAACGATTTTAGCATACGAAAATGAAAGAGAAAATTATATCAAAAGCAAGCGACATGTTTCTAAAACTAGGTTTTAAAAGCATTACTATGGATGATATTGCTGGGGAAATGTGCATTTCTAAAAAAACAATCTATAAATATTTTTGCAATAAAGAAATACTTATTGAGGAAAGCACTGCGTCAATACATAAAGAAGTACACCAAATTATTGATAACATCATAACCAAAAATCACAACGCAATTGAGGAAAATTTCGAGATACGAAAAATGTTCAAAGAAATGTTTAAATCATCTGATAACTCTCCCATATATCAATTGAAAAAACATTATCCGGAAATATATGAAAAGGTAATGTCGCGAGAAATAAACGAATGCAATGCGGCTTTCGAACAAAATATAAGAAAAGGAATCCAACAAGGTTTGTATCGAGAAAACATCAACATTGAAAATTATATCCAATTTTATTACCTCTTGGTATTCAACATTAAAGCCAACACAAGTTCTGAAAAAGAAGCTCAAAAAATAGAACTTGAAATTTTGGAATACCATACCAGAGCCATGGCGACACCAAAAGGAATACTTGAACTTGAAAAACATTTACTAAACCATACTATATAATGAAGAATATAATTTTACTCACATTCTTGGTTTTTGCTGTGACCGCAAAATCACAAGAAACCAAATCGTTAACGCTAAAAGATGCGATTACATATGCTCTGGAAAATAAAGCAGATGCAAAAAAAGCAAAACTAAAAGTAGAAAATAGCGAATATCAAATTGAAGAAGTTCGTTCCAAAGCGCTACCGCAAATTTCTGCAAATGGAGGATTGACATACAACCCAATTTTGCAAACTACTTTCCTTGACGCAGGTTCTTTTGGCGGGGAACAAGGGACAACCATTCAAGCTAATTTTGGCCAGAAATGGAATTCAACAGCTGGTGTTTCTTTGACACAAACTCTTTTTGACCAATCTGTCTTTACAGGTTTAAAAGCCGCTAGATCAACTAGAGAATTCTATCAGATAAACGATCAATTGACCGAAGAGCAAGTAATTGAAAGAGTGGCAAATAATTATTACCAAGTATATGTTCAACGTCAACGATTAAATGTACTGGACAGCAATTATGTTAACACCAATAAAGTAAAAACTATAATAAAAGGGCAATTTGATAATGGTCTGGCCAAAAAAATTGACTTGGATAGAATTTTAGTAAAAATTTCAAACATTAATACCCAACGCCAACAAGTTTTAAATGCGGTTCAATTGCAGGAAAACGCTTTAAAATTTTACATCGGGATGCCAATTGAAACTAAAATCAGTATTCCTCAAACAGAATTTCAAGTTACACCTCAAGCATTATCTGAAGCGCCAAATACGGCAAACAGAACGGAATATTTGCTTTTGAAAAAACAAGAACAATTATTAATGTTTCAAAAGAAAGCGGACGAAGCCGCCTATTACCCAACGCTATCCCTTTCAGCAGGTTACAATTATATTGGTCAAGGTCCAAAAATGCCTTGGGGAGCAAAACCGGCTGACGGCGTTTATTGGTCTGATTTCTCTTCGATTGGTTTGAATTTAAAAGTGCCCATTTTTACAGGATTTTCAACTCGAGCAAAAGTGAGACAAGCAGATGTCAATTTAAGATCCTTGAAAGAAGACATAAATGACACCAAATTAAGTCTTGATTTGGCGTATGAAAATGCAAACATTCAAATTAATAACAGCGTCATTACCATCAATAACCAAAAGATAAATGCGCAATTAGCACAAGACGTTTTAAGCAACACCAGAAATAATTACGTACAAGGATTAGCTTCTCTAACCGATTTATTGGATGCGGAAAATTCATTAACAGAAGCACAAAACAATTATACTTCTGCAATATTAGATTACAAACTGGCAGAAATTCAATTAATCAAATCAAAAGGAGAATTAAAAACATTACTAAACAACTAAGAACATGAAAAAAAATATAATAACCGGAATAATCATTTTAAGCGCAATAGCAATCATAGCAGTAGTTTTAACTAATAACAAAAAAGAAAACGAAGCAAAAACAGCTCTTGTAGCTGAAAAAAACGCAAGTGTTTCCGTTAAAGTTGGAACGGTAAAAACGGAAGAAGTTTCACTTGATTTTTCGGCAAATGGAAATTTTGAGCCACTGCAAGAATTGAGTTTTTCGGCAGAAAAACCAGGAAGAGTGGTACGTGTTTTAGTAGACGAAGGATCAACAGTACATATAGGTCAAACCCTGGCAATTGTAAGAAGCGAACAAATTTCTTCGGACTTAGAAACAGCTCAAGCTTCCTATCAAAATGCATTAAGTGATTACAATCGCTTTGAAAACGCATTCAAAACAGGAGGAGTTACCAAACAACAATTAGATCAGGCAAAATTAGGGTTAGTAACTGCAAAATCAAGATTACAGCAAGCTAAAGTTAATATTGGCGATACTAATATCAAATCTACCATTAACGGTATTGTAAATAAAAAATATATTGAGCCAGGATCCGTTCTTGGTGCTGCAACGCAAATGTTTGACATTGTAAATGTTACCCGGTTAAAATTAAAAGTTACGGTTAATGAAAATCAAGTAGCCGGTTTAAAATTAGGAAACATTGTGAATGTTAAAGCAAGTGTTTATCCTGATGCTACTTTTTCAGGTAAGATTACTTTTATCGCCCCAAAAGCGGATTCCCGTTTAAACTTTCCTATAGAAATAGAAATTGCTAATAATTCCTCTAATGATTTGAAAGCAGGGATGTATGGAACTGCTGAATTTGCTTCAAGCCAACAAAAACAATCGTTGATGATTGTTCCTAGAAATGCATTTGTAGGAAGTGTAAGCACCAACCAAGTATTTGTAGCAGAAAACGGAGTTGCTAAACTAAAAACGGTAACTGCCGGAAGAATTTTTGGCGACAAAGTAGAAATTTTAAACGGCCTTTCTGATGGTGAAACTGTAATTGTTACAGGTCAAATCAACCTTCAAGACGGGTATAAAGTGGATATTATTAAATAATTTGTTAATGGTAATGGCCAATTATAACTAATTGACCTTAAAAACTAGATGAACCATTAATAATCAACAATAAAAATATATGAAATTAGCAGAAATATCCATAAAGCGTCCCTCATTAGTAATTGTATTGTTTACAATTCTAATTCTAGGAGGATTATTCAGTTACACTCAATTGGGCTACGAATTAATTCCTAAATTCGAAACCAATGTAATTACCATTGCGACCGTATATCCTGGAGCTTCTCCAAGTGAAGTCGAAAATACAGTGACCAAAAAAATTGAAGATGCGGTTGCTTCTTTAGAAAATATCAAAAAATTAGACTCTAAATCATACGAAAGTTTATCAACAGTTTCTATCACTTTAACCTCTGATGCTGATGTTGATATTTCCATGAATGATGCGCAACGCAAAATAAATGCTATTATCAGTGATTTACCGGATGATGCGAAAACACCGTCTTTGAGTAAATTCTCCTTAAGTGATTTACCAATTATGACCATTGGTGCCAATGGAAAGATGGATGAAGCAGCTTTCTATGATTTAATTGATAAAAAAATAGCACCTGTTTTATCTCGTGTAGCCGGTGTCGCTCAAGTAAGTATTATCGGGGGACAAGAACGTGAAATTCAAGTCAATCTAGACGCCGTAAAAATGCAGGGATATGGACTTTCTGTTCCACAAGTGCAACAAAATATTTTGAGTTCTAATCTTGATTTCCCTACAGGAAATATTCAAACTCGTGAACAAAAAATCTTAATTCGTTTAGCCGGAAAATACAAAAACGTTGAGGAATTAAAAAACCTAATTGTTTCATCAAACAATGGAATTCAAGTTCGCTTGGGTGATATTGCCGATGTTCAAGACACACAAAAAATTGCCGAAAAAGTCGCTCGTATTGATCAAAAAAGCGCCATTATTTTACAAATCGTAAAACAATCTGACGCCAATGCAGTTGCAGTAAGTGAAGAATTATTAAAAACAGTTACTAAACTGGAAAGTGACTACAAAGTCAATCAACTGAAACTAGAAGTAGCAAAAGACAGTACCGTTTTCACATTAGAAGCAGCAGATTCTGTAGTACACGATTTATTGATTGCCGTATTTTTGGTAGCTTTCGTAATGTTGTTTTTCTTGCATAGTATTAGAAACTCCTTGATTGTAATGGTTTCTATACCTGCTTCATTGATTTCAACATTTATTGGAATTTACTTGCTAGGGTACACACTAAATTTAATGAGTTTATTAGGATTATCACTTGTTGTTGGTATTTTGGTGGATGATGCCATTGTGGTATTGGAGAATATTTACCGACACATGGAAATGGGTAAAAACCGAGTACGTGCCTCCTATGATGGAACTGCCGAAATTGGAGGAACCGTAACTTCAATTACCCTGGTAATTGTTGTCGTATTTTTACCAATTGCAATGAGTTCTGGTATGGTTTCAAACATTATTACACAATTTTGTGTCACTGTAATTATCTCAACCTTACTGTCACTTTTAGCTTCGTTTACCATTATCCCTTGGTTGTCTTCCCGTTATGGAAAATTAGAACACATAGAAGGTAAAAATCTTTTTGGAAGAATTATTCTTGGGTTCGAAAGCTACTTAACTCGTTTTATCAACTGGATTTCTGGCTTGTTAACGTGGTCTTTAGACCATTACAAGACTACTTTAGCGATTGTACTATTGTTATTTTTTAGTTCCATAGCACTTATTCCAGCAGGATTTATTGGTGGAGAGTTTTTTGCAGCATCAGATAGTGGGGAATTTTTAGTTCAAATAGAAATGCCAAAAGATGCGTCATTAGAACAAACTAACTTTATGACTCAAAAAGCAGAAGCCTTTTTGAAAACTCAAGAATATGTAAAAAGTCAAATCACAACCGTTGGGCAAACCAGTGAAGGTTTAGGAGCATCACAAGCCACCGCCTACAAATCAGAGATTGACGTGAAAATGGTTGATAAAAAAGACCGTTCTGATGAAGCCTCTGTATATTCTGCAAAAATAAAACGGAAGTTAGAAAAAGTATTGGTTGGAGCAAAAGTAAAAACTGCCCCTGTTGGTATTTTAGGAACTGCCGAAGATGCTACATTAGGATTAATCGTAACAGGTTCTTCACTAGAAAGCGCGATGGCTTTTGCAAAACAGGCTGAAGCTGAATTATATAAAATTCCAGGAGCAACAGAAATTAAATTATCTGTAGAAGATGGAAATCCAGAAATTAATGTCAAAGTAGATAGAGATAAAATGGCAGCACTTGGATTGAGTCTTCAAACTGTTGGTTTAACCATGCAAACGGCCTACAGCGGAAATACGGATGGGAAATTTAGAGCTGGAGAATATGAATATGACATCAATATCAAATACAATAGTTTTGACAGAAAAAGCATTAGTGATGTAAGCAACTTGATTTTTATAAATGATAGAGGCGAGCAAATCAAATTATCACAATTTGCGACTGTAAAAGAAGGTTCTGGGCCAAGTCAATTGGAACGTAGAGATAAAACAGCATCGGTTACTGTAAAAGGACAAAATATTGGTGTCCCAGCTGGAACTATTGTCAATCAATGGCAAGAAAAATTAGACAAACTGAAAAAGCCAACCGGTGTAAATTATATTTGGGGTGGAGATCAGGAAAATCAATCGGAAGGTTTTGGAACATTAGGAATTGCATTGCTAGCGGCTATTATATTAGTTTACCTTGTAATGGTTGGATTGTATGACAGTTTTGCGCATCCATTTGTAGTATTGTTTGCTATTCCGCTTTCGTTTATTGGAGCCTTATTAGCTTTGGCATTGACGAACAAAACATTGAATATATTTACCATTCTTGGTATGATTATGCTAATTGGTTTGGTTTGTAAAAATGCGATTATGCTAGTCGATTATACTAATCAAAGAAGGGCTGCGGGAGAATCGATAAGAAATGCATTAATTCAAGCGAATCATGCAAGACTTCGTCCAATTTTGATGACGACTATTGCAATGGTATTTGGTATGTTCCCAATTGCATTAGCATCTGGAGCTGGAGCCGAATGGAAAAATGGTTTGGCTTGGGTAATTATCGGAGGATTAATTTCCTCGTTATTCTTAACCTTGATTGTCGTTCCTGTGATTTATGAAATTATGGAAAAATTAATTTCTAAATTTAGTAAAGGAGAAAAAACAGATTATGAAGCTGAAATGGTTGCCGATTATGTCCATACTGAATTAAGTGAAGATGGTTTTAATCCAAAACACACCTTATAATACTAAATTAAAAATGTCCTCGCCCTAAAAAGCGATACCCATTTATCAGATAAAATTAATTAAACCGTTGCAGGAATGTTCTTGCGACGGTTTTTTGTTTCAATACCGTTTTGGAATTGTAAGAAGATTAAATGTTTTTTCATGTTTCGGATTGTCTCTGATTAAAGTCTTATTTTTGTACCAATTAATAGCGCTGTTTTTTATTTAACGGCACTCATTATTTCACAAAGTCAATAAATAAGAAAACCAATGAATGACGTTTTTTCCATAAAAGAAGCCATACATAAGATAGAACATTTTTGCGCCTATCAAGAACGTTGTCATGAAGAAGTGGTGCAAAAATTGAGAAGCATGAAGATGGATTCTGAAGAAATTGATACCATTATGGTTCATCTCATTAGTGATAATTTTCTCAATGAAGAACGTTTTGCCTGTAGTTTTGCAAGAGGAAAACACCGCATTAAACATTGGGGAAAAATTAGGATAGTAAACGAATTAAAGTCAAAAAAAATAACACAAACTCTTATTAATATTGCACTGAAGGAAATCTCTCCTGAAGAATATGCAGCAACTTTTCACACGTTAGCCGAAAGACATTGGGAATTCATACGAGAAACTAATTTGATGAAAAAACGTAAAAAATTCTGTGATTATATGTTACGCAGAGGATTTGAAAGTAATTTAGTCTTTGAAAAAGTCAAAGAGCTGGAGAATTCAAAAGAAGAATAAAAAACAGGTTTAATCCTAACTACAAACTCAAAAGTACGCTTACCGCATTTCCACCAAAACCTACAGCATTAATTAATACTTTTCTAATCGGTTTTGTCTGTAATTGTGCTTCCGCAAAAGGGACTCCAATGAACCTATTGTGTTGCATCATCATGATGGCCAATTCCATACTGAGTATTCCTGAGGCGCCAAAAGTGTGTCCAATTTTCCATTTATTGGTAGTCAATAAAGGAAGCTTTGCTCCAAAGACTTTCTCAATCGCTTTGTATTCTGTCAAATCGCCTTTTATCGTTCCTGGCGCATGCATGACAATCACATCAACTTCGGATAAATCCGTATTTTGTAAGGCCATTTTCATTGATTTCTGGAAACAAGTCGCTTCTGCCGAAATGGAAATATTATGTTCCAAAATTTCTGTTGCATAACCAATTCCTTCGATATAAGCCAGTGCCTTTTCTTTTTTACCAATTTCGAGACAACAGACACCCGCGCCTTCACCAAGAATCATGCTGCTTTGTTTTTTTTCTAAATCAAGAGCACGATTGGGATACGTCTCTTCACTATTCGAATAAATTTTAAGCGCCCGCATTTGCGCAATCGTAAAATCGGTTAAAGGTGCTTCGCTACCACCAACCAGAAATTTATCCGACATTCCAGACCGTAGCCAAGCGACACCATTTAATACTGCATGCAAAGCAGTAGAACACGTAATGGAGTGTGAAATTTCTGGACCTAAACTTTGCAAATCATGGCTTACCCACGACGAAATATTACCCAGAGTTGTTGTAGGTGAAGCAAGTGTATGCGCTTTTCCTGTTTCTAAATATTCTTGATAGTGTTTCTCGAATAAATCAGTTGCACCGCGAGAAGAACCAATGTTGATTCCGAAAATATCATTTTGAGTCCAACCTGCATTTAGCATCGCTTTTCTGGAAGCCGCCATAGCATACAAAACGGATTTATCTAACGATTTGTATTTATTGTCTGATTCTCGTAATTCAGCAATAACTTGTTCTGAATCATTGTCTAACGCTGCTATAAAAGTTTTTTTATTATCTAAAACATGTTCCGTAAAACAATGATTTTTATTAAGATAATTTTCCCAAATCCCTTCTGGTGTATTCCCTAAAGGTGAAATGGAAGCAATGGCAGTTATAGAGATTGTTTGAGACAAAATAGTGTTGTTATTTAAGTGCAAAGGTCGCAAAGTTTTTGCAAAGTTCACGAGGGTTTGAAAATTTATACATTCAAAATACCGCTTTATTGTTATAAATTTAAGCTATTTCTAAAGCCTTTTCAACCACTTGATATACTTTTTGCAATTGCTCATCGGTGATAATATAAGGAGGCAAAATATAAACTATGTTGCCAACTGGACGCAGAATTATTCCATTTTCAATAAAGAAATCATAGAGTTTGTTACGCAAGGTTCCATAATAACTGGCAGCACTTTCGGTTTTTATTTCTAAAGCAAAAATGACTCCGAGCACACGAGTTGTGGTTACTTTTGGATGGTTTTTTATATGTTCCTGAAAGTCTAAATGCCTTTTATTTACGCGAACAATATTAGCTTGCATTTCATTTGTTTGCAACAATTCAAAACTTGCCAAAGCCGCCGCACAACCTGTAGGATTTGCCGTAAAAGTATGTCCGTGAAACAATGCTTTATTAATATCCTCATCATAAAACGCTTCGAAAATGTCTTGGGTAAAAGTGGTAATTGCCATAGGAATAGTACCTCCGGTCAACGCTTTTGATAAACACATCATATCTGGTTTTTCAACCTGATAATCCGTGGCAAAAATTTTTCCTGTTTTTCCAAAACCCGTCATCACTTCATCAGCAATGGTGAGCACCTTATTTTCCTGACAAATCCGGATTAATTGATCTAATGCTTCCGGCTCATACATCACCATTCCTGCCGCTCCTTGAACCAATGGCTCGTAAATAAAACCCGCACAGTTATTGTTTTTTATAACTGATTCTAAAGCATCATAACTTTCCTTTTCTTTCCCTTTTACCGGAACTGGAATCCGAACCACATCAATGAACATACCTTGAAAGGCCTGCGTATAAAACGAAATTCCGCTTGCCGCCATTGCCGCAAAGGTGTCACCATGAAAAGCATTTTCAAAAGCTATTATTGTAGTTCTCTTTTCCCCTTTATTGAAAAAATATTGTAAAGCGACCTTAATCGCTACTTCAACCGACGTAGAACCATTATCCGAAAAGAATATTTTTTGTTGGTTTTTTGGTAAAATTTCTATCAACTTCTCGGCAACCAAAACTGCTGGCTCATGGGTAAATCCACCAAAGAGAACATGCTCTAATGTTGTGAGTTGTTTGTAAATCGCATCCGCAATGAATTTATTAGAATGGCCATAAGGATTTACCCACCAAGAAGCGATTGCATCAATATATTCTTTATCATTTTCGTCCCAAAGCAAAGCGCCTTCGCCTTTTTTAATGGCAATGGGCAACGCTGCGGTTTTGTGTTGTGTATAAGGATGCCAAAGATATTGGCGGTCTCTTTCGGTTAAATTCATTTGAATTTTTGATTTTTGATTAACGATTACTGATTTCAGATTTCAAAATTAGAAGTTACAACTCCAATAGTTTCTCTCGAAACAAATCAGCATATTCTTTTATTACATTTTGGTCGAAATACGGTTCCTGCTCAATTCTTCCAATGCATTTTATACCTGTTTTATTCAAAATTATTGTTTCTGTAGCTTTGTTTTCTTCGCCATTAAAAATGATTCCGACACTATTTATTTTTCGGTTTTGTAAGGCTTCAATAGTGAGTAAAGTATGATTGATGCTTCCCAAATAATGTCTGGAAACAACAATCACTTTATAATCGGGCTGAATCAAATCAATAACCAAATCATTCGCATTTAATGGTACAAAAACGCCTCCAGCCCCTTCAATTACTAAATCATTCGCTGTCTTAGGTTCGGTTATTTTCTTTAAATCAATAACAATTCCATCTAATTCTGCTGCGAGATGCGGACTTGCCGGCGTATTCAAAGCATAACTGTTAGGATGAATTACCGTCTTTTTATTAGACAAAAACGATTTAATTTTATGACTGTCCGAATTTTCTAAATCACCTGCTTGAATGGGTTTCCAATAATCGGCTTCCAGTGATTCCGTTATAATGGCTGATGCAATAGTCTTGCCGACATCGGTAGATATTCCTGTGATGAATAGTTTCATTTATTATAATTTTACCCTGTCAGGGTTTTGAACCATGACAGGGTGTTTTGAACTAAAAAACAAAAGTACTTAACAATCGCATTACTTTGGAGATTTCTTCTTTTGAATTAAAGCTATGCAAACAAAATCGCAGTCGTTCCTGCCCTTCGGGAACTGTTGGCGAAAGTATGGCTTTTACATCAAATCCTTTTTCTTGTAGTTTTTGGGCTATGGATTTAACATTTTCATTTCCCGGAATAATGGCGGATTGTATGGCCGATTTACTTCTAACAAACAATTGTTTTAATCCGACTAAGTTCTTTTCCTGATTGAAATGAATGATATTTTCTCGAAGCTGTTCTATATTTTTATTTTCTTTGTCTAAATAGTGGTACCCCATTAAAATCGTGGCAACGGAATGTGGCGAAAGTCCTGTGGTGTAAATAAAACTTCGTGAAAAATTCACTAAATAATCCCTCAATTCTGCAGAGCCTAAAATCGCGGCACCATGACATCCCAATCCTTTTCCGAAAGTCATAATTCGAGCAAAAACCTGATCTTGCAGATTTAAATCCTGAACCAATCCTTCCCCCTTCTCTCCAAAAACACCCAAAGCATGCGCTTCATCGACAACTAAATAACAATTGTGTTTTTCGGATACTTCTACTAATTCTTCAAGATTGGGCGTGTCTCCGTCCATTGAAAAAACAGATTCGGTAACAATATAAATTACCGTGTTTTGATTTCGAAGAATTAATCGTTCCAAATCCTCAAAATCATTGTGATTAAATTTATAGGCTTTGGCATTCGATAATTGAATTCCATCCCTAATGGAAGCGTGACACAATTCGTCGTATAAAATCAAGTCCCCTTTTTGCGGAAGCGAACTAAAAAATCCAACATTAGCATCATAACCCGAATTAAAAATTAACGCCGATTCTGATTTATGAAACTGCGCGATGAAGTTTTCGGTTTCCGGATATAGTTTATGGTTTCCAGATAATAATCTGGAACCCGTAGCTCCATTTTGAATCCCATTGTTTTTAATTAAATACTGATGTGTCTCGTGGAAAATAGTTTCTGATTTAGACAATCCAAGATAATCATTGGAAGCAAAATCAATCCCTTTGCTGGATAAAGGCAATTGTCGCAAAGCATTATTTTGCTTTCGGGCTTCAAGTTTAACAGATAGATTTTTTGGAAATTTTCTCATACGTCACAAAAATAAGCATCTTTTTCGGTTTATGTATTTTGTACCATTTTAGTTTAATGCCATTTTAAAATTAATGCGTTTATAAGGTATTAACTCCGCTTCCAAATCGGATTACATTATTCATAAAAATTAAATTCTTTAAAAATTAACAACTGAAAAATAATAGTCGGAATAAAATTGATAAAAATTTACGAAAACGGTTTCGATTCAACACATTGTTAAAATTATGTTAAAATTATCTTAAAATTAACTTCAAAGATATTTCATTATAAAATAGTTTTCTACTTTCGGCCATTATGAAACGAATTGCATCACTTTTCTTATTAGTAACATTGTTTTACAATGTTCTGGGATACTATCTGATGTTTGCCTATCAACAAGAGCAAGCATGGGTGACTAGTATGGAAAAAGCACCTAGTTCAGAGATGCACGTAATTAAATTGAATGCAACTTTATATTCTTTCATTGAAGACACTGATTTTGAATATGTAAATGAGGATGTTCTTATTAACAATAAAAGTTACCATATTTTCAAAAAAAGAATTCAAAATAATATCCTAAGCCTTTACTATCTTCATAATTCACATCAAGATGCAATAGGCAAAGACTTAAAAGACATTGTCGACAATCAATTATTCAATGAATCTTCTTCCAAAGATACTCCTGTAAAAAAACTGATGAAATCTTTTCTGCAAGATTATATCCCAAACAATACTGTCTCGGTTGATTTTTCTCCAAAAACAGCTATTGGCGCAATTAAACCTATTATTACGCCACAACAGGCATTAGATTCTGGATACATTTCCTTATCGTATTCCCCACCAGACATCGCATAATTCTTTCTACTATTTTAGTGAAATCACTCACTGTTATCCGGCATTTGTTAAGTCAAGATAATTCATGATTGTTTTAGCTAAGATGTACAATTATTACAATTTTATTGAAAATTAAGCCAAACCTTACAAATACAAAACAGTCTTTTGTATTTTATGAATTCACTTTTTTAAAAGAGTTCACAGGCCTACTTTACAATTAAATTCTGTCTATTTTGTACAACTAGCGTTCAGAATCATGACTTAAATTCATTTTTTACAAATTTAAAATGGATTTCTAAAGGTGCTATTTATTTCAAATAAACACGTACTCTATCTGTTTTGCCGTGTAAAATCAAACGAAACTTTTTGGACGAAAGTCAAAAATGAATCTTGTTTTACAACAAGAAAACTATCAACTAACTTATTTTTTTAACACCCAACCCCTCTTTGTGGAAAGAAGTTATTGTTGGGATATTTTATACTATTAACCATTCAAAAAAACCAAACCTTGAAAAATTTATCCGCTTTACAATCCGCTTGTATTTTTATCTTATTCCTTACGATTGCTTTTAACACCCAACACATGACTGCACAAGGTTGTGTGGCAGTTCGCCAAATGGGAGGGCAAAATTTAAATTCTTCAAATTCTTACAATCTAGATAGTGGTGAATTTCAAGTAGGAGCAAATTATCGCTATTTTCACTCTTGGAGACACTTTGTTGGCAAAGAGGAACAACTACAACGTCAATTAACAGGCGGTGGATTTGATGCAAATGGAAAAGAACGCGGCAATGCAGTAAACATTTATTCTCATGCAGTCGATTTAAATGTTTCTTATGGACTAACCGACCGTATTCAGTTGAACGCAACATTACCTTATGTAAACAATGAGCGTTCTCAAATATTGAGACAAACAACTCCTGTAAAAAACACCTACCGTTACAGTGTTTATGCAGATGGAATTGCAGATGCACGTTTAAGTGTAAACTATTGGGTTTTTAATCCTAAAACAGCCAAAAAAGGAAACCTTATGGTAGGATTAGGTGTAAAATTAAATAATGGTAGTCATGATGAAATGGACGATGCCCCACAAACTGATGGAACTACCAAAAGTCTTGTAATGGATCAAGCTATTCAACCGGGAGACGGTGGCGTAGGTTTTTCAGTAGAACTTCAAGCATTCCGTCAATTGACAGGACGCCTTTATGGTTTTGCAAATGGATATTATTTGTTCAATCCAAGAGAATCAAACGGTACATTTAAATCCGCTCCAAAAGCAGGACTAGAAGGATATGAAATATACGCAAGTCCAGACCAATATTTTGGACGTGCAGGATTTATGGCTGCTATTGACAAAAAAGAAAATTTCACCGTATCATTGGCAGGAAGATTTGAAGGAATTCCAGCTTACGATGCTTTTGGTGGTCAGGTAGCGTATCGTCGCCCTGGATATGTTATTGCAGTTGAATATGGATTTTCATATCGCATAGGGAAACATGGTTTCAGTCTTTACATCCCTTACAATGTTGTAAAAAACCGTATTCAAAGCGCAGCTGATATTGCTTCTCAAGATTTACAAAATTCAGTAATAACTGACCCAAGCAAATATGTACATGTACAAGGTGATGCAGCTTTTGCTGATTACTCTATCAATGTTGGTTATTCGTATCGTTTCAATTTAAATAAAAAAATGACAATGTCAATGAAGCATTAATTTTAGATTAATAACTGAAGAGAATCAATTCTTTTTAGTTATTTTTTTAGAAAAAGATTTTAAATCAAAAGATTACATATGCCATCTCATAATTAAACTATTTTATTAAAATGAAAAAATTTTACTTAAGTTGCTTATTATTAGCACCTATCTTTCTGAATGCCCAAACAGATATTGACGGGATCATGATGAGCAAAAATAATTTTTGTGTTGGAGCAATATATCAATACAGTAGCTGGGATGAATATTGGGAAGGATCTCTTAAAAGAGAGAATCTAAATCTTGGTACCGTATCGACAAAATCCATTGGACTTATGGGAAACTATGGTATCTCTGATAAGTTGAATGCTATTTTTAGTGTGCCGTATGTAGAAACCAATGCTTCTGCCGGAACCATGAAAGGTCAAAAGGGAATACAAGATCTTTCGCTTACGCTAAAATACATGCCTCTGGAGAAAACAGTTGGTCAGTCAACCTATTCCATTTATGCTTTGGGAAGTTTTTCAACACCACTATCCGATTATCCTGCTGATTATTTACCGTTAAGCCTTGGTTTACGCAGCAAAACAGCTTCATTGCGATTAATGGGAGACTACCAGAGAGGAAACTTCTTTGCTACATTATCTGGCGCTTATGTAAAAAGAGCGAATATAACAATTGATAGAAATGCCTATCTAACTGACGAAATCCATTATACGAATGAAGTCAATATGCCTGATGTCATTTCAGTGAATTTCAGAGCAGGTTATCGTTCTAATCGATTGATTGCCGAGTTTATTATAGACAATTGGGTAACGCAATCCGGAGGATTTGATATTACAAAAAATAATATGCCTTTTCCAAGTAATACCATGAATGCGTTAAAATATGGTGTTAATTCTAAATATACATTTAAAAAAATACCTGAATTATCTCTCGTAGGTGGTTATAACTATGTAGTGGAAGGAAGAAACGTTGGAAAATCAGACACCTTCTATGGAGGTGTATTTTATGTGATTAATTTTAAAAAAACAAGCAAACAAGATGAAAAATAATATACAAAAAACAGCCTATACTACTCTTCTAGCTTTATTTCTTGCCTGCACCTATTCGTGTAGTGATGATATTACTGAAAAAAACGAACAATTTCATGCCTTAAACCCTACCAATACAGACGATTTAGCTGGAACTTGGAAAACTTTTTTATTGGCGACTCCAAACGAATTCCCACTTGATGTACCTCTTGCCACAAATACGCCAGCATTCACAAGAGAAATTAACGAAATAAAAAGCTACCAAGTCAACATCTCAGAAGATCAAAAAAGAATAATAAAATATTGGAGTGCTGGTGGTGTTTTACGCTGGAATGAAATTATGCGAACTTTAGTGGCAAGACATAACCGCCCTCCCTATCAAAATGAAGATGGAACCTATCCCGCACCATCGGCAGCAAATCCGTTTGCGAATCCTGAATTTCCATTTTCAAATCCACCATATGCAGCTAGAGCCTATGCTTATGTAAGTGCAGCGCAATATGATGCAATGGTTGCCACATGGTATTATAAAAAATTATACAACAGGGCAGCTCCTTTTACCGTTGATGCAACTTTACAAGTTTTAATTCCAAAAAGCAGTATGCCGTCCTATCCTTCAGAAGATGGTGTATTGTCTGGTGTTACAGTTGAATTATTAAAACTATTATTCCCAACTGAAATCGCATACATTACTGGAAAAGCGGAAGAACAAAAACTATATCGTATTATTAGCGGTGCCAATGTTCGAAGTGATGTTGATGCAGGAATTATTTTAGGTAGAAAAATTGCCGCTAAATTTATTGCCCGAGCCTCTACTGATGGAACTGGAGCTGCTATAGGAAATCAAGTGCTTTGGACTCAATTGGAGACGCAAACTGCGGCTACTGGAGAAACACCATGGTTGTCATTAGATTTACCTGCAAGACCTCCAATGTTACCATTATTTGGAAAAGTAAAGTCATTTATAATGACTCCTGAAATGGTTGTTGCCAGTCGCCCGGTTCCGCCACCTTCAACAAAATCAGAACAATTTGCAAAAGAATTAGCTGAAATAAAAAATTATGGTAATAATCCATCTAGAAAGAACATGGAAATTGTTACTTTTTGGGCTGATGGTGTAGGAACTTATACACCCCCTGGGCACTGGAATGCTATAGCATCAGAGTCATTTGTAGAACAAAATTATAGTGAAGTACGATGGGCAAGAAATATGGCATTATTAAATATTGCGATGATGGATGCTGCTATCAGTTGTTGGGATGCAAAGTATTTTTACTTTAATCCAAGACCATCACAAATGGACCCTTCTATAAAAACAATGACCGGAACGCCTAACTTCCCTTCCTATGTATCGGGCCATTCTACTTTTAGTGGCGCAGCTTGTGTAGTTTTATCGCATTTCATTCCCGCAAAAGCTCAAAGTTTCATAAATATGGCAAAAGAAGCATCTGATTCTAGAATGTTTGGCTGTATACATTACAGAAGTGATTGCGAAAAAGGACTTCAATTAGGCGAAAAAGTAGGTGGATTTGCCGTTGCCAGAGCAGCCACAGACGGTGCTGAATAATTCAAATAAATGAGTTGATACTTTGTTTTAATGGTTTGTTTTAATATTTCATTTTATCAACTACCGCCTAACAGACGTTGGAAATCTGTTAGGCTTTTTATTCTTTAACTATTGAAGTTTGAAACACAATTACAATCTTTTCTGATATCGAAAAACAGGAAACGCACACAACTAACAATTTCATTATGAAACCAATATTCAACTCCTTTTATTTTAGATTTAGTAAAAAAATGGAAAAACACAGTGTCAATATGATGCGAATTTCTCTTGCAATAGTCTATGTCTGGTTTGGTGCTTTGAAAATTTTCGGTATGAGTCCTGCCGGTGATCTGGTAGAACAAACTGTTTATTGGTTTAAACCAGAAATATTTATTCCAATTCTTGGCATTTGCGAAGTAATTATAGGTCTAGGTTTGCTCATAAAACGATTCATTCCTTATACAATTGTATTGTTATTGATGCATATGGCAGTTACATTTTTTCCCATTTTTATACTAAAAACAGCCTGTTTTGACTCTTTCCCTTACTGTCCTACTCTAGTTGGCCAATACATAATTAAAAATCTTATCTTGATTTCTGGAGCCCTAGTAATTGCAGCAAAATACAATGAAAAGTATTATGCAGAAATGAATTCAAAACTAATTATAAAATAAAAATTAAAATCCGTTTTTACATAATCAAAAGATTATCTATTTTTATAATTACAGCTAAAACAAATCGTAATTAAATAAACTTGTTAATCAAAAGAATGGATGAAACCTATAAATTATAAAAGAGCGTCAACACTGGACGAACTTGAACAAATTAGAACACTACAGTTACAAAACAGTTCTCAAAACATAAGTGCTGAAGAGAAACTTCAAGAAGGATTTGTTACCGTACAACACACCGTTGCTTTACTGGAACAAATGAATTCAGCCAGTGCACATATTATTGCCAAAAACAATGATATCTTAGTAGGTTTTGCATTGGTAATGCTTTCCAGTTTTAGAAACGAAATTAAGGTTCTTATTCCCCTATTTGAAAGAATTGACGGAATAGTCTCCAAGGATAAAATATTCGTTGTAATGGGCCAAATTTGCGTAGCTAAAAACTATAGAAAACAAGGAATATTTCGAGGACTTTATCATTTTTACAGAGAGGAGCTACAACATGAATATGATTATTTAATCACTGAAGTTGCCGCTATAAACCTTCGTTCGATGCAAGCTCACGAAGCCGTTGGTTTCAAAACAATCGATAATTATGAAGAAGATGGGATTGTTTGGAATATCATGCTTTGGGATTGGACATAAAAAAAGCCTAACGATTAAGTTAGACTTTAATTTTTTATAATCGAAATTACTTTAGTCCGCTAAAATAATAACTTTATTATCTTTCATTTCAATTGTTCCTGAAGTGATTGCTAGCGTATAATTTTGATCATCTAGCTTTATGAATTTACTGGCTACTTCTTTTGCGAAAGCAAAATTAGAAGCTGTAATTTTCACAACACCTTTTCCTAAAATAGAAACGATTGGTGCGTGGTTATTCAAAATTTGAAAGCTTCCATCAACTCCTGGCAATGTAACCGAAGTAACTTCTGCTGAAAATAATTTTGCTTCTGGTGATACTATTTCTAAAATCATAATTTTTTCAATTATGAATTATGAATTATAAATTATAAATTATTTGAGGCTACCCAATTCATAATTTATAATTCATAATTTATAATTCTTTTTAAGCTTCCGCCAACATTTTTTCTCCAGCTTCGATAGCTTCTTCAATAGTACCTTTAAGGTTAAAAGCTGATTCTGGCAAGTGATCTAATTCACCGTCAATAATCATATTAAATCCTTTGATAGTATCTTTAATATCAACTAAAACTCCTTTTAATCCTGTAAATTGCTCCGCAACATGGAAAGGTTGAGATAAGAAACGTTGAACACGACGCGCTCTTGAAACGGCTAATTTATCTTCTTCTGATAATTCTTCCATACCAAGGATAGCGATGATATCTTGTAATTGTTTGTATTTTTGTAAAATTTCTTTTACCCTTTGTGCACAGTCATAATGCTCATCACCTAAAATTTGAGGAGTAAGGATTCTTGAAGTGGAATCCAATGGATCCACTGCAGGATAAATTCCTAACTCAGCAATTTTACGAGACAATACAGTAGTAGCATCAAGGTGAGCAAAGGTTGTAGCCGGAGCTGGATCCGTTAAATCATCCGCAGGAACGTAAACCGCTTGAACAGATGTAATAGAACCTTTATTTGTGGATGTAATACGCTCTTGCATCGCACCCATTTCAGTAGCCAATGTTGGTTGGTATCCTACCGCTGATGGCATACGACCTAAAAGTGCCGAAACCTCAGAACCTGCTTGTGTAAAACGGAAGATATTATCCACGAAGAACAATACATCTTTTCCTTGATCAGTTCCTGCACCATCACGGAAATATTCCGCAATAGATAATCCAGAAAGTGCTACACGAGCACGAGCTCCTGGTGGCTCATTCATTTGACCGAAAACGAAAGTAGCTTTAGACTCTCTCATTCCTGGCATATCTACTTTAGATAAATCCCATCCTCCATTTTCCATAGAGTGCATGAATTCATCCCCGTATTTTATAATTCCTGACTCTAACATCTCGCGAAGTAAGTCATTTCCTTCACGTGTTCTTTCTCCTACTCCTGCGAATACGGAAAGTCCACCGTGACCTTTTGCGATATTGTTAATCAACTCCTGAATCAATACTGTTTTACCAACACCAGCACCACCGAACAATCCAATTTTACCCCCTTTTGAGTAAGGCTCAATTAAATCAATTACTTTAATACCTGTGAATAAAACTTCAGAAGAAGTAGATAAATCTTCGAATTTTGGTGCTTGTCTGTGAATAGACATTCCATTTTCACCTGTTTTTGGCAAGTTTCCTAAACCATCAATGGCATCTCCAATTACGTTGAATAAACGACCGTAAACATCAGCACCAATTGGCATTTGGATAGGATTTCCTGTTCCAACTACTTCATAACCTCTACTCAAACCATCTGTTGAGTCCATCGAAATGGTACGAACGGTATTTTCACCAATGTGAGATTGTACTTCAAGTACCAATAAAGTACCATCTTTTTTTGTGATTTCTAACGAATCATAAATTTTTGGAAGTTCAACATCCTTACCGTTGAAAACTACATCAACTACTGGTCCAATGATCTGGGCAACTTTTCCTATTACTTTTGACATTACTTATGTATTTATTAAATAGCTATTTAGGTTTATGAAATAATCCTAATCGAAACTTATCGATTAGACACTTTTTTCAGTGCGCAAAGATAATTTTTTAAAATATAAAATCAATATTTTTTTTTATAAAAAACAATACAATTTTACTGCTTTGTTTCTAATATTGTTTTAAAACAAACAAAATCATACTATTTAAACAAAAACAAAAGCCACCACGTCATAAAACGGATGGCTTTTTAAGTCTGACCAAAAATACGATTTATTGAATTATGGCTGGATACAATATTGGATAACGACTTAAATCAACTGGTCTTAATGTTGACGAATATTTAGCATTAATGGCTGCCGTAAATGCATTTGCTATCAAAGCATACCCTCTAGGACCCGGATGTATACCGTCAAGCGAAAACGCTCCACCAGTTACATATGTCGAAGTAAGCGTAAAACTATTACTTACTATTCCCACAGTTGACAATTGCGTCATAATCACTTTTGTATCCACAAAAGCCAACCCTTTAGCGTCAGCGATTGTTTTTATAGAGATATTATAAGCATCGGTAGCAACTTTTACTTCAGCAACTTCAGCTGGTATTAATACATGCTTGTCTTGTAATGGATAGGTAATTCCGAATTTATTTAAAGGCGATGGTGGCGCCATCCCAATACCGGAATCAGTTGCAGTAGGAGCTACCCCTATTGCAGATTGCGTTGGCAAAAGTACTAAATCCGTAGCAGTAGCTTGGCGAGCTTGTCCAAAAACACTTCCGTAAAAAGCTGCAGTGGCCTCACCCAAACTTGGAGTAAAAGCTGCCTTTAGTTGGGCAGACAAATTCGTCAAAGACTCATCTTTAATCAACATTGGATTAGCAACTGCTACAGAAAGAAGGTTAATTCTATCTCCAGCTCCAAATGCCGTTAATGCCTGTTTTAAGGGTCCGTACAATTGAGTATTTAAAGCAGCTATAGTAGCTTGCCCTACGGCTTCACTACCCCCACCAAGAACTTTAGCCGTCAATGGATTGTAAGGAACGGTCGTGAAATAAGGAAGCGTACTTACATAAGGAAGGTTTGCCACCACTCCTTTTGCGCCATTGGTCGTTAAATTAGTAACTAAACCCGAATAAACATTTGCAAAAACAGTAGGATCTGTTATATCATTACCTCCATAAGTAGCTGGATTTAAATTTCCTGTTTGATTAACACCAATACCTCCTGATGTTGCATAACCCAAAACATCATTCCCTCCAATCCATAAAGAAAAGAAAGTAGGTGCTTGAACTAAAGCATCAGCTAAAACTGTTGTTCCAGACGCAGTGGCAAAACGTGCAAAATAAGGATTTGCAGCACCACTAGCAACACCCGCCACATTTCCATATCCTGAAGCCACAAGATGATAACTCTTTGCCCCAGGAACTCCTAAATTATTAAAAGGCCCTGTAATCTTAGTAGTCACTTCAGTAGTAGGAGTCCCACTAACCGGCACCGGCGCTGTACCGTTAAAATACAAACGAACGGCTGCTATTACATTTCCTCCCAACAGCAATCCTCCAACATTATCGGATGTAAAAGGCGTTTTAAACTCACCCCCTCCAGCTGCCGCAAATTGTTGCGATAGTATAGTAACATAAGAACCTTCTTGTCCTTTTTTGAAAAGGGCACCATCACTATATCCCGCAGCAAAAGAATCGCCTAATGCTACATATTTTGTAAAACTGGCTGTTCCAGAAGTCACGGGCTCTTCAACAAGAGTTGCATTTTCATCGTCATTATTACATGCTACAAAGCTTAAAGAAACCAATAGTAGCCATTTGAAATTTTTTATCATGGTTATGTTTTTTATATTATTGACTCAATTACGGGTTGATTGTCCAAGAAGCAAAAAACTGCTGCCCAATTAACCCTGCACCTAATACTTGAGTATATTCTTTTCCTCCAATATTCGATGCTCCAAGCTTAAGAGTTGATTTTAATTTTGGCATATTGTAATTAACCTGAGCATCAATTACCGTAGCTGCATCGATCATACCGTCAACCATTGTAGATTGCCATAAATACGCACTATTCCATCTTCCGCTTACGTTAAAACCAAAATTATCAAACAACTTTTCGTTTCCAAAAGATGCTTTTACTCTGTGTTTTGGCGTATTAAAACCCGCTTCAAAACTTGGATCTTTTTCTTGATCGAATTTAAATTCTGCATAATTATAATTCACACCTACTTCAAAATTTCTATATACCTTTTTAGAAAGTCCAAGACCAAAACCAAGTGATTTGATTTCTATGTCAGTATTCGTATACAATTGATACGCCCTGTAATTACCATTTTGAAGCGCATGCAATGATTGAGCACCTGAATCGGTAGGCCCGGCTAAAGGATTCGGAGAATCTGCTGCTGTACCATAAAAGGGAGCTACAACATTTAAATTACCGATAAAATCATTATAGATATTATAATATCCATTAATATCAATAGATACATTTTCTATAAATGAACGGTATCCTATTTCAAATGCCTTAACCTGTTCCGGTTTTACATAATTTACATTTGTTTTTCTTAACAAAGCCGATCCTGCAATAGGATTACTACCCGCTAAAGCACTAAATGCGCTTACAGATGAAGCTGTGTATGAATTATTATAAGCATTCAAGCCAGTCATAACAACAGAAGTTCCACCAGCAAAAGTTTGACCAACAACTGTAGAGACCGGTAAAGTTTCACTGTATCTTGTTAAATTATCTGGAGCTGACCCAAGTAGTATGGCACTTCCTACATTAAACCCAATGTATTGATCTTGTGTTGATGGATTTCTAAAACCTGTTTGAAAAGAAGCTCTAAAGTTATGTTTCTTGCTTTCACCGCCAGAATATACTAGAGATATTCTAGGAGAAACACTACCATCGAAATTTTTTGATTTATCATAACGAACTGATCCTGTAAATTTCAATCTATCGTCTACAAATCTTTTTGTTAATTGCGTATAAGCACCATATTCATTATAATTAATAGGACCATTTGCATCGGTATAAATTCTACCGTGAGAATTTAATTCATAAAGTCTAAAAGACCCTCCAACTTGGATCTCAGCAAATTTTATAATGTCTTTAAAATTATAATTAGCGTCAGAATGGTATATTTTAGAATTATCTACTAATTTTGAACCCGTAAGCACACTTGGCTCATTAATCACACCATTAAAAGCAGCTTTAAATTCAGGGGTACCAGGAAGAAATCTTCCTGTATCAGCTGTATTTCTTGCCATTATATGCGCATTTTCAGGCGTCATGCCCGCTAATGTAGATTGAATATAAGCTCCTGCATATTGTCCGAACCATGTTTTATCATCTTTCCATTTTCTATTTATGTTTATTCCTGTAAAAAGCATATCATACGATTTCCCTCCATCTTCGTTAGTAGTATACCCTCTTACAAAGAAGTTTTTCCCTTTTATTTCTAATTTATGCTGTTGCATAAAAAAATCATTCAGATAATATCTATTGGCTCCTTGGTACACTGCATTTCCGAAACCAAATTTACTTTGCCAAATAACTTCTAAATTTTCATTCCCTAAAGGTCTATAGTGAAGAGAAAAATCAATTTTAGTATTACTTGCTTTATTATCTGTTAAATCCACTTCATTGTATCCTGTTCTACTTACATTATAATTTGGAAGTAAATTCACAGCACCAGCCGGTATTAAACCCAAAGCAGCTAAAGATTGCCCAACTCCTTTTATATTAGTGGTAACTTCATCACCATAAACGTTAATTCCATCATAATTTACGTTGCTTCTATCTCTTCCCACAACGGTCTTGTCATCATAGTTTGTCGCATGCCAATCCGTACCGTGCATGTAAGTGAAATTAACTTTTCCAGCTAATTTTGAACTAAACGCATGCGCCATTCTTACTCCATAATCAACGAAATCATTTGACCCGGCGGCATCTTGAACTGTCTGTCCAAACTTTGCGTAAGCAGTAATTCCCTGACTTGTAAATGGGCTTTTACTATTCATAAACAAAATACCATTGAAGGCATTTGCACCATATAATGCCGACGATGCTCCTGGCAACAACTCCACACTTTGAACATCGATTTCAGAAACACCAATCATATTTCCCAACACGAAATTTAATAATGGAGAAGAGTTATCCATTCCGTCAACCAATTGCATAAAACGGGTATTGGCAACAGTAGCAAAACCACGGGTATTTATTGATTTAAAAGACAAACTACTTGTATTCATTTGCACTTCTTTCAAGTTTTCTAAACCATCATAAAAAGTTGCAGATGCAGTCTTTTTAATATCCGCAACGCTCATTCTTTCAATTGTAACCGGAGATTCTAATACTCTTTCTGGGGTTCTTGAAGCTGATACTACTATCTCATTCAGTTTTGTTTCTTCATCGACAAGTTTAACCGTTACTTTTTGATTATTTGAAGAAATAGTTACTTTTTGAGAACCATAACCTACACTTGTAACGTTAAGCACATAGGGTAGCTTTGTTGATGAATTTAAAGTGAATTTTCCATCGATGTCGGTAATACTACCAGCTGTTTCTCCAACAATTTTGATGTTGGCTCCAGGAATAGGTTGATTGTTACTGTCTGTAACAATGCCTGAAATTGAATTTTGAGCAAAAGTTAGGCTACAAAAAAACAATGACAAAAAAAGTAAATACACTCTCATTGGGTTATAATTTGTTGGTTTATAACGCCAAAGTACAAATATTTTTGATATTAATAAAAAACAGCCTTTAAAATTTAATAATTATCAATGATTTTAACTCATTTGAACTTATTCTACATTTTACGAATTCTGTATTTTGTAAAAAATTAAGTAAAAAAATCAAAATAACACTATGCATGCATACAATAAATACATTAATCTTAATAATTTTATTAATTATTAGCTATTCAATAAAAATGAATAGACCGAAAAAAAAAATTAATTTTTCAAGATATTTTTCAAATTAGTCAAAACAAAACATAAAAAAACCTCGAAAGAAAAATCTTCCAAGGTCTTATATCTAAAGTAAATAATATCTTATTATTCTACTGTAACTGATTTAGCTAAATTACGAGGTTGATCTACATTACATCCTCTCATCACGGCAATATGATAGGATAAAAGTTGTAAAGGAATCGTAGTGATTAGCGGAGACAATGCATCTGATGTTTCTGGGATTTCAATTACATAATCTGCCAATTCACGAACCTGAGTATCGCCTTTGGTTACTACTGCAATAATCTTTCCGCTTCTGGATTTAATTTCCTGAATATTACTTACAATTTTATCATAATGACCTTGCTTTGGCGCAATAACAACAACAGGCATATGTTCATCAATCAATGCAATCGGACCATGTTTCATTTCAGCAGCAGGATAACCTTCCGCATGAATATAAGATATTTCCTTAAGCTTCAATGCCCCTTCAAGAGCTACCGGAAAGTTATAACCTCTTCCTAAATACAAACAGTTAGGAGCATCTTTAAACACAGCAGCAATTTCTTTTGCCCTGTCATTTGTTTCTAAGGCTTCTTTAACTTTTTCAGGAATAATTTCTAATTCTTGCAAATATCTGTGAAAATCTGTGTTCGACATTGTCCCTTTAGCTTTCGCCAAACGCAACGCCATCATTGTTAACACAGTGATTTGTGTAGTAAATGCTTTTGTGGAAGCAACACCTATTTCAGGTCCCGCATGAGTATAAGCTCCTGCATTAGTTTCTCTAGAAATAGAAGAACCTACAACATTACAAACCCCAAATACAAAAGCACCGTGCTCTTTGGCTAATTTAATGGCAGCCATTGTATCAGCCGTTTCTCCTGATTGCGAAATTGCAATAACTATATCTTTACTATTTATTATAGGATTTCTATATCTAAATTCAGAAGCATATTCAACTTCTACCGGAATTCTAGCAAACTCTTCAAATATATATTCTGCGACTAAACCTGCGTGCCATGAAGTACCACAAGCTACTATTATTATTCTGTCAGCATTTAAAAATTTTTCTAAATTATCCTCAACACCTGACATTTGGATAATTCCTTCATTTGCATGAAGTCTTCCACGATACGTATCTTTTATAACATCTGGCTGCTCGTAAATCTCTTTCAACATAAAGTGATCGTAACCTCCTTTTTCAATTTGCTCCAAGTTCATTTGAAGTTCTTGAATATAAGGATCGACTAAAGAATCATCTTTAATTTTTCTTACTTTCATGGGTTTATGCAACCTAATATTTGCCATCTCACCATCTTCTAAATAAATAGCGTTAGATGTATATTCAATAAATGGAGAAGCATCAGAAGCTATAAAATATTCCCCTTCGCCTACACCAATTGCTAGCGGACTTCCTAAACGTGCCGCAACAATTTCATCAGGATTCTTTTTATCAAAAACCGCAATTGCATAAGCACCAACCACTTGATTCAGCGCCACCTGAACTGCTTTACCAATTTTAAAATTTTCTTTTTTCTGAACTTCTTCTATAAGATTTACAAGAACTTCAGTATCAGTGTCAGAATGAAAAACGTACCCTCTTTTCAATAATTCCTTTTTCAATGGAGCATAATTCTCAATAATTCCATTGTGAATTATAGCCAAATCACCTGAATTAGAAAGATGTGGATGAGAATTAACATCGTTTGGAACTCCATGTGTCGCCCAACGCGTATGTCCCATTCCTATAGTTCCATTTATTGAGATTTCTTTAGACGCCCTCTCTTCTAAATCTACAACTTTACCTTTAGTTTTAGAAATTTTTAAGTTCTCGCCGTCATATAACATAACACCAGCACTATCATAACCTCTATACTCTAGTCTTTTTAGCCCTTTTATAACAATAGGGTAAGCTTCTCTATATCCAATATATCCAACAATTCCACACATAATTTTTACTTAATTAGGTTTTGTATAAAAAATTTCAAGTTTTAATCTTTTTCCCTCAGGAACCGTTGATTTTCCACCATAAAGGATTGTCCCTAATGGATTCATTACACTAGCTTTTGGAGCTTGAGAGATAAATGCATTTGGAGTTTTAATTTTATAAGAAGCAATAGTACTGATATCTTCTGTAACAACAATACCTAATTTAACATTTGTTGAATCGGCATTTTTAATAAGATTACGGATTTGATTTGTAATTCTGATCTTATATGTTAATCCTCTTTTGGATGTTGCATCTGTATTTATATTACCATCAAAAACAAATTTTGATTTTTTAGCATCCGTACTTGTACTCGCATCATTATAATAATCTACAACAGGCCTATGATTTGTAAAATCATACAAATAAATCCTTCTTGGCTCATAGCTATTTGCCATTGTGCTTGCATCAATATGAAAAACAAGATTCGCTTCATTAACCAACCAACCTTTACTTCTTATGTTTTCAAGCTCACCAGCAGTACTAAAAAGATCTAGAATAGCAAGAGAACCTTCTCCGCCTTTTAGATATAATTTTTCATCCCCAGAAGTATTTCCCGTATTTGGCAACGCATTATAAGCAAGCCCACTATTTGTAAAATTATTATTCAACAAACTCACGGAATTCCCGGTCATGTTAAGAACTATACTTTTTTTAACTCTTGTTGGCTCACCACCAGCAGTTGCCGAAGCCAAATCTTCATTATAATTAATGGTGATTTTTCCAGCTTTAAAATTTAACATCGCTAAATTTCCGGCGCTACTTCCTGATTTTTCCATTTTAAAGTAAAGTCCTCTAAAATACTCTTTAAAAATATCATTTGTAGCCAATTTACCTGCTGCGACAGCGTCAATAATTCTAGTTTTAAAATAGCTTTTATTCAAATTCAATTGCATCCCAGGAGGTGTTCTTGTAGTGGTAACAACTTTTGTAATAGAATCTGTTGTAGTTACAACATGCTCTATTGGGTCAAAGAAGAAATTGTCATTCTGAGCCAGATTCGAATCCGTATTTAAACGGCTTCCAACTTTTACATTTTCAAAATCAGCATTTTGATTTGTAAAATACTTTTGAGTTTGTTGAAATCCACCTACAGGATCTGTATCTCTCATATAATATCCAGACTCATACACACTTAGTTTCATTGGTGCTTTATCCGCTCCATAAATGGAATCTAATGTGTAAACATGGCTACCATCAGTATTTGTAACTGTTTTATTGGCGTCATAATAATAAGGAATAGTCAAAACCACACTTACTACATGAGGTCTGGTACTAAGGGAAGTTAGAGGAGTTGACAAAACCAATTGTGTATTAAAATTAGCAGTAGTTTCACCAAAATTAGGGTTATTGTAAATCCCTAATGGATTCACGGGAAGATCATTAGACTGAATAGGTCCAATTTTTTGATTGTAAGCTACTACACTTGATGTATACTTGCTAAGATCAAAGTGGTTGTCACCAATTAAATCTCCACCAATTACATTATAATCTTTATCACATGAATACAAAAGAATAATGCCAGCCAAAACCAGCATTTTCTTGAAAAAAGAATTATTGTACATATTTAATAATAAAAGTTTAATTTAAAGAACTTCGTTTTTATAGAAATTAGTATACGCTTCCGCGAATTTGTCTTTCGGCACGAAAGGTAAAAAAGGTTTACCCGAAGATTCTATAAATTTTGTTAAACTTGAAGATAGGTTTTCTGAAGCAATAATTACAGCATCTGAATGCATAACAGTTACTTTTATAATGCTCTCATAATCCGGAATTTCTAAGTCCGCAATTGCTTCATCAGGAATACCGTCAAATTTCACCTTATTAATCATTTCTACGTCTAAAGTTCCTTCAAAAGACTGACTATAAACCGAAGTAACAATCTTTGTTTCTGAGAATAAAGCTTCATTTTTATAAAAATGTTTCAGATAAATAGGCAACATCGCCGCCATCCATCCGTGAACATGAATAATGTCCGGAACCCAATTCAATTTTTTTACGGTTTCTACAACTCCTTTTGCAAAGAAAATAGCCCGTTCATCATTATCAGGATACATAACCCCTTCTTCATCTGCAAATGTGGCTTTCCTTTTGAAATATTCATCATTATCAATAAAGTAAACTTGTATCCTCTCTTTAGGAATTGAAGCCACTTTTATAATCAATGGCATATCTAAGTCATTTACTACCAAATTCATCCCCGAAAGTCTAATTACTTCGTGTAATTGGTGTCTTCTTTCATTTATATTTCCATATCTAGGCATGAAAATTCTTATTTGTCCTCCCTGATCATTAATCATTTTCGGAACGTCATAAGACATTAAAGAAACCTCATTTTCAGCGAGATAAGGCACCACTTCAGATGATACATATAATATCCTCTTATCTTTCATATTGTAATTTACTTAATTTATTGGTAATAAAAACCATGCAAAATTACAAAAATTTATGCAGTTATTAACTAAAATATTATGTTTGCATTTAATTTTAATAATACCACCATGCATATTTTCTATGGAAAAGCAGCTTTGAGAGACTATTTGAAATCTATCAAAACTTCAGATTCCACCATTGGATTTGTCCCAACTATGGGCGCTTTACATGAAGGTCATTTGGCTTTAATGCAAAAATCGCTATTGGAAAATGGAAATACTGTAGTGAGTATTTTTGTAAATCCTACCCAATTTAACAATCCGGAAGATTTAGCAAAATACCCAAGGACTTTAGAAGAAGATGTGAAAAAACTTACTGCATTAAGTCCAAAAATCATCTTGTACGCCCCAACTGTCGAAGATATTTATGACGGACAGCCCCTGTCTCAATCTTTTGATTTTGATGGGTTAGAAAACCAAATGGAAGGAGAATTCAGACCTGGTCATTTTAATGGTGTTGGCACTATTGTAAAACGGCTTTTTGAAATTGTAGAACCTACAAACGCCTATTTTGGCGAGAAAGATTTTCAACAGTTACAAATTGTCAAAAAAATGTCTGCTAAAGCCAACTTGAAAGTAAATGTAATTGGTTGTCCCATTTACAGGGAATCCAACCATCTTGCCATGAGTTCCCGAAACGAACGTTTATCCCCACATGAAAGAGAAGAAGCCGCAATAATCTACAAAAGACTAACTATTGCCAAAGAAAAATTTCAAACAGAAAGTCCCGAATCAGTAACGGAATGGGTTAAAAAAGCTTTCGAAAACAACACCCTTTTCGCATTAGAATATTTTGTAATTGCTAATGAAGAAACACTATTGCCCAGCGTAATAAAAGAACCAAATAAGAAATACCGTGCTTTTATAGCCGTTTTTGTCAACAATATTCGTTTGATTGATACCATTTCATTAAATTAATTTACTTTTGTAGCATGCAAATTCAAGTCGTAAAATCAAAAATACACCGAGTAAAAGTAACTGGAGCCGATTTAAATTATATCGGAAGCATTACTATTGACGAAGCTTTACTAGATGCTTCTAACATCATTGAAGGTGAAAAAGTCTCCATCGTAAACATCAACAATGGGGAGCGCTTTGATACTTATGCTATCAAGGGCGAAAAAAATTCAGGCATCATTACATTAAATGGTCCAGCAGCTCGAAAAGTACAAAAAGATGATATTATCATCATTATATCCTATGCAACTTTAGAATTCGAAGAGGCTAAAACCTTCAAGCCTTGGATTATTTTTCCAAATGAGAATGACAATTCATTGACGTAGATTTTTAGAATAAGATCAAATTATTTGCTTTTTTGAAGTGCCGTGTTTTTTGCTATTTCTATTTTAATAAAAGTAGTATATTGCTACTCCATTTAGAATAAATTTAATTTCTAAAACACTCCAAAATCATGAAACAGACATTACTCTTACTACTCTTTTCTATTTCAGTATTTTCTCAAAAAACAACACTGCCATTCGATTCAAACAAATTAGGAAGCCGGGAAATCACAATTGGATTACCGCCATCCTATGAAAAAAATACAAACAAAAGATATCCAATCCTGATTTTACTGGATGGAGATTACCTCTTTGATCCTTTTTACGGCGCTTTGAACTACGGCGCTTATTGGGATGATTTGCCGGAAACAATAGTTGTTGGCATCACTCAAAATAAAAAAGACGAACGAGTAGACGACAGCAATTATGACGCTACAAATGGCGTACCATCAGGAAAAGGAGCTGATTTTTTCGAATTTATCGGTAACGAACTGCTTCCCTTTCTTGAAAAAAAATACCGTACTGTACCCTTCCGAATTATTGCGGGACATGATACCACAGCAGGTTTTTTAAACTTTTTTTTGTACAAAGACGCACCATTATTTAACGCCTATATTTCTTTAAGTCCAGAACTTGCCCCTGGCATGGAAAACCATATTCCAGAAAAATTTTCAAACATAAAACAACCCATTTTTTACTATCAATCCACTGGAGATGGTGATGTAAGACAACTTCAGGAGCCTATAAAAAGCCTCGACCAAAACATGAAGCTGGTTGCTAACCCGTTAGTCAATTATAAATTTGATAATTTCAAAGGAGCGTCACATTATTCACTCGTACTGTATTCGATACCAAATGCTTTGTATCAGTTTTTCGACTCTTACAAACCCATCTCATCAACGGAATACACCGATAAAATTGCTGTGCTTCCCGCTGGTTATGTAGATTATTTGACGAATAAATACGACGTTATTTCAAAAAATTTAGGCTTAAAAATTCCCATTCGAATCAATGATTTCAAAGCAATTGAAGCAGCAATTCTGAAAAACAAAGCCTATCCGGAATTAGACAAACTCTCTGATATTGCAAAGAAAAACTACCCGAAATCCATGCTTGCCGATTATGAATTGGGGCTTATGTATGAAAAAACAGGTGACACAAAAAAAGCCGCAAAATCATATCAAACAGCGTCCCAATTAGAAGAAATTGGCAATTTAACCAAAGACATGATGTATCAAAAATATGATGATATGAAAAGCCTAACACCAAAAAAATAATGTCAAAAGTAAAAACTACTTTTTTTTGTCAAAACTGTGGAGCCCAATATGCCAAATGGCAAGGGCAATGCAATTCCTGCAAAGAATGGAATACGATAGCGGAAGAAATCATTCAAAAACAAGAAAAAGTAGCTTGGAAAAGCGAACCAACTTCCAGCAATAAAGCCCCAAAACCATTAAAAATAAACGAAATTGATTCCACTCAGGAAATCCGCATGGATACTACTGACGGCGAACTCAATCGGGTACTTGGTGGCGGAATAGTTCCCGGTTCTCTGATCCTTTTAGGTGGTGAACCCGGCATTGGAAAAAGCACCCTTTTACTTCAAATATCCTTAAAATTACCTTACAAAACCTTGTATGTTTCGGGCGAAGAAAGTCAGAAACAAATTAAAATGCGCGCCGAAAGAATCACGCCAAGCGGAGACAATTGTTATATTCTCACCGAAACCAAAACCCAAAACATCTTCAAGCAAATTGAAGCCATACAACCTGAAATCGTGATTATCGATTCCATTCAAACGCTTCATACGGATTATATCGAATCTACTCCGGGAAGTATTTCTCAAATACGCGAAACTACTGCCGAATTGATAAAATTTGCCAAAGAAACTAATATTCCTGTGATTCTTATTGGTCACATTACCAAAGACGGAAATATTGCCGGACCAAAAATATTGGAACACATGGTGGATACTGTTTTGCAATTTGAAGGCGACAGAAATCACGTGTATCGTATTTTGCGTTCGCTAAAAAATCGTTTCGGTTCCACTGCTGAAATTGGTATTTATGAAATGTTAGGCAATGGTTTGCGTGAAGTTTCGAATCCTTCGGAAATATTAATTTCGCACAAAGACGAGGAATTATCAGGAACGGCAATCGCCTCGACATTGGAAGGAATGCGTCCTTTAATGATAGAAATTCAATCGTTGGTGAGTACCGCTGTTTACGGAACACCACAACGTAGCACGACAGGTTATAATGCCAAAAGACTGAATATGATTCTGGCAGTTTTAGAAAAAAGAGCTGGTTTTAGGCTTGGCGCCAAAGATGTTTTCCTCAACGTAACCGGAGGAATTTCTGTAGATGATCCTGCAATAGATTTAGCCGTGGTGGCAGCCATTTTATCATCGAATGAAGATATTCCCGTAAATAAAGATTTTTGTTTTGCTGGCGAAGTGGGCCTTTCCGGTGAAATACGTCCTGTGAACCGCGTAGACCAACGCATTCAGGAAGCCGAAAAGTTAGGGTTTTCGACCATTTTTGTTTCGAAATACAATAAAATTGCCTTGAAAAATACTGGAATTAAAATTCGATTGGTAGCAAAGATTGAAGACATCGCAAGCGAATTGTTTGGGTAGAATTTTTATCTCATAAAAAATATTACACGATAAAACAAATAAATTATGAATCTAAAAATAAAATGCATTGGATTGATGCTATTGGCAATTCCCTTCTTTTCCAAAGCGCAACACGCCGAAAACCTAAATGCTTTTCCTGTTCAGGTAACCACTGCAAATGGAATTATAGAAGGTGAATTTGATGTAAAAACAAACATTCAAAGCTTCAAAGGAATTCCCTTTGCACAGCCACCAGTGGGTAATTTACGATGGAAAGCTCCTCAAGCTTTAATGAATTGGCCAGGAATAAAACAAACTAAAAAATTTGGACCAAGAGCAATCCAATCCTATATATTTGGTGACATGGGTTTTAGAAGTGACGGTACAAGCGAAGATTGCTTATATCTTAATGTTTGGTCTCCAGCCAAATCTGCCAATGAAAAACTGCCCGTTTTAGTTTATTTCTACGGTGGTGGTTTTGCCGCTGGCGATGGTTCGGAAAATCGGTATGATGGCGAAAATATGGCCAAAAAAGGAATAGTAACCTTAACTGTAAACTATAGATTAGGGATTTGGGGATTTTTCTCCCATCCGGAACTAACCAAAGAATCTCCTAATCACGCTTCAGGAAACTACGGATTATTAGACCAAAATGCTGCCTTAAAATGGGTACGGGCCAATATTTCAAAATTTGGAGGGGATTCAAAACGCGTCACTATCGCAGGAGAATCAGCAGGTTCAATTTCCGTAAGTGCTCAAATGGCTTCTCCGTTATCAAAAGGGCTTATTGCAGGAGCTATTGGCAAAAGCGGCGGTTCCATCTTTCCGACTTTGTCTCCGGTACCATTGGCGGAAGCCGAAAAAACAGGAGTTGAATTTGCCAAAAAAATTGGTGCATCATCCTTAAAAGACCTTCGCGCAATGTCCACTTTTGAGCTGTATCAAAAATCCCTCGGAACAAGTTTGGGTGTTTTTAAAACAACGATTGACGGTTATTTTTTACCAAAATCGGTACTGGAAATTTTTGAAGCCAAACAACAAGCTATGATTCCTTTACTATTAGGATGGAATTCAGAGGAAATGACTTATCGCGCTTTAACGATGGGAAAAGACTTAAACAATGAAAGTTATATTCAAAAAATCAAGGAATTATATGGCAACAAAGCAGATGAAATATTGAAATTATATCCCGTAGGAACTCCTGAAGTAACGGAGCAATCTGCCACGGATTTGGCTGGAGACCGTTTTATTGCCTACAGCACCTGGAAATGGTTTGATTTGCATCGAAAAAACAGCACACAACCTGTATATCGTTATTATTATGTACATCCAAGACCAGAATTACGCGACAATGAACTTGAAGCAGCTCTTGCAGGAGGCGTCATTAAAAAAGACAAACACACACCAAAAGCACCTATTCCAAAAGGAGCGGTTCACTCTGCAGAAATAGAATATGCAATGGGAAATTTAGCATCTAATACAAATTATGCTTGGACAGACGATGATTATAAAGTTTCGGATACAATGATGAACTTTTTTGCCAACTTCATTAAAACAGGAAATCCAAACGGTGAAAAACTTCCCGTTTGGCCTATCGCAAAAAACGAAGAAAACCCCGAAATTATGGTTATTGATGTAAATTCAAAATCAAAAAAAGCAGAAAATGACACCCGCTACTTATTTTTAGAAAAAGAATATTCGAAAAAATAGGAATTTATTGTTTCCATAAAAGAGAGCGTCCAATTATATGACGCCCTCTTTTTTATAAGATTTATATTAGTACTAAAAAAGCCATAATTGTATCCCGTTACTTCAACTAATTATTTTTATTTCATCTGAAAATCAATCGATTCTATTCTATGAAATAAAAACAACACTTAATAAAAAATTAAAATCTAGAATAAGAATCATTATTTTGTTGTAAATTTATGTGTTGTTTTTTATCTAAAGATTGAAAAATGAAACCATCGCACCAAACCATGATGCATTTCTATGAACACTTAGGAAAAGTGTTTTATTGTATTGCGGCCATAGATAAAACCATTCGCCAAGAAGAAATCGAACAACTCAAAGAAATTGTAAAGACTGAATGGCTTCCGTTTGAAAACACTTTGAATGAATTTGGGGACGACACAGCCTTTGAAATCGAAATTGTTTTTGATTGGTTTATAGAAAGTAATTGGGGTTTTGAACAAGTACTTCCTGACTTCAAAACGTTCAGGCAAGAACACAAAAATCTGTTCACCCCGCAGGTTAATGCTCTGATACAAAATACTGCAAAAAGCATTGCGACTTCTTTTTCGGGGAAAAATAAATCGGAACGCGTTTTTCTAAGTCAATTAAACACTATTCTGTCACAACAAGATTAAATCAATATTGAAACCGTATTATTCAATCAAATTTAAAGCTGTTTGAAAACAGGCGTTTTAACATAAAAAAAAAAGACATGAAAAAGCAAACCGGCATCTGGATTGATACCTCAAAAGCAATTATTGTTACTCTTGATGGTGGAAAAGAAAAAATAATGGAAATTGAATCCGACATTGAAAATCGTATTCATCATAATGACGAAGGCAACAAAGGAACCTTCTCAGGAAGTCATCATGGAAGTAATGAAACTAAATTAGAGGAACGAAAAAAAAATCAAATGAATCATTTTTTAAAAGATGTTTTATCGCATGTCCACGGATCGGATGAACTTTTTGTTTTTGGTCCTGCTGAAACCAAAATAGAACTAGAAAAAAAAATAAAAGAGGATAAATCCATCAACAACAAACTAAAATCAGTAGAAACAACTGATAGCTTGACATCAAATCAAATTGTGGCTAAAGTGAAAGATTTCTATAATCACGCCTAAAATACAATAGTGAGATTTTGTCAGCTTGGATATAAATCCTGATTAACAAATTAATTAAAAAACTACGATATCAAAAGTATTGTAGTTTTTTTATACCCTAAAAAAAGACGAAATTTAATCGAAATTATAAAGAAAAACATAAAATTACTTCCGTTAGGAATATTTTTCCTTTTCTTTATAGATAAAGATCGCCAAACCAAATTTATCTTAGGTCTGCTATCCCAATTTATCAAACTGTTTATGAGAACCGGAAAACAAAAAATAATTCTAGCGACAAAAATACTTTGTGTATTGTTTGTAGCTCTAATTGTTACTTTTTACATCTTTCGTGATGCGGTTTTACAGCAGACCATTGCCAAGGTTTCTAATGAAATGAAAGTCGATTACAACAGTACTTTTTCAGTAAAAAAAGCTTCTTTTGACGGAATCTCAGGTATAAATCTTTCTGATGTAGTATTAGCGCCGAAAAATGCCGATACCCTTTTTAAAATACAAAAACTGAAAACAAGTGTCAATTTATGGCAATTAGTAGTAGGTGATCTTCAGCTTGGAACTTTAGAAATCAAGAATGGCTTTGTACAATTAGTGAAGAAGGGAAAAGTGAGGAATTTTGATGCTTTTCTAAAAAAAGACAAACAAACAGAAATAAGCAACGAGAAAAGAGATTACGCCCAATTTGCTTATAGAATCATCTCGAAAGCGCTGAATTTAGTTCCAACAGATATGGTTTTGGACAATCTTTCGTTTCGGCTAGATGACAACGGAAAAAAAGCGTTGATTAATTTTCAAAAATTACGATTGGTCAATAAGCAGCTTGAAACTTCGATAAAAGTCCAAACCAATACCTTTACACAACGTTGGAAAATCAAAGGATTTGCAGATCCTAGAAATAAAAAAGCCGATATTCGGTTTGTAAATATTGACACTGGTGCCATTAAAGTTCCTTATTTTGACGAACGTTTCAATCTGAAATCGAGCTTTGAATCCATCCGGTTGAATATTGAAAACATCGATAAAGATGGTGACGAACTTCATATTGATGGTTTTATGGCTATTACCAATTTAAAAATAAATCATCCAAAAATTGCCAATAAAGATGTTGTCATCAAGAATGCTAAATTTGATTACCGATTCTTATTGGGTTCTGATTTCATTTCAATAGACAGTACTTCAACGGTTCAATTCAATAAAGTCAAATTCCATCCTTATGTAGCTTATGAAACCGAGGAAGATACCATCTACAAACTCAAAGTGGCTATCCCAAAAATGAAAGCGCAGGACTTTATCTCTTCCTTACCCGACGGTTTATTCACCCATTTTCAAGGGATGGAAGCCGAAGGCAATTTTGACTACAACTTGAATTTCATGTTCAATAAAAACAAACCCAATCAACTGGTTTTTGACAGTAAATTGAATAAAGAAAATCTAAAAATCACAAAATACGGCGAAGCGAACCTTAACAAACTCAATGGAGAATTTATTTATCGGGCACTTATAAAAAATGTGTTGCAACGTCCTGTTTTAGTTGGCTCAGCGAATCCTAATTATACGCCATTAGACCAAATTTCCCCTTATTTAAGAAAATGCGTCTTAACAACCGAAGATCCTTCGTTCTTTTCGCATCATGGTTTTATTAGCGAAGCATTCAAACAATCCATTGTTAAAAATATAAAAACCAAAAAGTTTTCCCGCGGTGCCAGTACCATCAGCATGCAGTTGATAAAGAATGTTTTTCTTACCCGTGAAAAAACAGTATCGCGCAAACTGGAAGAAATTTTACTGGTTTACATTCTAGAAAACAATCGCATCGCAAGCAAGGAACGCATGCTGGAAGTCTATTTTAATATCATCGAATGGGGACCAAACGTATATGGAATAGGGGAAGCGAGTCGGTTTTATTTCCAGAAGAGTCCTTCAGAATTGAACTTAAATGAATGTCTTTATCTTGCCCGAATTATTCCAAGCCCAAGAAAATTCATGTACCAGTTTAATGACCAAGGGATGCTGAAAGATTTCGCCATCAAACAAGAATCCTTTTTAACGAATATCATGTTTAGGAGAGGACTTTTGAGTCCTGACGATACCATTTACAAAACACAGACTATCCTGATTTCAGGACCTGCAAAATCTTTTCTAAGGATAAAAGCTCAAGATACCACACAAATAAAAATCGATTCTTTGGCAGTTGACGAAGAATTTGATCTTTAATTCTAAAATTAAAAAGCAACCCTGTCAGAGTTTTGAACTCTGACAGGGTTGCTCGAAAATTTAAATTCACATCTATTCTTTTCAACAAATTACGGTGCCGGGTCTGGAATTACCGCTTGAACTTCGTCAATTGCTTTTAAGATTTCATCAGAAAGTGAAATATGAATTGTCTCAATGTTTTCTTTCAATTGTTCCATTGTGGTGGCGCCAATAATCGTGCTAGTTACAAACGGCTGTTGCTCTATGAATGCCAAAGACAATTCAGTCAAGGTCAGTCCATTTTTCTTGGCAATTTCCTGATACAATCGAGTAGCTTCATAACATTGTTCGCTGTTGTATCTTGAAAATTGTGGAAATAAATTGATTCTGGCATTTGGAAGACTTTCACCCGTTAGGAATTTACCCGATAAAACACCAAAAGCCATTGGAGAATAGGCCAATAACCCAACATTTTCTTTCATACAAATTTCAGCAGAACCCGCTTCAAAAAGTCTGTTTAATAAGGAATACGGATTTTGAATGGTTTTTATTTTTGGTAAATTATGGTATTTACTTTCCTCCAGAAAACGCATAATTCCCCAAGGTGTTTCATTAGAAAGGCCAATATGTTTGATTTTCCCTTCTTTGACAAAACCGTCTAAGGTTTCTAGAACATTGTGAATATTATCTTCCCAATCATCTTCTTGCACTTTGAAACCACGCTGTCCAAAAAAATTAGTTTTGCGTTCCGGCCAATGCAACTGATACACATCAAGATAATCGGTTTGTAAGCGAAGCAAACTTTGGTCTAATGCAAACTTGATACTTGTTGGCGAAAAATCATTTTTCTCACGCATGTACGTGAAATTAGGATTTGGTCCCGCAATTTTTGAAGCCAAAATTACCTCTTCTCTTTTGCCTGTTTTTTTGAACCAAGTTCCTAGTATTTTCTCCGTACTTCCGTATGTTTCCTGACGTGCTGGAACAGAATACATCTCGGCGGTATCAAAGAAATTAACTCCATTTTCTAAAGCGTAATCCATTTGTGCATGACCATCAGCTTCTGTATTTTGTTGCCCAAAAGTCATGGTTCCAAGGCAAATTTTGCTGACTTTTATATCGGTATTCGGTAAAGTAGTATATTTCATAATTAAGAAAATTGTATTTTAATTTTTCAAAAACAAAGATAAAATTAGTTTATTGTTTTGGTTTCCAGTTAACAGAAATTTTGGAAACGTTTATACGTTTTGACACTAAAAAAGGCCCAAAGTATAAACTCTGAACCTTTGTATTTTTTGAACCTTTGCTTCAATTTAATTGATATCATTCAACATTTTAGAAATCTCGTCTAATCTTGGTGTCAAAATAATTTCGATTCTGCGGTTTTTTGCTTTTCCTTCAGCTGTTGAATTGCTTCCCAAAGGAGAAAATTCTCCTCTACCAGCAGCGGTTAAGTTTTCCTTATTGATTTTCTTGTTTTCACTCAAAATAGCAACTATCGCTGTGGCTCTTTTAGTCGATAAATCCCAGTTGTCAGCAATTGGTCCTGAAGCCGTGAAAGCATCGTCATCTGTATGTCCTTCAATAAGAACCGAAATTTCAGGGTTATCACCCAAAACTTTTCCTAACTCTACAACTGCCTTTTTACCTTCGGAACCTACTGCCCAGCTTCCAGAATTGAAAAGTAGTTTGTTTTCCATGGAAACATATACTTTCCCATTTTTTTGTTGAACCGTCAACCCTTTTCCTTCAAAGCTATTCAAGGCTTTAGACAGTGTTTCTTTTAGTTTTTTCATGCTGGCTTCTTTGGCAGCAATCAAAGATTCCAACTCATCTAAACGTTGTGCGCTTTTGTTTAAACGTTCTTGTTCTAATGCTAACGCTTTCCCTTTCTCGTCTAATTGATCCAGCAAATCACGATTTTTCTTCATGTTGTTTTGCAAAGCGTCACTGCTATTTTTTTCTAAAGCTGTATAGGAATCCTGCAACACTTTAAATTTATTTTGAGCTGCCACATAATCCGCTTTCAACTTATCCAGTTCCGATTTTGATTTACTTAAATCTGATGTTAAAGCGCTTCGGTCTAGTTCTAATTGATTTTTGGTCTTTAAAAGATCTTCATTCTCATCCGTTAATTTTCTATTTTCTTTTTTGGAATCGGTGTACTTGCTTTCTAAATCATTGTATATTTTCTTGGACACACATGAAGTTGAAAGTGCCAGCACTAGTAATCCGATGGAAACTCTTTTAATCATTTTATTAGTATTTATATTGTTTCTATTATTGTTTTGAAAGCAAAAAATCAAATTATATTCGAATGCCCTAGCCCCGATAAAAGTGAAAATCATTTCTAGTCCTGAACTTGTTTCAGGATCCTGAAACAAGTTCAGGACTAGAAAGATTACTTCACCAAGTTAATATTTTATTTCGGTGTTCAGTGAATTTCATTTGTAACGGATAGCGGGAAACAGCTCCTGAAAACGTTACTCTATTTCTACCAAAATTGGGCAATGATCCGAATGCACTGCATCTGGAAGGATAACGGCTCTTTTGAGTTTATGTTTTAAGGAATCGCTAACTAAATTGTAATCGATGCGCCAACCCTTGTTGTTTCCTCTGGCTCCGGCGCGGTAACTCCACCACGTATATTGATGCGGTTCACTGTTGAAATGGCGAAAACTATCCACAAATCCAGACTTCATGAATCCGTCGAGCCAGGTTCTTTCTTGTGGCAAAAATCCCGAAACGGTTTTGTTTCTGATGGGATCATGAATGTCGATTGCTTCGTGACAAATGTTGTAATCGCCACAGATAATCAGATTTGGCGTTTCTTTTTTGAGTTCGCCAATGTAATTCATAAAATCATCCATGAACATAAATTTATGGTCCAATCGCTCGATATTTGTTCCTGATGGCAAGTACAAACTCATTACGGAGAAACCATCAAAGTCAGCCCGAAGGTTTCTTCCTTCGAAATCCATGTGATGAATTCCGGTTCCATGAACCACATTATTAGGCTTGATTTTGGAAAGAATGGCCACTCCACTGTAGCCTTTTTTAGTTGCTGAATAATAATATTGATAGGGATATCCTGCTTTTGTGATATCATCTACCGGAATTTGCTCTTCGGTTGCTTTAATTTCCTGAAGGCAAATAATATCAGGATTTGCGTGTTGCAGCCAGTCAATAAAACCTTTTGAAATAGCGGCTCTGATTCCGTTGACATTATATGAAATAATTCTCATTAAAGTATTTTTTGAATTTCTTTCGAAAAAATTATATTGTTTGTATGTAGTTTTCAAATGTAATAAAAAAGTATAAGTTTGATTCAGAAAAAGAGAGAAAATGGAGTTTTTTGCTATCTTTGTTTCTTGCTCAAAAAAACAAAAATACATGGGTTTAGTAACCGCCAAAGAAGTTGCCAAAGCGATAAATGTAGATAAGTACGGGGTTTTAGGTACTTTTTCCGGATGGATGCTGATGAAGGTGCTAAAAATCTCTACCTTAAACAAAGTATACGACAGAAATAAACATTTGAAAGATGTTGATTTCCTCAATGGAATATTGGATGATTTACAAATAAAATTCAAAATCCCGGAAGAGGATTTAAAACGTTTACCAAAAGAGGGTGCTTATATCACGATTTCAAATCATCCGTTGGGAGGAATTGACGGTGTTTTATTATTGAAATTAATGCTTGACAAGGAACCTAATTTCAAAATTATCGCCAATTTTCTTTTACATCGAATTGAGCCTCTCAAAAAATACATTATGCCAGTGAATCCTTTTGAAAATCATAAGGATACTAAGTCAAGTGTAGTAGGAATAAAGGAAACGCTGCGTCATTTAAGTGATGGAAAACCCTTGGGAATGTTTCCTGCAGGGGAAGTTTCTACGTATAAAGACGGCAAATTAATGGTGGATAAACCTTGGGAAGAAGGGGCTATTAAAGTAATCAGAAAAGCACAAGTTCCTGTTGTACCCATTTATTTCCATGCTAAAAACAGCCGATTATTCTATCTTCTTTCTAAAATAAGCGGAACTTTTAGAACTGCAAAATTGCCTTCTGAAGTGTTTAGCCAAAAACATCGTGTGATAAAAGTGCGTATTGGCAAACCTATTTCTGTAAGTGAACAAAATGAACACACAACACTAGAGGAATATTCAGAGTTTTTGAGAAAGAAAACATACATGCTTGCAAATCCTTTCGAAAAAGAAAGTACTTTTTTACCGACACCAACTTTAAAGATTCCTAAAAGCCCGAAAAAAATTGTTACTGCTGCCAGTCAGGACAAAATGATTAAGGAAGTAGACGCCTTGCGAAGTACTGATTGCCGACTTTTACAAAGTAAAAACTATGAAGTTTTCTTTGCTAAAGCATCTAAAATTCCAAATATTTTACATGAAATTGGGCGACTTCGAGAAATTACCTTTCGGGAAGTAGGTGAAGGAACAAATGAATCGATTGATTTAGACAAGCACGACCAATATTACCATCATCTATTTTTGTGGGATGCCGATGCCAATAAAATTGCAGGTGCTTACCGAATGGGATTGGGTTCAGAAATTTATCCCAAATACGGAATAAATGGTTTTTACCTCAACGATCTTTTCCGATTTGAACCTGAATTACATGATATGATGCACAAATCCATAGAAATGGGCCGCGCTTTCATCATCAAAGAATACCAACAGAAACCAATGCCACTTTTCTTGCTATGGAAAGGAATTATGCACACCACGTTGCGTTATCCAGAGCATAAATTTTTACTGGGAGGCGTGAGTATCAGCAATCAATTTTCAGATTTTTCAAAATCACTGATGATTGAATTCATGAAGTCGAATTATTATGATCCTTATATTGCGCAATACATTCACCCCAAGAAAGCCTATAAAGTAAAACTAAAAGATGCCGACAAAGATTTCATTTTTAATGAAACCGAATCGGATTTGAATAAGTTTGATAAAATTATCGATGAACTGGAACCTGGAAGTTTACGTTTACCGGTTTTGATTAAAAAATACATCAAACAAAATGCAAAAGTGGTTGCTTTCAATGTGGATCCACTGTTTAACAATGCCGTTGATGGATTGATGTACATTCGAATTGCGGATATTCCAGAAAGCACCATGAAACCTGTAATGGAAGAATTTCAGGCTGAATTGGAAAGAAAACTGAGCGAAAAGGAAGATTGACTGTAGAATGCCGAATTATAAAAAAATCCCGAATTAATTCGGGATTTTTTATGCTTTAAAACCAGCCTTTTTTACCTACTTGATAGGTCTGATAAAACTCTTCGTCTGATTTTGTTAAATATAGAATTCCTTCAATCACTCCTAATATACCTGTTACTGTTCCACAAGTACACAAACTAATTACCAACCATATAATCCCCTCGGTTGTATAACCTAAAAGGAATTTATGGATCCCCAAAGGTCCTAAAAGAATAGCAAGAAGCCCTGCTGCAAGTTTTTTATTATCTTGTTGATTAGGTTGTGGATTATTCCATGCCTCTGGTTTTGAATTTTCCATAATTAATTGTTATAAGGTTGTTTTTCAGTGGTTAAAAATATAAAAATTATTGGAATACTTTATCAATTGGCTCCCAGAGTTCTATCTTATTTCCTTCGATATCTAAAATCCAACCAAATTTCCCATACTCATAAGACTCCATATCACCCACAATTGTTACACCTTCCTCCGATAATTTTTTTAACAAATTTTCTAAATCATCCACTCTGAAGTTTTGCATGAATTGTTTTTCGCTTGGTGCAAAATAAGTAGTATCATCAGCAAATGGCGACCATTGGGTAGAACAATCATTCCCTTCTTTATCTTTCCACCAAAAAGTGGAACCATAATCATCGGTTTTTAAACCTAAATATTTTCCATACCAAGCTACCATTTCTTTAGGATTTTTTGATTTAAAGAAAAAACCGCCAATTCCCGTAACTCGTTTTTCCAGCTCCGCATCTTTGGCTGGACCAAAATACTTTGCTTTAATTTTATCAACAATCACTTGTGCCAACCGTTCATGACTCTCGAATGTCCAACCGGCAATATGTGGACTCAGAATTACATTCTTTGCTTGCAACAAATACTGGAAAGCTTCTGGCGTATTTTTATCTTGAAAAAGTGTTTCGAATGATAATTTCTCATATTCCAAAACATCTAAACCGGCTCCAAGTATTTTCCCAGATTCCATCGCTGCAACTAAATCGGCAGTGACAATATTCTTGCCACGAGAGGTATTTACAATCCAAAAGGATTTGGCAAACCCATTGATAAAATCCGCATCAACCATTTTATCACTTTCGGGTGTCCACGGAATATGCAAGCTTACCATATCCACTTTTTGCTGGAATTCTTCGAAGGAAACTTGCTTAGCATTACTATCCCCTACATTTTCTTGAATATCATAACACAACACTTCGACATCAAAACCCCGAAGTTTTTTGGCAAAGGATTTTCCCATATTACCGTAACCAATAATCCCAACCGTTTTACCATCGAGTTCGTAACCGCGATTGCTTTCCCGGTTCCAGTGACCGGATCGTATCTCGCTATCAGCTTCATTCAATTTATTAAAAAGAGATAAAATCATGCCCAATGTATGTTCGGCAACGGCGTTCCTATTTCCTTCCGGAGCTGCAATAAGCGTAATGTTTTTTGACAAAGCATATTCACAATCAATACTTTCTAAACCTGCTCCCACACGCGCTATAAACTGCAAATTAGTTGCTTTGTCCAAGAATGTTTTGTCAATCTTGAATCGACTCCGAATGACAATTCCCTGATAATCCTGAATTTTGGCTTCAATTTCTTCTTTGGATGAAGTAAAATCGCTGTGGTTTATAAATCCGGAATTTTGCAGTTGATCCCAAAGCAAAGGATTATTACTATCGATATGAAGGATTTTAATGTCCATAAAAAAGGTTTCTAAGTTTAGTACCCCAAATTAACAAAAAAATAGTTCCCAAATGTCTAAATTAGCGTGCTTTCTATTTTAGGATAAATTAAAGCTATTTACAACAAACATTCAAAAATGAAATTAACAAAAACATTCAAGGCCTTCTTTAAAAGTGAAAAAGCGGGAGGATTACTTTTGCTATTCGCAACCATTTTTTCTCTTTGCCTTGCTAATTCCCCTTTTCAAACGGAATATATTGCTTTTTGGGAAACACAATTGGCTCACCATTCCATTACCCATTGGATTAATGACGGACTGATGACTATCTTTTTCCTGTTAATCGGTTTAGAACTGGAACGCGAAATTTATAATGGTGAATTATCCAGTATCAAGAATGCTGCCTTGCCTATTTTTGGTGCTTTAGGCGGAATGGTAGTTCCTGCCGGAATTTTTTTAGCATTAAATTTTGGAACTATAACACAAAACGGAGCTGGAATTCCTATGGCTACGGACATTGCTTTTGCCATCGGTATTTTATCCTTATTAGGAAATTGTGTTCCTACTTCTTTAAAAATATTTCTAACTGCACTTGCAGTAATTGACGATTTGGGTGCTATAATCATCATAGCTATATTCTACACTTCAACAATTGCTTTCGTAAATTTATTTATAGCCTTAGGTATTCTTGGTGGTTTATTTATTCTGAATCGAATGAAGGTTCACAATTTATTCCCTTATTTAATTGGTGGCGTTATCATGTGGTATTTCATGCTTAATTCTGGAGTACATGCCACTATAACCGGGGTTTTATTGGCTTTTGCGATTCCGTTTGGCGATGGAGGCAAAAAAACCTCATCTTATAAAATTCAGCATTTTTTACACAAACCCGTAGCCTTTTTTATTCTGCCTTTGTTTGCGATAGCCAATACATGTATTGCGATAGATTCTAATTGGCATGAAGGACTGAATCATCCTAACACGATAGGAATCATATTAGGACTTGTGATTGGAAAACCGCTCGGAATTTGGCTTTTCTCTTTTTTAGGCGTTACTCTGGGGATTTGTGTTTTGCCCAAAGATTTACAATGGAAAACTATTATTGGCGCAGGAATGTTGGGAGGAATTGGTTTCACGATGTCCATATTTATAACACTGCTTGCGTTTAAAAATGACGGCGAAGAAGTAATTACCTATTCTAAAATTGCGATTCTGATTGCTTCCTTTATCGCAGGAACAGCTGGTTTTCTTTGGTTGAAATACACCTTGAAAACCCAATTAAAAAAATGAAGATTAAACCCATCATTTAATTGATTTGTCCAATAAAAAAAGGGTGTTTAGCTTTAAGCTAAACACCCTTTTTTTATTGAAACTTATGATTGTAATTGAGCTATTTATAAGCTACTTCATTTAACAGGCTGTATAAAAATTTTTTTATTTTTATAGCAATATATATTTGATTGGTTCGGTTTTTTTACTAAAAAATGTAGCCAATTCCCACATGCACATAGGGAGTGTATTGATTTCTATTATAAGCACCATCTACATTTTGAACATTCCCATTAACCGAATTCTCTTTCAAATACACCACGCGATACCCAAATCCTACAGCGGTTTCATATGTAAAATGACTCCCTATCAGACGTTTTAAACCCCAGGTAGGAACAATTGCTAAATCAGCTGTTTTAGTTACATTATCGGCTAAATTTATTACAAACCAATCCGGATGATAACTTGTTTTAATGGACAAATAATTTCCGCTATTATTGGTAGTATTTTTACCTTTTGAATTCCTTTTTTCGAGATTATAATAATATCTTGGTTCTACTGTTAGTACCGGTTGCAAAATAAAACCGGCTCCATCATAATGATTACCAACCGTAAAATCTTTCTCAAGACCAATCTCGCCTCTTAACGCGATAGTATTTGATAGTTTACTCTCATTATTGAACCAAATTCCTGTGTGTACCCCAAAACCGGTTTGCATTCCAAAAATTGATTTTTCAACGCTAACCTCTTGAGCAGTTACATTTAGATTGAATGCCAGAATTAGAAATACTATTACTTTTTTCATTTAAAGGATGCGAATTAATTATTTAGTAGTTATTTGTTTTATGTTTTTAAAATAGATTTCGCTTACTTATTAGCCCAATAATCAAACACCGTGACTTTCTCAGGAGCAGGATTCAACAGCGCTACAAAAGCTTTATGATCCGGATGAATGAGATAGGCATCTCTATCACTTTCACTACTGAATGTAAGTATAAAGCAATGCGTCAAACCATTGTTCAAGTTTTCAGGACTCTTATTGGTTCCCCATTCAAATGATTTAATGGTTGGGATTTTATGTTTTAAATCACTCAAAGCTGTTACCACTTTCGTGATATATGCGGCATCCGTTCCTTCTTTCCATCCAAACATTACTACATGACGTAGCACTTGTTTTTGTTTGCCTTGTTGAGCGTTTACGGTATGGATTGAAAGTAAAATAAGGGTTATTAGCAATAGTTTTTTCATGGTAGTTTTTTTTGAAATATACGATTTATTTGAGTTGGATTTGCAGGGGAGAGTGATGTTATAATTACTTGCTTTATTTGCTCATTGTTGTGGGCGAAAAAAAAAGATATTTGCAGAGCATGCACAACAAAGACTTTGCGGAGCAGAGTAGCTGTTGTGCGCTGGCTTTTTATTTATTTTCGTAACATTAATTTTGTTAAATCAATCTTTCCGCAAAGAATTTCTTTATCGTTAACCCTATAAAATAGATTTTGCCCTTTTAAGCTAAATCCTGTTCGCAAAGTTCCGCCTACTCCACGATTAGAGAGAGTCACAACATAAAAAGCGCTTGAACCTTTTGCATTAATAGTTCTTTTCAACAAAGACGATTTATGACGATGATTATCTAAAAAAGATTTTATTGTCAAACCATAATCATTCAAGGGTTCTTTATCAATTGTCAATGTGTCGGAAGGAAGAAGTAATTTCATATAGTTGCCCGATGAAGACGGAATCTCAAATGAATCTAAAGGGAAATCAATTGTCAATTCAATAGGATTATTGGTCTTATTGGTTATTCGAGTCCAAAATACAGCATAAATATATTTCTTACCATTGGGATCAGTGTAGTTTATTCCACTTTTTGGAAAGCTGTTTTGTATTATTAGGCGTGCGCCGTTAGACTCAGTATATTCATATTTAGTGTAAAAATTATTTTCATTATGCTTAGCCGATGGCTTTTGACTTTTGACATTTTTTGTCGAATCCAAAGTTTCAATATCAACAGTGTTTGGTGTTGATTTACTACCTTGCTTACAGGAAATAAGTCCTGTTGTTGCCAAAATCAATATTATTATATTTTTCCTCATTTTTTTGATTTTTTTTTAGTCAACCTATTTTAGGACGATACATTTTTTAAGCTTGCGCACAACTTGTGGCTTTGCGCTATAAATAGAGTTTATTCATTCTCTACCAAAACTAATGATTTTACTTACATAAAACTGATTTTTGCAATAAAATGCATTTTAACTACGCCAGATTTGACGTAAAAACTAACTAGTATTTTAAACAAAATAGTCTCGCTAACAAATCTATCAGGAAGAAAACACAATATTTTACGGCTTTCATAATTTGAGTAAAAAATAAAATGATTGAAGATTTTTGATCAACGATTTTTGATTTTAGATGTAGAAAACCGCATACAAAATCGCTCGCAGCTGCGTGAGGGATTACTTCACATTATATTTATTTTCATAGGAGTTCAGTGAATTTCATTTGTAGCAAGCTACCTAAGTAGCGCGGATAGCCAGACGCCAATAAAAAAAGGGTCTTCTCAACAGTTACGCTGAGAAGACCCTTTTTTTATTGGGGGACGCCAAAATGCCGTTTATCCCTTGATTTGTTTCAAAGAAGTTTTGATTCCGCGTATCAATGACGAACTGAATCCGTGCATTTCCATTTCGTTCAATCCTGCAATGGTACAGCCTTGTGGAGTGGTTACACGGTCAATTAATTGTTCTGGGTGCACTTGCTCTTCCATGATCATTTCGGCAGCGCCTTTTACGGTTTGTGCCGAAATTGCCAGTGCGGTTTGCCAGTCAAACCCTATTTCGATTCCGGCTTGCATCGATGCACGAATGTAACGCAAGGCAAAAGCTGTTCCACTAGCCGCAAGAACGGTTGCTGCATCCATTAATTTTTCGTCTATAATAGGAGCTGTTCCTAAATCTTGGAAAAGAGCGACTGTATTTTGTGCTTTCTCTTTGTTTTTTTCGTTAAACGCAATACAGGTCGCCGAAGCACCAAATTGTGATGCAATATTTGGCATAATACGAACGGCACTATTCCCTTCGCCTATCTTATTTTGTAAATTTTCGATGGACAATCCACTTACTGCCGAAGCGATTACTTTATTAGAAATCACAGGAAGAATTTCGGCCAAAACGGTATCTACCTGATACGGTTTTATAGTAAGAATGATAATATCTGCATCTTGAATTTGATGCGTGTTGTCTGTTGAAACAGTTACGCCCAATTGCTCCAAATAAAGAATGCTCGCTGTATTTCTTCGGGTTACGGTGATTTGATTTCCTTGCGAAAATTTTGACAATCCTTTTGCGATAGCAACGCCTAAGTTTCCTCCGCCAATTATGTGTACTTTCATGCTGATTGTGGTTTTCCTCTCCCCGACCCTCTCCGAAGGAGAGGGAGCCGATATGGAAAAGTGTTAATTGTATTTTTTTGTCTTTTGGTTTTATTCTTAATCACAAATTATTTTCATGAATTAAAACCCATGTTAATCTGTTTTAATCTCTGTCATCCGTTTACCATATTAAATCGTTCACTTTTAGGGGTAACTATTTTATGATTTTTTTTAAAATTAAAATCCTAAAATGATATTGGCTATTCCGAAGTAGATCATAATTCCAAAAACATCATTTGTTGTTGTAATAAAAGGCCCAGTTGCGATGGCTGGATCAATATTATTTTTATGCAAAAAAAGCGGCACCAATGTTCCTAAAGTAGCAGCAAATAAGATAACGACAACAATGGATATGGAAATCGCCATTCCCACCTGAAACTGTCCATACATAAACGTATGATAGCCCAATACCAACAGTGCTATTATAGTCCCGGAAATCATGGCTACTGCTATTTCCTTACTAAAATAACTTCGGCTAAATTCTTTCAAAGTACCATTTGCCAAACCCTGTACAATAATTGCCGAAGCCTGTACCCCAATATTTCCTGCTGTTGCCGATAGCAAAGGCATAAAAATAATTAGTGTGTAAAATTTTTGTGAAGTGGCTTCATTGCCTTTAATGACATAAGAAGCTATAAGTTCAATGAGCATTCCCATCAACAACCAAGGCAAACGCGCTTTGGTATGTTCGTAAATACTATCGTTCGTTTCAACATCTTGGGTAATACCCGCAGCCAATTGGTAATCTTTGTCGGCTTCGTCCTTGATTACATCTATAATATCATCAATGGTGATTCGGCCTACAAGTCGTCCTAATTCATCAATAACAGGAATGGCTTCTAAATCGTATTTCTGCATGATTCTGGCCACCTCAACATCTTCGGTATCTACATTCACCGAATTCAATTTCCGAATGTACACATCACTTATCGCCGTTCTGGTTGAAGTCGTCAATAAATCCTTTAACGACAAACGTCCTTTTAACCGGTCTTCATCATCCACTACATAAATAGAATGCACCCGAGAGATATCTTTAGCTTGGATTCGCATTTCCTTTACACAAGTCAGTACGTTCCAATTTTCATTGACTTTAACCAACTCTTTGTGCATAATTCCACCCGCTGTATCCTCATCATAACGCAATAAGTCAACAATGTCTTTGGCATGCTCAACATCCTGAAGTTCTGATATTACTTCTGCTTTAATCTCTTGCGAAAGTTCAGCAATAATATCGGCAGCATCATTGGTCTCTAATTCATCTAATTCTTCGGCAATCTCTTTTGGCGAAAGCCTGCTTAATATATTCTCCCGCAAATCATCTTCTAATTCAAGAAGAATCTCTGCCGTTTTTTCACTGTCTAATACTTTAAAAATGTAGGTTGCTTCGTCAAAATCAAGCTCGTCAAGAATCTCGGCAATATCAGCATGGTGCATGTCATTGAGTAAGGATTCTAGCTCCTTATCATTTTTATTAACAATGTGTTGCTCTAATTCCTGGATTAGCGCTTTGCTGATTTTAAACTCCATCGGCTTCTATTTTTTGAGTGAGTTCTATGAACTGTTCTACATTTAATTGCTCTGGTCGAAGATCAAAAACTTTATCTTCTCTTAAACTATCGGACAAATTTAAGGTTTTTAAACTGTTTCGCAAGGTCTTTCTGCGTTGCTGAAAAGCCGTTTTAACCACAGTGAAAAATAATTTTTCGCCGCAAGGCAAGCTGTAATCTTTCTTTCTGCGCAAACGCAACACTCCCGATTTTACTTTTGGCGGCGGAATAAATACATTTTCATCAACTGTAAATAGGTATTCGGCATCATAAAAAGCCTGAACTAAAACCGACAGAATTCCATACGCTTTGGTTCCCTTTTTTTCGCAAATACGTTGTGCCACTTCTTTTTGGAACATACCTGCAAATTCAGGAATCTGATTGCGGTATTCTAATGCTCGAAAGACAATTTGAGTGGAAATATTATACGGGAAATTCCCAATAATAGCGAATTGCTTTCCTTCGAAAATCTCGTTGATATTGTATTTCAGGAAATCTTTAGAGATAATCTTATCCTTCAATTTCGGATAATTTTCGTCTAAATACGTCACTGATTCGGTATCTATTTCTATCACATACGTATTGATTGGTTTGTCCAATAAATACTTCGTCAAAACACCCATTCCGGGACCTATTTCTAATACATCATCATATCCTTCTAAGTTCAACGTGTCAGCAATGTCTTTTGCAATGCTTTCGTCTTTCAAGAAATGTTGTCCGAGGTGTTTTTTGGCTTTTACTTTTTCCATTTTGTTTGTTTTTTTGCCACGAAGGCACAAAGGCGCAAAGTGTTATTTATATGTTTTTTAAAATTGGAGGTCGCAAATTGCGACCTCCAATTTTATTCTTCATTTCTCAACTGATCACTAAAAACTAATCACTGAATACTTTTTTCTAATGATCCGAAATCAATTCTAACTCGGTTCTAAAAGCAAGCATTTTGTCTCCAAACAATTTCACTCCTTCTTCACGAAAAGTAGGTGCATCTTCCTGATAATATCTCTCCAAAGTTTCTTTGCTATCCGTAATATATTGAACAGAATAAGTCACTCCGCCCATCTCTTCTTCTATTAAAACCCGCACCATTCTTGCCGAGGAAAATTTTCCAGTAGCCAAAATTTCGGGAATGTGTTTGTGTTGCATCCAAATCATCCATTGATCGTGAACGCTTTCATGTATGTTTGTGGTAACGTTGTATATTATCATTTCTTTTGGTTTTTCCTCTCCCCAGCCCTCTCCGAAGGAGAGGGAGCCAGAGTAGATTATAATTACGCTAATTTTCTTATTTTTAAAATATTACCAGTCTATTATCTTTAAGTCCTGATTTATAAATTCTTATCGCCTCGCAATTGCCTGAATTTCTTTCTGGCTTCCACAAAATAGATACTGTCTTCGTGACTGAAAATTATCTTTTCGTATAATGGTTTTGCCTTTTCGGGCTGTTGTAACTTTTTGTTGTAAACTTCTGCCGAGAAATACAAGGCTTCATCAATATAAATGCAGTCGCTGTGCTTGTCTATTATATTTTGATATTGGCTTAAAGCCAAAGTAAAATCACCTAATTTTTCGTAAATTTCACCCAAACGCAACAATGTCACCGCCTCTATTTCCTGTCCTTTATAGTTTTTCAATATTGTTTGAAACTGCGCTACCGCTTCCTGATTTCTGTTTTGATATAAAAGGTAATCTCCTTTGGCAAATTGTTTCAAAGCTGTTTGTGTCGAATCGGCAACGGTATTGTCATTTATCAAAAGGAAATATTCCAAAGCATCATTGGCAATCAATTGTGTATTTGCCGATTTCAATTCTTTGAATTGTTTCAAAGCCCAAATAAAATCCGTTTTAAAATAACTCGTCTTAGCGGCTTTCAAACTCGCTTCATGCGCCACAATATCATTTTTTAAATCCAATTCTATCTGTGAATAATAGATCAAAGCCTGATTGAATTTTTCTTCGTAAAGCAAAATATCCGCCAATTCCATTTTGGCCTGAGCCACTTCGTAATCGTTCAACTGTAATTCGAGTGCTTTTTTGACTATTGCTTTTCCTTCCTCCGGTTTTTTCAAATTAAAAGCTACAAAATGTGCCTGAATCAGCTGCAAAGATAAGGTAAAAGGACTTATTTCAAATTGTTTCAACAAACCCTCTAATTCCGTATTGATGGCAGCATACTCTTTTTCTTGCGCTTTTTCTATTTTCATTTTTATCAAATAGGAATTCGCCTGAATCAACAGTTCTAAATCTTTTGTGTTTTCCAAAACAAAACCCAGAATTTCTTTGGCTGCTTCCTGATTGTCTTCTTCAATAGCGAGTTGCCCTAAATTCACAATATTAGAAAGGGATTCCGGATCGCGCTTATAAATGGCTTTTTCCTGAATAAATGCTTTTTCGAATTCTTTTTGTTGGGTATAAAACCAACTCAAATAATGATTCCAAAAAAGATCTTGGTTTTTTTGAGCTCTTATAATTAATGCTTTTCGAAGTATTTCGCTAAAATTGGCATCGCCCTCATCCACTATGAAACGAGATAGTTGATTTTGAATTTGTATCGAATTTTGGGGATTCGCATAGGCTTCATTCAGAAAAGTATTAATCATCATTTCCTGATTGCCTAATTGCCCATAAAGCAACCCAATTTGATAATTGAAATTAAAATTAGCTTCCAATTCTGTTGCAGTTTGATACGCTTTCAAGGCATATTCCAGCAACACTTTTCTCTCAAAAGAATTGGAAATACCGTACACTTCATTTGGATTTTTTTTGATTCTGTCTAATGCCTGCTCGTAGTAAATTTTCGCTTTGGCATCATTTTTTTGCAACTGGTAATTGTATCCCAATTCGACCAGAAGATTCCCTTGTTTGTATTTGTCTAATCGGTCTAATATTGCTTTTTCGGCAATAAAAAATTGCTGTAATTGTTGGTAACAGTCAATGGTTCTTAAAAAATACTGTGTGTTTTGTGGCAGGTTTTCCAGTAACTCTTCATAACTGATTTTGGCTTTTTCAAAATCGCCTTTGTCATAATAATACTGCGCCAATTGTTCGTTTTGGGCGAAAGCAAATAGCGAGAATGACAAAGTGATATAAAGAAAGAGCTTTTTCATTTTTTAATTGCAATTTGTTTCGTCAAACATCTCTTTTTTCAACATATAAGTCATATAATTTCGTAAAAACTTATATGACTTATATGTTGAAAATTTTTAGTTTATAATATCAAACCCACAATACGGACGTAAAACTTCTGGGATTACTATTCCTTCCGGAGTTTGGTAATTTTCTAAAATTCCAGCCAAGACTCTTGGCAAAGCCAATGAACTTCCGTTTAAAGTGTGTGCCAATTGGTTTTTTCCGTCTTTGTCTTTGAAACGCAATTTCAAACGATTCGCTTGAAAAGTCTCAAAATTAGAAACTGAACTGATTTCTAACCAGCGATCTTGAGCCGTAGAAAAAACTTCGAAATCATATGTCAAAGCAGCTGTAAAACCCATATCGCCTCCACAAAGACGCAATATTCTATATGGTAATTTCAATTCCTGTAATATGTTTTTAACGTGTTCTACCATTCCGTCTAAAGCTTCATATGATTTATCAGGATGTTCTACACGTACAATTTCTACTTTGTCAAATTGATGCAAACGGTTCAATCCTCTTACATGCGCACCATAAGAACCTGCTTCACGACGGAAACAAGGCGTATAAGCCGTAGTTAAAACGGGTAATTCATTTTCGTTTAAAATTACATCACGGAACAAATTGGTTACAGGAACCTCAGCCGTTGGAATCAAGTACAAATCATCGGTTTTATCATGGTACATTTGCCCTTCTTTGTCTGGTAATTGTCCCGTTCCATAGGCTGATGCTTCGTTTACCATGTGCGGAACCTGAACTTCATTATACCCTGCAGCCGTATTTTTATCCAAGAAATAATTGATTAAGGCGCGTTGTAATCGTGCTCCTTTTCCTTTATAAACCGGAAATCCAGCGCCAGTGATTTTTACTCCAAGTTCAAAATCAATGATGTCATATTTTTTCACCAATTCCCAATGCGGTTGTGCTCCTTCGTGTAAAACTGGAATTTCACCTTCTTCAAAAACATTTAGGTTTTCCTCCGGTGTTTTTCCAACAGGAACAATATCTGCAGGAAGATTGGGTAACGTATATAATTTTTCTAAAAGTGCTGCGGCAAGTACATCAGCAGTTTCGGCTAATTTCTTGCTTTTTTCTTTTAATAAAACTGTTTTTTCTTTCAGAATAGCGGCTTTAGATTTCTCTCCGCCTTTCATCAATTCGCCAATATCTTTGGATAATTTATTAGATTCGGATAAAATTCCGTCTAACTCCACTTGCGTAGTGCGACGTTTTTCATCCAGTTGTACCACTTCTTCAACAACACTTGTAGCATCGATATTTCTCTTTGCCAAAGCCTTGATTACTTTTTCTTGATTCTCTCTAATAAATGCGATTTGTAACATAGTTTATTTTTTTAACGCTAACTTTTATAATAATGGGAGCAAATTTAAGGAAATGTTTGCTAGAAACGGGACAAAAAATTAGTCGAAAGTCGAAAGTCATAAAGTCACAAAGTCAAGCTCTAAAAATAACCTTATTTAATCACCCTTTATTTAAATATTATGTTGAAAAGGCAATAGCGTACAATAGAAAACACTTTTAAGACTTTGGACTTAGTTTAGGCTCTTTTAATCTCATGACCTACAAATTCTTCTAAAGTTGCAAACATGACATCTACAGAAAGGACTTCGAAATCGGGGTGCGTTTTTAAAAATTCAGCATTCAACGTAACTAAATTTTCTTCAATTTCGAAAAAAGTGTCGTTGTTGAGCAAATCTCGGATCGGATTTACGCCCTCCAATTTCCCTTTCAAGAATTTGTTGAGCTTGACACTGCTCATTAATTTTACTTTTTTGGATTGTTGTTGAAATAATTCCAAATGTTTTTCGGCGCCAATTAGTGCCAAACCTTCTTCTATCAATTCGTTTAGTTCCTTATCCCAACCCGAATTGTGTACAAACTGAGCAAAATTTCCTTCGGTATATTGTGAGGTATAATAATCTAAATAATAACTCATTATAGCATCTTCGTGAATCAAATCATCGTTTATACCTTCCTCACGCATTAAGTTGATTACCGAAATATTAGAGTGAATCACATCTTGAAGGTTCTCACTATTAAAGGCTGTTTCTGAAATAATTATTCTACCGAATTCCATAGGTTTTGTGTTTGAATATGTGCTGCAAATTTCGGGTAAATTATTACAGAAAAGAAATGCAATTCGATTTATATGACATCCGATTCGTTACCATTTTTTTTCTGGTTCATTTTTGTAACCAAAGCTTTCAAACGCAAGGCTTTTTCTTTTTTCTCCTCTTGAAGTTTGGCTTTTTTCCGATTTAGCAATTTGGTGTGTAAAGCCTTATTTTTAGTGTTTTTTTCGGGTCCTTTTGCCATAATTTATACGCTACTTTATTTACGTTTACAAATATAAAAAAAGCCACATTATAAATGCGACTTCCTAATTGATGAGTTATTGATAAATCTTTATTAAGTTAGTATTTAATCTTTTGTTCCAATCTTAGTTCTTTTTGAGGCGGAATTCGTTTCTTTAAAAATAAAACTTGACCTAAATGACTCGATTGGTGCTCCATAACATGAAACCAGCAATAATGATTAGTCCAGTCATAACGTGTTTGTACCTCTGCAAACCAAGCATCATCTCGTTTTTTTAATTCAGCTATGGTTTTTGCTCTTACTTGATTATAAATATCTAAATAATACTGCACCTCATGCCCTTTAAATTCGTCTTGACCACCTTGGTCTAGATTCAAAGCAGTACTCCATTTTTTCTTTTCTTCCGCATTAAAATCTCTGTTTTCAAAGGTAAAAACTTGGTAATAAGTTTCGGCTGCGGCCAAATGCATGATTAACGAACCAATTCTATTCGCTTGCTCATCATGCAAATAATCTAATTCATACTGACTCATGTCTTTAACTGCATCTTCAACTCTCCCTTTAAGATCTTCAAGCATCGAAATCATAGCCCCGATTTGAGGTGAAGCTCCTTCAATATTGCCTATTTTCCCTTTTTCTTTAATTTTTATGCCACTTCCTTCAATCAGTAACCCAAAAACTCCTTCTGCACTACTTTTATCAGATGTAATCTTAAATTCTTTCACTTTAACTATTTTATTTTTGGATATACCTAAGTCCCATTTTGGAATTTCACCATTTTTAATAGGAGTTTCAAAACTGGCATTTAAAACCGTAATTGGTTCAAAAACGCCTTTTCCATTTTCAATAAGCAATTCAAATTTATCGAAATAGAATTTTCCGTTATATAAACACAAGCCGCCAAAACTTAATGATTTAGTATTAGCATCGATGATTCCCTCAACAGTATAGGATTGCCAAGCTTTTGCTTTAATTGGCCTATCACTCATGTTATCAAAAAAGCCATCTTCTTCATTTTTAGTATCTACTCTAGCCCAAACCCCAGCCCAAGCCATAGGTTCTTCGGACTCCATTTTTACAGAGGCAATTACTTTAAACTTTTTTGGCACAGCAGTTTGAATGCTAATAGTTTGATTAAAAGAAGTCCAATCGCTAGAAACTTCTTTTTGAGTTTGGGAATGAGCAGAAAAAATGCTTAAAAACAGTAACAGTATCGTTATTTTTTTCATCTTATAAATTGTTGAATTTAATTGTAGGCGTTTAGATTTAAAATGTTTTAGTAAAAAAATGTAAATATAATACTATTTTTTAGAGTGCTATAAATTCCTATTCTTAAGTTTTTTAATCTTTCAGTATTGTAAATTAACTAAATATGCTTCTCTTAAAAAGTTGTCGCAATACGATTCCTTAGCCCTGATAGCAGTGAAAATCCTTTTACTTTTTTCTTTAAAAAGTAAAAGATTGCAACGGATAGCGGGAAATAGCTTCAAATAAAAATTCTATTGCTTATTTTTGCACTCAATAAAATTGAATCATGATACAGAATCCAAAAAGATATACGATTACAGCGGCATTGCCGTATACGAACGGACCGATTCACATTGGCCATTTGGCGGGTGTTTACGTACCTTCGGATATATATTCCAGATATTTAAGATTGCAGGGAAGAGACGTTTTGTTTGTTTGCGGAAGTGATGAACATGGTGTGGCGATTTCGATGAAAGCCAAAAAAGAAGGCATTACGCCACAGGAAGTAATTGACAAATATGACGGAATAATCCGTAAATCATTCTCTGATTTTGGAATTTCGTTTGATAATTATTCCAGAACTTCGGCTAAAATTCATCATGATACGGCTTCGGAATTTTTTAAAAAACTGTATGATAAAGGTGATTTTATCGAAGAAGTGACCGAGCAATTGTATGATGCAAAAGCAGATCAATTCTTGGCAGACCGTTTTGTGGTGGGAACTTGTCCAAAATGTGGCAACGAAGAAGCCTACGGTGATCAATGCGAAAAATGTGGCTCAACACTGAATGCTACGGATTTAATCAACCCAAAATCGACAATAACTGGAGAAACTCCGATTTTGAAATCAACGAAACACTGGTTTTTACCTTTGGACCGTTATGAAGATTTCTTGAAAGAATGGATTCTCGTGGGACATAAAAATGACTGGAAACCGAATGTTTACGGACAAGTAAAATCTTGGATTGACGGCGGATTGGAGCCTCGTGCGGTAACTCGTGACTTGGACTGGGGAATTGATGTTCCGGTTGAAGGTGCTGAAGGAAAGAAATTATACGTGTGGTTTGATGCGCCGATTGGCTATATTTCATCTACGAAAGAATGGGCTTTGCGCGAAGGAAAAGACTGGGAACCATACTGGAAAGACCAAGAAACAAAACTGGTTCACTTTATTGGGAAAGACAATATTGTTTTCCATTGCATCATTTTCCCTGCGATGTTGAAAGCCGAAGGAAGTTATATTTTGCCAGATAATGTGCCTGCAAATGAGTTCTTGAATTTGGAAGGAAACAAACTTTCAACTTCTAAAAACTGGGCGGTTTGGTTGCACGAATATTTGGAAGAATTTCCGAATCAGCAAGATGTTTTGCGTTATGCTTTGACATCGAATGCGCCAGAAACTAAGGATAATGATTTTACCTGGAAAGATTTCCAGGCAAGAAATAATAATGAATTGGTTGCGATTTACGGAAATTTCATTAATCGTGTAGTCGTTTTAACCAATAAATATTACTATGGAATTATACCTCAACCGAATGAACTTTCAGAAGTGGACGAAGCTACTCTAACCGAATTGAAAGCGTATCCGGCTGTGATTTCAAGTTCTCTGGAGCGTTACAGATTTCGTGAAGCTTTGAGCGAATTAATGAATGTGGCTCGTTTAGGAAATAAATATTTGGCGGATGAAGAGCCTTGGAAAGTTATCAAAGACAATCCGGAACGCGTGCAAACACAAATGTATGTGGCGTTACAAATTGCTGCTGCGTTGAGTTCTCTTTGCGAACCGTTCTTGCCCTTTACAGCAAAAAAATTATCAAGAATTCTAAAAATAGAAAGTCCGTTGAACTGGAATACTATTGCTCAAAATTCTGATTTGATTCCGGCTGGACATCAAATTGGAGAAGCGGAATTGTTGTTTGCTAAAATTGAAGACGAGGAAATCCAGAAACAAATAGACAAACTGGAAGCGACTAAAACGGCTAACAAAGCGGAGAATAAAGTAGCCGAACCGCAAAAAGAAGCAATTCAATTTGAGGATTTTGCCAAAATGGATATCCGTACAGGAACGATACTGGAAGCCGAAAAAATGCCGAAAGCCAACAAGCTTTTGATTTTGAAAGTTGATACCGGAATTGATGTTCGCACCATTGTTTCTGGAATTGCAGAGAGTTTTAAACCAGAAGACATTGTTGGAAAACGCGTGACTGTTTTAGTGAATTTGGCTCCAAGAAATCTTCGTGGTGTAGAAAGCCAAGGAATGATTTTGATGACTACCAATGCTGAAGGAAAATTAGTTTTTGTGAATCCAGATACGGATGGAGTTGCTAATGGAGAAACGATAAACTAAGAAAAATCAACCGAGAATTCGCTAATTAATATGTATTCTGTAATATATTAATTAGCGAATTCGCGGTAAAATCAAACAAATATGAGCTTAAAAGTAATTGCTTTCGACGCCGATGATACCTTATGGATCAACGAAACCTATTTTGATGAAACCGAGAAGAAATTCTGTGGTTTGATGGAAGATTATTTGTCGCATCAAGGGATTTCCAAAGAACTCTTTAAGGTGGAGATTGATAATTTAAAATTGTACGGATACGGAATAAAAGGCTATATTTTATCGATGATTGAAGCCGCAATGAATATTTCAAACCATACAATTCCGATTGAAATTATTGAAAAAATTATTCAATACGGAAAAGAATTACTCGAAAAACCGATTGTTTTATTGGATGGCGTAGAAGAAACTTTAGAAGCTTTACACGGTAAGTACAAATTGGTTGTTGCCACCAAAGGTGATTTATTAGACCAACGTCGAAAATTGCATAATTCAGGTTTAGGTCATTATTTTCATCATATCGAAGTGATGTCAGACAAGCAAGAAATAGATTATTCTGATTTGATCAAACGTTTGGAAATAAAACCTGAAGAATTTTTCATGATTGGTAATTCTTTAAAATCAGATGTTTTACCGGTTTTAGCCATTGGCGGACACGCAGTCCATATTCCGTTTCACACAACTTGGGCACACGAAAAAATTGACCATAACGTGGAACATGAAAACTTCAGCGCTTTTGAAAAGATAGCTGATGTTTTAAAAAGATTAGAATAGCTAATGCTCTTGAGACTAAATACCTAAAATTAGCTGAAATTGAACAATTAGAGAGCGTAAAAAAAGGTTCAAGCAGTTTATTTTTAATCCAAAATCACCTACATAATTGATCAAATAAGCCCTTAAACAAGTACAAAATCATGTATTTTTTAAATTAATAGTTAATTTTTTTAAAATAAGAATACTTTTCTTGTTATTATTAAAACACTACATATCAATACCTTAACTTATTAAACAGTTTTTTCCCTTTGTAAAATTAATATTAATTCTTACATAATTAACTGTTTAAATTTTTTAATCAAACTTTGTGATGTAATTTTGCATTAAATTAAAATTGAAACAATATGAAAAAAATCATACTTACTTTAGTATTTGCTTCTGCAATGACCTCTATGAGTGCTCAAACAGAAACTGTAAAAAGCACAGAAGATGGCTTTAACAAATGGTCAGTTGAATTAGCTGGCGGTTTTAACAAACCACAAAGACCAATGACTCCGGGTTATTCAACTACATTAGTGAGCCCTTATGTTGTTGATTTAGGTGTTCGTTACATGTTTAACAACAAATTCGGTTTAAAAGCTGATTTTGGTTTCAACAGTTTTGAAGGAAAAGACAATTCTAAAGATTTTAACATGAAGTACTACAGAGTAGACTTACAGGGTGTTGCTAACTTAGGAAGAATCATGAGTTTTGAAACTTGGACTAATACTATTGGTTTATTAGGTCATGCTGGTTTTGGTTTATCTCAAATGGAAAGTCAAAAGTCTTCTCTAAAAGACAGAATGGGTAATTTCATGGCGGGTGTAACTGGTCAAATCAAATTAACTAACAGAATTGCATTAACAGGAGATTTTACAACAATTCTTAATGCGAAACAAAATGTTGCTTTTGATGGCGCTAGCAAATCAAGCACTAGAGGTTTCGGTGGAATTCTTTTTAACGGTACTGCAGGTATAACAGTTTACTTAGGTAAAAATGTAAAACATGCTGACTGGGTTCTTGATAACGAAGACAGATTCGTTGCTATCGAAAATAGACTTTCAACTATCGAAACAAAGATGGCTGATGCTGACAATGACGGTGTAGCTGATTATTTAGATCAAGAGCCAAATACTGCTGCTGGTGCAATGGTTGACACTAAAGGTAGATCAATTGACAAGAACAACAATAACGTTCCTGATGAAACAGAAGCTTATATCTTGAAAAATTACGCTAGTAAAACTGGTGATACGACTACTGTATATGATAACGAATTAATTAAAAGTTTAATTAATGGTGGTTATGTTGCTGTTTATTTTGATTTCGATAAATCTAAACCAACGAATGTTTCTACTGAAGGTATTGATTTTATCTTAACTTACTTGAGAAACAATCCTTCTGCTTCAGTTGACATTACTGGTCATGCTGACGAATTAGGAAGATCTGCATACAATGATAAATTATCTAATGCAAGAGCTGCTAATGTAAAAAACACATTAGTGAAAGCTAAAGTTGATGCTTCAAGATTGAATGTGATTGCTGCTGGTGAAGATACTTCAGTTGATAAAACTTCAGAAAATGCAAGAAAATTAGTTAGAAGAGTTACTTTCATAGTAAAATAATCTACTTCTTTTATATCAAAAAGCCCTAAAGGAAATTTCTTTTAGGGCTTTTTTTATGTCTAAAAATTTCATTTTTAAGAATTTTAGAAAATGGGCAAGGGCCGCATATTTATCTATCACTTACACAAAAACACTGGTGCAGTCAATACAATCAAATCTTTCGCTATAGGATTTCTGATGACAAATATATGCCTGGAATCAAATTAATCGTTCTGAAACTATTGGTCTTAAAGATAGTCGCTTTTAAATTTTATTTGCAAAAATGATTATTTCAGAGACTGGAAAGAGAAGCTCTAGCGATGTCCGTTCATGTGCATCATGAACTAATGATAAGTTTATATGTGAAGTAATTCGCAGATTATTTCAGGAGATTAGGAATCAATAAATTAAGTATTTTTTGTAACTTTACTTAAAACTCACTACCATGCTATCAAAAAACATAGAACTTGCGCTTAATCATCAGATCCGTATTGAAGCAGAATCATCTCAAACTTATCTTTCTATGGCTTCTTGGTCAGAAACTCATGGTTTGGAAGGAATTTCAAAATTTATGTATGCCCAATCTGACGAAGAACGAGCACACATGCTTAAATTAGTCCGGTATATAAATGAACGTGGCGGCCATGCAAGGGTAAGCGAATTAAAAGCTCCAAAAATTAGTTATGAAACATTCAAGGAAATGTTTGAAGAACTTTACAAACACGAAATTTTTGTTTCTGAATCAATTAACGAACTGGTTCACATTTCGTTTTCAGAAAAAGATTATGCCACACATAATTTTTTGCAATGGTATGTAGCCGAGCAAATTGAAGAAGAAGCTCAGGCTAAGCTTATTTTAGATAAGATAAACCTAATTGGTGACGACAAAGGCGGTTTGTATTTGTTTGACAGGGACATCCAACAAATGGCTTTAAATAGTTCTACAAGCAACGATTCTAAATAGCCAAACATTTTTTGGAATCTATAGAATGATGAAATATAACTTGCTTTTAATTCTTTGAAAATTGAGTAAAAAGAAAAAAAATAAGGAAAAGAAAAAGGATAAAAAAGAGTCCCATAAAAAGGATGTTCCTAAGGGTAAACTCAAATCAAAATGTTGTGAAAGTTATAAAAAAGGGGAAGACAAGCGTTGCAAACGTTGCCCTAGATTTGATTTATGAAAAAAAGAAGATTAATTTTTACATAAAAAAACCATCGAAAAATCTCGATGGTTTTTTGTTTTACTATCAGGTCTAAATCGGCAGATTGCAGTTCTACAATAACCGAATACCGCAACTATTAACTTAACTCGATTGGATCGCTCCTTCTTCCGAAACTTCAGGAGAAATGACAAAACAGTATCAAATGATAAACTGAAATCTGTAACCTGCTATCTGAACACTATTTCCCTAAAAGAAGCACATCATTAACCACGACTTCCGTAATATAGCGTTTTTCTCCGTTTTTATCATCGTAACTTCTGTGGGTTAATTTACCTTCAATGGCAATTTCTTTTCCTTTGGTTACATATTTCTCTAAGATTTCAGCAGTTTTTCCCCAAGCAACTAGTTTGTGCCATTGCGTTTCTTCTACTTTTTCTCCTTTGTCATTTTTGTAGCTTTCATTTGTCGCTAAAGTGAAATTGGCTAATTTTTTTCCTCCGTCAAATGTTTTGATTTCTGGATCATTCCCTACGTGTCCAATTAACTGTACTTTGTTTCTTAATGCATTCATGGCGTGTAAAATTTAAATGTTTTAATCTGAACTCGTTTCAGATTCTTTTTTTGTTATTGATAGTGTATCATCAAATTTTGTTATTGATAGTGTATCATCAAAATTATTTTTATTTCAAATCAACATTGCAAAGATGCGGCGCATTCCAAAAATTATTCGGTTACTAACTGTTTACTTTCGGTTGTAACTATTTGTAACCGTTTGTAAATGGAAATATTTGATTATATTTGATGGAAATCAACTTCTTATGCAAGCAAAAATAAAAAAAGTAGAATTACGAAATCTAGAACTTGACGACTATAAGCAGTTAAAAAAATCTATGGTGGTATCTTATCCGGAGTTGGTGGATTCGTATTGGAAAGAACAAGATATTGAGAAATTACTGGGTCTATTTTCTGAAGGACAATTAGTAATTTTAGCCGACGAAAAAGTGGTTGGCGCTGCGCTATCATTAATTGTGGACGAAGTTTTAGTTGACAAAAATCCTAATTATGCTAAAATAACCGGAAATTTTACTTTCTCGACACACAACCCAAAAGGAGAAATATTGTATGGAATTGATGTATTTATTCATCCTGATTATAGAGGTTTGCGACTTGGCAGACGATTGTATGATGCCCGAAAAGAATTGTGTGAAAAATTAAACCTAAAGGCTATCGTTTTTGCCGGAAGGATTCCAAATTATAAAAAATACGCTGAAAAGCTGACTCCAAAAAAATATATCGAAAAAGTAAAACTAAAAGAATTGCATGACCCCGTGCTTTCCTTTCAGTTGAGTAATGATTTCCACGTAATGAGAATTATGAAAAACTATTTGGCCGGAGACACCGATTCCAAAGAATTTGCTGTGCTATTAGAATGGAACAATATTTATTACGATGAAAGCCCTCAATTAATAAACACCCAAAAAAGTATCATCAGACTTGGCTTAATTCAATGGCAAATGCGTCCGTTAATAAACATAGATGCCTTATTTGAACAGGCTGAATTTTTCATTGATGCCGTATCCGGTTATAAAAGTGATTTCGCCCTTTTTCCGGAGTTGTTTATTGCCCCTCTTATGGCAGATTACAATCATTTATCGGAACCTGATGCCATTAGAGAGCTTGCGAAATATGCAGACCCCATTCGCAAAAAATTTCAGGAATTTGCTATTTCTTATAATATTAATATCATTTCAGGAAGCATGCCTTATTTAGAAAATGGCACTTTGTACAATGTTGGGTTTCTTTGCAAAAGAGACGGAACCTCTGAAATGTATTATAAGATTCACATCACTCCAAATGAAGTGCTGCATTGGGGAATGAAAGGCGGCTCACAAATTAAAACTTTTGACACCGATTGTGGCAAAATAGGAATCATGATTTGTTATGATGTTGAGTTTCCAGAACTTTCCAGATTATTGACCGATGAAGAAATGAATATTTTATTTGTACCATTTTTAACCGATACGCAAAGTGGCTATATAAGAGTAAAACATTGTGCGCAAGCCCGAGCGATAGAAAACGAATGTTATGTAGCGATTGCAGGATGTGTTGGGAATCTTCCAAAAGTGAACAACATGGATATTCAATATGCACAAACGGCGGTATTTACGCCTTCGGATTTTGCATTTCCCAGCACCGGAATAAAAGCGGAAACGACGCCTAATACCGAAATGACTTTGATTGTAGATGTCGATTTGAATTTACTTAAAGAGCTTCACGAACATGGAAGCGCCAGAATCCTAAAAGACCGTAGAACTGATTTATACGAAATAAAAAGAATCAATCCATGAATAAAACCTGTTTAGAATGTGGAGAAAAAATTGTAGGCCGCGAAGACAAAAAATTTTGCAGCGACGGTTGTCGTAACGCTTATAATAACAAGATAAATAAGGACAGTACTAATTTTATGCGCAACATCAACAATAAATTACGCAAGAATTACCGCATTCTATCCGAACTTAATGTTGAAGGAAAATCAAAAACCACTAGAGCAAAACTCCTAAGCAAAGGTTTTGATTTTGAATTTTTTACCAATATTTTACAAACCAAAACAGGAAATACCTACTATTTTCTGTACGACCAAGGCTACCTACCCTTGGACAATGATTTTTATATGTTAGTCAAAAAAGATATTTAATACCACAACCCCAAAATCTATCTAACCAATAATGAAAAAAGATTATTCCTCTATTTTTGCCAATTTATTCATCCTAGTCATTCTGGGATTGATTTACTTTACGATGATGCCACATTGGACTTCGGATGATGAAGGTCCACTTTCTGAATTTTCAACCAAAAGAGCTTTGGTTCAAGTGGAAGCCATTTCAAAACAACCCCATTACGTAGGTTCCCAGAATCATGAAGTTGTAGCCAACTATCTCCAAAAAGAACTCAAGAAACTCGGATTAGAAGCAGCTGTTCAAGAAGGATATACATTGAGCGATTGGGGAAATCTGGTAAAATCTAAAAATATATTAGCTCGAATAAAAGGAACCAATAGTTCTAAAGCCTTACTACTACTTACACATTATGACAGCGCACCACATTCCTATTCTCACGGCGCCAGTGATGCAGGTTCAGGCGTAGCGACAATATTGGAGAGTGTTCGTGCTTTCTTGTATAATAAAACACCGCATAAAAACGACATTATTATCCTATTTTCGGATGCGGAGGAATTGGGATTAAATGGTGCAGCTCTTTTTGTAACCCAACATCAATGGGCAAAAGAAGTGGGCTTGGTACTGAACTTTGAAGCACGAGGTTCTTCAGGACCCAGTTATATGTTGATGGAAACCAACCAGGGAAATGCAGGATTGGTGAAAGAATTTGCTGCTGCAAAAGCTACTTTTCCTGTTTCTAATTCGCTAATGTATAGCATTTATAAAATGTTGCCCAATGATACCGATTTGACCGTTTTCAGAGAACAAGGCAATATTCAAGGATATAATTTTGCATTCATAGACGACCATTTTAATTATCATACCACTCAGGATGACATCAATCATTTGAACAAAAACACCCTAGAACATCAAGGCACATATTTAATGCCTTTACTAAATTACTTTTCGAATGCTGATTTGATTAACACGCGGGCCACTGATGACAATGTTTATTTTACTATTCCATATACTTTTATAAGTTATCCTTTCAGCTGGGTTTTACCAATGGTAGTAATCGCACTGACACTGTTTATTTTCCTGTTATTTTTAGGAAGAGCCAAACGTATTTTATCTTTTCGCGAAATTGGCCGAGGATTTATTCCATTTTTAGGCTCCCTAATTGTTACCGGATTAATTACTTTCTTCGGATGGAAAACGTTGTTGAAAATCTACCCGCAGTACAACGATTTACTCAACGGATTTACGTATAATGGACACGCTTATATCGCAGCCTTTGTACTTTTGGCCTTGGCAATAAGTTTGGCATTTTACAACCGTTTTTCTGCTAAAAAAGTCACGATGAATCATTATGTGGCACCATTATTTTTATGGATTGTCATCAATGGGATTCTTGCTTTTGTTTTACAAGGCGCAGGATTCCTGATTATTCCAGTTTACTTTGGTGTTTTTATTTTTGGCGTTTTTATTGTAACCCAAAAATCCAACAAAATACTAAATCTTATTTGCAGCATTCCCGCTTTAATCATCATAGCGCCATTTATCCAAATGTTCCCTGTTGGGTTGGGATTAAAAGTGCTGTTTGGAAGCGCCATTCTTACCGTTTTGACTTTCGGTTTATTGTTGCCTGTTTTTGGGGCTTTCGCCAAAAAGGGAATCTGGTCATTCGTGTTTTTTGTACTCGCTATTGGCTTTTTTGCGAAAGCGCATTCGGAATCAGGATACGAATTTGGAAAAGCCAAATCAAACAGTATGTTGTACATCTATAATGCTGATACGAACCAAGCCAATTGGGTAACGTACGACACCAATCTTGATTCCTGGACCAAAAGTTATTTAGGCGAAAACCCGAAAGAAGCGACTACCATGGAGGACACGCCATTACCAAGCAAATACAATTCCAAATTTACATATCAAGCCGAAGCTCCCATAAAAGTATTGGAAAAACCAACTATAGCATTTCTTGAAGACCGAATCGTGGGCAATCAAAGGTATTTAAAAATACGAATCTCACCGAATCGAAACGTAAACCGTTATGATGTTTTTGCCAATGAAAAGATGACTATTCATAATTTCAGGGCTAACAGCGTAACTTCATTAGATCAAAAAGGTTCCAAGTATGAAAGAAAAGGCAAAAAAATATTGAGTTACTATGTAGTTGACAATGCCCCTTTGGAAATGCAATTCAGCATTAATGCTTCTGCTGTTTTAGACATGGAATTAATGGAAAGTTCTTTTGATTTAATGACCAATCCTTTATTTGGAATGGCAAAAAGAGAAAACTGGATGATGCCAACGCCTTTCGTTCTAAATGATGCCGTAGTGATTAAAGAAAAAATAAAACTAAGTCCAGTAGTGGTTGTAAACACTTTAAATAGTGCGATTGCAACTCCTGTTGCAAAAGATAGTTTGACGATTGTGAAAGACAGTATGAAAGTAAAGTAATTAAAAATATACGGTCACAAATTGTGAAGACATATAAAAATCAAACACGAATTTCGCTAATTGATTCGTGCGAATTAGTGAAATTCGTGTTTGACTTTTATATCTTAATATTTGTATCGCATATAAATTTGAAAAAAAAATTGATTACAAAAAATAAAATGACAAAAGTTAGCATTCTAGGTTGTGGTTGGTTGGGTTTACCTTTGGCGAAAGCCTTATTAGGAAAAGGATTTTCAGTAAATGGATCGACAACTTCAGTGGAAAAATTATCAGTGTTGGAAAACTTAGGAATCAATCCTTTTCTAATTGCGCTTTCAGAACGTAAAGTTGATGGAAACATAACCGATTTTCTGGGGGATTCTGAAATTTTGATAGTTGATGTACCGCCTAAACTTCGTGGTTCAGAAAAAGAAAACTTCGTTTCAAAAATCAGAAATGTGATTCCATTTATAGAAAAATCTTCTATTGATAAAGCGATTTTCATTAGCTCCACTTCCGTTTATGGAGATACTCATACTGTCGTTTCAGAAGAAACAACACCTCAACCGGATACCGAAAGCGGAAAACAATTACTGGAGACAGAACAGCTTTTGCAAAGCAATGAAAACTTTGAAACTACTGTGCTGCGTTTTGGCGGTTTAATTGGCGAAGACCGACATCCTATAAAATTTCTGGCGGGTCGTGAAAATCTGGATAATCCCGAAGCTCCTATAAATCTAATCCATCAGGAAGATTGCATTGGTATTATTCTAAAGATTATTGAGACGAATTCTTGGAATGAAACCTTCAATGCGGTAACACCATCGCATCCTTCACGAGAAAGGTATTATACCCAAAAAGCTATAAATTTGAATTTGCCTTTACCAAAATTTAATCATTCGGCGCCATCAATAGGGAAAACTATTTTGAGTAATAAAATAGAAACTGTTTTAAATTATACTTTTACCAAACCAAATTTATAAAGTGAGAACTAAAATTAAAAACGCTTTTTCATCTAAAGTTAACGCGATTGGATTACCTATATTAGCGTTATGTTGGGTCAGTTTTTTTTGGGGCACCACGTGGATTGCTTCAAAAGAAGGCGTAAAACACATGCCAGCGATACAACTTGCCGCCATCAGACAATTTCTAGCCGGGTTTCTTTATATTGCCTTTTTTATGTTTAAAAAAACCCCTTGGCCAAAAGGAAAACAGTGGAAAACTATTATCATTCTCAGTATCCTTAATTTTGTTTTAAGCAACGGACTAAGTACCTGGGGCGTGAAGTATATCAGTAGTGGATTAGGTGCTATCATAGGCGCTCTTGTTCCACTATGGGTTGTCATCATCAGCTTTTTTAGAGGCGAACGATTGGTACGACTAGCAGTTATTGGTTTGATAGTCAGTTTTGGTGGTGTGTGCGTAATTTTCTATGATCATCTAAGTGATTTCCTACTCCCTGATTTTAGGTTTGGGATTTTTATTTCGATAATTGCTACTTTAACTTGGGCATTTGGATCTTTATATACCAAGAAGAAAGCAGCTAGTTTTAATCCTTATTTTAGTTTAGGATTGCAAATGTTCCTGTCCAGTATTTTGCTTTTTGCCTTTACAGGCGCAACTGGAACATCCGTCAGTTTAAGTTCTATTCCCATGATCTCCTGGTTATCAATTGCTTATTTGATTATCATTGGTTCTATTCTTACTTTCATTGCCTTTATCTATGCGCTTCAAAACTTACCTGCAGAAATAAATAGCATTTATGCTTATATTAACCCAATTGTGGCCGTAATTCTAGGCACAATTATTTTTGGAGAAGAGCTTACTATTGCATTAGGCATAGGAGGTGGGGTAACATTATTCGGATTGTATATGGTGAATTATTCCTTGAGAAAAGGGCGCAGATAATATATATTATTGGTCATTGTCTCATTCTGAAATAAGTTGGCGCAAAATCGACTTATTACTTTCACCAATTGTATTTTAAATTTCACAACTATTAGATTACGATTTTAATTGAGAAGCGGGTTTTTGGTTGTTTTTTATCCATTTTATCAGAAAAGCAACGATCTTAAACAAAAAATTCACTAACTTTAGTACGCCAAAACCAAAAAAAGTATCAACAGCGAAACCCATAAAAAAAACTGAAGTGAAAATCGGTTTGTGGCTTATTTAAAAGAAGGTCCAAGATGGAGTCCGACTTTGGACGTTGGTGCTTACCCAATACATCAGATAATAAAATTATTTTTAAGATATAGAAGAAGAAAATCCTAAACTTCGAGCTATAAAAGGTAAGGACGTAAATAGAAAAATTAAACAATCGTTACTATCCAAACGCTATACTTAGAGCACGATAAACACTTATACTGAGGCATTAAAATCGTTTTTGGTTTTCTACTATAAAAAAAAAGTTACCGAAATCACCTAAGATGCGATACTTTACAATACTAGTTTTATCCTTAAAAATAATTTATCAGCATGTATTCAAAACCAAATTGTAAATGCGATAAAACTATTTTTCAAGACCGTTGTATTAAAAAAAATGGAAATTGAGCAAAGCCATCGACCAAAACATACCAGAGCCAGTGGTTATTTAAAAGGTAACAGGAGGAAATATTTTATAGCGTTGATTGAGATATTTATTCACAACTCAAAAGACAGTTTTTTATCAATTATTAATAAAAAAAGAAATCATGAAAAAGTCTTTATTTATTATATTGGTTCTCACAGTAAATATAATTTTTGCACAACGAATAGTAACTGGGGTAATAACCGACAAAACAAACAGACCTATTGAAAGTGTAAAAGTTAGTGTAAAAAACACTGACCTAAAAACTTTTACAGATGCCGCTGGAAAGTATTCCATTGAAGTGCCGGTAACTTCTGGAATACTTGAATTTGCAAAAGAAAATTTCAAAGTTCAGGTGGTTGAAATCACCAGTGATATGGTAAATTTAAACATGACATTGATCGCTGGAGTTGAGCTATTTGAACTCAGTTTAGAAGAACTGATGAATATTGAAGTTATAACTGCTTCGAAAAAATCAGAAAACCAGAAAATTGCACCGGCAACAATTTATGTTGTCACTGAAAAAGATATTATTGAAAACGGTTACACTGATTTAACAAATTTATTGGAAAACGTTCCGGGTGTGGTAGCTATAAGAACCGACCATTTTACTTTTGGCGGGCAACGTGGTTTTTTAAGTAATTTTTCGCAAACGATACTGTTGGTAAACGGACGAGAAATGCAAAATTTATTTGCTTCCGAAACATTTATTTCAACACAATTTGCAACGCATAACATAAAACAGGTTGAAATTTTACAAGGTCCAGCTTCTGCTCTTTATGGTGCAAATGCTCTGGTTGGTGTTATTAATATCATCACAAAAAATGATTCATCTGAATTTAATAAAATAGAGTATCATACTGGAATTGGGACACAAGGAACTCAATCTCAAAGCATTGTTTTTGGAAGAAATCTAAATGATTTTCGTATTAGTGGGAGTTTTAGATATTTCCGTAGCAATCTTTGGGATTATAAAGATTTTATAAAAGATACCATAAATTTCAGACAAGGAGTTCCTCATAACGCGTTTCCCGCAAACCAAGAATTTAAACAAAGGAGCTGGTCGCTTCCCTATGCTGCAAAAATTTCTTATAAAGGTTTTTATTTGGGAATAGAAGGTTATGAGCTTAAAGGCAGTAAAGGACTTGAAAATATTTCGTTAGATTACATTAATCAAAGTGATTACCGTCAATTAGCCTTGTATTATGCCGGTATGGAAAAAGAAATTACTGCCAAACTTAAAATTAATACAGAACTTCAATTTTATAAAGAAAGATTCTGGGGAGTAAATTACACTTTTGACAACGCTATCTATGACACTCTTGTGAAAAATGGGCATAATCCGGACTTTTCCCTTACGGATCATGAAATTAAAGACAATTTTATGATGGCCTATTCACAACAATCGAGTTCAGGTTCAAAACGATATAAAGGAAATATCCAATTAAATTATGTTCCAAGTCAAACCCTATCTATTATTGGTGGTTATACTTTTGATATGTTTGATTTGTTAGGTTTAGCTCGTTCTACAGATAGATTAAATATTAGTTTTGATGAAACACGCTCTATTGAAAATAGAATGCGCAAACCATTTTTTCGTCAGTATAAAAATTCACTGTTTTTACAGTTGCAAAAAACGCTTTTCGATAAATTATATGTCACGCTGGGTGGAAGATTTGATCACCACAATATTTATAAATCCATTTTTACTTTTCGCAGTGGTTTGGTTTACACACCATTTCAAAAAACTTCAATACGATTTCTTTTTGGGCAAGCTTTCCGTGAACCTAATATTTTTGAACTTGGTGCCTCATCCGTAAATAATGTAGTTAATGAACTTGATCCGGCACGTATGAATACTTTTGAGATTGGAATTAATCAATCGTTTACAAGTAATTTAATAGCGAATATCGTTACCTACAAAAATATAGCAACAAATTTTATTGAACCTACCGAAACGGGAGGGTTCATAAATTCAAGTAATGTGATAAATGTCTTTGGTATTGAAAGCCAATTTTTTTATAAAATAGGAAAAATTAAAACTGAAATTGGTTATTCTTATGTTAAAAAAGATGCTGACGATTACGCTGGGGTGAGCACCGTAAATCTTGGTGTTTATCCGCACAGAATAACCGGAGGCTTGACTTTTAATGCAACTGATAACTTTACAATCAATTCAAGAATCAATTATTATTCTCAAATTCAAGCAAAACATGGTAATAAGGACATTACACAAATAATTACCATTCCAGCTTTTACTAAGGTTGATTTCACATTTTCTTATGTGAAAATAAAAGTATACGATGCCGAAATCACTACACAATTACTGGTTACGAATGTATTTGATTCCCAATTTTACCAACCCAATATAAGAATAGGTGGTCCAAAACAATTTTTACAGCATGGAAGACAACTGTTTTGTAATTTAATAGTTAAATTTTAAAAAAGATAAAGGAATGCAATAGTATTTGTCCTAAAAATACAGCAGTTTTTAATTTTTATGCTATTCAAAATTGATAAAATTAAAAGAGATTCTTTTTTAAAATTACCTTTTCGTATTTTTGCTCCAAATTACTTTTATGAAATCTATTTTTTATAAATACCGAAAGTTCTTTGGTGTTTTATTAGTCTTTTCTATCATAACAATTTACTTGTTTTATGTGGCTCTAAAACCAAATAAAACACTACCTATTTTTAATCCATCAGATGTAAACCCGGAATTAGTAGACAGTACCGTTCAATACATCAGTAAATACCATACCATTGCTGATTTTTCATTTGTAAACCAAAACGGAAAAACCATCACTCAAAAGGATTACGAAGGCAAAGTATATGTAGCTGATTTTTTCTTTACCACCTGTGGTTCTATTTGTCCCAAAATGACAACTAATTTAGCCGAAGTTCAAAAAGCAATTATTAATAATCCAAAAGTAATGCTGCTATCCCATACCGTTTTCCCAGAAACTGACAGCGTTCCTGTTTTGAAAGCGTATGCTATTAAACATGGGGTTGTTGACAGCAAATGGAACTTGGTCACCGGAGATAAAAAAGCCATTTATACGATGGCAAGAAAATCCTATTTGGCAGTCAAATTAGGAAAGCCAGAACAGTTGTATGATATGGTTCACACCGAAAATTTTGTTTTGGTCGACACCAAAAGACGGGTTCGCGGTTTTTATGACGGAACTAAAAAAGAAGACATGAAACGTTTGATAGAGGATATTAATTTTTTGTGTACCGAATAAAAAATTAAAAAATTGGATTCCAGCCGTTTCCCTTCTTTATTAGTCCAATAAACAGTCTCCATTTCTTAGCTTTTATTTATCCCAAAAAATTACAAAAATGATAATTATCATTTGTTTTGGCATTATAATATGTACTTTTGCAATCTTAATTCAATCTAAATAAGTCTTGCGAACAACGATACAATCCCTCAAAAAAGGCGAAAAAGCCATTATCAAAGATTTTGATATTGATATCGTTCCTTTAAAACTATTAGAAATGGGTTGTCTACCCGGAAATATGGTAGAATTACTGCAAATTGCTCCTTTTGGAGATCCTTTATATTTGAATATTAATGGTTCACATGTTGCTATCCGTATAGAAACGGCGAAAGAAATCGAAGTTGAAATCATGAAAACCAACTTATGGTAAGCAATCGAAACATTAATGTCGCTCTTATAGGAAATCCTAATGTGGGTAAAACTTCCGTTTTCAATCAATTGACGGGTTTAAACCAACAAGTGGGTAATTATCCTGGAATTACGGTTGAGAAAAAAATTGGATTTTGCAAATTACCCAATAATGTAAAAGCCAATATTCTAGATTTACCGGGAACCTATAGTTTGAATGCAAGTTCTATTGATGAGAATGTAGTTATTGAATTGCTCCTGAATAAAAATGACAAATTATATCCAGACGTAGCCCTTGTAGTTACCGATGTTGAAAATTTGAAACGTAATTTACTTCTTTTTACACAAATAAAAGATTTAGAAATCCCTACTATCTTAGTCATAAACATGGCTGATAGAATGGAATACAAAGGAATAACACTTGACATTCCTTATCTTGAAGAGCATCTAAAAACCAAGATTGCGTTGATTAGTTCCCGAAAAGGTTTTGGAATCGATGAATTAAAAAAATTAATTGTCACCTACAAAACAATTTCTAGCGAACCGTGTTTGAATGCGTCCAGTATTGATCCAGAATATTTCAATACGTTACGCAAAACATTCCCGAATCAATTGTTGTATAAATTATGGTTGGTAATTACTCAGGATGTAAATTTCTTGAATTTAGATCGTAATGAAATTCGAAGCTCGTTGACAAAATCGCACTCGGATTTGAAACGTTTGCAACAAAAAGAAACCATAAAACGTTATCAGTTTATCAATGACGTGCTGAAAGTAGGATTGAAAGTAGATGAAACTGTCGCTAAAGATTTCCGAAGCAAACTGGATCGTGTACTCACGCATAAAGTGTGGGGCTATGTAATTTTCTTTTTAATCTTATTTGTAATTTTTCAATCTATTTTCGAATGGTCCAAAATTCCTATGGATTTCATCGATAGCACTTTTGCATCGTTGAGCTCTCTGGCCGCCGACCATTTACCTGCGGGAGTTTTAACCAATTTAATTTCGCAAGGAATTATTCCCGGAATTGGCGGAATTTTGATATTTATACCACAAATTGCCTTCTTGTTTATGTTCATTTCCATTCTCGAAGAAAGTGGTTATATGAGCAGAGTTGTTTTCCTGATGGATAAAATCATGCGAAAATTTGGTTTATCTGGTAAAAGCGTTGTACCGCTTATTTCAGGAACAGCCTGTGCAATTCCAGCGATTATGGCAACTAGAAATATAGAGAATTGGAAAGAAAGATTAATCACCATACTTGTAACTCCTTTTACAACATGTTCTGCCAGGTTGCCTGTTTACGCCATCATTATTGCACTTGTAATTCCTGATACTCACGTTTTTGGAATTTTGAATATGCAAGGAATGACCTTAATGTTATTGTATCTTTTGGGTTTTGGAATGGCGATTTTTTCGGCTTACATTTTAAATAAGATTCTAAAAATAAAAGGGAAAACCTACTTTGTTGTTGAAATGCCCAATTATAAATTACCGCTTTTCAAAAACGTGGGAATTAATGTAATCGAAAAAACAAAGGCATTTATTTTTGGTGCAGGAAAAATCATATTAGCAATTTCGATCGTTTTATGGTTTTTGGCTTCATACGGCCCTGGAGAGAAATTCAATAATGCAGAAACTATTGTTGTTGAAAAAACCAAAGAGAAACCGTTGTCAAAAACAGAATTTGAAAATGCAGTTGCCTCACAAAAATTAGAAAATTCTTATATTGGTTTAATGGGAAAAACGATTGAGCCTGCGATTTCTCCTTTGGGATATGACTGGAAAATAGGTATTGCCATTATCAGTTCGTTTGCGGCCAGAGAAGTATTTGTGGGAACATTAGCAACCATCTATAGTGTTGGTGGCAGCGACAATGAGGTCACTATAAAGAATAAAATGGCTGCTGAGATCAATCCTGAAACAGGAAAGAAAATATTCAATTTTGCTTCAGGGATATCGTTATTGTTATTTTATGCTTTTGCATTGCAATGTGCAAGCACACTTGCCATTACCAAAAAAGAAACTAACAGTTGGAAATGGCCATTAGGACAACTTATATTCATGAGTGGCTTTGCCTATGTTGTAGCATTTATTGCCTATCAAATTCTAAAATAAATTTATGGATATTCAGGAAATTATAGCTTTTGTAGCGCTCGCGATTGCACTTGCTTTTTTAATCCGAAAATTCTTTTTCAAAAAGAAAAAATCAGATAAAAATTGCGGTAATGATGATGATTGTGGCTGTCATTAAAATTATTTTCTAAATTCATTTCATTTTTAAACTTTAAGAATGAAGAGACAATTAAACTGGACTAATTTAAAAGAATAAAATCCAGCCATTAATTTAAACTATTTGATTTAAATTAACTAAATTTACATAATATAAAAGCGCGTTTTAGACTCAAAATCAGTCACTTCCATTTTTATTTAAAAAAATGTTTTGTGATTTGTGTTTGAATCAAGATGCTTTTGAACATAATTTCAGGACTTTTAGCTTTACTCCTACCCAGCAATTGGAATTATAGAACCACTAATGAATTGGTAATCGGTATCTTTTAATAATTTAAAGGAGAAAACTACAAGAAATCTCGATATAGCACCTATTCGTTATAAAAAAAGCAACTTAACTTTTTTTATAATTATTCATTTCATTGGCTACTTTTTCACAAAAAAAAATGTATTAAGAGTGTAAATGAAAGCTTTTTACAGTTATTCTGATGCAATCGATTTCACTTTAGCGAATTGAAAACCTTGTTCAGCTTGTCATTAAGCTATAAATTCTAAAATCAGAATTTAAAAAAACAATAGAATTAATTTTTTAAATTACGTAGAAACTTCGTTAAAAATAAATGTCATGATACTTAAAAATCACATCTTTTTTTGGGGGGTAATCATCATACTGATGGGGGGAAATTCAATAGCGGCCCAAGTGAATGCCGGGGGAAAGGAATATGCTTTAAAAGCTGCTTTTCTTTATCGTTTTATAGATTATGTTAATTGGAAAGATTATTCTAAAAATCAAGCTTTTAAGATTGCTGTTTTGGAACAAAGTCCAATTACCGCTTCATTACTTGAGATGCCTAAAAATAAAAAAATTGATATAAAAGAATATAAAAATTTGGACGAAATTAGTTTTTGTAATATTCTATTTGTCCCATATAATAGTACCATCCCAATTGAAACCATTCTTTCTAAATTTTCTGGTAAGCCAGTATTAATTGTAACAGAACGAAATGGTTATGGAAAAAAAGGGGCACAGATGAATTTTGTTATAGTCGAAAATAAATTAAAATTTGAAGTAAATCTAAAAGCAATAAATAAATCCGGAATTGGGATTAGTTCATTCTTGCTGCAACATGCAATAATCGTACAATAATCGTTTCAAATCACACATTAGTATGGTTCCATTTGTGCGTGAATTTGAGCAAAAAAGGGAGACATTAAAGAAAGCAACTTTACAGAGCACTTATAGTGTGCCAAGTACTCTATTTTAATATTGGAAAACAACAAACAAATGATGAATCTACGTAACATCTCCATTAAAAATAAACTGGTACTCATGCAGGTTTTCACCTCCGCATTTGTATTAGTGCTTTGTATTGCAGCTTTTGTTCTAATAGACATAAAAGGGTTCAAAGACCGGAAAATGGTAAGTTCAATAGCCATTGCGCAAGTGGTAGGTTTTAATAGTGTTTCCGCTCTTGAATTTTTGGATAATGCTGCCGCAAAGAAAATTCTATCCGAATTAACAGTACAAAGCGACATTTTAAATGCAAGTATCCTGGACAAAAAGGGCCATGTTTTTGCATCCTACACTAAACCGGGAGCCGATCCTAAATTTCGGTTTGTTGTACCCGCAATGGATCAAAAAAGTTTTCTGTTTACCAATAAAAATCTTTTTGTTTACAGCAAAATCAAAAAAGACAATAAAACAATAGGATTGGTTTGTATCAACTTTGAACTATCAGAATTGAATAAAATAAAAATGGATGTTTTGCGTCTAGGAATCGTATTATTAATTGTCGGAATCGGACTTGCCTTTTTAATTGCCATGATCATTAAAAAATACATTTCAAAACCCTTGTTAAACTTGGTAACAGTCATACAACAGATAAAGGATACCGGTGATTATAAAACCCGCATGGTCGTTGAAGGAAAAGATGAAATCAGCATTCTTTCCGTGGGACTTAATAATATGCTGGAAAATATTGAAAAGAGAGATAATGAAGTGGCACAATCCAAAGAACAACTGAATAAACAAAATACCCTTTTACAATCGGTCATACAAAATATGGGTGATGGCTTAATAGTTGCTGATGAAAACAAAAAATTCATCCTCTGGAATGCTGCCAGTGAACGAATAATTGGAATGGGACCTATGGATATTCCTATCGAAAGATGGGCCGAAACCTATGGCTTCTTTTTGCCCGACACCAAAACAGCTTTTAGCACAAACGAACTTCCTTTGGTTAAAGCATTAAATGGTGAAGAAGTGGATAATATGGAACTATTTATCCAAAATTACAAAAAACCTGAGGGTCTTTCTGTAATTATAACTGCCAGACCTTTAAAAAATCCTGCCGGTGGAATAACAGGCGGAGTTCTGGTTATTCATGATATCACAGAACGAAAAACTTCAGAAACCGAAATTAAAAACCTAAATGAAGAACTGGAACGAAAAGTAACAGAACGTACTTCACAATTAGCAGAAGCCATAGAAACCCTTCGCAAAAGCGAAGAAAAATATCGTGAAATCGTGGAAAATATCAGTGATGTTGTCCATACTTCTGATTACAAAGGTTATTTTACCTATATCAATCCTGCATGTAAAAAACTAACGGGTTACACTCAAAATGAAATTATAGGAAAACATTTTTCAGAAATCGTGGCTCCCGAGTGGAAAGACCGTGTGGCGGAGTTCTATTTTAACCAATTTAAAAATAAAACAGATGAAACATTATTCTCATTTCCCATCCTTACCAAATCCAGAGAAGAAAAATGGGTAGAACAAACGGTAATGCAATTAAGAGAAGGAAATAAAATAACCGGACATAAATCTATTATGAGAGATATTACGGAACGCAAAGCAGCCGAACAAAAATTAAAAGAAAGCGAAGGTCAATTGCAAACCATATTTAATGAGGCACCAGATGCTTTAATTGTAATAAATGATGAGGGAAACATTATTAGATGGAATCCACAAGCCGAAAAAATATTTGGATGGTCATTAATGGAAGTCTTGGGGAAACCTATGCATACGTTAATTATTCCTCCACAGTATAGAGAAAATCACACTAAAGGGTTTCAAAATTTTCTTATAACAGGTGAGGGACCTATTATTAATAAAACAATAGAAATCACAGCCCTTAACAAAGAACATGTCGAATTTGATGTTGAATTAACTGTATCGCCAGCTACAATTTTAGGTAAATATATTTTCATTGCTTTTATCAAAGATATCTCACTAAGAAAAAAAATGGAAAATGAAAAAAAAGAAGCCGATAAGTTAGTGCATCTTAATGAGCTTAAACTAAAATTAATTCTAGAAAATATTGGCGAGGGAATTATTGTAACTGATAACCAAAAAAGAATTGTTTTATCCAATCACATGGCGGAAGAAATCATAGGAATAAAACAAGATGCTACAACCCCAACAACCCTAGATTGGTCAACTAAATATGAATTGTATTATCCTGACGAAAAAACCATTTTTCCTGCCCAGAATCTTCCACTGGAAAAAGCACTAAAAGGGGAATCAACGGATGATGTGGAGATAATAATTGAAGATTCTGAAACTAAAGCAAAAAAAAGGGTTATCATTAGCGGTAGACCAATAATCGACGAAAACAACTATGTTATAGCCGCGGTTGCTAATATAAAAGACATTACCTCTTACAAAGAACTTGAGGTCGCTTTAGAAGAAAGCGAGCAAAAATACCGAAAATTAATTGGTTTTAAAAAGCGATAAAAATAGAGCTATACTATCAATTAAACATAAATACTGAACTCTTTTTTAAATTTAAGTTCATTTAAGAATGATAGTAAAACACAGTTATTTGCTGTTGGATCCAGGTTTATTTCAAATACTCAATTTTTATATAATAGTCTTTTTTAACAACGGTTACAACTTGTTTTGGATAAGGAAAAACACTGATGCTTTTAATTTTTCTTTGTTTTTCAGGCAAATATTTAGCAAACCATTGCTTGTTTTCTTCTTCATTTTTGTGAGAAAAAACGATGGTTTTGCCCTCAACTGATTTTGAATCTTTGTAAACAGAAATAACTGCTGAAGCTTCTCCAGCCCAAACGCATGTAACGCCTTCCGGACAACGGGAATCAGAAATGACTGCTGCCAGAACCAATTGATATCCTGTTTTTTTAAGGCATATTTTTTGGGTGATTTTTACGTATTTTATGTTTTCCTTTTGAGTGTTTTGAGCAAAAACGGAAACACTAAAAACCAATAAAAAGACTAAGAGACTATTTTTCATTTGATTTTTCTTTTAATCATATCAAATATAGTGCCTTTGATTAGGCGGTTTTACAAAAAGATTGGTGGCAATTTTATTCGAAATAGTTAAATCCTTGTGATCTATTTTTATTTTTTAAACATAAATCTTAATCCGGCCAATACATGGATAGTTTCCTGCGGAGTAGGACCAATTACACCTTTTAGAGCATATTTATGATTTGTAATATTAGTGCCATTAATAAATATATTGAGCCATTTTGTAGGTTTATAGTTGATATTGAGATTCAACTGGTATGGATTTTTTATCTCCTCATCTAATCCAAATGTAGTTATAATATTATCTGGTGTGCTGCGAAAAATAATACTTGGAGTGATCGATAACATTTTAACAGGAAACCACGTTAGTCCAAAACGAATATTAACCGGAGATATACCGCTTAATCCTGATTTAATATTATTTTGATTGACAGTATAATTTACATACGAAAAGGAAGCCCAGTATGAAAAATATTTAGTTTTATACGTACCAAACAAATCCGTTCCATAGGTAATTGTATTACCTGAGTTTGCTGTTTGTGAAAGCACGCGTTCTCCTGTTCCATCGGGATTTACCCAAACAGCATCCTTAACAAGGTTTGCAGGATTCACGCGACCATCATCCAGCTCAATAAGGTTTTGCTGGGTATTGTAATAAAATGCCGAACTCAAAGAAAGTTTTTTGAATTGGCAATTGAAATTGATTTCATTGGATATAACTCGCTCTGCCTGAAGGCTTGCATTAAAGGTATTTATATTTTCCCCGTTATCAAATACATTGTAACTGAAATAAGGCGCTGGGGCAAGATATCCTTTATTAAAAATATATTTTATATTAAAATGTTCACTCGGGTTGTAAATTAAAGCCAGTCGCGGGCTAAACGGAGATTCTGTAAATCGAGTGTCAACATCCATCCTGAAACCTGTAATGGCTTTTAAGTTTTTTAAGAGTTGAAATCTTCCCTCTATATATGCACCGTAATTTCTGTAATTTACATCCGTGGCGTTTTGCAATTCAACTTTGGAAAACGGGTCCCCTTTTATTGTGTAATAATTAAAAATGCCAGCTTGGGAAATAATGTCTTTATTAGGATCGGCACCGCCAAATACTGTCGCTTTAGGAATAATATCATAAAGGCCGACAAGTAATCCGGCTGTCAGCGATATTTTATTTGAAATTTCATAATCAAGTTGTTCTTCTATTCTAACTCCTGTACCTATTCCATATTTATAGGCATTAAGAATAATGGTGGAATCATTTATTGGAAAAACATAGCGGGTTTCCGGTGCAATTTCATACCTACTATAGGTTATTGATGCGTTTAATTTTACTTTATCAGAAACATTAAATTTATTAGTTCCCGAAACTACAGTTGTCCTGTCGTGCCATATTGCTTCATTTACAAATTGAAGAACTGGAGTATATCCACCTTCGGCAGAACTCCGCGATGATTCTCTGTGCCATAATTGTATGGATGAATTCTCACTTTCCACTCTCAGGAAACCATTGAAACCTGTATCAAAACGATAAGGAGTATTTCTTATTTTAGTTTTTGCAATTACTTTGTTATAAGTACTGTCCCACCATTTGGGATATTCTTTATCAATCTTGCTAAGGTCGGAATTGATATAACTGAAGGATGAAGAAAGTCCGATATAGGGATGAGCATCATCCGTTAGCCTGCTTGAAATGGATATTGCCAGCTCTTTATCATTATTCATTCCGCCACGGCTAAATACATCTACTTTTATTTTTTCCTGTGGTTGTTCGGTAATAACATTGATTACAGCGCTTATAGCATCCTGTCCGTAAAGGACGGAACCGGGTCCGTATATTATTTCAATTTGTTTGGCTTGTAAAATATTAAAATCGCTGCGAAACATCATTTCTTCGCCTCCGGGCGGATTTACTCTACTACCATTTACCAATACAATTATTTTATTGTTTCCCACCACACCCCTCACAGGAACGAGTGTTCCCTGCTCTGAAAAATAATTTTCAATAGTTTCCATTCCCGGCAAATCACGCAGCACATCCTTCAAATACAAATAACCACGATTCATTATATCTTCCTGAGTAATTACAAAAACCGTTGCAGGAGCTTCACTTACCTTTTCAGTTTTTTTTGATACCGTTGTAATTTCTATATTCATTAATTGTTCCAGAGAGAGCTCAAACAATTTCGAAGCCGTTAAAACTGTATCTTCCTGAGCATTTGACAAATAATATGTCATTGCAAGCAGAAGCGTAAAAAAAGTTTTAGTTTTCATCTTTTTAAGTTTTAATCAAATTATTGCCAGTTTCATCAATTGCGAGCAATATCCTGGCACGTCATCCAATTCCTTATACCCTCCATAATCTGCTGTGCAGTAATTACAAGTATCAACGGTGATGTCATTAGTTCATCTAACGACGCTCACTAAGTGAGGCAATTTTCATAATGGAATCATTCTGTGCTTGTGAAAAAAAAGGGCTAAGAAAAGAAGGATGGTCATGAAAATTTTAACTTCATTCGTAGCAATGCCGGTGCTCCCTGCGATGTGTTCTTTTTGCCGGTTATTTCCAAAGTGATTGCGGGCTATTGGAAAACCTGCTTTAGGTATTTTTTAGTTTTGAATACATTTTGCGAAATTTTAAATTACATTTTCGATCTTTTCCTCTAACAAATAAAACAAGGTGCGTTTATTGATATGTTTTGCGAATAAATTTGATATGTATTGAGTACAAAAAAACTAATAGAGGGGCTATTTGTGTGTGTGTTCTTTTTCAGAAGCTGGATTATTTAAAATCCGAAAGTTGCAACTAAATTGTATAGTAAATGTACAATAAATTTTAAATATAGCAGGATATTTCAAGAAATTTCAGCTTTGTCGCTCTGGGAATTGCCGTATTTTTTTTGTTAAAAAATTCTTTTTCAAAAAGAAAAAATCCGATAAAACTGTGGTGACGATTATAATTATCAATAACCCACTTTCATAAATAGATTTGCTGCAATTTTGTTCGAAATCGTCATTTCTTTTGAATCCACTTTTATTTTCAGAGACAAGTCGAAACTTTCCTTACTGATGATTTCAATTTTAGAGCCCAATGCGATTCCTTGCTTGTCCAAATATTTCAAGAAATCTGCCGAGGAATCTTTAACACCAACACAAATTCCTGTTTGGTCCACCGTCAATTCAGAAAGCAACTGTTTTTCCGTTTTTATAATCTGTCCTTTCGCATTTGGAATCGGATCGCCATGTGGATCTTCGGTCGGATTTCCCAGAAAATCATCGAGTTTGTTGATGAGTTTTTCTGATTTTATATGTTCAAGTTGTTCCGCAATATCATGTACTTCGTCCCAGGAAAAATCTAACTTATCGACTAAGAAAACTTCCCAAAGACGGTGCTTTCTCACAATCATTTTTGCAGACAATGTCCCTTTATCGGTGAGAGAAACGCCTTGGTATTTTACGTAATTAACTAAATCTTTTTCCGCCAATTTCTTGAGCATATCAGTCACTGAAGAAGCTTTTGTTTCCATTTTTTCGGCAATGGCATTAGTGCTTATTTCTGAATCCGAAAGAATCGTTAGATGAAATATGGTTTTGAGATAATTTTCTTCTGAAAAAGTCATTTTGTTGTAAGTTTTAAGAATAAAATTATTTTAATAATACTGGCTCTATAATTTTTTGCCAGATCGAATATCCTTGCGCATTCATGTGCAAATTATCTTTTAAAAAAATTGTCGGTATCGGTTTTTTATTGGCATCAAGCATTTTTTCCCAAACAGAAAGAAAAAGTGTATTATCTTGCCTTTTGATAAATTTTCTTATTCGTTCATTTCCATCAATTAGTCTTTCATTCATTTTCCACCTACTTGGACTTGGCTTCATTGAGATATAAACAATTGCTGTTTTGGGAAATTCTTTTCGAATGTCCTGATATAATATTTTAAATCTTTCAAAAACAATTTTCCCAGTGATTGAATCGGATGAAGCGATATCATTTTCTCCACAATAAATTACAATTTGTTTGGGCTTGTAAGGAAAAATAATATCGTTTTCATATCGGATAACATCCAACAAAGTTGACCCTCCGAAACCTCTATTAATAATCGTATAATTTGGAAAATAAGAGGAGACATCTTTCCATTTTGTAAATGATGAACTTCCTACAAGCAGAATTGCATTACCAGGCGGAAACACAATCGAATCCTGTTTTTTAAATGCCAAAATATCGGCTTTAAATCCCTGGGAATGTACTGTATTTAGAAAAAATACAGTAAGTAAAAAAACGATCCATTTCCTTTTTAAGTTCATAATTTTTTGAAATTTAATTTTTCACGATCAGCAAAGGTATCGAAATTTTATGGCGAAGTTTATCAACAGTAGTTCCAAAGATTAAATCTTTGAATCCAGTATGTCCGTGCGTTCCCATGACCAAGATATCAAAATTTCCTTCATTGATAATGTTAGGAATCACTTTATTAGGTTTCCCAAATCCCAATTTTGTTTCCACTTTAAATCCTTTTTCCGACAACATTTCTTTATATTCGTTTAATAGTTTTTCGTCTATTAAAGTTTCATGATCGTCAATATTTTCGCCATAAACAAGCGCTCCAACGGTTTCTACCACGTGAATTAAGGTGTATTTCGCATCAATTCCGCCTAATTGAAAAGCGTTGTTCAATGCTACTTCATCAGCGCTGGAAAAATCTACCGAAACAGCAATATTTTTTTTGCTATAGATTGCAGTTTTAGAGAATTGCAACTTTAAATTGTGTGGCGAATGGTTTAGAATCCTAGTTTTTGTTTTAGAAATGAAAGGTTTCACTATGATATAAAGCAACAAAATCAAGAAACCTATAGCTAAAGGAACCACGGTTAACCATAACACTATTGGATTTTGGGAAGTTTCGAGCCAACCATTAATTTCATCAAAAACCAATTTTGCATTCAATGAAACAATAATGGTTGCAATAACCCATGAAGCAATTTGGGTAACCTTACCAATATGAAATCCCTTCATTTTTGATTTGTCGCTTACAAAATGGATCAGCGGAATAATCGCAAAACCCAGCTGTAAACTCAGGATAACCTGGCTCAAAATCAGTAATTTCCCAGTGACACTTTCCCCATAAATCGTAATTACAATAACCGCAGGAACAATGGCAATCAGTCGGGTGATGATTCTTCGAACCCAAGGCTGAATACGTAAATTAAGATACCCTTCCATCACAATTTGACCGGCAAGTGTTCCTGTAATTGTGGAACTTTGCCCGGCAGCAATCAAGGCTACTGCAAATAAAATAGGGGCAAATTTACTTCCTAAAAGAGGTTCTAAGAAGCGATGGGCATCTTGAATTTCTGCCACTTCAAACATTCCGTTTTTGTAAAATGTGGCTGCAGCCAATATCAAAATGGCGGCATTCACTAAAAAGGCTAAGTTTAATGCAATTGCAGAATCGATGAAATTGTATTTTAAAGCCTGCTTAATCCCCCCATTGCTTCTATCGAAATTTCTGGTTTGCACCAATGAGGAATGCAGGTACAAATTGTGCGGCATAACCGTTGCCCCAATAATTCCAATAGCGATATATAATGCCGCTTGATTGGGCATCGAAGGAATTAACCCAAACAACACTTTATCCATCTCAGGCTGGGCAAAAATCATCTCAAAAATAAAAGAGAACCCAATGATTGCTACCAATACAATAATGAAAGCTTCCATTTTACGGATGCCTTTATTGATCAAGAATAATAACAAAAAAGTATCTAATACTGTAATTAACACTCCTTCGATCAACGGAATATCAAACAATAAGTTGATCCCGATTGCCATTCCTAAAACCTCGGCTAGATCACAGGCTGCAATAGCAATTTCAGCAAGGAAATACAATATATAATTGATAAATGGCGAATACGTTTCTCGTGAGGCTTGTGCCAAATCGCGTTGAGTAACAATTCCCAATCGAGCACTCAAACTTTGCAACAACAAAGCCATAATGTTACTCATCAATAAAACCCAAAGTAAGGCATAACCAAACTGGCTCCCGCCGGCAATATCAGTAGCCCAATTTCCCGGGTCCATATAACCAACACTGATTAAATAGGCTGGTCCGAAAAAAGCTAATATTTTTCTGAAAACTGATTTTTTATTTTGTGTGACTACCGATCCGTGAACTTCTTCTAAAGATTTTCCCATGGTTGAAATTAAATTATTGATACAAAAGTAATTAAAAAATTTGTTTTACGAAATATAATTTTTAGCTTTGCCTAAATTTAATTTAAGCATTGTGAAAAAAATATTTATGTTATTTGTTTTTCTTGTTGTAAACTTCAGTTATGCACAAGAAAAAACTTTTGTTTCAGGATTCGTTTCATCAGAGAAAAAAGCGATTCCTAGTGCAAGTATTGTTGTAATGGGAACTAATTATAAAACTAAAACCGATAGCTTAGGCAACTATAGATTAGAGAATATCCCAGAAGGAACTTATAAAATTCAGGTTGCAGCTAACAGTTTTCAAACATCCAGAAAAAATATTAGTGTCAAAAAAGACGAAAATACCATAGTGGATTTTGAACTTTCCAATACTGAAAACCAACTGAACGAGGTAGTTGTTTCAGGAACTTTGAAAGCGGTAAAAAGACTAGAAAGTGCCGTCCCAGTTGAAGTCTATTCCCCAATATTTTTCAAAAAAAATCCTACCGCAAGTATTTATGAAGCACTTCAAAACGTAAACGGAGTCCGACCGCAACTTAATTGTGGCGTTTGTAATACCGGTGACATTCACATTAACGGACTGGAAGGTCCCTATACTTTGGTTTTAATAGACGGGATGCCCATTGTAAGCAGTTTATCCACTGTTTATGGATTATCCGGAATACCAAATTCTTTAGTAGAAAGAATTGAAATTGTAAAGGGTCCTGCATCCTCATTATACGGCAGTGAAGCTGTGGGTGGTTTAATTAATATCATCACTAAAAACCCGATAAATGCCCCATTATTCTCGGCGGATGTTTTTAGTACTTCTTGGCTGGAAACCAATATCGACTTAGGTGTAAAATTGAATGTTGGTAAGAAAGCAACGGCGTTATTAGGTCTAAATTATTTCAAGTACAACAATAGAATTGACAATGATAAAGATGGATTTACCGATGTTTCACTCTCAGACCGAATTTCACTTTTTCAAAAATGGACTTTTGACAGAAAAGAAAACCGATTATTCACTATTGCAGCACGTGCTTTCTATGAAGATCGTTTTGGCGGAGATATGCGCTGGGAGAAAAAATACCGTGGAGGAGACGAAATTTACGGCGAAAGCATCTACACAAAACGAGCAGAACTTATAGGAAGTTATCAATTGCCATTTCAAGAGAAATTGATGCTTTCATTTTCTGGAAACGTGCATTATCAAGACAGTCGTTATGGCATAACAAACTACATTGCCAACCAAAAAATTGGGTTCATGCAATTAACCTGGGATAAGAAATTAGGGAGAAATGACCTGCTCACAGGAATAGCAGCACGTTACAATTATTATGACGACAATACCCCTGCGACTGCAGCTCTTGGAAATAACAATCCGGAAAAAACTTGGCTACCCGGAATTTTTGTTCAAGACGAAATCACCTTCACTGAAAAACACAAACTATTACTGGGAATGCGTTACGATTACAACTCATTTCATGGGAGTATTTTGACCCCACGACTAGCCTATAAATGGAAATTGAACGACAATAATATTCTTCGGCTAAATGCCGGAACGGGTTTTAGAGTTGTGAATTTATTTACAGAAGACCATGCTGCCTTAACAGGCGCTCGGGAAATTGTAGTGGCCAATAACTTGAAACCCGAACAATCTGTAAACGCAAATTTGAATTACATCAAGAAAATAAATTTCGGCAATGGAACATTTATCGGAATTGAAACAGCCCTTTTCCACACCCGATTCAGCAATAAAATTGTTTCCGATTACAAGACTGACCCCAATAAAATAATTTATGATAACATCAACGGATACGCCATAAGCCAAGGAATTAGCACCAATATAGACGTCAATTTCCCCAACGGATTAAAGATTATAACAGGCGCTTCCTTACTTAATAATAAAAATGTTGAAAACGGCGTAAAAGAAACACCCTTTCTAACCGAAAATTTTACTGCAACATGGAGTGTATCATATAAAATAAAAACTATCGATTTGAACATTGACTATACCGGAAATTTGTATGGACCAATGAAATTACCATTATTAAGTACTTTAGATCCTCGAAGTGCTAATTCGCCGTGGTACAGTTTGCAAAACATTCAATTCACGTATTCTGGCTTAAAAAACTTTGAATTCTATGCCGGAATTAAAAACCTATTGAACTTTTTACCCAAACAAAATAATCCGTTTTTAATTGCAAGAACAAATGATCCTTTTGACAAAAATGTAGAATATGACACTAGCGGACAAGTACTGGCTACACCACAAAACCCTTACGGATTAACATTTGACACGACTTATGTGTATGGCCCTAACCAAGGTATTCGCAGCTTTTTTGGACTGCGCTATAATTTAAAGTAGATGAGAAAAAAACTCCTTTTACTGTTGCTTTTATTTTTGGTGATTCCATCTGGTTTTGCGCAGCTAAACATGGTCTCTTTTGAACAAATAGATAGTCTGCAAAATATTGAAAAAAGGAAAGTTATCGTTTTTATTCATACGGATTGGTGCCAATTCTGCCATGCTATAAAAAACACGACTTTAAAAAACGAAAACATCATAAAGGAACTAAACAATACTTTTTATTTTATTGATTTTAATGCCGAAGAAAAACGGACAATTACTTTTAACAAAGCTTCTTTTAAGTTCAAATCCACGGGAAATACTTCCGGAATTCATGAACTGGCCATACAATTAGGAACCATTAACAAACAGCTGAATTATCCTGCTTTATGTGTATTAAACAGTGAAAACGAAATCATTTTTCAAGACAACAACTACATAAAACCGAAAGAGTTTCAACTCATTTTAGAGAAACTAAAAGAATAAAATGTCTATTTTTGATGTAATTGTCAAATTTTCCAATGAAACACTTCGATTACATCTTTACCGGAACTGGCTTATCAGCTTTGATGACCGTTTATAAAATGCTGCTTTCGAGAAAATTTAACGATAAAAGCATTTTGCTTATTGATGAAAATACTAAAAAAACGAACGACCGAACTTGGTGTTTTTGGGAGAAAAACGATACTCTCTGGGAAGATTCAATTTCACAGCAATGGGATTCTGCTTTGTTTGCCAATGAAGACTTTCGTCGGAATTTAGATTTAAAACCGTATCAATACAACATGATACGCGGCTTGGATTTTTATAACCCAGTATTTGATTTGATTTCGAAACAAAAAAACATCTCTTTTGTTAATCAAAAAGTATTGGAAATTGAAGAATCCGAAAATATAATTCTGATACAAACTGATGCTGATAGTTTCTCCTGTTCAAAACTATTCAATAGTATTTACAACAGACAAAAAATAGAAAATCAATCCAAATATCCTGTTTTACAGCAGCATTTCATTGGTTGGTTTATAAAAAGTGAACAGCCTGTTTTTAATCCGGAACAGGCCACATTCATGGATTTTTCGGTAGAACAAAGAGGAAATACACGCTTTATGTATGTCTTGCCAACTTCCAGAACCGAAGCTTTATTAGAATATACTTTGTTTTCTCACCATCATCTTGAAAAAGCGGAATATGAAAGTGAAATCAAAAAATACATTCAAAATCTCGGCATTACAAATTACGAAATTATAGAGAAAGAACAAGGAAGCATCCCTATGACGTGTTATCCTTTTTGGAAATTGAACACTAAAAATGTCATTAATATAGGTACTTCTGGCGGTTGGACTAAAGCCAGCACAGGGTACACTTTTAAAAATTCTGATAAAAAATCCACTGAATTGGTTTCGTTTCTGCAAACGGAAACTGATTTCACCAAGTTCCATAAAAGGAATAAATTCTGGTTTTATGATTTGTTGCTTTTGGATATTTTAGACCGAAAAAATGTATTGGGAAGCACTATTTTTTCTTCCCTGTTCAAAAAGGGAAATCCAACATTAATTTTTAAATTCTTGGACGAAGAAACGACTCTTTCAGAAGACATTCAAGTGATATTAAAATGCCCTAAAATACTATTTATCAAAGCGGTATTTCATGTTATTTTCAAAACAATAAAATAACAATCAAACTATAACAAAACTTTATGGCACAAATAAACGTGTTGGTTTTAAACTTTGTAACTTTGCAAGATTAAACAAAGAAAATTTCAAACTTTTTAAAATAAAAAATATGTATCCAGAAGAAATGGTAAAACCGATGCAAGCTGAATTAACAGCTGCAGGTTTTCAAGATTTACATAGTGCTGAAGCAGTTGAAAACGCAATGAAAGCTGAAGGTACAACACTAGTGATAGTAAACTCAGTTTGTGGTTGTGCTGCAAGAAACGCACGTCCGGGAGCAAAAATGAGCTTAGATGGGGCAAAAAAACCAGACCATTTAATTACCGTTTTTGCAGGAGTTGACAAAGAAGCTGTTGACGCTGCCAGACAACATATGTTCCCTTTTCCTCCGTCATCGCCAAGTATGGCTTTATTCAAAAATGGAGAATTAGTTCACATGTTAGAGCGTCACCACATTGAAGGTCGCCCAGCAGAATTAATCGCTGAAAACCTAAAAGACGCTTTCAACGAGTATTGTTAATTCAATAAAAAGAAATAAAAAACCACGATTCAGCGAAAGCAAATCGTGGTTTTTTATTATAACTGTTTCTCATAAGAAAACATCAAGTAACAGTGTCCCCCCCTTTTCTAAAACCTATTAACTGTCTGTACTTTAATTCTGTTTCTTTTAGTTCTTCTTCCATCTGTTTGTATTTACTGATATCTTTTATAGTAACAACAGCTGCTACTACCTTATTATCCTGATCGACTAATGGCCTGCCGCTAATAAGAACCCTTCTCTTTTGTTGCGCAACGGGATTCCAAAGAACGACTTCAACATCATTTGTTTCCTCTCCATCCAACGCGCGTTCCATTGGTAAGTTTTGGGAAGGAAAAATAGTTTTCTCATCTGGAAAATACAACTCAAAATGATCGGTTAAATTAGACGATATTTTATCATCCTCTTCAATCCCAAAAATTTCATTGGCCATATAATTTGCCATTACTACTTTTCTATCTGCATTGGCTACGATAACACCCTCACTAATATTCTCTAAAATCAATCGTAGCTTTTCTTCATTTTCATACAATTCATCAACGGCTTTTTTACTTTCAGTTATATCTCTTACAAAACCAATAAAAAAATATTTTTCTCCCATTTTGATCGGTGAAACACTAATAGACACCGGAAATTCAGTTCCTTCCTTATTGACCGCTTCTATATCATATGTTTTATTTAAAAGTGGTCCGATTCCTGTCGTTAAAAAATGTTCCATCCCTTTTTTATGCTCTTCTCTATATCGTTCCGGAATAATGAAATCATAAAGGTGTTTCCCCATAATTTCGGCAATTTTCCATCCAAAAACAGATTCAGCCTTTGGATTCCATCTCAAAACATTGCTTTCACTATCAATGACAATAACCGGATCAGGAGCACCATCAAAAATGCTTTGTATTTGCTGTTCGTTATCTTTTAATTTCTGAGTGTAATTATTTAACATTTCTTCATCTAGTCTTTTTTGGGTGATATCCCGTAAAACTGCATAGATCATTCCTCCTTTAATATCCGTTGCTATCACTGATTCAGTCCATTTATACGAACCATCTTTGCATAATAAAGGGAACATAACATCTGCCTCTACCGGCTCTCCTTTTAAACGTTTTTCCCTTCTTTCACTGACAATTTTCACATAATCTGGATGCAGCAGATCTAAAAGTGATATTTTCTCTAAGTCATTTTGATCATAACCCAAAATTTTAGTGAACGCAGGGTTAATTTTTATGATTTTATTTCCTTTTTCAACAAAAAAAGCGTCAAATGACATCTCAAAAAAATTGTTGACTATTTTTAAGGATTGTTCATTTTTAACTTTTTCAGTAATATCACGCGCAACAGAATATACTATACCTTGCTGTAAATCAATAGTGCTATGCCAGTCCAGCCATTTGTAGGCCCCATCTTTACAAAGAACACGGTATTCGAAATTTACAATTTCATCTCCTTTTAGAAGCTTAGCCAATACTTCATCGGCTATTTTTTTGTCATCTGGATGTGTTAATTCCGTAAATTTTATGGTATTCATATCTTCTTGAGTGTAACCCAATGTTTTGGTAAACGCTGGATTTATTTTTATAAAATGGTCTCCTTTTGAAACGACAAGTAAGTTATTAGACATATTGAAAAATTTATCGGCAACGACCAAAGAGTCTTCAATTTCTTTTTTAGCGGTAATATCGCTGGCAATAGCATACAATAATCCGGTTGAGGGGTCTGGATAAGTTGACCAAGAAAGCCATTTTATTGACCCGTCTTTACAGATATATCTATTTTCGAAATTTATTGTTGAAACACCGGACTGAAGTTTAGCAACTTCTTTTTTTGTAACGTCAATATCATCAGGAACTGTAAATTCCAGAAAGGGTTTACTCAATAACTCTTGCTCTGAATATCCTAAGATTTTACTGGTAGCCGGATTAACCTTTATAAATTTATCCTTTGAGGCTATAACCATCATATCTAATGACATGTTAAAAAATTTATCAGCCGCTTTGAATGACTCTTCTAATTTCTTTCTTTCTGAGATATCCGTCGAAATTCCGCCGATTGCATAAATCCTCCCTGTTGAATCATACAAAGGAAATTTTACCGCGATATAAGTATGAGGACCATCCGGTTGTCGGATAGTTTCTTCTGTTTTTAGTTCTTTTAATGCTTTTGCCACTTCAAGATCAGAATTCCTATAAACATCAGCCACTTCCTTTGGCAGAAAATCATGATCCGTTTTCCCTATTATTTCTTCGTTCGGAATTTGAAATAAAGATCCAAATTGTTTATTGACCAATAAATATTCTCCATTTATTTTCTTTATAAAGATGGGATTCGAAGTGTTATCAATGATGGACTGAATCTGTTGTTTGCTTTCTAAGAGCAAGTTTTGGGAAATATTTTTAGCCCGTAATTGAGCCTTAATTATAAAATAGACGATGGTCAGTAACATAATTGAAAGGACAAACAAGGAAAGTTCTATCCCATATAAAACGGAATCATTTGTTTGATCTCTTTGTTTGTCAAGCCGAGAAATAAAAACCCATCCTGAAGCAATAACAACTAATAAATTGATAATAAATCCTAATAATATTTTTTTTTCAAAGGAAATTTTCATAGTAAAAATGGCGTTAAATGTAACATTCATTAACCTCAAAAAACCGAATAATCATCTACTTATACAGATGAAAGTTAGTGAATTATATCCAATAATCAAAGACTGTTTTAACACATACACCCTGAACGATCCATTAAACCAGAAAAGAAACATTTACATCCATAAATAAATACACCACGGTATTTGAAGAATCTTTAGGATAAAAAAAGAGAAGAAACCCTAAAGTAACTTCTCTTTGCTATTTTGAACAAATTTTTGACAACATCTCTTGGCTTTAGTTATCCTTCACACATCGAAATCCCAAGTGATTACAAGCACTTGTCGTTTCTCCTTTTCCACGGCTTCCTGCGACATATCGAATGCAATATTGGTCACTACACAAATAAGATCCGCCTCTTTGAACGTGTTTTTCTACTCCAGGTTCTTCGGGATCATTACTGGTCGAGGGGCCTTTGGGATTATCATTAGCACTATTTTTATAATAATCGTCACGGTATAAATCGCTACACCATTCCCATACATTTCCTTCCAAATCATAAATTCCAAAAGGATTTTTAGGAAAAGATTTCACTGGAGCTGCTGCTACAAAACCGTCTTCGGCTGTATTATTATTTGGAAAAGTTCCTTGAAAAATATTGGCTAACCATTTGCCATTTAGCTTGAGTTCTGTTCCCCAATAATATTTAGCATGCGGTCTTCCTGCTCTAGCGGCAAACTCCCACTCAGCTTCGGTAGGTAGTCTTTTACCCGCCCACAGTGCATACGCCTGAGCATCTACATAACTGATTTGTACCACCGGATTATTTTCAAGTCCAACGATACTGCTTTCCGGCCCTGCAGGATGTTGCCAGTTTGCTCCCGGCACGTATTTCCACCATTGTTGGATATTATCCAAAGAGACTTTATCTGTTGGTGCTGAAAACACCGCCGAACCCGGCACTAATTTATCTAGCGGAACCCCGGGATAATCATCGGGATTTAACGGTCTTTCTGCTATTGTTATATATTTAGTGGCTGTTACAAAAGCAGTAAACTGAGCATTCGTCACTTCGTGTTCATCCATCCAATACCCTTTTACACGCACTTTATGAACGGGTTTTGCATCCGCATAATCATTGGTTCCCATATTAAATTCCCCTCCTGCAACCCAAACCATTCCATTCGTTGAAGTAGTGACAGTAATCGCTGTGGAACTATTTCCAATGGATTGTAACAACAATGCTTTTTTGGAAGTATTTGCCTTGCACATTGCTTGACAGCTAGTTGCAGCAACAGCCACACCCTTACTTTCTTGTGCAAAAGAGGATAAACCTGATAAAATAATTCCAGTAATTAAACGATATATTTTCATGTTTTTATTATTCATTATCCTTCTCCCCGATTGCTAAATGTCATTGTGTTTTAAAAAATATTCCTAACACGTTTTTTGATCGGTTAGGAATTATAATCCTTCGCTTAATCCAATTTTCAAATAACAATCTGGGACAATTGATGAGTGTTTTATTATTTTTTAGGATTGAATTGGCTCGTATCTGTTTGGATGTGTTAGAACCGTATCCTTTTTTTGAGCAATTGGAACGGCAAGAACACCAGCGGCTAAAGCACTTCCTTCTTTTTTAGATTTAAATATTGGCCAAAGAAACTGTGCATACCATTCTTCTTGTTTATAGGATTTCATTCCGTATGATTTTGGAAATTTTCGAGTAATTAAACCTGTTCCGAAAATCACATCCCAGAGGAAAAACATATTTCCAAAGTTACCTTTAAAATGACCAATTCCGTCACCACTAGTATCTGCATGATGGGCGTGATGCGTGGCTGGAGTCGAAATAAAACGCTCCAAAACCCAAGCAATTGGATGCAATATTCTGTATTTATAGAATGGTTTGTCCCAAGCAATACTCGAATGTGCTCCTAATGTGATAAAACTTTTTATAACCAGAACAAATAAAGCAGGTAATCCTAAACCTAAAAACGTTAAAGTAGCTGTCAGATAAATTTGAGAGAAAAACACCGTGTAAATGAAGTTTTGTCTTGAAGCCATCGCCATTCCCATGTATGGAGCCGAGTGGTGTGTTCTATGGAAACGCCATAAAAATGGCACTTGATGGTGCAAACGATGGTACCAATATTGTGTTAAATCATCGGCTATAGCAATTAAGAAAAAGCCGCCCCAAAACGGAACCCAAGAAAGTGTATTTTCAAGATTTGGAATTAAAAATGGTAAAGCTGTTAAGCTAAAAAAAGCAACTACTGGAGGTAAAAGCAATTTAGGCGCCAGAAAACAAATGATATCTACTTTGCGTTCTTCTCCTGTCCATTGGTCATCGTATAAACCTGCACCAAATTCGATGGCTCCTAAAACCAACATAAAAGCTATTAATCCCCAGCTTCTTATATTTACGAAGGCAGGTTGCACAAATTCTAAAAACGATGGTAATGCAATATGTGATTCGGCTATGATACCATTATTCAGTTTAAAATAAAGGTAAATGGCCAATACTGGCAAGGTGTAAATTAAAAGACTTATACTCAAGTCTCGGGTTAATTTTCCTTTTAAATTTTGATCTAATGCCATAATTTCTTATTTTAAAAATTGATTTACTAATGCTAAACCTCCAGCCAAAATGGTTAAAGGTACTAAAAACACAATTGCCCCAACGACAATCTTCTTCCCTATTATTTGAAAATCTATTCGTGTCATGATTTTATTTTTTATATTATATTTAAAGAATCAGGTCTTTTTTGAATTCTAAATAAAGACCTGAATTCTTGATTTTTTTTCTTACTGATTTTCTCCAGATTGCGTTGCTTTTCGAATCAATTCTTGAAGGTTTTTGCCTTTATCTGCCCCAGTGTTATGTATTCTTCTAACAAACACATCTTGCCAATCAATCAACGGATAAACATTATTCTCTTTGGCTTGCTCATCAAACAATTTTTTAAGCTCCGCTAATTTTTCAGGATACTTATTAGCCAAGTTTACACGCTCATTAAAATCTTCTTTTAAGTTGTACAATTCCCAAACATCTGTATCAAAATTACTTGCGGTTGGTATTTCGTTTTTACCCAATGTGTTTTTTAAGGCAAAAGAATCCGGAAGATGTGCTGCGCCGGCCTTCCAACCCTCTTTGTAAATGGCTCTGTTTCCAAAAATATAATAGTATTGCACTTTGTGTAGTGATTCGGCTTTAGCGTCATTTAAAGAAGTATATAGGGAAGATCCTTGGATAGCATCCTGCTTAATTTCTCTAATTTTTTCAGGTGCTTTAATTCCGGCAATTTCCAATGTAGTAGGAAGTAGGTCCGTCACATGGCTGTATTGGTTTCTGATTCCTCCTTTTTCTTTAATCCCTTTTGGATAATGAATAATCAATGGATTACGTGTTCCCCCTTCTGATTGTGCATCTTGTTTCCAATTTTTAAAAGGGGCATTAGTTGCTTGCGCCCATCCTAAAGGAAAATTAGTATTTAACCCTTTTACAGTACCAATTTCTCCAATTTTATTTAAATTATCCTGAAAATTTTTCTCGTCAGATACGCCTTGAGCAAAAAGATTTTGGCTAATCGTACCTTGTAAAGTTCCTTCCTTACTCGCTCCATTATCTCCAATGGCAACAAAAATCAACGTATTCTCTAATTGATTGGTTTCCTTCAAATGATTCACGACTCTTCCAATCTCGTGATCCGTATATGTAAGATATCCAGCATATACTTCCATAAATCTTGCATACACTTTCTTTTGGTCTGGAGTTAGTTTTTTCCAATCCGCAATAAGCGGATTGCGTTCCGGCAATATTGCATTGGCAGGAATTACCCCTAATTTCTTTTGATTGGCAATCACTTTCTCACGGTATACATCCCAACCTTCGTCGAATTTTCCTTTGTACTGGTCGCTCCAAGACGCCGCTACCTGATGTGGTGCATGAACTGCGCCTGGCGCATAGTATAAAAAGAACGGTTTTCCCGGTGCGGCCTTTTGTTGTTTGGTAATATAACTAATCGCTTTATCGGTAATTTGATCGGTTAAATGTCGTCCGTCAGGTTTCACGTGTGCCTGATCTTCTACTAAATCCGGGTTGTATTGGTCGGTTTGAGATCCTAAGAAACCAAAAAAGTGATCAAATCCTTTACCGGTTGGCCATCTGTCAAATGGTCCTGCATCGGTAGCATCCTCATCAGGGGTCACTCCATATTTACCCACTGCAAAAGTGTTATATCCATTCTCTCTTAAAATCTCGGCAATCGTTCCTTTATCCGCTGGAATTCTACCGTCCCAACCCGGGAAACCTGCCGATAACACCGTGTGTGAAAAACCACTGACATGCACCTTTCCTGAATTCCTGCCTGTTAATAATGCCGCACGGGTGGGAGCGCAAATTGCCGTAGTATGAAAATTGGTATAGCGCAGCCCATTATTCGCCAAAGCATCAAAAGTTGGTGTTTGTATCAACCCACCAAAAGCACTGGAAGCCCCAAATCCTACATCATCCAGCAAGATCCAAACCACATTAGGAGCACCAGCAGCAGCTTTTACCGGCTGTGGCCAATATTCTTTTGATTCTGCCAAGGTTTTTCCAATAACGCCTTTAAAACTGGCGTCTGGTTTATTTTGGGCAAAGCCAAATTGTGCTACAAGTACAGCAGTAATCAAAAGCCCTTTTTGCGGGCTTTTGAATTTGAAATTAGATTTAAAATTTTTCATTGTTATATTTTTTTATTGTTTTAATAGATTAATAACCCTCGTTTTGTGGCAATCCTGTTGGATCAATATTGCGCTCACTTTGAGGAATTGGGTACAAATTATTACGTGCTGAAACCGAGTTTTTTGCAGTCACTTTTTTCACTTCGGTCACCAAAGTTCCCCAACGCACTAAGTCAAACCATCTTTGTCCCTCCTGAACAAATTCTTTTTTACGCTCTTCTCGAATGGCTTCTCTTAATTGAATCGTTGAAAGCCCTATTAAATCCACTGTTACATCGGGCGTGAAAATTGGTTTTCCAAAAGCCCTTCTTCTTACCTGATTGACAGCTTCAAGAGCTTCCGCAGTTGCCCCATCTTTTTCATTAATCGCTTCTGCAAAAGACAATAGAATATCGGCATACCGAATCAATGGAAAATTAATAGCCACATTAGCTGGTGTACCTAAGTTTGTAAGGTCCAGGTATTTTTTGAAAATGGGTTTCGGAAAAGTATACAGCGTTCCTGTGGCAGGATTCAATAATTCTTTCACATAACTCACATCTCTTCTAGTATCTCCTGCTGCATAAATATCATAAAACAAGGCGACATCCGAAATAATATCTGCTGGTTCTGTAGCAGTGAATCCCGTAAAAGACGTAGCTTGAAAAGTGCTCCCACTAGAACCGTTTCCGGATTGATTGGGTTCGAATTGTATCGAAAAAATATGTTCTTTTCCATTCTTTTTCGCTTTATTGAATACATCTGCAAAATTTTCGAAAAGGGCATATCCATATCCGCCATTAATGACTTCTTTGGCTTTGCCAATAGCATTGGGCCAATCTTTTCTGGTCAAATACACTTTGGTTAAAATAGCTTTTGCCGCTCCGGAAGTAGCGCGTCCAGCCTCATTGGCAGCATACGTGGCCGGCAAACTTTCGGCGGCTGTCAAGTCCGAAATAATTTGTGCGTAAACTTCCTCTGGGGTTGCTCTTTTTGATTTTAGACTTTCCACCTTAATGGAAGTTGGCTCGTGTAAAACGATTGGAACTCCACCCCAAAGACGCACTGCCTGAAAGTACAACAACCCCCTGATGAATTTGGCTTCATTAATCAATCTGGTTTTAACTACATCAGAACCAGAAACTTTAGGAATATTATCAATCGCCACATTGGCCCTGTTTATTCCGGCATAAATTTGGCGCCAAGCTACTTGAACACGGTCGGAAGTCGCATCATGAGTCAAACTGCTTAAAGCTCTTACTTGAGGATTCGTAGCCGAAACTCCAGCCGCAGCATAATCAGAGGCCATATCGGTCAAGAAATAAAGATTTCTTCCGAAAAGGCTTTGTTCCCCTGGATCAAGACTCAAAGAAGCATAAACTGCAATCACACTGGCAACAGCATCATCTTGGGTCTTAAAAAAATTTTCTTCTGTTATAAAAGAGGTTGGTGTTACCTCTAGCTCCGTGCACGATACAAAGAGACCTGCACTTAGTATAAATGTTATTATTATTTTTTTCATCGTTTAATTTTTTATTTAAAGCCTTATTGCTTCTGTAAATAGAATTCTTGCTAATGCGTTTGTATTTATAACCAACTACATTCGCCTCTGGTCTCCCCCTCCTTCTTAGGGGGCTGGGGGGAGGATTAGAAAGTTACGTTCAAGCCCGTGATGAATGTTTTGGAATTTGGATATGATCCAAAATCAATTCCGGGGTATAAATTATTTTGTTCATAAGAACTTACCTCTGGATCATAGCCGGTATATTTAGTCCAGGTAATCAAGTTTTCGGCAGATACATATAGTTTAATGCTCTTTGTTCCTATTTTTGAAGAAAGGCTTTTAGGCAATGTGTATCCTAAAGTGATTGTTTTTAATCTCACAAAAGAGGCGTCTTCTACATAGCGTTCTGAAACTATTCCCAGCGGAGAACTTGTTGCTCTGGGAATTTCAATACTTGGATTAGCAGGCGTCCAACGATCCAATAAAGTAGCCGCTACATTCGTTCCAAGGGTAGAAATTTCTAATTGTTGATTTAGGGCATTGAATATTTTACCGCCATAAGTTCCTTGGAAAGAAAAATTCAAATCGAAGTTGTTATAAGAAACCGTGTTACTGAAACTTCCAACAAATTTAGGTTGTGAAGTTCCTAGACTTCCTTTATCAGCAGCCGAAATTATTCCGTCTCCATTAGTATCCACGTATCTTCTGTCTCCTACTTTTGTATTGGCCAGACTGTTTATTTTTGGTTGTGCATTGATTTCTTCTTGCGTTTGAAAAACACCATTGGTTTGGTATCCCCAGAAAGTTCCTAGCGGCAATCCTACTTTTACCGTTACGGGCTGTTGTTGCAATAAAGAACCATTTGGAACTACCGGAAAAAATTGATCCACTCCATTTCCAATTTCAACTACTCTGTTTTTATTGGCTGAAAACACAACGTTAGAATTCCAAGAAAAGTTTTCTGTTTTTATGTTTTCTGTTATCAAACCAATTTCAATTCCTTTATTCTCAACGCCTCCAATATTTTGAAGAACACTAGAATATCCTGAAATCAACGGAACTGGTACATTGATAAGCAAATCGTTTGTTTTCTTATAGTATGCATCAAAAACAAAATTTATTTTTCTGTCCAATAATGACCAGTCTAAACCGATGTTATATTGATTCGTTTTTTCCCATCTTAAATCTGGATTTGCCAAACGAGTGGGTGTCAATCCTGTTTGTAAAGTACCTCCAAAAGCATAATTAACAGAACCGATCGAAGCCAAAGAAAGGTAATTTCCAATTTCCTGATTTCCTGTTGTTCCTGCGCTTAATCTCAATTTTGCGTCAGTTACGCCTTTGATATTTTTGGCAAAATCCTCTTCGGTAATGTTCCAAGAAAAACCTGCTGACGGGAAATAACCCCAAAGCGATTTCGAACCAAATCTTGACGAACCATCGGCCCGTGCTGATACCGTAAAATTGTATCGCCCTTTATACGAATAATTTACTCGGGCCAACCACGATTTCAGCACACTTTCGAATGCATCACTATACGGTTTTACAGCCACACCGTCTTGTAAGGCATTGTACGTATTGGCATCATTTACAAAAGTATTCGCTCCTGCAGTAACGATCTCCCCTTGTGTATATTGAAGCGTATAGCCTCCCAAAGCCGAAAACTTGTGATTTTCTCCAAAATGAGTATTGTAATTCAACGTGTTTTCATTCAATACCGAACTTACTAATCGATTACCAACTGAGGCCAATCCTTTAGTTCCGGCACCAGTTGTAGTATTGGATGGAGCGTAGTAATTTTGTTTGGTATTAATCACATCTCCACTAACCGAAACCTTAGCGGTGATTTGTTTGTTTATTTTATATTCGCCAAACAAACTGGTCAAAATTCTATCAATTTTGGTTTCATTGAGCGTATTTTCCAAATCATTAATTGGATTGCCTATAATCCCATTAACCGCCGTCGAATAGGGATTATTAGTTAAATTATATGAGCCGTCATCATTTTTAATAGGAACTACCGATGGCGTATATAAAGCAACTACTAGTGGATTCGGCTGTCTTCCGGCAGCAGCACCACCATTGGTCCCGACACCATTCGATAATGAATTGCTATAATTGGCATTTACACCAAATTTAAAGTTTTGCGAATAATTTCTTTCGTAATTAGTCCGCAGCGAAATTCGTCTGAAATCAGATCCAATAACGATTCCATCTTGATCAAAATAACCGCCTGAAACAGCGTATCTAGAACGCTCATCACCTCCTGAAAATGTCAATTGATGATTTTGAACTGGAGCATTTCTAAAAACTGCCGATTGCCAGTCATAATCTCCCGAAGTTTTTAGTGCTTCTATTTGAGCGGCAGAAAAAGAAGGCGCTTGCCCTATACTTGCCTGAACGTCGTTACGCAAACTGGCCCATTCACTGGCGTTTAATAAATCTAACTTTTTTGAGACTTTTTGAAATCCAAAATACCCTTGATATGAAATAATATCTTGTCCTTTGGTTCCTTTTTTAGTAGTAATAATGATCACACCATTAGCACCACGCGACCCATAAATAGCAGTTGCGGAAGCATCTTTCAATACTTCGATAGACTCAATATCACCGGGATTAATGGTTGACAATACATTGACTCCTGCTCCTGCAAAAGCCACTCCGGCCGTGCCATTCGTATTATCATTGTAAATCAATATTCCATCTACCACATAAAGTGGTTCATTACCTGCTGTAATGGAACTTCCTCCTCTTATACGGACACTCGAAGTCGCACCCGGTCGTCCGGAACTTTGAGTAACAACCACCCCAGATACCGCACCTCGCAATAAATTGTCTGCTGAAGAGGTAACCTGATTGAGATTTGTTTTTGGAACTGAAGATACGGAGCCCGTAATATCTTTTCGCTTTTGAGTCCCATACCCAACAACAACTAATTCATTCAGTTCTTGAATATCTTCCTTTATACTAATAATAACAGGGTTTCCATTAACGACAACTTCTGCTTTTTTATACCCTATATAACTTACAATTAAAGTATACGGAAATTTTTGCCCTGTTTGAAAGTAAAATTTTCCTTCCGTATCTGTTGTTACTCCGTGTGTAGTCCCTTTAATAGTGACAGAAGCGCCTATTACCGGTTGGTTTGTTATCGCCTCTATTACAGTTCCGTCGAGTTTAGACTGAATAAGAGGTGTGGTGTTTTGCGCATTAATTCCTACTGATACTAGTAAAAGGAATATCCACGAGTGTATATTTAATTTTTTTTTCATTACTTTGTTTTGGTTTAATAAATAAGGAGTCTTGAAGGTTGACTAATCAACTTTCGTTTTCCTTTTAAGAGATGAACATTTTTTTTTAAGCCTGCCATTTCTGTTCCCGCAGAAATGGCTTTTTTTATTTACAGCACATTCGTTTTTTCATTTTTTTTTATTTTGGATTATTATTCATATAAATTTTGAGGTTTTTTTATTCCAAAACATCAAAAAACTTACGTAGTAAATTACGTTGAATTTGATATTTAGAAAAATGTAAAATGATTTAGGTCGAAGTATCTTAACAGCAACACATTCGGCATGGAGCGCCAAATGCAAACGAGATTTGCATGATCAAAAAAGAGATGTATTTGATAGTCTTCAAAATTTATGCTTTTGTTGTGATAAATGTAGTTATTTAAACTCTACTATTTCTATAGACAAATGTAAGTTATAAAATTAAACCACCAAAAGTTTTATTAAAGTTTTTAAAAAAAAGTTAATTTTATCAAAAATAAAAAGCTTTTCATTTCAATAAAGCCGGCTTTAAAAATAATTTAAATTACTAAAAATAAGCATCTTAATTATTAAAAGTGACTTACCTTTTCATCTTTTAGAAAAAAATAATACCAAATCAACTTCATGACATTTTGGGGAAATATATCCTAAAAACAACACTTTAATACCATTCAATGGATCTTTAAAGAAAGAAAAACTGATTCTTCTTGACATAAAAGTGCCGTATACTAATTTTATTGTCATTTTAAATCCAAACTAAAACCCATTCCCATAAAGAAGTTAGATAGCTAATTTTTTTGATAATCATAAAGCAATTATTCTACAATTTGTTACTTTTGCATCGTTCAAGAAAATGACTTGACTATTTTATCGAAAATAAATTTCTCAACTTAAAACTGTTTATAGCATGCAACTGTATAACACCTTAAGCGCAGAAGAAAGAGCCATCATGATTGATGATGCCGGAAAACAACGTCTTACGTTGTCTTTCTATGCTTATGCGCAAATCCAAGATCCAACACAATTTCGCAACGAATTATTTCTGGCTTGGAACGCTCTGGAAGTCCTGGGCCGCATTTATGTAGCCAGTGAGGGAATCAACGCCCAATTGTCACTTCCTGCCGATCATTTCTACGCATTCAAAGATTCGATCGAAGTCTATGATTTCATGAAAGACATCCGTTTGAACATTGCCGTGGAACAAGATGACCATTCATTCTTAAAACTGACGGTAAAAGTCCGTGATAAGATTGTGGCAGATGGTTTAGTCGACGAAACTTTTGATGTAACCAATATCGGAATCCATTTAAAAGCCAAGGAATTCAATGAACTTCTCGAAGACCCAAACACCATTGTGGTCGATATGCGCAATCATTACGAAAGTGAAATTGGACATTTTACCAAAGCCATAAAACCAGACGTTGATACTTTTCGGCAATCATTACCTATTATCGAACAGCAACTTTCTGAACACAAACAAGACAAAAAACTATTGATGTATTGCACCGGAGGAATTCGTTGCGAGAAAGCCAGCGCCTACTTCAAACACAAAGGTTTTGAAAATGTATACCAACTCGAAGGCGGAATTATAGAATACACGCGCCAGGTAAAAGCCGAAGGTTTAGAAAGTAAATTCATCGGGAAAAACTTTGTATTTGATCACCGCTTGGGCGAAAGAATCACGGACGATATCGTTTCACAATGCCATCAATGCGGCGCACCTTGTGACGTACATACCAATTGTGTGAACGAAGGCTGTCATTTACTTTTCATCCAATGTGAGGAATGTGCAACGGCCATGGAAGGTTGTTGTTCTGCTGAATGTGTGAGTGTGATTCATTTACCGGAAGAAGAACAAAAAGCCATTCGAAGAGGAATAAAAAACGGAAATAAGATATTCAAAAAAGGAAAATCCGACGTGTTGACTTTCAAAAACAACGAAGAAACGCATGGTATTTTTGTTTCCGAAAAACCATCTCGAAGCTTCGGAACTACCGTCAAAAAAGAACCAAAAATCAAGAAAATTTATATTGGAAAAGGAACCCATTTCTTTCCAAAACCCAGTATTGGTCAATTTCTAATTGAAGAAAACGAAATCAAAATTGGTGATACGATTCTAATAAAAGGCTCCACAACCGGAGAACAAAAATTAGTAATCCTAGAAATGCTGGTTAACGATTTAGCACAAGAAAAAGCAGTTTCTGGAGACACTTGTACTTTTAAACTGCCATTCCGGATCCGATTATCTGATAAATTGTATAAAATCATAGAGTAGAAAATAAGACAAAAATCTTACAGAACTAACCCATTACAATTTGATTTGTAATGGTTTTTTTTATTAAATATTTATGATTTATTGGTGCTTTTATCCGTTGCGACTTAAAACTAAAAAATACTATCTTTACACATTAATCGTTTTAAGAACTTAAGTTGTGCCAGTCACAACACTACATATAAAATTATGGCATGTACAAGTTGTTCAACTTCTGATGGTGGCGCACCTAAGGGTTGTAAAAATAATGGGACTTGCGGCACCGATAGCTGCAATAAATTAACTGTTTTCGATTGGCTTTCTAATATGAGTTTACCTAATGGCGATGCTCCATTTGACTGTGTTGAAGTACGTTTCAAAAACGGGAGAAAAGAATTTTATCGCAACACGGAGAAATTAACGTTAAGCATGGGCGACATCGTTGCCACCGTTGCTTCACCAGGACACGACATAGGAATTGTAACTTTGACAGGCGAATTGGTAAAAATTCAAATGAAGAAAAAAGGAGTGAATCATTTAAGCAATGATGTTCCTAAAATCTATAGAAAAGCATCCCAAAAAGACATCGATATTTGGTCAACGGCAAGAGACAAGGAAGAGCCTATGAAGGTTCGTGCTCGTGAATTAGCAATTGCCCAAAAACTGGAAATGAAAATTTCAGATATTGAATTTCAAGGCGATGGATCAAAAGCTACTTTTTACTACACTGCAAATGATCGCATCGATTTTCGGGCGTTAATTAAGGATTTTGCTAAAGAATTCAGTACCCGAATTGAGATGAAACAAGTAGGTTTCCGTCAGGAAGCGGCTCGTTTAGGTGGCATTGGTTCTTGCGGTAGAGAATTGTGTTGTTCCACTTGGCTAACGGATTTTAGAAGTGTAAATACTTCTGCAGCGCGTTACCAACAACTGTCTTTGAATCCACAAAAACTGGCAGGACAATGCGGAAAATTAAAATGCTGTTTGAACTATGAGTTAGATACCTACATGGATGCGTTGAAAGATTTTCCAGATTTCGAAACAAAATTAGTAACTGAAAAAGGGGATGCCATTTGTCAAAAACAAGACATTTTCAAAGGACTGATGTGGTTTGCTTACACCAATAATTTTGCTAATTGGCATGTTCTGAAAATTGAACAAGTCAAAGAAATTGTTGCCGAAAATAAACTAAAAAACAAAGTCTCTTCACTAGAAGATTTTGCTATAGAAATTGTTGTAGAACCAGAGAAAAACTTCAATAATGCGATGGGTCAGGAAAGTTTAACTCGTTTTGACCAGCCAAAACCAAAGAAAAAACAGAATAAAAAACGCAAACCGGCCGGTGAAAATGCAATTGTGGCAAACACCAACAAACCTGCAAACAACAACAATAATAATCGTCAGGCTCCAAATGAAAAAAAACCAGTAGCTGCAAAACCAACTGAACCAAGAAAACCTATAATTATTACTAAAAATGAGGCTAAAAAATAGCGCTTTACTTCTTTTGGTGGCAATTCTTTTTTTCTCCTGTGATAAAAAAAGAGTGTTTGATAAATATAAATCTGTTGGAAGCGCATGGCATAAAGACAGCATTGTAACGTTCGATTTACCGGAACTGGACTCTACAAAACAATATAATTTGTTTATCAATTTAAGAGACAACAACAATTATCAATTCAACAACCTGTTTTTGATTGTGGCGCTGGAAAAACCAAATGGGTACACAAAAGTGGACACACTTGAATACCAAATGGCAGAACCTGATGGAACCTTGCTAGGTAATGGATTTTCGGATATAAAAGAAAGTAAATTGTACTTTAAAGAAAATGCAACGTTTAAAGGAAAATATAAAGTCCATATAAAACAAGCAGTCAGAGAGACTGGTAAAGTTCCTGGCGTGACAGCTTTGGACGGGATTACTGAAGTAGGTTTTAGAATAGAAAAAAAAGATTAAGAAAGTATTATGGCGATCAAAAAAAATAACAATCAGACAAAAAACATAGATAAAGATATAACCTACTACAAAAAGAAGTTTTGGAAAATTTTCTTTTATGGAATGGGCGCTATCGGTTTGTTTTTCTTATTTGCTTCATGGGGACTTTTTGGTTCGATGCCTTCCTTTGAAGATTTAGAAAATCCCGATTCAAACTTAGCCACAGAAATTATTTCAGCAGATGGAGTAGTTTTGGGTAAATATTTTCAAAAAAATAGATCGCAATTAAAATATTCTGACTTACCAAAAAACCTAGTTCAGGCACTGGTAGCTACTGAAGATGCTCGTTTTTATGAACATTCCGGTATTGATGGCAGAGGAACTTTGAGAGCCATTGCAAGTTTAGGAACCAGTGGAGGGGCGAGTACATTGACACAGCAATTAGCCAAACAATTATTCCACGGAGAAGGTTCTAAATTTTTACCTTTTAGAATTGTACAAAAAATAAAAGAATGGATTATCGCTATTCGATTAGAAAGACAATACACTAAAAATGAAATCATTGCCATGTATTGTAACGTATATGATTTTGGTAATAATTCAGTTGGAGTAAGTTCTGCGGCAAAAACTTATTTTTCAAAAGAACCAAAAAATTTGACCATTGACGAGTCGGCAATATTAGTTGGAATGTTTAAAAATTCGGGTTTATACAATCCGGTAAGAAATCCGGAAGGGGTAAAAAATCGCAGAAATGTCGTGCTTTTGCAAATGGAAAAAGGAAATATAATTACCGACGAACAAAAAGTAAAATTACAAAGTTTACCCATCAAATTAAATTTCAAATTAGAAACACATAAAGACGGTACCGCTACTTATTTCAGAGAATATTTACGTGATTACATGAAAAAATGGGCCGAAGAAAATAAAAAACCGGATGGTTCTGATTATGACATTTACAAAGATGGTTTAAAAATCTACACCACTATTGATTCAAGAATGCAATTACATGCTGAAGAAGCCGTTTCGGCACATATGGCAAACCTTCAGGAAGAGTTTTTTATTCAATCTAAAGGCAATAAAAACGCTCCTTTTGTCAATATCTCCTCTGTAGAAACACAACGAATTCTGAATCAGGCTATGAAATCTTCGCACCGTTGGGAGGTTATGAAGGCAAATGATAAAAGTGAGGAAGAAATTATAAAATCGTTCAGCGAAAAAGCAAAAATGACCGTCTTTTCTTGGAAAGGAGAAAGAGACACTATAATGACGCCACTAGATTCCATCCGTTATTACAAACACTTTTTACAATCCGGATTGATGGCTATGGAGCCGCAAACGGGTAATGTAAAAGCTTGGGTGGGCGGTATCAACTATAAATATTTTCAATACGATCACGTAGGACAAGGAGCAAGACAAGTAGGATCAACGTTTAAACCCTTTGTTTACGCCACAGCTATTGAGCAACTGAACATGTCTCCCTGCGATTCTATTCTGGATGGTCCTTTTATGATTCGAAAAGGGCGCCATCATGTTACCGAAGACTGGGAACCAAAAAACTCTGACAATAGATACCGCGGAATGGTTACTTTAAAACGAGGTTTAGCGAACTCTATAAACACCGTATCAGCAAAGTTAATTGACAAAACTGGTCCAGAAGCGGTTGTAGAATTAACCCATAAATTAGGTGTGAAATCCGAAATTCCAGTACAGCCTTCCATTGCTTTGGGAGCTGTAGAAATAACCGTCGAGGATATGGTAGCTGCTTACAGTACTTTTGCCAATCAAGGGGTTTACATGAAACCGCAATTTATAACAAGAATTGAAGACAAAAGTGGTGTGGTGATCTACGAACCAATCCCGGAATCACATGATGTTTTAAATAAAGACATCGCTTTTGCAGTCATCAAATTATTAGAAGGTGTAACCGAAGGCGGTTCAGGTGATCGTTTGCGAACAACAGGTGGCGGAAGCGGTGACAATCGTTGGACCGGTTATCCTTATTCATTCAGAAACCCTATCGCTGGTAAAACGGGTACCACTCAAAACCAGTCTGATGGTTGGTTTATGGGAATGGTTCCTAATCTTGTAACTGGAGTTTGGGTAGGCTGCGAGGATCGTTCAGCTCGTTTCAAAAGCATTACGTATGGTCAAGGAGCAACTGCAGCACTTCCTGTTTGGGGTTATTTCATGAAACTTTGCTATGCCGATCCAGGTCTTCATGTATCCAAAAGCGATTTTGACAGACCCGCAAATCTTTCTATAAAAGTAGATTGTTATACGCCAAGAGCCGTCGTAAAAGACACTACTGATGTCCAACAGGACACTGAAGAATTTGAATTGTAAAATTTTTATTAGGAGCTATTCCAGCTGTACACTATATCTTTCTAGTACTGAACTGGTTTCAGAATCCTGAAACCAGTTCAGTACTAGAAAGGATGCCGTTTCCATCTGGGCTAAAAAACATACTATGATCAATAAAAAAGTAAATACCGTTCAAGATGCACTGCAAGGCATTGAAAACGGAATGACCATAATGCTGGGCGGTTTTGGACTCTGTGGAATCCCCGAAAACTCCATTGCCGAATTAGTAAAAAAAGAAAACAAGGATTTAACCTGCATTTCCAACAATGCCGGTGTTGATAATTTTGGACTTGGATTGCTTTTGCAAAAGCGTCAAATCAAGAAAATGATTTCTTCCTATGTAGGAGAAAATGCTGAATTTGAACGTCAAATGCTTTCCGGTGAACTCGAAGTGGATCTAATTCCACAAGGAACACTTGCGGAACGTTGTCGTGCAGCACAAGCGGGAATTCCTGCTTTTTTCACACCTGCCGGTTTTGGAACTGAAGTAGCCGAAGGTAAGGAAACACGCGAATTCAATGGAAAAATGCATGTCATGGAATTGGCCTTCAAAGCTGATTTTGCCATTATAAAAGCATGGAAAGGTGACGAAGCCGGAAACTTAATATTCAAAGGAACTGCAAGAAACTTCAATCCTTGTATGGCCGGAGCAGCAAAAATTACTGTTGCAGAAGTAGAAGAATTATTGCCTGCAGGAAGTTTAGATCCAAATGAAATTCATATTCCAGGGATACTTGTAAATAGAATTTTTCAAGGCGTGAATTATGAAAAAAGAATTGAACAAAGAACCGTGAGAAAAATTTTCTAATTATGGCTTTAGATAAAAATCAAATTGCAAAACGCATTGCCAAAGAATTAAAACACAACTATTATGTGAATCTCGGAATCGGAATTCCAACATTAGTGGCTAATTATGTTCCAGAAGGAATTGACGTTGAATTTCAAAGTGAAAATGGCGTTCTGGGAATGGGTCCGTTCCCTTTTGAAGGCGATGAAGACGCTGATTTAATCAACGCAGGAAAACAAACGATAACTACCTTGCCCGGAGCAAGTTTCTTTGACTCAGCATTCAGTTTTGGAATGATACGTGGGCAACATGTTGATTTGACAATCCTAGGTGCTATGGAAGTTGCAGAAAACGGTGATATTGCCAACTGGAAAATTCCAGGTAAAATGGTCAAAGGAATGGGTGGTGCAATGGATTTAGTTGCCTCTGCCGAAAACATTATTGTTGCCATGATGCACGTAAACAAAGCCGGAGAATCAAAAATTCTTAAAAGATGCACTTTACCGCTAACTGGTGTAGGTTGTGTCAAAAAGATAGTTACTGAATTAGCCGTTTTAGAAATAACTCCACAAGGTTTCAAACTCTTGGAACGCGCACCAGGTGTAACCGTAGAACATATTATTGCTTCCACTGAAGCAAATTTAATTATTGAAGGTGACGTTCCGGAGATGGTTATTGATTAAAATCAACACTTTTATAAAACATAAAACCACGAATTTCAATCTTGAAATTCGTGGTTTTATGTTTTATAATTCCTCCACTTTTAGTTTAAAAAAACCAAGTCGCCACAAAAATTGCCGTAATCACACAAATCAAATCGACTATAAGCATCGTTCCTAGTGCATAACGAGTATTTTTAATATTTACTGAACCAAAATAAACTGCTATCACATAAAAAGTACTTTCGGCACTACATTGAAAAATACTGCTCAATCTTGCCGTTAAGGAATCTGCCCCAAAAGTGTTCATCGAATCAATCAAAAATCCTCTTGATCCGGCCGAACTAAAAGGACGAAGTAAAGCGACTGGTAAAGCGTCCGTAATTTCCTTACTTACTCCCATATTAGAAAAAATGAAAGCGATCCAATTGCTAATAATTTCAAATAAACCACTGTTTCTGAATAAAGAAATGGCAACCAACATTCCCAATACATAAGGAAAAATAGTCACGCCAGTTTTCACACCATTATTGGCTCCCACTACAAAACTTTCAAAAACTGTAGTAGATGCTTCAGTAAATTTTTTTTCATGAATAAACGAAAAGATCAAGGTAAAGGCAATTATTCCAATTAATATTAAAGCCGAAAGATTAGAGGTAAAATAGTTTTTTCCAATTAAATCCAAATGGTTCACATACATCAACAAACCAACAATTGCAGCTATTAATGTTATCAATACGATAACCAAAGAAGCACTTTTGAAATTTATTTTTTGTTTGATTCCAACTATCAGAAAAGCCGCAATTGTTCCTATAAAAGAAGTAATAATACAAGGCAACATTACATCCGCAGGATTGCTTGCATTAGCTGCAGCACGATATCCTATAATAGAAGTAGCGATTAAAGTAAGACCCGAAGCATGCAAACACATGAACATAATTTGTGCATCACTGGCCTTGTCTTTGTCTGGATTTATTTCTTGCAAACTCTCCATGGCTTTTAGACCAAAAGGAGTTGCAGCAGAATCTAAGCCCAGAAAATTAGCCGCAAAGTTTAAAGTCATGTAGGAAATAGAAGGATGGTTTTTGGGAATACTCGGAAACACTTTTACAAAAACAGGACTCAATGCTTTAGCCAACTTTCCAGAAGCTCCGGAAATGATTAAAAGCTCCATCAATCCACAGAAAAAAGCCAAATAAGCCATCAGCGGCAGGATTAATTCTAGTAAAGTACTTTTACACGTTGGCAATAAACCATCTGATTTTTGAACACCACTGTAAATTTTTACGGTTTTGTTTTTATAAACATAAGTCGTGTCCGCATTCAGCGTGTCCCGATTGATAATCATGGTTTGTTCTGGTGCTGTCTTAATGCTGTCTTTTATAAAAGCAGGAAGTTCTTCGGTAAATTTCTCCGAAACCAGAATTGGATCATCTTTCTTTCCGTTCAAAACGTGGTCAATAGTATAACTGTCTCCAGAAAACAAACTAAACACTACAAATACAATTGCTGAAATAAAAATAACCAACCAGAATCTACTCAATACCATAATTTATAATTTTTGTAAATGTAAATATTTATTAACAAACCTCATCAGGATTTTCAACCCTGATTGGGTTGCGACAGTTTAAACATGAATAATCTCCTCATCAATCAACAAATCTTCTCGTCGCAAACGAAGGAAAATTTGCGCTACTGCAATCGTGTCTTTTTCACAATAAGTTACAATTCGATCGATGTCTTTATCAACATAAAAAACATGTCCTACCTGACTGCCGTCGATATCGCCTTTTGGTGAAGGAATTCCAAGTACTTTACACATTAACTTTAAAGAAGTGTAGTGTTTATAATCTCCAAATTTCCACAATTCCAACGTATCTAAATGTGATATTTCCCAAGGTTTTTTTCCAAATAGGTTCAGTTTGTTGGGAATAGCAATTTGGTTTATAATCATTCGTCTGGCGATAAATGGGATATCAAATTCTTTAGCATTATGACCACACAAAACATGTTGCGGTTGGTTGAAATGAGTGTTTAATAAATTATTAAAATCTAGGAGAATTTTCTTTTCTTCTCCAAAAAAAGAAGTCACCCTAAAATTTCGAATACCCCCTTTGATCGTAAAAAAGCCTACGGAGATACAGACAATTTTACCAAACTCAGCCCAAATTCCGGCACGGTCATAGAAATCCTCTGGACTGTATTCGTCTTTCCGCTGGTATTGGGTTTTGTGTTCCCAAAGATCTTTCATTTCAGAATCTAATGCATTGAAATCTTCCGCTTCCGGAACTGTTTCTATGTCGAGGAATAAGATATTATTGAGGTTTATTTTTTCAATCATATTTTAGATTTTGTTAGACTTCTTAGATTTTTAGACATTTTAGATTATTAGACTATATTGGGCTTTTAAAATCTAAGGCTCTATTTTAAAACAAACTTTGTTGTGTGGTTGGATTTTCGTGTTCCAATAGCCATTTTTTACGCCATAAACCACCTGCATACCCTGTAAGTGAACCATCAGTTCCAATAACTCGATGACAGGGAATGACAATCCAGAGCGGGTTTTTTCCATTGGCAGAAGCCACTGCTCGAATCGCTTTGACATCGCCTAATCTTTTAGATAAATCCATATAAGACATGGTTTTCCCAAATGGAATTTCCAGTAATCCTTTCCACACTTTTTGTTGAAAATCAGTTCCTTTTGGATTCATGGTAAAATCAAAACCCGTTCTTTTTCCATCAAAATAATCGTTGAGTTGCGAGACTACTTCTTGTAAAACAGTTGGGATTACTGATGAAACAGTTCCTTCATCAGTAACTGAAATCACCGAAATACCATTTTCATCGCCCATGATTGTTGCAATTCCTAAAGGAGTTTTAATATAAGCTGTTTCCATATTTTAAAGATAAAAAAATTAACCGCAATGTTCCTGTAGAAGACACAAAGTTGTAAAAAAATAAAATCGAATCGTATTAGAAATAAAAAAACCATTCGATTACACGAATGGTTCTTGTGTTTTAGCCCCGATAGAAGGGAAAATCCTTTTATTTTTTTCTTTAAAAAATAAAAGATTGGAATGATAGCGGGATTAGCTCCATATTTCGACGATAATAAAAATCTATTTCAGATTTGAATATACATAAGCTTCTAACGCCTGTAATTCTTCGTCAGTAAACGTTTTTGTAAGGACAATATTTGGTTGCATTAATGCATATTGAGCGGGATCAACAATAGGTTTGCTCTCCCCTTTCAAGAAAGTAACGATATTACCATTTTTCTCTTTGTACATTTTGGCAATGTCTTGTAAACTTGGTCCTATTAACTTTACATCTGTTTTATGACAAGAGATACAAGTTCCTTTTCCTTCAAAAATTTGCTTTCCTAATTGTTCTGGTGTTTGAACTTCTTCTGCCATTCCTTCAGAAGGTGCTGCCTCTGATGCTGCAGGTTCGGATTGTTTTTCAGCTTCTTGTTTTTTACAAGAAAAAGCTAAAAATGCAATTGCAATTATTAATACTTTTTTCATTTTGGTTTTTTTTTAGTTTTCTCAAAAATAAATCATTTTTTGAAATTAAAATCAAAAAAAAGAATTAAAATTATTAGAATCAAAAAAATCTCAATTTTACTTGTTTAAAAGTACTGCTGCTTCCTTAGCAAAATAGGTCGAAATCAAGCTTGCCCCTGCCCTTTTGATACACATTAATTGTTCCATCATGATTTTGTCATGGTCGAGCCAACCTCTTTCGGCAGCAGCTTTAATCATCGCGTATTCTCCTGAAACATGATAAACCGTTACGGGAACATTTACCGCATTTTTAACCTCACGAACGATGTCTAAATAGGCAATTCCGGGCTTCACCATCACCATATCGGCACCTTCTTCCACATCCCATAACGCTTCTTTGATGGCTTCAATGCGATTGGCATAATCCATTTGGTATGTTTTTTTATCTTTTGGAATTTCAGTTGCATCAACTGGAGCGCTGTCTAATGCATCGCGAAATGGTCCGTAAAAAGCAGAGGCATATTTTGCAGAATAACTCATGATGCCTACATTATGAAAACCGGCAGCGTCTAAACCTTCGCGCAAACGCAACACACGTCCGTCCATCATATCCGAGGGCGCTACAAAATCGGCACCAGCTTGCGCATGAGAAACAGCCATTTTGACTAAAGCATCCACAGTCGAATCGTTTTCTATATCGCCGTTTGCAATAATTCCGTCATGACCATAAATAGAATAAGGGTCCAAAGCCACATCAGGCATTACAATCATTTCCGGACAAGCGGCTTTGATGGCACGAATGGCATTTTGCATCAATCCGTTTGGATTCCAAGCTTCCAGTCCCGTATTGTCTTTTAAATTTTCACTGACCTTTACATAAATATTGACCGCACGAATGCCTAAATCGAATAATTCTTTGATTTCTTTTACGGTTAAATCGATAGAACGACGAAATATACCCGGCATGGACGCGATTTCCACTTGCACATTTTCGCCTTCCGCAATAAACATTGGAAACATAAAATCCGATGGACTTAAACTGGTTTCGCGAACTAAACTTCTAATGGATTCATTAGTTCTTAATCTTCTGCCTCTGTGTAATGGGAACATATTTTTTAGTTTAAAGTTAAACTTTAATTTATTTTTTGAACCATTAAGAAATTAAGGTTCATTAAGATTTAAACTTAATTTTTCTTAATCTCTTAATGGTTAAAGTATTTAAATCCAATTTTTTGGGTTTTCTAATACGTTTACTAATTTTTCTTCTTCGCTTCCGGCTTCTGCATGATGATCGTACACCCATTGCACATGTGGTGGCAAACTCATCAGGATACTTTCGATTCTTCCGTTAGTTTTTAAACCAAATAAAGTGCCTTTATCGTGAACCAAATTGAACTCTACATAGCGACCACGACGGATTTCCTGCCACGTTCTTTGTTCTGGAGTATACGGTAAATTTTTTCTTTTTTCTACAATTGGGACATACGCTTCGAGGAAACTATTCCCCACTTCGGATACGAAATTGAACCAATCTTGCATGTTCATTTCTAGAGTTGCTTTACAATAATCGAAAAATAATCCTCCAATTCCACGGGCTTCATTACGATGTGCGTTCCAGAAATAAGCATCACATTGTTTCTTGTATTTTGGATAAAACTCTGTCCCGACGCTTCGGGAGTGTTTATCACAAGCGGTTTTACAGGTTTGATGAAAATGAATGGCATCTTCTTCAAACAAATAATACGGTGTTAAATCTTGTCCGCCACCAAACCATTGCTGAATCACATTTCCGTTATCATCATACATTTCGAAATAGCGCCAATTGGCATGAACTGTAGGAACCATTGGGCTTTTTGGGTGCAAGACCAAACTTAATCCGCAGGCAAAAAAATCAGCTTCGCCTACATTGAACATTTTCTGCATGGCTTCCGGTAATTTTCCGTGAACTGCCGAAATATTAACCCCGCCTTTTTCGAAAACTTTTCCGTTCTCTATCACGCGTGTTCTTCCTCCTCCGCCTTCCGGACGTTCCCAAAGGTCTTCACGGAATTTGGCTTGACCTTCAACAGCTTCCAAACCTTTACAGATTTGGTCTTGAAGGTTTAGTATGTATTGATAGAATTGTTGTTTCATTATAAATTTGCTTTTGCAGCGGCTATTTTACTATTGATTCCAAACGAAAATATTTTGCTTTCCTTTTGAATGTAATTGTAAATGGCAATCGCTTTTTCAGAAAAATCAAACGGATTGTCTTTCGAACCAATCACTAAAAAATCAGCAAATTGTTCTAGCTGATTCCAATCCAAGTGACAACGTAATAAATGTGTAATTAAATCCTTTTCATTACAATCGATCAGACTTTGAATGTTTAATCCAAAGTCTTTCAATTGATCTTCTATGTTTGTTTTATCTTCTAAATTCCAAGACTTAGGCACAAAAACTATAGAAAGCAATGTCTTTAGCACATTGTCTATTCGAATACTTTCCTGGTCTCGTAATCCTTTGTTTAGCATTGTTTAATTATTTATTATTCAACGGATAAAATCCGTTGCTACAAGACACGCCGTTCCTATGGAACTTTTACGTACTTCTGAGAGCCATCGGCTCGGTACATTTTGTAAGGTTGGACTTTAGTCCAGTTCTCTGAACAATGTTTACTATTGATTATACTCCTTAACTGCATCAATGAACGCTTTCGCGTGATCCACAGGAATATTTGGTAAAATTCCGTGACCTAAATTCACGATGTATTTGTCTTTTCCGAATTCATCAATCATTTCATGAACCATTTTCTTAATCACCGGAATTGGAGACAACAATCTTGACGGATCAAAATTTCCTTGCAACGTGATGTTTCCTCCAGACAAGTATCGTGCATTTCGTGGAGAACACGTCCAATCCACTCCAAGTGCTGAAGCTCTACTTTTTCCCATTTCGCCTAATGCAAACCAACATCCTTTTCCGAAAACAATTACCGGTGCATCATCAGCTAAAGCTTCAATGATTTGGTTGATGTATTTCCATGAAAATTCCTGATAATCAACCGGTGAAAGCATTCCGCCCCAAGAGTCAAAGATCTGGACAGCGTTTACTCCCGCTTTCACTTTTTCTTTCAAGTATAAAATAGTGGTGTCGGTAATTTTTTGCAATAAAACATGCGCTGCTTCTGGATGTTGAAAACAAAATCCTTTGGCCATGTCAAAACTTTTAGAACCTTTCCCTTCCACAGCGTAACACATAATTGTCCAAGGAGAACCTGCAAAACCAATTAATGGCACCTCATCATTCAACATTTCTTTGGTCAATTTGATAGCATCAAAAACGTATCCTAATGTTTCATGTACATCAGGAACAATTACTTTCTCCACATCTTGAATCGTACGAATAGGATTTGGTAAAAACGGACCAAAGTTTTCTTTCATCAACACCTCAATTCCCATGGCCTGCGGAATGACCAAAATATCCGAAAATAAAATCGCAGCATCCGGAGCAATTCTGCGTATCGGTTGTACGGTGATTTCAGCAGCTAATTCTGGAGTTTGACAACGGGTGAAAAAATCATACTTGTCACGCAAAGCGATAAATTCCGGTAAATATCTTCCCGCTTGACGCATCATCCAAACTGGTGGGCGTTGTACTGTTTCTCCTTTTAGTGCTCTTAAAAATAGTTCGTTCTTAATCATGTATTTAAATTTTAGCAGATTCCTAGATGCTTTCCGGTGTATAATATTCAATAACTTCCAAAATCACCTCTTCGATAGTTGGTGTTTCGGCAATTACTATGTTTTTAATTTTCTTTGTTTCTAATGCTGATGCTGTAGTAGTGCCTACGCAAAAACAAACTTCATTCTTGATTTTATTGTTTGTAAAATAACTTTCAACGGCAGATGGGCTAAAAAACATAATTCCGTCAAAATTTTCTTGGTCTGATATTTTAAAAGGCGCAAGTGTTGTTTGATAAACTTCGATTTCGTTAAAAGTTATTCCTGCACTTTTTAATGCTTCAGGCAACGTTTCTTTACGCAAATTTCCGCTTAAAAAAGTATAGCTTTCTTTATTGTAAATTAAAGTGATTATTTCGGCTAATTCAGATGCGTAATCCAAATAAACATCAACTGTAAAGCCATGCGATTCCAGTAATTCCTTAGTTTTAATACCTACACAAAAAACAGGTTTAGTCTTTAAAACTTCCCAACCGTTTTGTTCTATCAAACTTAAAACAGCATTTTGGCTACTAAAAATTAAGTTGTTGTTGATTTTATTCAGTTCAAAAAGGTTGTTTTTAATTTCGATGAAATCTTGTTCTAAAAGATCAAAATTAGCATCAATAAATACTTGCCTTTGTTCTGCCGACAATGTTTTGGTGGATAAAATGCTTGTTTGACTCATTATTTCTTCAAATTAATTTTAATTTCTGTCATCAGTTCCGTTCCGCCATTTTCTAAAATTTCTTTGGCACAATAAAAGCCTAGTTTCTTCCATTCTTGCATCGGAACAGTTTTTTCGATTTCGATTTTTTGCTTTCCATCGATAGAAAATAAAACACCTTTAAACCAAATATCATCTTCAACAAAAGCAGCTAAAGCGCCAATTGGTGCCGTACATCCACCTTCGAGTGTTTTCAGAAACTGTCTTTCAATATGGGTACACACTTCAGTTTCAATATCATTCAATTCAGAAACTGCCTCTCTGCAAAAATCATCATTTGCCATGGCTACAATTACCATTGCACCTTGAGCCGGCGCCGGAATCATCCAATCCAAATCAATATAATTGGAAGGTTTCAAGTTGATTCTTTCCAGTCCTGCTGCCGCAAAAACAGCTCCATTCCAATCACTTTCCTGCAATTTCTGCATTCTGGTGTTTACGTTTCCACGCAAATCTACTACTTTGTGATTGGGATATTTATTTAACCATTGTGCCTGACGACGCAAACTGCCTGTTGCAATTGTTCCTTCTCCGTTAAGAAAATCAAGATTTCCTTTGTATACCAAAATATCCAAAGTATTGGCTCTTTCCAGAACAGCTGCTTGCACAATTCCTATTGGCAAAGCCGTAGGTACATCTTTCATGGAATGCACTGCAATATCGACCTGACCATTAATCATAGCGATATCCAGTGTTTTGGTAAAAATTCCTGTAATTCCTAATTCGTAAAGTGGTTTGTCGAGAAGAATATCTCCTTGTGATTTTACCGCTATGATTTCGGTTTTATACCCTAAATCGTTTAGCTTTTTTTCGACAGTATGGGCTTGCCAAAGCGCGAGTTCACTATCGCGTGTTCCTATTCGTATGGTTTTATTCATTATTTTGTAGTCGCTCCAATTTTAAAAACTTTCTCAATCCATTCGATACTTTCATCTACCATGGTATCATCATCTTTTAAATGGTTTGCAAAATGTGTGGTTATTTTTTGGATAATTCTATTGCTGATAATCTCTGCTTGTTCTTCATTGAAATTTGAAATTTTCTTGCTTTGAAAATCCAATTCGGATATTTTTATAGCGTTCAATTTTGCTTTTAAAGCATGGATTGTTGGAGCAAATTTTCTGCCTTTGGTCCAAGTAATAAATTCTTCTTTTATTTCTTCAATGATAGCTTCGGCAGCAGGGATGTGTTTTTTTCTATTTTCTAAAGTCTCATCCGTTAGTTGTGACAAATAATCCATGTGAATTAGCGTAACGCCTTCAATTTCTTCCACATCCTCATTCACATTTTTCGGAATGGATAAATCCAGAATCAATAATGGTTTCTTCAAATTCAGAATGGCTTTATCGACCGTAGGATTTTGAGCGCCGGTAGCCACTACAACAACATCTGCTTTTTGCAGTTCAAGATGCAATTCCGAATAATCTTTTACAATTAAATTCAATTTTCCGGCTAGCTCCTCAGCTTTGGCTTTCGTTCTGTTAATTAAAGTGATATGCTCATTTTTAGTATGTTTTACTAAATTTTCACAGGTATTTCTACCAATTTTACCAGTACCAAATAATAGAATATTTTTATTTCCAATGTCTTCTACGTTGTTGATAATATATCGAACCGCCGCAAAAGAAACCGAAGTAGCACCAGAGCTAATCTCCGTATCGGTTTTTATCTTTTTACTGGCTTGTATAACGGCATTCACCAATCTTTCCATAAAAGTATTGGCTAAACCAAAAGATTTTGATTGTGCAAAACTGGATTTTATTTGAGCAATAATTTCGAAATCACCCAAGATTTGACTGTCCAAACCGGTTCCTACGCGAAATAAATGACTTATCGCTTCTTGGTTTTTATAAACAAACCCAACTTTTTGAAATGCTTCAACAGAACCTTGACTGTTTTCGCAAATTAATTTGATTAATTGGAAAGGATGCTCCGCGAAACCGTAAATTTCGGTTCGGTTGCAGGTAGAAGTAACTATTAAACTTTCTATTCCCTCAGTTTTGGCTTGCTCCAATAAACGCGTTTTTGCAGCAGCATCTAAACTAAACTTCCCTCTAATCTCAGCATCTGCTTTTTTATAACTCAATCCAACGGAGTAAAAATAATGATGCTTTGATGTGTTATTGTTTTCCATATTTTGCACTTTACCAGAAAGTGAGACAAAATTATCACTATAGTATTTATAAAAGTAACGCTAGAAGTTCTTTTTGTATCGTTAAATGATTTTTTGATTCTAATTGCTTATTTTATTGTAAAAAATTCTATTTTTGTAATGAAATCAAGTTGTTTGAATCGCTTTATTTAGAGCTGTTCTAAATAAAAACATCTGATAAATATCATTTTCATATTAAAAAAATATCGCTATGGGTTCTCAGGAAATTATAAAAATAGAAGATGATTTTACCCTGATTCGTTTTCAAAATGACAGTATTGATACTTTCAATGCGCAGCGTGAAGTGGGCAGTGGTTTGATTCAGTTTCATTTTGGATTAAAAGGAAGTGCCAAGTTCATCTTCAATCAAGGGAATTATGCTTTGGAATTAAAAGAAGAAAAATCATTGCTCTTATACAATCCTCAGAAAGAATTGCCTTTAAATCTGGAGCTGGCGCCAAATTCCTGGGTGATTTCTGTTATTATTTCGATCAAAAAGTTCCACGCTTTGTTTTCGACAGAAGCCGATTACATTACTTTTTTAAGTGCTGACAATAAGGACAAAAAATATTATAACGAGGGAAATATCAGTCCGTCAATGGCAATTGTTTTATCTCAATTGTTTCATTACAGTTTGCATCCTTCCATCAAAAACCTATATTATAAAGGGAAAGGATATGAATTATTGAGTTTGTATTTCAACCGGACGGAAGATCCAAACGCGGAACAATGTCCTTTTTTAATAGACGAGGACAATGTAATGAAAATTAAAAAAGCCAAAGAAATTATTATTGCTAATATGGCCGAACCACCAGGATTACAGGAATTGGCGGATGAAATAGGTTTGAATCTAAAGAAACTAAAAATGGGTTTCAAACAAATTTATGGTGATACGGTTTATGGGTTTCTATTTGACTACAAAATGGATTTTGCCCGAAAATTACTGGACAGTGGTTCGTATAATGTAAACGAAGTAGGATTGAAAATTGGGTACAGCACCGGAAGTCATTTTATAGCGGCATTCAAAAAGAAATTTGCAACCACGCCCAAAAAATATTTGATGTCAATCAATCCAAATACGCAGTAAATAATTGATTTCTTATATTAAACAATAAATAAAAAATAGTTAATCCCAATTTATAAAAAAGTAAGTTTATTTACTTTTGTACCAACAAAAAAAGATAACATGAAAGGTGTATTATTAGTAAATCTTGGTTCTCCAGAAAGTCCAACTCCAAAAGATGTAAAACCCTATTTAGATGAATTTTTAATGGACAAATACGTAATTGACGTTCCGTTTTTGTTACGAGCATTATTAGTTCGTGGAATAATTTTGCAAACAAGGCCAAAAAAATCAGCTGCCGCTTACGCAAAAATATGGTGGGACGAAGGTTCTCCGCTGGTGGTTATTTCCAAAAGAATGCACGCCAAAGTAAAACAATTAGTTGACATTCCTGTTTCCTTAGCGATGCGTTATGGAAATCCGTCTTTATTATCTGGTTTACAAGAACTACATCATAAGGGCGTAAATGAAGTACTACTTTTTCCATTGTATCCACAACATGCGATGGCTTCCACGACTACCATTCTGGAACTGGCCGAAGAATTGCGTAAAAAGCACTTTCCGGAAATGAAATTTACTATCGTTCCTGCATTTTACAACAAACCGGACTATTTAAAAAACCTAGCCGATTCTATCAAAGATCATTTAAAAGGTTTTGATTACGATCATTTATTATTCTCCTACCACGGAATTCCGGAGCGTCACATTCGCAAGACGGATATTACCAAATCACATTGTAAAATTGACGGTTCTTGTTGCAACACGCCTTCACCGGCACATGAATTTTGCTACCGTCACCAATGTTACGAAACCACAAAACAAGTCGTAAAATTACTGGGAATTCCGGAAGGGAAATACAGTCAGACATTTCAGTCGAGACTGGCAGGAGACAAATGGCTGACACCTTACACAGATGTGGAAATAAATAAAATGCCTGAACGCGGCATTAAAAAACTTGCCGTTGTAACACCCGCATTCGTATCCGATTGTTTGGAAACTTTGGAAGAAATTGCGATGGAAGCTAATCATCAGTTTAAAGAACACGGAGGTGAAGAGTTCTTGGCAATTCCTTGTTTAAACGATAGCGATGATTGGTGTAAAACCGTGAGTAATTGGATTACGAATTGGTCCAACACATCTATGTCAGTTAAAGTCGACTCAGAAAAAATAAACGCTTAAATGGCTGTTACCGCTGATGAACTAGGAACTCAAGACATCAAAAAACTCTTGATAAAACAAGCAGTTCCGTCTTCTATTGGAATTTTATTCATGTCGGTTAATATTTTAATCGACACTATATTTGTTGGACAATGGATTGGTTCTTTAGCCATTGCGGCAGTAACTGTTGTATTGCCAATTACTTTCTTGATTTCATCATTAGGAATGGCAATTGGCGTGGGCGGAGGCTCCGTTCTTTCGAGAGCTTTGGGATCCAATCACAAGGAAAAAGCACTGCATGTTTTTGGCAATCAAATCATGATGACCTTTTTATTATCTTCTGTTTTTGTGTTTTTTGGTGTGTTTTTTAGCGACGAAATGCTGTTGCTTTTTGGTGCCAAGGGAGAAATAATGAAACCCGCCAAGGAATTTTTCTTTCCAATTATTCTTTCTGTTCCGTTTTTGGCACTTTGCATGATGGGAAACAATATTATTCGTGCAGAAGGCAAAGCCAAATTTGCTATGATTGCCATGATTATTCCCGCTTTTGTAAATATTGCACTCGACATTCTTTTTATAAAAGTGATGAATTTAGGAATGTTTGGATCTGCATTGGCTTCAGCAATTTCCTATTTCATGTGTTTTGTATTTGTGCTATGGTTCTTTGTTTTCAAAAGTGAATTAAAGTTAAAAGCGAAACATTTTGAGTTTAAAATTCCCATCGTAAGAGAAATCACCGAACTCAGTTTTGTGACTTTTTCAAGACAAGGCGTAGTGAGTATTTTAGCCATAATCATAAATCATACTTTATATACTTACGGTGGCGAGCATTCAGTGGTAATTTATGGAATTATTAGCCGCATGTTGATGTTTGCATTGTTTCCGATTCTGGGTATTACGCAAGGATTTCTGCCCATTGCAGGCTTTAATTATGGCGCAATGAATTACGAAAGGGTCAAGGAAAGTGTCCAGCTTTCGATAAAATACGCTGCTTTTTTAGCAACGCTTATTTTTGTTGTCATTTTGATTTTTGCCAGACCAATCGTGGCCATCTTTACCACAGATTCATTAGTGATTGCTCAAACTCCCGAAGCTTTGCGTTGGGTTTTTGCGGCTTCGCCAATCATATCGATTCAGTTGATCGGGGCTGCTTATTTTCAAGCTGCGGGAAAGGCAAAAAAAGCATTGCTTTTGACATTAAGCAAACAAGGATTTTTCCTAATTCCATTAGTGCTGATTCTACCAAATTTTTTAGGTATTTTTGGAGTGTGGATTGCATTCCCCATTGCCGATATTTTATCAACAATACTAACTGGCTATTTTCTAAAAAAAGAAATGAACACAAAATTGATTCAAACTACTGATGGAATATTATAATTACCTAAAATCTTTACACCTCATCTTTGTAATCACATGGTTTGCAGGATTATTTTATATTGTTCGCTTGTTTGTTTACCAAATTGAAGCGGCACAAAAACCATCGCCAGAGAAAGAAATTCTCCAAAAACAATACAAAATAATGACTTATCGCTTGTGGTATATTATCACCTGGCCTTCTGCTGTTTTAGCGAGTACATTTGCCTTTTCATTACTTTATCTGAATCCAAGTTTAATTCAGTTAGATTATATGCAAGTCAAGTTTGGCTTTGTTTTTGCACTTTATCTATATCATGGAAAATGCCAGAAAATTTACAATCATTTGCAAAATGATGACATAAAATACACTTCAAACTTTATGCGGTTGTGGAATGAAGGCGCAACCATAATTTTATTTGCGGTCGTTTTTTTAATCATTGTTAAAGATGCGGTCAATTGGATTTATGGTGTAATTGGAATCTTTCTATTTTCCGTTTTGATTATGCTGGGTTTTAAATTTTACAAACGATTTCGAGAAAGAAATCAATCTTAATTATGTTTAATAGCTTCAAAACAACAATGCTTTCATTGCGGGTTAGGATTTTCCTTTCCATGATTGTATTGATAGTTATGGCTTCCATTCTATTAGCTACCATTTCTATTATTCAATTTAAAAACGAAGCCAAAGAATACCATCAAGAACGTTTAGAACGGAATGAAAATGCAGTAAAGCAACATATAAATTATGTACTTTCCACAACAACTTATCCGTTAACAACTGCGAATTTAGGTCTGATTTTTAAAGATAAAATACATGAATTAGCACAAATTCATAATATTGAAATCAACATTTACAGCCTAGATGGAAAACTGCTCAAATCCTCTAAAGAATCCTTTTCGGTTGATAAAGTTTCGCCTTCTATCCCAAAATATATCCTGAAATTAGTTCGTTCTTCTATTGAAAAAAGATACGTTGACATCAAAACCATTAACGGCGTTAAAAATCGTTCTTCGTACAGCCAGATAAAAGACGACAAATTTAAGCCTTTAGGCATTTTGAATTTGCCTTATGTAGAAGATGACGGGTTTTATGAAAATGAATTAAATAGTTTCCTCATCCGATTAGGTCAAGTGTATTCCTTCATGTTGATTGTTGCTTTTGCGGTTGCTTATTTTCTTTCTTCCTACATCACAAAATCTTTGAAAACCATTTCAGACAAATTAAGCGAGACTAGCCTGTATCAAAAAAACGAGAAAATTGTATTAGAGGCCAATAGCAAAGAAATTAATTTGTTGATAAAGGCATACAACGGGATGGTTGATGAATTGGAAAAAAGTGCCATTAAACTAGCGCAAAGTGAACGAGAAGAAGCCTGGCGCGAAATGGCAAAACAGGTGGCTCACGAAATCAAGAATCCGCTTACGCCAATGCGACTGACCGTACAGAGTTTTCAAAGAAAATTTGATCCAAATGATGCCGATATAAAGCAAAAGATGAAGGATTACTCCGAAACTTTGATACAACAAATTGATACGATGAATGCCGTTGCATCGGCTTTTTCGAATTTTGCATCGATGCCGGCGCAACAAAATGAAACCCTGAATGTGGTACAAGTAGTAGAACTGGCAATGGATATTTTCAATGAAGAATATATTGTATTTCAAAGTGATTCTCCCGAAATTATTTCGAAAATAGACCGAACCCAACTCATCCGTATTATTACGAATTTGGTTAAAAATGCGATTCAATCCATTCCTGAGAACCAAGAAGAAAAATCTATTATTGTAACCATAAAAAAAGATTTAAACAACGTTCTGATTACTGTTATGGACAACGGAATTGGGATTCAACCGAAAGACATCAGCCGCATATTCGAACCTAAATTCACTACCAAAAGTAGCGGAATGGGTCTTGGTCTTGGTATTATTAAAAACATCATCGAAAATTATAAAGGAACGATTACCTTTGATACTGAATTTGGAAAAGGAACCACTTTCACGGTTTCACTTCCAATAATTAACTCCTAAAATTACCATCATGAATTACGAAAATCTTTTAATTACAACAGAGAATACTATCGCAACGATAACCGTTAATCGCCCTACAAAACTAAACGCTTTGAACAAAGCTACCATTACTGATTTGTATAAAGCATTCAAAACATTGGGAAAAAACAATGAAATTCGTGCCATTATTCTAACTGGAAGTGGTGAAAAAGCTTTTGTTGCAGGAGCTGATATTGCTGAGTTTGCTAATTTTTCTATCGAAGAAGGAATGCAATTAGCAGCTGAAGGACAGGAAAAATTATTTGATTTTATCGAAAATCTTAAAACTCCTGTAATCGCAGCTATTAATGGTTTTGCATTGGGTGGCGGATTAGAATTAGCGATGGCGTGTCATTTCAGAGTGGCTTCCGAAAATGCAAAAATGGGTTTGCCTGAAGTTTCACTTGGATTGATTCCTGGTTATGGCGGAACGCAACGTTTACCACAATTGATAGGAAAAGGACGCGCCATGGAAATGATCCTGACCGCCGGAATGGTAACCGCCCAAGATGCTTATAGAACCGGACTGGTAAATCACGTGGTGCCTGATGCCGAACTTCTAGATTACTGTACTAGTGTCGCACAAAGAATAACGAAAAACGCTCCATATGCAATTGCTAAAGCCATAAAAGCAATCAATGCCAATTTCAAAGAAGGCAAAAATGGCTATGAAACCGAAATAAAAGCTTTTGGAAAATGTTTTGGAACGACTGATTTTAAAGAGGGAACAACAGCATTTCTAGAGAAAAGAAAAGCGGTGTTTACCGGAAAATAATAACGAAAGAGAGCTGTTTTGGTTCTCTTTTGTATTTAACTCCAATGTGAAATCATTTCAAATAATCTTTCTTCAAAAAACGGGTTGTTTGATTTACAAAACTTAATTTTGCAAACCCGTCTCGGAATATAATCCAACATTTAAAATTTTACTTTATGTCTTACCAACCTGTATTTGCACTTTTCTGGGAAAAGGTAAAAGAAAGCATCCAAAATGGTACTTATGCTAAATTAACGCTAGCCAAAACTATTGGTGATACGGAATTAAAAAATATCTATGTACGTCCCGTTTTGAACGATGACGTTTTTAGTCTTTCGGTTACGGCGCGTTATAAAACGGAAGAAGTAGAAAGTTTCCACACACTCGATGAAGCTTTTATTATATTGGCTCCGTATATGAATAACCCATTTTTAACGGCTTTGTTGTTTACAACGGAGAATGATATCACCTTTAAACTCAATAAAAAAAGAGTGGGAAGCATTATTGAGCAAGCGCCAACTTTTAAAAATGCTTCGGATGTAATTATAGAAATGAAATCCAAAGGGATTTCGATTTAAGATATTTGATTAATCCCGAAGCTATCGGGACTGATTTTTGATTTAAAAACCAGCAATCGAAAAACCAGCTGAAATTTAAAATTGTTAATCCATAATCAAAAATCCTATTTCTCCCCTTCCCATTCCGCATAAAACTGCGAAATGAAACCTTCCATATAACGGTGTCTTTCCTTTGCAATTTGTTTTCCGGTTTCGGTATTCATTTTATCTTTTAGGAGCAATAACTTTTCATAAAAATGATTGATTGTCGGAGAATCGCTATTCTTGTATTCTTCCTTTGTCATCCTTGTGTTTGGGGCTATTTTAGGGTCATAGAGCGTTCTATTTTTAAATCCGCCATAATTGAATGCTCTTGCAATTCCAATGGCACCAATAGCGTCTAATCGATCTGCATCCTGAACAACATCCAGTTCAATTGAAGAGAATTTCTTTTCGAAATTACCGCCTTTATAGGAAATGTTAGTAATGATATTCACCACATGAGCGATGGTCTCTTCGGCAACAGTTTCTGATTCCAGGAATTCTCGAGCTATTTTTGGGCCAATAGTTTCATCTCCGTTATGGAATTTACTATCTGCAATATCATGAAGCAAGGCACCAAGCTGAACAATCGTTGTATCAGAAGCTTCGTTTTTAGAAATCAAAATAGCATTTCGATACACTCTTTCGATATGAAACCAATCGTGTCCACCTTCGGCATTTTCTAGTTTTGTTTTTACAAAAAGAATTGTTTTACTAATTAAATCGGGGTTGTTCATTGTTATATTTTGTAAAAAAAATGTTGATTTTCAAAGACTACCTTCAAAAACCAACATTCCTTATTCTTAAATCAAAAATCTAAAGTCTTGCTGGCTCTACCCATTTAAAAATATGTGACTCTTGAGGAATCACTAATCTTTCCGATATTTTTGCCATTCTTCCCGGTAATTTCATCAAATAATCACGCGCTTTCTCTGCTTCATCAGTCAAACCGGTAATCTTGTCAATTTCCCATTTGTCGATTAATTTCTGCATGATATCCACATAATCCGCTGCTGTATAAACCCCAATTCTTTGTGCCGAATCAGAAAACTGTTCGAAAGCAGTGCTTATTTTTTCACCGGATTCTCTCAAGAAATGCGCTGGCATAACAATTTTTGCTTTCATCATGTATTGAAAAGCAAGCATCATTTCGCTAGGGTCAACCTGAAAAATTCGAGTTACAAATTCACTGTACGCATGGTGATGACGCATTTCGTCACCAGCAATCATTTTGCACATTTTAGACAATTTGTTATCTCCATATTTCTTAGCCATTTGAGCTACTCTGTTGTGAGAAACATAAGTTGCCAACTCTTGAAAACTGGTATATACAAAGTTTTTATAAGGATCTCTTCCGGTTCCAATATCAAAACCATCGTTGATAAGGTGTTGCGTTGTCATTTCTACTTCACGCATGTTGACACGACCTGACAGATACAAATATTTACTTAGCAAATCACCGTGACGATTTTCCTCTCCAGTCCACTGTCTGATCCATTTAGACCAGCCGTTTCTCTCCACATTATCAATACCTTCTACGTCCATTAACCAGGATTCGTATGTAGGTAATGCTTCCTCTGTAATAGTATCCCCTACTAAAGTCACCCAGAAATCATATGGTAATTCTTTTGCAATTTCACGTAATTCTTTGACCTCATCAAAAAAAGTATCGCTTTGAGAATTAGGCAAAAAATCTGTTGGTTGCCATATTTTTTCTACTGGAATTAGATACTGATCGACAAAGCTATCTACGTTTTTTTCTAAAAACTGCATTACTTCTAATCGAATGTTTTTTATTGACATTATATATAAATTAAATTTTTATTCCTTGAACAACTGCTGTTTCTGTTTTTTCCATTAATTCAGCAAAATTATAATCTTTAACCGCTAATGGTTTGTGTACTACAAAGGTAAGATGATTTCCTAAACCTAAAGGAAAAAATCCGTATTTAACCATTTTCCAAGAATTGTTTATGCTTATTGGAACCACGTATGCTGATGGTGCATATTTACACAAAATTTTCAATCCGCTTTGAGCAAACTCTTTTGGTTTCCCTGTTTTACTTCTTGTTCCTTCCGGAAAAATAACTGCCGTACGGTTGTATTTTTCTATATATTCCGACAATCCTTTGATAGCTGGAATGGCTTGTTTAGGGTCTTTTCGATCAATAAGAACGGAACCGCCATGACGTAAATTAAAAGATACGCTTGGAATGCCGCTTCCTAATTCTTTCTTACTGACAAATTTACAATGAAATCGGCGAAAAAACCAAATCATAGCAATAATATCGTACATACTTTGATGATTGGAGACAAAAATCAGAGGGACATTTTTAGGAATGCTTTCTATATTTTCAAATTTATAGGTTGTTCCTAAAAGATTCGTACATTTTAATAAGAAAAAATTTAGATAATCAACACTTATTTTGTGGGCTTGGTAGCCAAAAACATGGAAGCAAACCCACTGAATTGGGTGAAAAATAACCAAGGTAAGACCAAAACATAAATAATAAATTATGGATATGGGATACGAAATTAGTTTTTGCATGCTTTAAAAATTTGGCACAAAAGTAAGAAATATATTTTTAGCCCGATTTAAATCGGAAACAATATACAGGCTCAACGTTTAATTGTAACTTTGCCAGTCAAAATCTATTTCTTTTTTCTATTAAAATGAACTTCACTTACCCAAAAAACGAAAAGCTAAAAAGTAAAATAACCATTGGATTATTGTTTTCTGAAGGGAAATCAGTTTCTAAATATCCGTTGCGATTGGTTTATTATTCCGGCGCTTTAGGTAATCCTGAATCCCGAAATTTCGGGACAGATGAAAAAATTAAAATGGGCGTTTCCGTTTCTAAAAAACATTTTAAGAAAGCCGTGGACCGCAATTATTTTAAACGTGTGCTTCGCGAAACCTACCGTCTCAACAAACATTTATTGATTGATAATCTGGATCAACCTCATGCTTTTATGTTTTTTTACCAAAGTAAGGACCGATTAAGTTATGAAGAAATCAATACCAAAACCATTCAACTGTTTGAGAAGTTTATTGCTCAAAACAGTAAAAAGCCTTTACCAGAAAGCGACTCAAATCTAGAAAACAAGTAAGTCCAATTTTACTAAATACCGTAGAATTGCGTTTACACTTTATCCCGTATAATTATTGGTGATTTATTCTTAATTTAGTAATCTCAAATTTAGTCCAAAAAACCATGAATTCTTTTTTCCAAAAAAAAATCATAATTCCTATTGTCGCTTCGGCATTTCTATATGTTGGCGTGAGTTTCAAAGACGATTTTTTTGAGATCGCCAAACAAATAGAGATTTTCACCACCCTTTTCAAGGAATTGAACAAGAACTATGTCGATGAAACAAATCCTGGTGACTTAATGGATAAAGCCATTAAAGGCATGTTGGCCAGTTTAGATCCGTATACCGTTTATTTTAATGAGCAAGATGTGGTCAGTTTTAAAATAAACAATACCGGAGAATATACTGGAATTGGCGCTTTACTTACCCGAAAAGACGGCAAACTCATCGTAAAAGAACAATATAAAAATTTTCCGGCAGACAAAGCGGGACTTAGAGCCGGTGATGAAATCATTCAAGTAGGAGATATTCTTTTATCTGATTTTAGAGACGATGCCTCCGAATTATTTAAAGGTGCAAAAAACACTAAAATCGACATCAAATACATCCGCCAGGGAAAACCGTATACCACTCAAATTGTTCGTGATGAAGTGGAAATAAAATCGGTTCCTTTCTTTGGTAAAATAGATGCCGAAACCGGTTATATCGTTTTATCCCATTTTAACAACAAAGCCTCTGTAGAAACCAAAATGGCGTTGGAACAGCTAAAAAACGAAGGTGCTAAGAGAATTGTTTTGGACTTAAGAGGCAATCCCGGAGGACTTTTAAATGAAGCTGTAAATATTTGTAATCTCTTTGTTCCAAAAAATGAAATTATAGTCACTACAAAATCAAAGATTGAAAAATACAACAACACTTATAAAACAACCAGAGAACCCGTTGACACTGAAATTCCTTTAATTATTATTGTAAATGGAAAAAGTGCTTCGGCTTCAGAAATTGTTTCGGGTGCTTTACAGGATTTAGATCGTGCCGTGGTATTGGGAAGCAGAAGTTTTGGAAAAGGATTGGTACAAATACCCATTAATTTAACGTATGGAACGCAACTAAAGGTGACCATTTCGCGCTATTATACGCCTTCCGGCAGATGTATTCAAGCGTTGGATTACGCCCATAAAGACAAAAATGGATTGGCCGTAAAAACCGAAGAGAAGAATTATAATGCTTTCAAAACCCGAAAAGCAAGAACGGTTTATGACGGCGGAGGCATTCAGCCCGATGTGGAACTGGATGAAACAAAATTAAGCCCGATAACACATGCATTGGTCAAAAACGATGGCGTTTTTAATTATGTGACGAGTTATTATTACAAAAATCCAACTTTAGGCACTACCATACCAACGATTTCTGATGCGGATTTCTTAGACTTCAAACAGTTTTTAAAAGCACAGAAATTCTCTTTTGACACCGAGACTGAGTTGGCACTGAAAAACACTTTGGCGGTAGCCAAAAAAGAAAAAATAGACGGATCCATAACTGCCGAGTACCAACAATTGCTGTCTACTTTGCAAAAAAGCGAAGATGCTTTATTGGATAAAAATCAAAAAGAAATCAAGAATCTGATTTTAGAGGAAATCATTAAACGCTACCAATATCAGGAAGGTTTATATCAATATTACATAAAAAATAATTCTGAGATCAAGAAAGCCGTTAGCATTTTAAACAACACTTCAGAATACAAATCCATTTTGAAATTGTAATGCATAAATACTTTAAAATAATCCTTTTTTTGTTTTTTGGACATCTTTCAGCCCAACAGAAACCAGTACAAACAGTCTATTTTGATTTTGATAAATATGATCTTAATGATCACCAAATTAAGACCATAATCGATTTTGCAAAAAAATCAGACACTACAAAAATTGAATCTATCCAAATTTATGGCTATTGTGACGACAGAGGTGACAATGATTATAATTTTGAATTATCGACAAACCGTGTAAAAACAGTTCAGGACATACTCACTTCCAATGGTTTCAACAAAAATAAAATTGTTGTTATTGAAGGTAAGGGACGCGTGATATTGAACAAAGACTCCGAAGGAAACATCAATGAAACCAGATCTGAAAACAGACGCGTCGATTTGTTTATGGTTAAAAAAAATAGTTTCGGAAAAGGCATTTACAATTCTTTTCAGGAAAAGCATAAAGTTGGTGATCGTGTTTATTTAGAAAACATACTATTTGCGCTTGGAAGCAGCACCTTGCCATTAGAATCGAAAAAAGAACTAGACAAAATCGCAGCAATATTGCAAAAAAATCAAAAACTAGAATTTGAAATTAGAGGACATGTATGCTGCACCCCAAGTTATTATACAGATGCAATAGATGAATTTACTCATGAAAGAAAACTTTCATTTAATCGTGCCCGAAATGTCTATCTTTATCTAATCTCCAAAAAAATTAGTCCACAACGAATGACTTACAAAGGTTGTGGAAATAAATTCCCTTTAAGTAAAGGGGCAGCTCTTGACCGAAGAGTCGAATTTATTATTTTAAAAATATAATTATATTTTCTGCATCTCAATATGCGGAATATCATCTTCTAAATACATTTCGCTGGTTTGCACAAAACCTTGGCTTTCGTAGAATTTTTTCAGATACAATTGAGCTCCAATGGTAATTTTTCTTTCACCAAAATGAGACAAAATTCCTGCGATAGCTTCCCGCATTAAGTCATGACCCCATTTCCTGTCGCGGTAATTTGCATCAACGGTTACTCTTCCTATAGAAGCATTATCAAAACTGATTCCTGCTTTGAAAAGTCGGGCATGAGCCACAATTGCACCTTCAAATTCTCCAAAGAGATGTAACGCGACTTTATCCTTACCGTCAAGATCAAGATAAACACAGTTTTGTTCCACTACAAAGATCTCACTTCTTAGTTTGAGTATATCGTATAGTTCATGAACAGTAAGCGCCTCAAAAGACTTTATTTTCCATTCTAATGCCATTTTATTATTCCTTATTTAATTTAAAATAGATTACCTTTTCTCAATTTCAACCGATTTTATAATAGATTCCAACTCATGCATCAAGTCTCGTTTTTCCTTGGACGGCGCATAACATAAACCTTCCAAAACTAGAATTCTATTAGATTCCTTGTCTATAATGGCATAATTGATAAAAGGACCCGCCATAAAATCATTTTTTAATTCCCAAGTTCCTTTGGTCTCATAAGCTTCTTTCCCGTCAAGAGTAATCTTTGAAAGATAGGGTGCATAGGCTTCTTCGGTAATCATATTCGTATTGGGTTCTGTTCCGCTGATATATAAATTACCTATTGAATCTCGCATTTTTATGATATTTGAAATCAAATTTGGGTTCTTTTTAATGGAGTTTAAAGGAACCTGATAAATTAGCAAACTTGTATTTCCACCAATGATTTCCTTTTTTAACCACATGAAATTGCTTTTGTGCAGTACATACATATAACCGGAAGGAATCTTTATGGAGATTTGGAATTTATTACTGATCAATTGTGGATTAAGTAGCAACTGACTATTGATTCTCTGGCTTTCGGCTATTTCTGCCTGCTTGATCAACTGAATCATTTGGGAAGCATTTTTTTCCAAGCATGCTATGATATCAGCCCCAGTTTTTCCTGAAATATGAAACACATTTTGAGGTGATGCGTATTGGTTTTTCTTTATTTCAAATTTATTTTGCTGCTCCTTCTTTACCACAATAATCGCTCTGGTATCCGTCATGAACCCTTCCAGAAGTTTAACCGGATATTGATTTATGGTAAATAGCGGTTCTTCCTGTGGCAATCCAATTACTGGCGATGCAAACTTATTTCGGATGCTGTCTCCTATCTCACCATTCCATAGCTGATCATCAATAATTACTGAAATTGTATTGATTTTACCCTCCGTTTTACGATGCAAATTATCGTTTTTCTTTGCACAAGAAAAAAATAAGAAGAGAACAAGAAGGCACAAAAAATGGATTTTATTCATTGATTCGGTATGTTATAAAATCTTAATTACCAAATAAAGAGAAAAAAGATCAGCTTTTATAGAAAAAAGCAAAAAACTAATTGTGGATTTTTTTTAATTGAATGTTCCTAAAATCAATTGGTGAACCTTCGTAGTTTAAAGAAATTTTTCCTTCTTTAGAAGATACCTCAACACATTCATTTACTAACTTTCCGTTCAAATATTGGGTACATTTTCCGTTGAATGATCGAATGAGAATCGTATTCCATTCTCCATAAGGACTCTCATTACTGCTGAATTTTGGAGAAACTACGCTTGCACCAGCCTCAATCAATTTTCCGTTTACTTTTGCTGTTACATTATCTAAAAAAATAAAGTCGCCGGTAGTATTCTCTTTTATTTGAAATTGAATTCCTTTAGGCCAAATGTGATCGGGTGAATCTAAAGGGATGTTGTACATAACACCACTATTTTTTTTCACATCCCCTCTATAAAATTCCTTTTCTATATTCCACCTGAACTCTAAACTTAACTCAAAATTTTTGTAAGATCCATTTGTCATTAGATAGCCATTATTCTCTCCATGCATTCTAATCATGCCATCCGTAAAATCATATGCTTTTGACGGCGCTATTCTTTCGTTGCTGTTTTTAGTATACCCATACCAATCATTCATTGACAAGGTTTTTTTCTGAACAGCACATGAATTTAGAAATATAAGACCAACAAAAATTATTTTTTTCAACATACTGTTTTATTTAAAACGAAGAATTTACTCTATTTAATTAGCGGTTGAAATTAATAAAATGAAACTTAAACCATTCCAATTTATCCGTTTATTTTTAACTTCATTCCTGGTTTAATATGTCCATCGCGAATATCGTTCCATTTTTTAATATCTGAAATAGTTACTCCAGGATATTTTTGGGCAATGCTAAATAAAGAATCCCCTTTTTTTACATAATATTCAGCCGCTTCTTTTTTAGAAACCGAAGCTATATTTTTTTTCTTGAAAGAACTGGAAGCAGCTTTATCAGTAGTAATCATAATTTCATTTTTGGCAACAATCAAAGTAGCACCCAAAGCAATATTATGATCTGACAAACTATTCCACTGCTGCAAATCAGTTAAAGTAGCACCAAATTTCTTAGCGATATTCCCTAAATTATCTCCTTTTTGAACCATATACTCAATGTCTTTTCGTTCTGGATTCGAAGGGAATTCTTCTTCTTTATTAACTTTAACTTCCGAAGTTGCTACTCTTTGACTTTCAGCAATTGGTTCTGAAGGAACTGTTTCCATTTTTGGTTCTTTCCTAACTGTTCTTACGACACTTTGTTCAGAAATGATTTTTAAACTTTTACCATAAGGAACAGCATTGCTTCTCAATTTATTCCATTTTTTAATATCAGAAATGGCTACGTCATATTTATCCGCAATTTCACTCAGATTATCTCCGCGTTTTACTTTGTAATATTTTGTTTTAGGAAGCGTAATCCGTTCTGTGGTATAATTCATCGGATCACGCACAACAATAGCTTTTACAATCTGAAATGGTTTTTCACGAAGGCTTAATTCATGTTCGGCGTACGCATAAATTCGGTCTTCATTTGAAACAAAAACAGCTATTTTATCTTGTGGCAATCTTAAAAAATGATTTTCATCATGATAAAACGGAATCACATTTAACTTGTACGATGGATTCAACAACTGCAATTGTGCAACGGGAACATCCAGCAAATCTGAAATTTGTTTGAACGACATTTGCTTTTTAATCAGGATGGTATCCGTAGCAAAATGCTTAATTATTGCTCTGTCCGGTTTTATACCGTGCGCCGTGTGGTATTCATAAATGTACATTGTTGCTAAAAAAGCTGGTACATATCCCTGCGTTTCTTTTGGAAGATTTTTTCTGATGTTCCAATAATTTTGTTGCCCGCCAGAACGTCTGATCGCCTTGGAAACATTTCCCGGTCCCGAATTATACGAGGCTAAAACGAGATCCCAATCGCCAAATATTTTGTACATATTAGACATGTATTGTGCCGCAGATTCAGAAGCTTTCAGAGCATCGCTTCGTTCATCAATATAGGAATCAATTTTCAAACCATATTGTTTTCCGGTTTGATACATAAACTGCCAAAGTCCCGTGGCACCAACTCTTGAAACGGCTTTTGGGTTTAAAGCAGATTCTACAACGGCTAAATATTTTATTTCTAAAGGAACATTTTGTTTGGCAAGCGCTTCTTCAAAAAGGGGGAAGTAATATTCGGAAATACCCATTAAACGTTCAAAAGATTTCTTTCTGTATTTGAGGAATGATTTGATGATGTTTTCCAGACCTTGGTTATACTCAATATTGAAAGGTGATTTTGAATCCATCGCCGCCAATCTTTCTTTCAAAAGTTCCGTAGGCAATTCATAATCCACTTTTTCGTCAATATTGATATTTTTTATATCATCCGTTATGTTCTTGTATAAATCTAAGTTGGTTAATTCCTTCATCCACAAGCTATCAACACAAGATGCCATTTCATCTTTTACGAAAGTTTTCTTGATGGAATCTAAATAGGATAATTTTGGTTCTATTTTTATAATATCTTTATTTCCAACGACTTCTTGCGAAAACAAATGCATGGATAACAATAGCAATAACGATAGGGTGGTGTTTTTTATATTCATATTTTAATGATCAAAGGCCTATATTTCAAACGATTACATTGGTATTTTTTACAAACATAATAGGTTAAAACTGAAAATTTCTTTAAATATTGTTAAAAATGCAACTTTCAGTTCAATTATGAAGAATTTTCCGTGATTTGATTGTAAAAATTCCTTTTAAAAATACAATTCATCAAATTTTTAAAACTAAAAAAAACCTTAGCGACAAATAGTCCATCGCTAAGGTTTCTTAATATTATAGATACGGTGTTTTTTAAATCTGAATTACAGCTTAAAATAAACCCTTTTTAAATCAATGTGTTAATCCAATATCGCAGCAATTCCTGGCAATACTTTTCCTTCAAGCATTTCTAGCATGGCTCCTCCACCAGTTGAAACATAACTCATTTTGTCTTCCAGACCAAATTGTTTTACTGCTGCTACTGAATCTCCACCACCTACAAGTGAGAACGCTCCGTTTTCAGTTGATTCAGCGATAAAGTTTCCAAGTGCAATTGTTCCGTTAGCAAAACTTTCCATTTCAAAAACTCCTAATGGACCATTCCAAAGAATCGTTTTAGAATCCATAATGACTTTTTTGAAGTTTTCCAATGATTTTGGTCCAGCATCAAGTCCTTGCCATCCATCAGGAATCTCTTTTACGTCAACAATTTGAGTATCGGCAGTATTTGAAAAATCATTTGCTGCAACAACATCAACTGGAATGTGGATTTGAACTCCTTTTTCTTTAGCCAATCTCAAGATTTCCAATGCCAATTCTTGTTTGTCATCTTCACAAATAGAATCTCCAATTTTACCTCCTAATGCTTTCACAAAAGTAAATGTCATTCCACCACCAATAATCATGTGGTCCACTTTATCCAGAATATTCTCGATAACCGTGATTTTAGAAGAAACTTTAGATCCACCAAGAACTGCTGTTACTGGTTTTTCGCTGTTTTTCAAAACTTTGTTTAAACTTTCGATTTCTTTAGCCAATAACAATCCAAAACATTTTTCAGTTGGAAAAAATTGTGCGATAATTGTAGTCGAAGCGTGTGCTCTGTGTGCTGTTCCGAAAGCGTCGTTTACATAAATATCTCCAAGTGAAGCTAATTCTTTTGCGAAAGCAACATTTCCAGCTTCTTCTTCGCTATGAAAACGTAAATTTTCTAATAATAAAACTTCTCCAGCTTGTAATTTATCCGCAGCGTTTTTAGCTTCCACACCAACACAGTTTGAAGCAAACTGAACAGGTACTCCTAACACTTCTGAAGTAGTTTTTAGGATGTGTTTCAATGAATATTTTTCTTCAACACCTGATGGTCTGCCTAAATGTGACATCAAAATTACGCTTCCACCTTGAGCAAGAATAGCATCAATTGTAGGTTTTGCCGCTTCGATACGTGTGGCATCTGTTACATTGAAATTTTCGTCCAAAGGCACATTAAAATCAACACGTATTATTGCTTTCTTATTTTTAAAATCAAAATCGTTTAAAGTTTTCATTAAGTATATTTTTAGTTTGTTTTTTTTGAAAGAATAACAAATATAGAACTTTTCAGGAACTAAAAAATAAGAATAGTTTGAAAATTAGGGAAATCCACTAACGAAAACGTTGTAATTGTCTCAAATTATTTGTTTTTTGGAATTAATTTCAAAGAGCATTTGTCACTAAATGGTTCCTTTATGGAATTTCTAAAACGATAAGAAGCGCATTTTCGGATAATGCTTCCCATTCTAAGGAGTCAATTCCGGATACACTTAACCCGTCTTTTGATTCCAACAGCCGATTTTCGATTTCAAAAGCACCATTAATTACAAAAACAAAAACGCCGTTCGAATTGTTTTTTAGCGAATAAAACCCCTCTTTTCGTGCATCATACATTCCTATAAAACCCAATGTATTTGAAATTTAGAATACTGGAATTAATTGGTTTTCATTGGTTAAACCAAAATGAAACTGTTGAAAATTGCTTTCAGAATCTTGACTTTTGGTATTGAATCCTATTTGTATATAACTGACATTTTCTTCCTCGTAAGAATTAGTAAGCTCGAAAGACATTCTTTTTTCGGCAGAATTAATTCGAGTCTGTTCCACTCCAATAAAACTTTCATTTCCTAAGCTGTCTTTATAATCAACTCAGCCAAACAGCGGTAAAATAAGCACCGTATTATTAGCTTCCAAAACCGTTTTCATCGAATGTTGGGGTGCGACTATAATTTCATTTAAAAAATGTAAAATCCCGAATGTTTTTCTACTTTCTTCGAAATAACTTCCTGACGAAGTAAATGCATATGGCAACAACATAAATGCCAAACACAAGCGCAAATGCAACGCATAAAGGGAAATATCTTTTTCATGAATACTACTTAACCAATCAGATTTAAGATTCTTATTGGAGGCATTCAAATTATTGCGGTAAAAACATCGATTGTTGCGATTTCTCTCCCATTTAAAGGAATAGTACGTATTAAATATAATAAATTGTAACGTTTAAATCAATCTATTTGAAATATTAATCGTGAACCGGACTTTGTGTACAAGGACAGTTGCTGATGCCTGCCAGAAAATCAAGTCCAATTGTAACAACATGCGTTCCTGTATTAAAGACTGCCAATTGATTGAGGGTAATCTGGTAGGAATACCCAAAATAAAAATTAGACTTCTTAAAACCCAACATGGGTCCCACATTTAACGGCTTTAACAGTTGATCGTTAAGAAAGCGATAGGATATTCCAGCCCAGTAATAATCATCATATTTATTAAAATGCCTGTATTTTATATTCACGTCAGTACTGGAACGTTTATCGCTCGCAAATAATTGATAGTAAACAGAAGGTTCGTATTCTACCCTACTATTAGTAGGACTTTTAAAAACATATCCGGAATAAATCTGATAATTCAAAAGTAAACTTGGCTCTACACCCATGTACTTATCAATATTCTTTGTTAAAATGTTACTTGCATTAAAACTGAAATAAAATGCTTTATTTCTGTATAAAGCTCCTACATCAAAGTTATTATTCGAATTCGACCTATTGTCTGTAATACTAGGGTCTATAACAGGAATTTCATAAGTAGTGTTGAAATTATTAATGTCTATTCTAAAATTATTAATGTTGTAGGAGATTCCAAAAGACAAGTATTGTTTAGAATAATAATCTAGTATTAAATGATGTGCAAAAGAGAATTTTGCACCCGTTTGTCTAGTATTTCCATTACTGTCATTGTAAAAAGACACTCCTACCCCAGAGCGATCCGCAATTCTAAAATCGGCATAAACGGATTGATTTTCTGGGGCATCTTTTATACCAACCCATTGGGTCAACCCATTAGCCCTAATTTTAAGATTATCTCCAATTCCTGCGAATGTCGGTGATATTACGAAATGATTATCTGCTAAATATTGCGTAAAAACCGGCAAATTTAACTCCTGGCTATAACCCGAGGTTACAGTCAAGAGAAGAAGTGCTATTATTTTTTTCATTGGAATCATTTTAATTTGGGACAAATTGGTCATTAGTGTTTATTTATTATCTGTAAAGGGTAAAATGACCAACAAACTCTCGAGCATCTTTCAAATCATTCAATTTTAAAACATACCAGTAATCTCCCGAAGGAAGTTCATTACCATTGTATTTACCATCCCAATATTGGCCAAGACGATAGGTTGCTATTTTTCGACCGTATCTGTCAAAAACATCGAATGTCAAGTCTTTGTAATTAATCGTACATCCAGGAGCCCATCCATCCATTACTCCGTCACCGTTCGGTGTAAAGTAATTTGGAATACACACATCAATAAACTCAAAATACCTAGTGGCAGTAGCAACGCAACCATTAGCATCTGTAACAGTCACCGTGTAATCTCGAGATTCTCTTATAATAAATGAATTAGAATTTCCATTAGATTCACCATTGAAAGTATATTGATATTCTCCTGCTCCTCCAGTAGCAACCGCTATAATTTCATTTAATCCTCCATCGTTAAGTACTAATGCCAGCGGATCAACCTGCAAAATATCGAAAGTTGCAGTTCTTTGGATACATCCATTGGTATGTCTGACATCGATAAAATGGTTTGTGCCCGGCACCACATTTGTAAATACATTAGCAAGTTGGTAAGCTGCACCGTCCAGTGAATAATCCAGATCGGTAAGATCAGTTATGCTTGCATCTACTTTTACCGTAATTGAATTACTTGCCGAATTGTTCACACAACCATAATCCACAAGAGCTATAGGATTTATTTTAACTGATTCCGGCATAACAACAACTAATTCAACGGCACAGCCATTGGCATCCCTAATATAAACCGTATGGGTTCCTCCTGCTAATCCTGTGAAATCAAATTGTGTCTGAGTCAAAGTACCTGTTGTATAAACTCCGTTTGTATTATCTAAACTGACACTATACGGTATGGTTCCTCCAACAATATCAATACTAAATGCTCCGTCTTTATCTCCAAAACAAATTTCCGGAAGCATTGATCCTGCAGTAAGTGACGGAACTATTGCATTGGGTTCACTAATAACAATACCTGTAATGTACTGATAACATCCTTTTTCGTCCTGAGCGATAATGTCATAAAGACCCGGTTGAAGATTTATGAAAATTCCTGTATTAAAAAACTGATCCAATCTAGGAGAAATAGCATATTTAATAATACCGGTACCTCCAGAGGCGGTAACGTTTATTTGTCCATTTCCTTGTCCGAAACAAGTAACATTAATTGCAGTATGTACAACACTAATTGCAGTCAAAGGCTCTTTGATAGCTATTGGAGTACCGGTGGTTGTACTACAATCTCCACTGTCCACGCGAACTTTATAATTGCCTGCTGCCAATTGGGTAAAATTACCCGGTGTAATTTGTGTTGGTGGCGGAACAATAGGTATTCCTGCTCCATCCAGTAAGGTATAAACATAATTCCCTAAACCTCCCTGAGCATTGGAAACAATTACTCCTGAAAGATCTCCTTTACAATTGATTACAGCATTGGTACTATTCACATTCAAAATAAGTGTTTCCAATGGCACAATCTCAATCTCATTTGAAACAACACCAACACAACCATTAGCATCCTTAACATAGTAATGATACGTTCCAACTGGCACCGGGAAAGTTACTGATGATGCAAATGAACCTAAAATAGTGGTAAAGGCTGCATTGGCACTATAGGAATAAATTCCTGTTCCACCCGTTGCGCTCAATGCAAGCATCGTTTGCGTCAAACAGGTTTGCTTAGAAGCAACTACTAAACTAGATTTTATCTTTGTTGGTTCAGTAATGACAATAGGACTTGAAGTAGCCGCGCAGTTGTAGCCATCAGTCACGGTAATAGTGTAAGTTCCTGCGCCTAAACCATTAAACACAGGAGAAGCTTGCGGACCACTGGCAGTAGCCGGAACTAAAGAAGTGGTATTTAACGTGTACATATAGTTCGATCCCTGACCTCCGGAAGGTAAATTAACAGTAATCGTAGCGGTCTTATCTCCAAAACAACTTAGCATCGCTATATTTGAGCTTGCTGTTGCGGTGATTGGCGTTGGAATAGCCAAAGTTACGCTTGTTGTAGCCACACATCCTTTACTATCTCGTACATTTATTGTATAAGTTCCTGCTATCAAATTTGTAAAATTACGCTGAGTAGAATATGCAACAGTAGTTGGCCCTGTTAATTCAAACGCATAACCTCCTGGCCATCCACCAACAGCTGATACTGCAATACTCCCATCATTGTTACCTGTAACACACGTTATCGCAGAATGGGTTTTGGCTATAGCCAAAGTTGCTATAGGTTGCGTAATGGTGAAGTTTTTGCTCACTGAACAAAACGGACTATTCGTCAATGTAGCAGTAATAGTGAACGAACCAGATACCAAATTATTAATAGTGATTGGTCCTGCAGTTACAGCTGTCCCAGCAGTAACCGAATTACCAAGGGCATCAACTATAGAATAATTGAATGGTCCGGATTGATTCGGATTAGTTGCCATTACTACTCTGTCGATAAAAGTGACATTAACGCTACCGTTATTTCCATTAAAACACATTACATCAACAATTGTGTCTATTGTAAGGTCGAAAGTATTTGGATTAGTTACATAATGCACGTTTTGTATGCTGCATCCAGTATCTAAATTTTTAACTGTAATCAGGTAATTACCACTATTTAATCCTGTGAAAATTCCAATCGAATTGGTGAAATTATAATTAACTCCAATCACGCCTGTTGTCGCATTAGAATCAGCAACAGTATATTGCAGGTTCGTCGGTGTTCCTCCAATGCTGCTTACCGAAACCGTAATATCTTCCAGATTCGTACAGGTAATGGCATTGTTAATAGCAATATTTATTTTGTCTAAAGCAATAAATGGATTTATAACAATAGGTGCTGTCGTAGTACCTAAGCAACCTTTGTTGTCATAAACATTTACAGTATAACTTCCTCCCAATAAATTGGCTTCCGTATATACATTGCTGGCGCCAAACTTAACTCGAGTTCCTCCTTTTAGGAATTCATAATTGGTATAGATTCCAGAACCTCCTGTAACTCCCGTTACTGTAATCGTGGCAAAGTTCATTGCGTTTGAACCTGAATTACAGCCAAATTGCACCACAACAGGAGCAGGAACTTCTATAATAGCAGGCTCAGCCACAGGAATGGTTTGAGTTGTCACACAGCCTCTTCCTGAAGTCACGTCAACAGTATATGTACCGGCAATCAATCCACTAAAAATATTCGACGTTTGAGTGGTAGTTCCGCCATCAATACTGTAAGTGTATATTGGATTGTCGTTCACTCCTGCAGCAGGAATACTCATTGTCGCAGTAATCGTTCCGTCATTTCCTCCATTACAAGTAACATCCGTTTTTGAAAGGGCAAAACCAGTGATCAGAGTTGCCACAGAGAAAGTTACCTGAATAGATTTGGTACAAGTTATGGTAACATCTCTAACGGTTAGCGTATGAGTTCCTGCAAAAATGTTGGTAAAATTTGCGGAAGCTTGATACGTTCCTAAGTCAATCCTATATTCATAATTGCCTGAACCTCCAGAAGATAAAAGTGTTAATGTTCCATCCCCATCCGTACAACTTGGTAAAGCGGTAATGTTTGACTGTAATTGTAAGGCTGGCAAAATAACAACTAAACCGGTTGCTGTTGTTGAACAACCATTGGCATCTTTTACAATTACATCATAGGTTCCCGGTACGTTCACGGTAAAGGTTGGACTCGTTTGGAATCCGCTTCCAATGCTGAATTCATAAGGCCCCACGCCTGTTGCTACATTTACGGTAAAAGTATAAGTTCCCGTTGCGCTTGGGCATTGACTTAAACCGCTAACCGTGATTCCTGATGGAAGCGGATCTGTTGCAATAACAATTGACAATGGTGTTGTAATCACGCAATTATTGGCATCTTTCACATACACATCCCAAGAAGTAGCTATAGCTGGTTCTAAAACTGCCGAAGCGGAAGCAGAATAAGTTCCTGCCGGCACACCGCTTATCACATACGAATAACTGTAAGGCGCAACTCCTCCAGAAGCGGTCACGCTTACTTGGGCACCAAAATTACAATTGGCATTAATAAATGGGTTTGCCACCAAGGCCAATGGTGCCGACTGTGCAACAGCAACAGAAGTTGTATCCGTACATCCTGTAACCACATCAGTTACTACTATGGTTTGCGTGCTTGCAGAGCTTAATCCTGATACCGTTATCATTGGATTTGATTGTGGTGCGCTTGCAGCTCCTCCGTTGATTGAATAAGTATAGGTGCCTGCAAAATTTCCAACTGTAAACAATACTTCACCATTGGTTCCCGGATTACAAGTCACGTCACTAATTAACTGACCAGAAACGGTGATATTTGTTACCGGATTAACAGTGTATGATTCTTGATACGTACAGAAATTGGCATCTGTTACCTGAAATAAATAAGTATCAGGCAATAATCCTGTGAAAATTCCGCTTGAAACGCCTGTAACATTTGATGTCGCACTTGCAGGAGACAATATCGCATAACTTAATGCTCCAACTCCGTTTGTTGTCGTTAAGCGAACATCGCTTGTCAAAGCCAAACAAGTTACAGCCGTTGAAGCAAAATCTAAATTTGTTGGTGGGTTCAATGCTGGAACATTTACTGTTGCCGGAACAGTACTTATACAACCATTGGCATCTTTAATATAGGCCGTTACCATTCCCGCAATGTTTGTAGAATAGGTATTTGTTGCCGTATAATTCACGCCTCCATCAAAACTATACTCATAAGAACCTGTTCCTCCACTTCCTGTTACAGTAACAATGGCAGCTTGGGTCGCATTGCCTGCACCGCAAGTTAATGCTTGGGTTAAAAATGCAGTTCCACTAACAATGGTTGGTTCTGTTATTGTTAATGAACTTGTTGCCGAAGCACAACTTTTGCTGTCTTTTACAACAACTGTATAGGTTCCTGCAGCATTCAAGCCTGTAAATACATTTGAAGCTTGGTAAGTTATCCCATTGTTAATACTGTATTGGTAAGGTGCAATCCCATTTGATGCAGTAATCACGATACTGCCATCGGAACCTCCATTACAACTTACATTCGTTTGTACCAATGTAAATGTTGGACTAGTTTGTGGGGTTATTGTTACTTGCGAAGAAACAGCTTGGCAACCTTGAGTATCTCTTACTCTAAAAACATAGGTGCCAGCGGTTGATGTCGTTAGTACATTACTGACCATAGCCGTATAACTAGTTCCTCCATTTGTAGAATATTCATATAAAGTATAAGGTGCTGTACCTCCATTTGCAGTTAATGTTACAACAGCATTCGGACTGGCCTTGCAATCTAGCTCTTTTGTCAAGGCAGCATTCAATACTAATTGTGGCTGTACGATATAATCTACCATATTCGAACTACAAGCATTGGCATCCACAATGCTCAATTTATAAGTTCCCGGAGCAGTAATGGTGTAAATTGGACTCGTTTGATTCGAACCGTTAATAACATAAGTTGCTGGACCCACTGCTACCGTTTCACCATTTGAAAGATCGATCGTTAATGGTGTTCCCACAAAACATTGTGACGCAGGCATAACGATAATTGGCAGAGCATCTTTTGTAATAGTAATTGCTAATGGTGTTGTTATCACGCAATTATTGGCGTCTTTCACATACACATCCCAAGAGGTTGCCATAGCTGGGTCTAAAACTGCCGAAGCGGAAGTAGAATAAGTTCCGGCCGGTGAACCGCTTATTACATACGAATAACTGTAAGGAGCAACGCCTCCAGAAGCGGTCACGCTTACTTGGGCACCAAAATTACAATTGGCATTAATAAATGGGTTTGCCACCAAGGCTAATGAGGCAGATTGTGCAATAGTAACAGAAGTTGTGGCTGTACATCCTGTAACCACATCATTCACTACTATAGTTTGCGTGCTAGCAGCACTTAATCCTGAAACTGTTATCGTCGGATTTGATTGTGGTGCACTTACAGCTCCTCCGTTGATTGAATAAGTATAGGTGCCTGAAAAATTTCCAACCGTAAACAACACTTCTCCATTGGTTCCCGGATTACAAGTCACGTCACTAACCAACCGACCTGAAACAGTGATATTTATTACTGGATTAACCGTGTATGATTCTTGATAGGTACAGAAATTGGCATCCGTTACTTGAAATAAATAGGTTCCCGGTGTCAAACCTGCAAAAGTAGTTGTCGTTTGTTGAGGTGCTATTATTGGCGATGGTGCAATGGTTTCATATTGCAATATTCCAACTCCTCCCGTGTTACCCGTAATTTCAACTGTTCCAGGTGCTAAACAAGTAACTGCTGATGTTGTGCTGAACATTAAATCCGTTGGTGGAACTAAAGCTGGTATGTTTACACCATTTGGTAAAGTATAAACACAACCTTTTGCATCTTTTACAAGAACATTAAAAGTAGTTCCAACATACGATTGATAGGTATTGGTAGAAGAATAATTGGTTCCTAAATCAAAACTATAAACGTATGGGACTGTTCCGCCAACACCTTTTATGGTTACTGTTGCGGGTTGTGCCACATTTCCTGCACCACAAGTTAATGGCGTGGTCAAGAATGTAGTTGCCGTTAAAGCCGTTGGCTCCGTAATCGTAATTGGAGCACTCGGATAAAGACACAATTTTGCATCTTTGACCGTAATGACATAAGTAGTTCCTGCATTTAATCCCGTGAATACATTTGAAGATTGGAAAAGTCCAGCATTCAATTGATATGTGTAAGGACCAACTCCAGAAGTTACATTCACCGTAATCGTTCCATCAGTACCTGCATTACAACTTACATTGGTTTGTGTTGTTGTAAATACCGTTGGCACAATTGGATCTAAAGTAAAAGTTGTCGTTGCTTGACACAGCGTTGGATTATTGGCATCCGTAACTCTGAAATCATACGTTCCAGCTATTGCTGCAGAATATACATTGGTAGCCATAGCTGTCCAAGTTCCGCCACCATTTGTAGATACTTCATAAGTATAATTAGCAGACGGTGTTGTGTTTCCTCCTGTTGTTGTTAAAGTAACTTCGGCATTTGGTGTTGCTGTACAATCCAATTCTTTGGCTAAAGTGGCCGCTAAATTTAACTTTGGATATACTTCATAATTCACGTTTGCAGTACAGCCATTTCCATCTTTAATTACCAAATTATACGTTCCAGCGGCATTGAATGTAAAGCTTGATGAATTTTGGAAAGCACTTCCGTTGACGCTGTAAGTTGCACCTCCAACAATGTCTGAATCTACTGTTCCAGTAATTGTAATTATAAACGGTGTGCTACCATCGTAACAGATTGGAGCTACCGGTGATGAAATTGTAGGAGTATCATCAGCATCTAATGTTATGGCATCTTGTTTGATACAACCATATACATCTTTCACATAAACAATGTAATTTCCTGTTACACTTGTCGCAAAAGTAGTGTTAGCAATCCAGCCCGGAGTTGTTGCGGTCGGCACAGGATCAGAAGCCAGTAAATATTGGTAAGTGTAAGGTGCTGTACCGTCTTTGGCTTGAGCCGCAATAATACCGTCTTCATTACAATTTACATTTTTGATTTTAGCTGCCGTGAATAACAACATTGAGGTAGATTCCTTAATATTAAAATTAGCAGAAGCTTTACCACAACCTGCATTTGCTCCAGAGGTTTCTTTTATATAAACATAATACGTTCCAACTCCAAGATTTATAGGAATATTTGGAATGTTAATTGTACTTGATCCTGAAACTGAAAAAGTGCCTGATACATATTTAGAGATGTTGGTAAACGCTTCAAATATTTCATAGGTATAATCTAATGAAGTGCCCCCAGCATTTGTAACATCAAAAGACACATTCCCATCATTATTTCCAATACACGTAATATTTTTTGGAACTAAATTAGCAACAGAAAGAGAGGTATTTGACGGTACTGGAATAGTCGAAGTTTCATAATAATAACATTTAGTGTCTTCATCATATACTATGAAAGTGTAAGTCACCCCAGGTGATAAATTGGTAAAAAGAGTTTCTTTACTGTCTGGAGGAGTTTCACCTTGCCAACCATTTGTCCCATCGGCAACCCAAACTTGACCAGGTCCATTATAAATATTGAAATGAAAAGGTCCAGAACCTGCAAAAGTTGAGGTGATTTTTACTATAGCAGTTCCTCCAGTGGCACAAGTAACCGAAGGATTAATTGTAATACCTAAAGAATTGGGTGGTGATGCAACTAAAATATCTTTCTCTATAACCGAACAACCATTCGCATCGACAACTCTTATTTGATATAAACCAAAATCTACGATATCAAAAGTAGTTGATGTATTTCCAGTTGGATTTGGTTCCGATTGATTATATCCATTAATCCCTGTCACATAGTAAGTATATGGAGCAGTTCCTCCGGTTCCTCCTATGGTGCTAATACCGTCTGTTATTTTATCAATTATAATTGAACCTTTTGAAATACCAGTACCATCACACGTAATTGGTTTAATTGTTTTTTCAATAACCATTTTTGCTGGCTCAGCAATAGTAATATTTTCGGTATCGGTACAACCTTTGGCATCAGTAACCGTAATTAAATAATACCCTGCCGGCAAACCTGATGTTTGGGTAAGAAAATCTTTTATTAACACTGTATGAGTAGCATCAGTATATTGTTTTACATTAAACACAAATGGTGATTGCCCTTTGGTATTGTCAATTGCAATCGAAATGGCTGCTGTTGCGTCACCATTACAATTAATGAATTGTGTTTGCGTAACTCCAGTAATATCAGGATTTATAGGTAATATGGTAACAATTGGAGTTGTCGTTACAGCACTGCAACCATTGGCATCCGTAACCTTAAAAGTATAACTTCCCGCGGCACTTGAATTAAACACATTGCTTGCCATATCGGTATAAGAACCCGAAGCTTCTTTCGATTCATAAGTGAACGGAGTGGTGCCTCCTGTTGCAGTTATAGTTATTTGGGCTGCGGTCGGTACTGGATTACAAGTAATTCCTTTATTCAAAACGGCAGTCAATGTCAATTGTGGCGCAACTATTACTGGTGCGCTATCGGCGGTACATCCATTGGCATCTTTTACTCGAATGGTGTAACTGCCTGCTGTAGCAACCACGAAAGTATTTGCTGCTTGATAGGAACCTCCATTATTAATACTGTAAGTCAATGCTCCAACTCCACCTGAACCTGCGGCGGTGATAGTGTAACTTCCCATTCCCAAACATTGTGTTGTAGCGGTTGCTGTAACTAACGGAACTGGATCTGTAGTAATGACAATGTCATATTTAACGGTACATCCATTAGCATCTTTTATCCATACGTCCCAATTTGCATTTGTGACAGGATTTAAATTGGCGACATTAACAACTGCATAATCTGTTGTTATTGGAGCTATATTGTTTTGTTTGTAGGCATAAGTATAAGAAGCTGTTCCTCCACCTGGAGTAACCGTAACCTGTGAAGTTGGTGTAAAACAGTTGGCGTTTACTTGTGCTATGGTTGCTGATAAAGCAGCTGTAGGTTGTGTTATTGTAATTGATGTAGGAGCAGTACAGTCTGTAGTTTCATCTGTAAAAACAACATTGTAAGTAGCCGCCCCAAGGTTTGGCAAAGTAACTACTGTGGCTGTTTGACCTGTGATGGCCGTTCCTCCATTTACACTATAACTATAGGTTGTAAATCCGCTTACATTGTAACGTATAGCGCCTGTTGTATTTCCAAAACAATCTACATCGGTCAATTTTGTTGCTATAACTGCAATTGGCGTAACTGGATTTACAATATGTGATTCCGTATAATAACATCCATTGGCATCCGTAACTTTAAAAATATAAGTTTCTGGAGATAATCCCACAAAAACACCTGTCGTATTTGAAGTCGCTGCAGCAACTGGAAATACAATTTCGTAAGTCAAAGTCCCGACTCCATTTGTTCCATTAGCTGTCACGGTTGTTGTGGTCGCAGTACACGTTATTGGGGCGGCCGTAAAACTCAAATCCGTTGGTGGATTTAATTTTAATAAGGTACCGCCACCTGAAACAATACAACCCTTAGAATCTCTTACACCATAAGTATAAGGCTGATCCAATCCATTATCATTCAATGTTAATGTATTGACATTCGTATAACCTCCTCCATTAAAACTGTATTGATATGGTGCCGTTCCTAATGTTGCAGTTACTGTTACTATTGCCGCTTGTTTGGTGTTCGTAGTGCTGCAAGCAAATGGAGTTACTGATGATGTTGCCGCTAAACTGGCGGGCTGTGTTAGAATAACCGTTTTAGTAATAAAACATTCTTTGTTGTCTTTGATATAAAAAGTATACGTTCCATCTCCAAGACCAGTAAATAAAGAACCCGAAACATAAGTAATTCCATCTTTGCTGTAGGTATAAGGTCCTACTCCGCCTGATGGAATTATTTGTACCGATCCGTCCAAAACACCATTACAAGATGGATCAATATTGGTAGTGGTTGCCGTTATTGGAACCAAAGAATTTACCGTGGCCGTGGCGGTTATGATACAGCCGTTGGCATCGGTAACTCTAAATTGGAAAGTACCGGCTACCAAAGTCGAATACACATTGGTTCCCATTGCGGCATACGTGCTTCCTCCATCTGTGGAAACTGCATATGAATACGGACTTTTTCCTCCTGCAGCTGTAACTGTAATAGTTGCAGCTCGTGATGCTGAACAATCCAACTCTTTTGTAATCGCTGGTGAAACTGTCAACTGGGGATAAACGATGTAAGTTGTTGTTGCAATACATCCGCTGGCATCTTTAAGACTTAAAGTATAAGTTCCTGCGGCATTGATTGTAAAATTTGGACTGGATTGATACCCGGTACCGATGCTGTAAGTTGGCACTCCAACAGATGTTCCGGTAATGCTAATGTTTATTGGTGATCCTACATAACATTGGATGGCAGGGGTATCAATCGTGGGTAAAGCATCACTAATCACTGTTACCGTGGTGGTTGCGATACAGCCTTTGGCATCTTTTATATAAACATCCCAAATTAAATCAGTTGCCGAGTTTGTGTCAACTGTTACTACATTGCTAATATTATAAGTTGTCGGAGCGCTAGCACCTGAAATTACAGCCGCATAAGTATAATTTACTGTTCCTCCTGAAGCAGTTACCGTGATTTGTGAATTATCATTGTTGCAATTAACATGGGTTACAGTTGCAGAAGATGCTAGTAAAACTGAAGGTTGTGTTACTGTTATTGAAGTTGAAGCCGTACAACCGGTTACCTCATCAGTAATCAAAATTGCATACGTTCCAGCAGATTGATTGGTCAGGTTGATTATTGTTGCTGTCTGTCCCGTAATAGTTGAACCTCCATTAACACTATAACTATACATTCCCGAAAATCCAGAAACGGTATATTGAACTGATCCTGTATTTCCTCCATTACACAATACATCGCTCAATTTGTTTCCGATAACCGCAATTGGCGTAACTGGATTTACAATATATGATTCCGTATAATAACATCCATTGGCATCGGTTACTTTGAAAATATAAGTATCCGGAGATAATCCCGCAAAAATACCCGTAGTATTTAAAGTCGCGGCAGCAACTGGAAACACAATTTCGTAAGTCAAAGTCCCGACTCCATTTGTTCCATTAGCTGTCACGGTTGTTGTAGTCGCCGAACACGTTATTGGGGCGGCCGTAAAACTCAAATCCGTTGGTGGATTTAATTTTAATAATGTAACGGTGCTTCCATAAATACATCCTTTGGCATCTTTTACGGAATACGAAATTGTTTGATCTGTCCCGTCGTCATTTAGGGTCAAAGTATTGGTATTGGTATAACCGCCTCCATTAAAACTGTATTGGTATGGTGCTGTTCCTGTTGTAGGAACTGCAATGGTTATTGTTGCTGATTGTTTCGTGTTGGTAGCACTACAACTAAACGCGGTTGCCGTTGCCGAAGTCACTAAAGCAGTAGGCTGTGTTAGAGTAACCGTTTTAGTAATAAAACATGCATTGCTGTCTTTGATATAAAAAGTATAAGTTCCATCTCCTAAACCTGAAAATAACGAACCCGAAACATAAGTAATTCCATCGCTGCTGTAAGTATAAGGCCCTACTCCGCCTGATGGAATTATTTGTACCGACCCATCCAAAGCGCCACTACATGAAGGGTTAACATCAATAGTGGTTGCCGTTATCGGAACCAAAGGATTTACCGTTGCCGTGGCGGTAGTGATACAACCATTGGCATCTTGTATTTGAAATTGATATGTACTGGCAACAGCTGTTGTATAAGTAAAAGTAGTTGCCGTTGGTTGCGCTATTGTTCCCGGACCTGTTCCAGAAAGTACAGTTACTGTAAAAGGAGCCGTTCCACCAGAAATGGTTGCTGTAATTACGGCATTAGGACTGGTAGTACAATCCAATGTCTTGGTGGTATTGGCCACGGCAATTAATTGAGGAGCAATGACAATATTATTTATTGTAGCTGTACAATTGTAACTGTCTGTAACCACTATGTTGTGGGTTCCCGTTCCCACATTAGTGAAAGTATTGCTGTTTTGAGACGCTGTACCATCTAAACTATAGGCAAACGGGGCTTTTCCTCCTGATGCATTTACAACTAATGAGGCTTGATTCACGCTGTCAAAACAGATGTCGGAACTGGCGTCTAAAGTAGCCGTTAAGGTTGGTGGAGCCACGACATTTATCGCAGCACCAACAGCACTAATACAGCCATTGGCATCTTGTACAAAAACAGTATAATTCCCTACAGGCACATTGGTAAACTGGGTATTTAATTGGTATGGTCGAATAACGACAACTCCTGCAGCATCCCTTAATTCGTATTGGTAAGCCAAAGTTCCTCCTGCCCCAATTGCAGTAATGGTGGCGCCTGTAGAACAAGTTGCTGTCGTGGTTACCGAAGCCGTAACCGTAAGAGGTGTTGGAGCCGTGATAATTTGAGAAAATGTTTTAACACAAGTTCCAGTTGAAGTGGCATCGTAGCGTATTTGAACAGCATAAGTACCATTGGCCAATCCTGTAATCGTGTAAGGAGATGTCATTTGGGTGAACCAAGTCACTCCATTATCAGTAGAATATTGAAAGCCTTTTGTAGTATCAAAATTTTGAGCCGCAATTGTAATTGCCCCATCAAAAACTCCTGAACAACTTATAGCTTTAAAACTTGTAATAGCAGCGGTTAATGCGTTTCCTGATGCTACCACGAAATAAAAATCACTTTGTGGAATACAGGATAAAGCAGTACTTGTCGAATTATATTTAACCGAAATCGTATGATTACCCGAAGTTACTCCAACAAAAATATTTGAAGGGATATTTGTATTTGATACTCCATCTAAAAGATATTGATAACTATAATTTGCATTTGCAATAGTTGTAACTGTTACCGTACTCGTTGCAGTACCGTCACAATTAAAAACAGGATCTGTAGCCGAAATAGTGGGTTGTACCGGTCTTGGTTCAATAATTATATTTGGCATTGTGTAAATACAGCCATTAATATCTCTAATGTATAATGTATAATTCCCTGGCGCCTTATAAGCATTGCTAACCGTGGCCCACGTAACTTGATTGTCAAAACTATATTCATATGGAGCAGTTCCTCCTTGCGGATTGGTAATGCTTATTTTTCCTTCTCCCGATGGGCCACAACCCGCTAATTCAGAAACTCCTGCAGAGGCCGTTAAAGCAGTCGTTGGTTGTGTTATGGTGATTGCTTCCATAGTCCCATAACAAACAGATGTACCCAAAGTATAACGTACAATAGTGTTGTAAGTTCCTGCTACAAGATTGGAAAAAATCGAATTTGTAGCATACGTAACCCCATTATCTATACTATAAGCCAGAGTATAACCATTAGTATTAGTTACATTAAAATTAATTGTACCAGTACTGTCATTATAACATTTAATATCTGTTTTACTAACCGTATAAACTGGTGGGGGTGTTGCAGCGACCGTTATTGTAGTAGTTGCTCTACAATTATTACTGTCTTCAACAATTACAGTATATATTCCACCAGTAGGAAGTGGATTTGTAACTACAATTTGTGGAATAAATTGGAAATTGTCAGTACCGTTAATATAATAGGTATACGGTGGTGTCCCTCCTACAGGATATACTGTTATCTCCCCATCTAAGCATGTCAATGGTTTAGTAAGTGCTGAAGTTGCTGTTAATAAAGCAGGTTCTTTTATTTCAACATCAGTAGAATAATCACAACCATCCTCAGTCCAAACCCTTACTTTATAAACACCCGGATTTAAACCCGAAAATGTATATTCACTAGCCATTATTGGTCCCACACTATTAACCAGTGTTGTCCCTTGATAAACACTATAATAATATTGTGGAAGAGCGTCATAAGCCCGTAAAATAATACTACCGCTATCTCCATTACATAAAGGTTGAATTACTTCTGCCTCTCCCATAAAATTGCGCTGTCTGATCAGTATATTAGGCACTGGGAATTTACACGGATTGGTAGCTACCCCTATCTGTTTTATATAAACCGTATGATATCCTTCGGCAACAACAGGGAAATCGGCATTAGGGAATATATTACTTGACTGGTATATTCCATTACCTCCTCCGTCTAAACTATATTCGTATCCAGCGGGAACATTTTCAACGATTATCTGCCCAACGGTAGTACAAATAATATCTTTAGTCCTAAAAGTAGGATTTAAAAGATTTTGATATACATTGAAATAAAACCGACTAAAACATCCTCCGGTATAATTTATCGTAATCCTGAATTGTCCCGAAGTATTTGCATTATAATTAGCCCCTGTTCCTACCTGACTCCAGGTACATGCATTATCTTCATTGGCACAATTTGGTATGGCTACAGCACAACTTCCCTCGTTCAATTTTTCCCAAACAATTGATAAGGCATCGGTAATCCCTGTATTGATTGAACGGATATCCCCCAAGCCACAAAGAAAGATATTAGGTAATAATTTTCCATTATTTGGACAGGTTACTACCTGATCCGCAAAAGGGATAACGGGGTTTGTAACCGTGTTACCAAAAGGGATTACAGTAATCTCTTCAGTAATAGGCAAACATGTGGATGTGGATGTGGAACGAACGTAATAGGTTCCTGTTTGTGTGGCCGTAAACGTTTTATTGGTGCCAATAATTGGTGACCCGGTAGAACTGGTTGACCAAGAATAATTATCGTATCCGTCTGAGGCTGATAATACCACACTGGCTCCACATAGAACTACTTTTTGAGTAAATTTACAATTAGTAATGTCCACCAAAAAATTTGTAGATTGAGGGGAACCCAATTTACAGGCAGTCGAGTCAAAACTACCTTCTTCTTGAACTATTTTTGGATTAATTATACCGCTATAAGTTGCGAAGGCCTGATTCATAATTATGTTAGAACAAGCATCACTTAACAAATTACAATCTGGAACGATTTGGACATTTAATCGTATGGTATAAGTAGATCCATTGACTAATACCGAACTATTCGGGATCTTAAAAATAATTGTCCTTGTTGCTGCATTATAAGATTGTAATGTAGCGCCTCCTGCGTTAGTATAATCTATGCCGGTTGCCGAATCAAAAATAATATTAGTTGGAAGTACATCTTTTATGGTAAAATTATTCACATTGTCATTACCAACACTTTGATAACTAATCTCATAGGTTAAATATTGCCCTAAAACAACATTAGCTCCACCTACATTAACCCCTGAAGTGTTCTTTACCAGTTTGGTTAAGTCTATTTTTGGTGAAATAATGTCTACGGCATAAGCATTAAAAAAAACAAAAACGGGATCCGCCTGTCCTTTAGCCACTTGCAATGTAAAATCAGTAGAAGTTTGATTGTTATTAACATACTCCGGCTGTGCTGACTTCACTTCTAATACGCCGGTATCATAACCCAAAGTGTTAGTCCCCGAAGGATTTCTTGGCGTCGAAACCCCATTGGTGTTTTCAATGGTAGAATTAAAGAATCTATTAGCAGATCGTAATGGAGTTGTAACCTCTTTTGTTCCAAATTCCAGTTTAGTTCCCCCTTGAGGTTTATCTCCATCTAAAGCTGCATAGGCAAATTGTAAATCTATATTACCCGATGGTGGGGTTATAAATCCCGTAACAGGAATTTTTTCAAAATGAGAAGAATACACATGACTAAATCCATCGAAGATATTAAATGATTTCATGTGAAGACTAGGGTCTTCGTAAACCACAAAAAGAGTCCAACCAGCGGACAATCCCGTCGTGCCATTAGAACCCAAACCCGCAGTAACATTAGCCACAGTATAAGTACCTGCCAAACTTGATAAACCTCTTAACAAGTTAGTCACATTAGCGTAACAGGCATAAGGCTTATTTGCATCGGGAATTATGGGATTGACAACCGCATCATAAATCACCTCGCCGGTTATATCATTGTAAGTTATAGCTCCGGGCAATTTCAATTTTACCTTATTGATATCTGTCCTGCTACCGCTTTGAAGTATTGCTCCCCAATACAAAGCGGCGTAGGCAATTCTATAACAAGAACTGGAACTGCCATCTTTTTGTTTTGGTACTAAAAGATCAGCACTACTGGAACTAAAAGTAGTGACATCACTATCAATATCAATATACTTCATTGCTATGTCTTGATTGGCTTTTGTGCCATCGTTGAAAGGAAGATTGTCTTTGCCCAGAATATTATTTCCTGCAACAACCATACTACCTCTAATATCAATTTTTTCTCTTATAGAAAAAGTCTTATACGTTTGAGAGTAGGATGTTACACTCAACAATACCATTAAGAGCGCTAAAACCGTTTTAAAAAAAATAGTTTTTTTGGTCCTTTTTAATAGCAAATCTCTTTTTACTTTAACAATATCGCCTAAAAATTTGGTCGGAAAAGAAAAGGCAGGTTGCCCAAAGACGGTATAATTATTTGCTGAAAAAAAAGCAGCAATTAGTAGGTAGTTTTTTAATTTCATTGGGGCAAAATTATTGTTCCAAGCAATAATGCCTGAAGGTTTTTTATTAATTTAAACTGACTCTCAGGGGCATGAGGGCTAATTTAAAATTGCATAAAACTGGACTTATTAAAAAAAAAAATTAATTATTACTGTCTTTTCATAACGGATTTTTATTTATTAATTTTCAATTTTAGCTATAGACATCTTACCATTATAAGGCTTATTCCCTTTTGCTTGTAATGCTTTTTTTGCTTGTTCTATAGTATCAAATTTGTCGTAGTAAATAAAATATTTACTTGTATTGATATCATAAAAGAAATCTATATTTGATTGGCCCGCTGCTACTGATTTTGTTAAAAACTCATCTCTTTTAGCAACATCATTATGAACCGCAACTACTAAATAATAGCCACTTTCGACATTTTTAATATTTTTTAGAATTTGCATATTAGACTGCTCATCACCATAATCAAAATCTTCCGCCTTTAAAGGAATTGCGCTAAAAGGAGTTTTCTCTTTTATTCGGCTTAATGTCGCTTTATCTTTCAAATACCTACTTTGATCATTCTCAAAACCTGCACGTTTAATTCTTCTCTTTTTCTCAATTTCGGTCTCAGCCTTAATTTTTTCTAATGAAGAAATTAAATTCATATTTGCCTGTATTACTTTTAATTGTTCTGCTTTTAGTGTTTCTATTGTTTTTAAATAATACTGATTTGTTGCATCATTTTTATTAGGCACTTTTTGGATTCTTTCTTTGTATAAGTTATCTAACGAAATAATCTTTTCATTTTGAGTTTTGTTTACCACAGCTATTTCTAGTTTTAAAGCTTCTAATGCACTGTTTTCAGCAGACACACTTTTGAACGGTTTTGGCTCACTTAAAATACCTTTATCACTTAAATCATTTTCCTCTTTTAAATCTTTAAGGTCTTTTTCTTTACTAGCGACCGTTGCATCGAGTCGCGTCAATAATTGCTGTTGTGTGTTCTTAGAATCTTCAACTAATTTGGCCAAATTATCCATAGATTTAATGTCCGAATCCTTAGCTGTAGCAGCTAATTTCGCTTGTATGTCAGCATCTTCTTTAGCTTTGGCATCTGCAGCTAATTTTTCCTGAGCTAACGCATCTGATTTGGCTTTAGCATCAGCTGCTAATTTTGCTTGCATGTCAGCATCTGCTTTGGCTTTAACATCAGCGGCTAATTTTGCCTGAGCAAGCGCATCGGCTTTAGCTTTACCATCCGAAACTAATTTTGTTTGGGCAAGCGCATCGGCTTTGGCTTTAGCATCTGCAACTAATTTTTCCTGAGCAAGCGCATCGGCTTTAGCTTTGGCATCCGCAGCTAATTTTGCTTGCGCTAGAGCATCGGCTTTAACTTTGGCGTCTGCAACTAATTTTGCTTGCACATCAGCATCTGCTTTGGCTTTCGTATCAGCGGCTAATTTTTCTTGGGCAAGTACATTGGCTTTAGCAGCAACAACTAATCTTGCTTGCATGTCAGCATCTGCTTTGACTTTGGCGTCCGAAGCTAATTTTGCTTGAGTAAGCGCTTTGGCTTTAGCAGCGGCTAATTTTGCCTGAGCAAGGGCATCGGCTTTGGGTTTAGAAGTAGGATCCAACTTGGCTTTAGCCTCTGTTACCGGTTTGGCTATCACCTGAAGATTAGTTGTAAGTTTGGCTTTGGCAGCAGCATCGGCAATTAATTTGGCTTTGATAGCTGCAGCATCCACATGTTTGGCAGAGGCTGCAGCATCCAACTTGGCTTTGTTATCAGCCGCTAGTTTAGCTCTTGCTTCGGCAATTTCTTTCAGTTTAAACAATCGGATTTCTTCTTTCTCAGCAATCATGGCAAGTTTAAGTTCCTTCAATCTTTGAGCATCAATTGGGGATAAAATCGCTGATTCTTTTGGTGCTACAGAACGTGATTTTCTCGCTTCGACAGGAGTAATAATAGAACCCTCTTCCTCATCATCACCATAATAGTAGGAATTACTTTTAAATTTATAAGCAAAAACTATTTCATGAGAAGAACCAAAATTGGATAGATTGCCAGTCGCTTTTTCGAAATTATACTCAATAGAAATTTTTGGGGTAATATTCATCCCTATTCCTCCAGACATTCCATATACAGTATTATACCCTGCTTGCGCCCATACTCCTTTTGGAATGGCAAACATCATTAAACCTGAAAGGATAGTTTTGTCTTTCTTTAACTCTGTCTTAAGTAAGGCAGAAAATTTACTTTTATCAAAAAAACCATACGTGTCTAAATATCCCGTATGCATTATGTGGGCCTCGATGCTTTTTTCGGGATCGTCTTCAATTATCTTAGAAGTTTTAAGATTATACAAGATCAAATTATTTACGGATAGGCCAAAATCAAGAAAAGCGGTTCCATAGTTTATACCGGGATTAACCGTAATTAAAGAATTTGAAGGTATATTTTCTAATGATGGATCTGAATAATTTGTGATAACCTTGGATTTATTTAAGCCACTTTTATAGAATCCTACATTCATTCCAAAAGTTAAATTACTGTCTTCTTGAAGTATAACATTATGAGCGAAATTTGCAACAGCACCAAAAGTGGTTAAAACGCCATAATTTTGCTGGAACAATCCAATGGCGATTCCTTCATTCTCGCTAAATCTTCCGGAATAGCTCGCTAAATAAGTCTGCGGAGCATCATCAAACTGAACCCATTGTCTTTTATTATAAAAACTGATACTTGTACTTTGTTCTCTTACAAAACTAAAGGTTGGATTTATAAGGAATTTATTAAACTTCAAAGAATTTCTGATAGGTAATGAAAACGAAACAACTCCGTCCTCATGATCTTGAGAATAGAGTATTTGAAGTGTACCGTAAAAAAAAACTATGAATAGTAACGCTTTCCTCATATTATTTTAACACCGTTATTGAACCCTTTTTTACTTTTTTGTCTTGGGTGGTTATTATGTAATAATACACTTGATTGACATTTTTAAAATCCAATTTGTTTTCGGGCCAATTATTTTGATAATCATTTGTTTTAAGCACTATTTCTCCCTGAGAACTCAATAATAACACTTCAGTATTTGTTCCGCTTATATATTCTTGAGGAATAATCCAAGTGTCATTTATGCCATCGTCGTTAGGACTTATTAAATTTGGTATGTTTACAACATCTGGAAATGAATTGGGATCAACTGTCGCGTTTACCGTAAAAGGAAATTCACTTGAAGTACCGCATCCTGTAGTTTGAGTAATTACAACCTTATAGCTTCCTTTACTTTTCACATCATAAGTATTTCCTGTGGCATCTGGAATAATAGCGCCATTGAGATACCATTTATAATCAGGATTCGAAGCAGATGTGGTTACAATTACTGCCAGAGTTTCATCCGGCGAAATAGTATTTGTATCGGGAACATTGATACTGCTGGTGAATTGATAATTTTGTAAATTGATAGCAGCATTAGCCACACAACTACCAAAATTGACAGCTACTGAATAGGCCCCTATCTGATTGGTTGCATACGTTTGGCTTGTTGCTCCTGATATAGCCACATTGTTTTTATACCATTGATAACTATTTCCTGCTGACGTCGTCAATGTCGTAGCACCTGAACTTGAACAAAAAGGATTCCCAAGACTGGAAGTTATTGTGGTTGGAGCCGAAGAAGTAGCCTCATTTACGGTTACCCTGTTGGAATAGGAATCTGAAGTACAAGAACCATAATTGGTCTCAACATAATATTTTCCGGGTTGGTTCACGCTTAAACTTTGCCCTGTAGCTATAGGAGTTAAACTCGGTTCCTTAAACCAATTATAGGTTAATGAAGGGTATTTTAATGGGGAATCGTTTGATCCTATTCCGGGATTATCTATCGTTAAAACATAACTCCCACCAGAGCAATAAGTGGCAGTTGCAATAAAATTGTTAATAGAAAATGGGGTATCCTGAGCTTTATAATAGGCCGAAAAAGCAATAGAATTAGGACTTATAGCCGCAGGACTTGTACTTCTTATTCTCAGTCTATATTTTTCCCCGGCAGTTGTAGTTGGTACCGGAAAAGTTAAAGTTGCTGGAGAAACGGTAACAGTACCCGCGCCAGAGGTAAAAACAACAGTGGGACTGGTAAAACTTCCGTTTGGATCTGATAGTTCTACTATAAATTGATTTGCCGAATTCAAACCCGCAACTGGTGAAAAAGAAAAAGTTACGTTAAAAGTATTAAACGAGGAATTAGCACAGATTTGACTAAACGATAAAGAAGGAGTTCCTATAACTATCTGAGCTTTTACACTATTAGTTAAAGGTAAAGCCAAAAATAAAAAATAAAAAAAATATTTATTTACAATAGTAGTCATTCCGCATGTATTCTTTATTTAATAGCATTCATAAACATAACAAATAGCCACTTCATTATTTAAACTTTTGTGTTTGAGATAAAATCACACGAAAACAATAGTTATTTTAATGATTTAATGCTGTTATTTTTGCAATTCGCAATCTAAAGTCCGGCTTTTTTTCATTTATGAGGTCAATAAATGTTTCCTTATTATCACTTTGAGAATACACATTAGAGAATGCACTATTGCCGTACCAATTTTCTAAATCTTCGTTATTGGAGTTATATTCTGTGAAAATATTTCCTTTGCAAAAATTAAAATACATCGCTTCAAATTTTATTTTTTTTAAATTCTCTCCATTAATTTCAATTTTATTATTCAATAATACTGCGGGGTTAAAACCAGAAATAACACTTCTTCTAAATTCGATATTAGCATTTTCTGCAATATATATGGCTTCCTTAACTAAGCCTGATTGAATATCGGCACTTATATTTTCGCTATTATTAATCAATGTTAAATTGGTTGCGGTAACCAATGTTTGTTTTTTAGTAAAATCCACTTCTTCTTTTTTATCATAAGAAGCAACATCTATACATCGAGAGCCTGTATTGCTTGTTAAATAAGAAGAACGAATTGCTAACGAATTATCAATTCGGCATTGTGTTCCAAAATTAAATTTATAATCATCACTACTTGATTTAAAAGAAACCATCTTATTCAAATAAAGTTCTCCGCCAAATATTTCAAAAGAATCACCCGCTGAATAACTTATCATTATGTTTTCTAATATTGTTTTGTTACCTACACCCGCTAATAATAACGCATTGAAATTTCCTAAACCTTTAATTTTTTTTCCAGCAAATTCTATTCTTACAAATTTTAAAATACCCGAATTACTGCTTGTATTAGTCCCTCCATAAAAAGTCAAAGAATTATCTAAATCAAAATTTATAGAGGAAACATTTCCAAATTTATTAGTCGGTGCATCTCCCAGTATAACTATTCCTCCCCAATCTCCTGCCTTTTTTACACTTCTGTTAGAAGTAAAAACAATTGGATCAGTCTCTAAACCTTCGGCAATAAGAGTAGCACCTTTAGTGACAATAAGAGCTGCGCTAGATTCAAAATCCCCAATTATTACAGTACCTGGTTCTATGGTAAGAGTCGCGTTATTTGTCACGTAAACATTTCCCTGTAATATGTAAATGTTTTTCTTGTATAGTTTTGTATTTACAGTAATATTACCAGCCAATATTTGATTTGCTTCACCGTAATCAGTTTTGTTAGGCTTAAATTCTGTCCAATTATTTAACCAGTTACTAGAACCTGTTATTCCTTTTTCTTGCTGTGCATTCATTCCACAAACCACTAAAAAGAATATCCATATACTTTGAGTAAAGTTTTTCATGATTAAAAGATTTAAATATTGATCTTAGAAACTATTTGAATTAATAAAATTAAAAAAACACGTTATGAGTTATTCGAACCCCCTCAGAATACATCGATAACTAGTCTAAAAAAAATTAATATTCAATTATCGCTGCAATATTCTAAATCACTTGTAAATGAACATTAATAAGGAATTAAAGTAATCCTTACATATCATTGAATTCATGTAATGATTTCAAAGTATTTTCATAAAATAGAATTGCTGCCACTAAATTATCTGTATCTGAATAAGGCACCATTCTCCTTTGAAACGCAACGGTTACATCAAGAAAACTTGTAGTACTTTCCACTTGATCAGCTAATATTTTTCTATTATCTGCATCATTTGGAATTCCCAGATCAGTCATAGTAACTCCTGGTTTTGTAGCCAAAGCAATGTAGGGCAATGTTTTTACCAGAACTTTTATACGTTCAATATAAAGTTCTAATAATTCTCCTTTTTTCATCCCTTGCAACTCTTTCTGGTCATGGTATTTTTTTATTAAAGCATTTGTGCTAATAATACTTTTAGGAGCGTTTTTATCTTGTGCTGAAACCACACCTGTCGCTAACAAAAAACACACACTGAAAAAAATAATTTTCCCTTTCATAATTTGAATTTACCCGTTAATTTATTAAACAAAAATATACAATAAAACTCAAAATGCAACTTTGCCAATATTTTTTTTGATTACAAAAGATTACAAAATATAAAAAAAAACGTATTATAACGAATAAATTTGCGTTTCATCGGATGCTTTAATTTTTCATTACACAAGTGATATTATTGGGATTAACACTTTCTCACTGTATTATTAAAGCTTGTGAAAAGAAAATTTAATTTTCTCAAACTAATTTTTCATTTATTAATATTAAACCTACACGTCAACAAATTGAAACTGTTAAATTTTCACAAATAATTACCTTTTTTATTCATTTTAAGCTCTTTTATCCCTAAAAAAAGTTAAATTTTCACCCTAAAAAAGGCACTTCCACAATGTCATTTATAACGTTACTTTTCCTGAAACTTTGCATCCTAAAATTTTAGACTAAACCATTTTCTGCTATCTTTGCTTCATGCAATTTTCAGAAATTTTAGGACAAGAACACATTAAAAATCATTTGACAAAAAGTGCTGATTTGGGCCGAATTCCCCATGCGCAATTATTTGTTGGTCCTGAAGGAAGTGGCACTTTACCCATCGCAATTGCTTATGCACAATACATCATCTGCAGCAATCAAAACTCAGAAAATTCGGGTTCAAACGAAGCTTGCAACATCAAATTCCAAAAAACATCCCATCCTGATTTGCATTTTATTTACCCAACCGTAAGTACCGAAGATGTAAAAACGAAACCAAAAAGTATCGATTTTATCACGGAATGGCGGGAGTTTTTAAACCAAAATCCGTACGGAAGTCTATTTGATTGGTATCAAATTTTAGGCGTTAAAAACAAGCAAGGAGAAATAAGGGTAGATGATGCTCAGGAAATCCTGAAATCGCTCGCTTTAAAATCCTACGAAGGCGGCTACAAAGTAATGATTATTTGGATGGCCGATAAATTGAATAGTGCCGCTTCCAATAAATTATTGAAACTACTCGAAGAACCTACGGACAGAACGGTTTTCATCTTGATTTCAGAAAATGAAGAAGATATCATTCAAACCATTCGTTCCCGATGCCAAGTGTTGCATTTTAATGGTTTGAGCGAAAAAGTCATCTCAGAAGCTTTAGTTTCAAGAGAGAATATAGAATCTAAAACGGCTGTAAAAATAGCACATCAAGCACAAGGAAATTATAACAAAGCATTGCAATTATTACAACCGGACAGCGAATCTGTTTTTTTCGAAAAATGGTTTGTTGACTGGGTCCGAGCCGCTTTTAGAGCCAAAGGAAATGCGGCAGCCATTCAGGATTTGATTCAATGGAGCGAGCAAATTGCCAGTTTAGGAAGAGAGACCCAAAAGAAATTTTTACACTTTTGTATCGATATGTTCCGTCAGGCCTTGTTGTTGAATTATCAAACGGAAAGCTTAGTTTACATGGAACCACAAGTGGAGAAATTCAAACTGGAGAATTTTGCCCCTTTTGTAAATGGCAACAATATAAATGATATTTTTAAAGAACTTTCGGATGCCATGTATCATATTGAACGCAACGGAAATGCTAAAATTATTTTAACCGATTTATCTATAAAACTAACCCGTTTAATTCACAAAAAATAAAAACATGAACAACATTACTTCTATTTTAATTTTAATTTTTCTGGCAATTACTTTTCTCCAATCCGGTTACGACAAACTATTTTATTGGAAAGATAATGTTGAATGGTTAAAAGGTCATTTTGCTAAAACACCATTAAAAAATCAAGTGCCATTGGCTTTACTCAATATTTTAGTTTTAGAATTAATCTCCGGTATTTTATGTGTGGTTGGTTGCATCGAATTATTGGTAAACAATGGAAGAATATTTGGGTTTTACGGAGCGGTTTTCTCTTGTATCACTTTATTGATGTTGCTTTTTGGACAACGATTAGCCAAAGATTATGATGGAGCCAGAACGATTGTTATCTATTTTATACCCGCTATATTGGCCGTTTATTGGTTAAACTAAAACAACACTACTTCAAAAAAATAATTACTTTTTATACAGAAAAATGACTCCAAAACATCCTTCAGAATCCCTTACGATATTAACCGATTTGGTTTTACCGAGCGAAACTAATCCTTTGAATAATCTTTTTGGTGGCGAATTATTAGCCCGAATGGATCGTGCAGCAAGTATTGCAGCCGGAAGACATTCCCGAAGAATAACAGTGACCGCATCCGTAAATCACGTGGCGTTTAACAGAGCTATTCCACTGGGAAGTGTTGTAAATGTCGAGGCCAAAGTCTCAAGAGCTTTCAAAAGTTCAATGGAAATATTTATTGATGTTTGGGTAGAAGACCGACAATCAGGAAACCGCACCAAAGCCAATGAGGCTATTTATACTTTTGTTGCTGTTGATGATACCGGAAGACCTGTAGAAGTACCACAAATAGTGCCAGAAACAGAACTGGAAAAACAACGTTTTGATGCAGCATTACGACGAAAACAGCTGAGTTTAGTTTTAGCGGGAAAGATGAACCCACACGACGCTACAGAATTGAAGGCATTGTTTCAATAATAATCTTATATTAGCTTGTTATTTTTTATTAAAATTTAGATTTAAAAATATTCTTGAAAGAGAAAATTTACATAGAAAAAAGAAGTATTTTTACGAAAATAAATGTTCTAACATAAACGAAATTTTCAGGATAATTAGTCACCCTGTCAGTTTCTTACAGTTATAAAATAATACAAATAGATGAAAGAAAAGGTAAAAGAGAAGATGAGTACAGAGAAAGAATCCAAATTAAAAGCGCTACAACTTACGCTTGACAAACTAGACAAAACGTACGGAAAAGGAACCGTAATGAAAATGGGGGATAAAGCCATTGAGGAAGTAGAAACTATTTCTTCCGGATCTTTAGGAATCGATTTGGCATTAGGAGTTGGAGGCTATCCAAGAGGAAGAATAATTGAAATATACGGTCCGGAATCATCTGGAAAAACAACTTTGACGCTTCATGCCATTGCTGAGGCTCAAAAAGCAGGTGGAATTGCTGCTTTTATTGATGCGGAACACGCTTTCGATAGAAATTATGCAGAGAAATTGGGCGTAGATATCGAAAACCTAATCATTTCTCAACCAGATAATGGAGAACAAGCTCTAGAAATTGCTGAAAACTTGATTCGTTCAGGTGCAATTGACATTGTTGTAATTGACTCGGTTGCTGCTTTGACTCCAAAAAGTGAAATCGAAGGTGAAATGGGAGATTCTAAAATGGGTCTTCATGCGCGTTTGATGTCTCAGGCATTGCGTAAATTAACAGGAACCATCAGTAAAACGCATTGTACCGTTTTCTTTATTAACCAGTTAAGAGAGAAAATTGGGGTAATGTTCGGTAATCCGGAAACTACAACGGGAGGAAATGCATTGAAGTTTTACGCTTCGGTTCGTTTAGACATCCGTCGTTCTACTCAAATAAAAGATGGTGATAATGTACTTGGAAACAGAACCAAAGTAAAAGTGGTGAAAAACAAAGTCGCTCCGCCATTTAAAATCGCGGAATTTGACATCATGTATGGTGAAGGAATTTCAAAAACAGGAGAAATTTTAGATCTTGCAGTAGAATTTGAAATCATCAAAAAAGCGGGATCTTGGTTCAGTTATGGTGAAACTAAATTAGGGCAAGGCCGTGATGCTGTTAAGTCTTTAATAAAAGACAATCCGGAATTAGCGGATGAATTAGAGGAAAAAATTAAAGCCAGAATAAAAGAATTAGCAGAAGCATAAAAACTAAAACCCGAATAATTTTCGGGTTTTTTTATTTTTACACGCAACCTTTTTCAAAAATTTATATCTATTTAAAAAACAGCCTCATTTGATGAAGCGGAATAGTATTAAATTTATAAAATGAAAAAAATGAAAAAATTTGCCCTGTTTATTCTACTAATTACAACCCTGACAGGATGCACACTTGATGATGACAATCAAGATTCATACACCTATGAAGTCCTTCCTGTAGACAGTTATACCTTACCCGAAAAATTTACATTGGGAAATACGTATGAAATAAAATTAAAATACACAAAACCTAATGAGTGTCATTTATTTCAAGGCATCTATTATAGTAAAGACCTAAATAAGAGAACTGTAGCGATTCAGGCAGCGATAAACAACAATTCGGCTTGTATACAATCCATGGCGGTACCGTCAGAGGTTTCTTTTAATTTTTATGTAACAAATACCGGTTCTTATATTTTTAAATTTTATAAAGGAAAAGATGCCGCTGGTACAGAACTTTTTGAAGAAGTAGAAGTTCCTGTAGTCAACTAACAAATAGAATAAATTCTGTGGGATTAGATCAAATAATTAATGACTGTAAAAAAAGTTGCTCCAAAGCTCAAGAACAATTGTATCAATTGTTTTCTAAAAAGTTTTTTGGGGTATGCTTGAAGTATTCCAGTAATTATGCTGATGCCCAGGACAATTTACAAGATGGTTTTTTAATTATTTTCAGAAAAATAGACCAGTTTAGCGGCAAAGGATCTTTTGAAGGTTGGGCCAAAAGAATAATGATAAACAATGCACTCCAAAAATACAAAGGTGTCCGGTATATGGAGGTTATCAATGAAAATATTCCTGATACAGCTATTGAAATTGATGACGAGAATATTCCAATTGAATATCTAATGCGAATCATCCAAGAATTACCTGATCAATATAGATTAGTATTCAGCCTCTATGTTCTCGATGGGTATTCTCATAAAGAGGTCGCAGAAATGCTTAAAATAACAACAGGGACCACAAAATCCAATCTTGCCAGGGCACGGTTGATTTTAAAAGAGAAAATAGAAGCATATACAAGAATTGAAATAAAGTCATTGGCAAAATGAACGATAAAAAAAACATAGACCGACTGTTTCAAGAAAGATTCAAAGATTTTGAAGCAGAACCAAACGATCAAGTTTGGATAAACATAGAAACGGCTTTAAAGAAAAAGGAAAAAGAACGAAAAATAATTCCGTTTTGGATGCGATTTTCAGGAATTGCCGCTGCTTTTATTTTGGGTTTATTTGCTTTAAACATGATTTTCAAAACGAATACTGAAACTAAAAATAGTATCGTTTTAGACACGAAAACTTTAGACAAAAAATCCAATCATAACAAGTTAATTCCAAATAAAATTGAAAAAGAGAGAAAACCATTCGAGATAAAAAATAGCCAACAAATAGTAATAACTAACCCCAAAATCCTTATAAACCATGAAAAAGAAACTACAACTTTTACTCCATCAAAAACCATTGCTGACAAAAAGAAAAATCAAAATAATACTAACCTTTATTTCTCAAAAAATCATCCACCGCTAAGACAAACTAAAGCACATAACGATGCAATCAATTACAGCTCATTAATTGCGGATAAAAAAAGTGAAATAAACCCAAACACGTTTGAGAACATTCAAAATCAGGTTTTAGAAAAAAAAGTACCACAAGCGAATGAGGAGACTAAAATTACTGCAATAGAATCTAAAAAACAACCTTCAATTATTCCGGAATCTCCAAACGAATTAGAGGAAATTCTAAAAAAGAAAGCATCTGAAAAACAAAGTGTAGTTCTTAATAACAAAAACAAATGGCAAATTGTTCCGAATGTTGCCGCAGTGTATCTGAATTCAAATTCTGGTGGATCAGCCATTGATCCTAAATTCTCAGAAAACCAAAAGACGGCCGATAACAGTCTAAGTTTTGGTATTGGGGTAAATTATGCTGTTTCCAAAAAAATTGCCTTACGAACAGGTATTAACAAGCTTACGTTAGGATACAACACTAATAACGTGGTCTATTCTGCTGGTTTGTCTAACAAGAATTTGGCGAATATTAATTATAGTTCAAACCAATTAATTGAAATTAAAAACGAAGCTGCTCTTAATACGCTAAACACTTTTGAAAAAGGGTTGCAAAAGACAAATACTGGCTCCATAAATCAGAAAATGGGTTATTATGAAGTACCGTTGGAGCTTTCGTATGCGGTTTTAAACAAGAAGTTTGGCATTACCGTTATTGCAGGAATAAGCACCTTATTTTTAAATCAGAATAAAATATCGTTAGTTTCTTCTAACACTAATTTGAAATTAGGAGAAGCAACAAATTTGAACGAAATCCATTTTAGCACCAATGTTGGTTTGGGATTTAAGTACCAATTTGTAAAATCATTTCAAATTAATTTAGAACCTATGGTTAAATATCAATTGAATACCTATTCGAAAAACTCCGGAGATTATAAACCTGTTTTTATTGGCTTATACTCTGGTATAAGTTATACTTTTTAGTTTTATCAAATACTATTAATTGACTATAAATTGTCTCCCGAACTTCTTCCCGAATTTCTTTCCGGTCTACACATTTTTTGCCCAAAGTTTCCACATGTGCATGTATTTTAACCCGCATAAGTCCAGGGCTTCCACTAAAAAATTTATAAGAAAATCTTTTTTTATTGTCCGCAAAAGTAATAGGGACAATTGGTATTTCATGTTCTATTGCCAATCGGAAAGCGCCATCTTTAAAAGTATCCAATATAACGGATTCATCATCCGGAATGCCACCTTCAGGGAAAATACAAATACTCAGTCCTTGATTTATTCTTTTTTGTGCCCGATTAAAAACTCCCATTTTACTTTTAGAACAATTTCTATCCACCAGAATACAGGTTCTTTTATAGAAAAATCCAAACAAAGGAATTTTTGAAAGTTCTTTTTTACCTACAAAAACAAAAGGGTTTTTAATTGTAGCGAGCATTAGCATAATATCAGTCATAGAAGTATGATTAGCCACTATCATATAACTTTTATGAGATTCCAATTCTTGATTTTTATCTATCTTGTAATAAAATCCCATTCCAAAAAGAATGAATTTTGCCCAAATACGAGCCATCTTAAAAAAATAAGGATAACCGCTTTCCGTCAGGATTGACAAAACCAGAAAAGGAAACATCACCAGTATAGGAATGGCCATTAAAACATAAAACCATACTCGCCATAACGACCATAAAATAATTTTTATTCCTCTCATAAGGTCAAAAATAAGGAATCCTATGTTAATATTTTTAAAAGAATTAAATTTGAAAACGATCAGTAACAGAAAAACTTAGAAAACCTTGCAAAATTTGCGAAAATCTTTGCGAACTTTGCGGTCAAGAAAAAAATATAATGGCAAAAATACTTACAGGCGTTCAAAGTACAGGAACTCCACATTTAGGAAATTTACTCGGCGCAATCATTCCCGCAATCACATTATCGAATAATCCAGAAAACCAATCGTTTCTTTTCATTGCCGATTTACATTCCATAACGCAAATAAAAAACGGAGAAACTTTAAGAGCAAACACCTACAGCACTGCTGCAGCATGGTTGGCTTGTGGCTTGAATGTAGACAAAGTAGTTTTCTACAGACAATCTGATGTACCGCAAACAGCGGAATTGTCTTGGTATTTAAGTTGTTTTTTTCCTTTTCAACGCTTGACATTAGCACATTCTTTCAAAGATAAAGCAGACAGACTGGAAGATGTCAATGCTGGTTTGTTCTCCTATCCTATGTTGATGGCTGCCGATATTTTATTATACGATGCCGAGTTTGTTCCCGTAGGAAAAGACCAATTGCAACACCTTGAAATTACACGCGATGTAGCGTCTCGCTTCAACCACCAAATGGGCGAAACTTTTGTAATTCCTGAAGCCAAAATTCAAGAAGACAGCATGCTTATTCCCGGAACCAATGGTGGGAAAATGAGTAAATCTGCCAATAATATTATCAATATTTTCTTAGACGACAAAGCGTTGCGTAAACAAGTAATGAGCATCGAAACCGACAGTACGCCGCTTGAAGAACCTAAGAATCCAGATACGTGTAATGCTTTTGCTATTTATTCTTTATTAGCAAATGAAGAACAACTAGCTATTATGAAAGCCAATTATTTGGGTGGAAATTACGGTTACGGTCACGCCAAACAGGCTTTATTTGAATTGATCACAGAAACATTCAAAACCGAAAGAGAAAAATATAATTACTACATGAACAACCTTCCAGAAGTTGACGCATTGTTAAAAATTGGTGCCCAAAAAGCTACAGTTGTAGCCAATGGGGTTTTGAATAAAGTGAGAGAAAAACTGGGGTTTGGTGTTTAAAAATAAAAGTCCTATCCGGACGGACTAAATCGCCTCAAACAATTTCCCCGGCAAAGGCCGAATCACCCCTTTCAATTCCATATTCAACAACATTCCTGAAATCTTATAAATTGGAAAATCACAACGCAAGGCGATAATATCCATTAACTCTTTTCCGGTTTTTAAAAGGTAATCATACACTTTTTGTTCATCTTCTTCTAAAGTCACAAACAATTGTTTTTGTACTGGTTTTGACTCTTTTTGAATATCCCAATTCAAGATATAAATCAAATCGGCGGCGCTGGTGAGCAAATTTGCTTTTTGGGTTTTAATCAGATTGTTGCAACCTTGGCTGTATTTATCGGTAACACGTCCCGGAACGGCAAAAACATCACGGTTGTAATCATTGGCCATATTTGCCGTAATTAACGAACCTCCTCTATCGGCTGATTCTATTACGATAGTCGCTTCGGTCATGCCTGCAACGATTCTGTTTCTTCGTACAAAATTTTCTTTGTCCGGGTTCGAGGAACTCCAAAACTCGGTCATAAAACCACCGTTTTGTTCTACTTTGGCAACATATTTTTTATGGGTTTTAGGGTAAATTTGGTTCAAACCATGGGCTACAACTCCAATCGTTTGTAAATCATGTTCCATTGCCAGTTGATGCGCCACGATATCAACACCGTAAGCAAAGCCACTTACGATTATGGGATCGAGTGGTGCTAAATCTTCAATCAGTTTTCTACAGAATTCTATCCCATAAGAAGTGATTTGACGTGTCCCAACAATACTGATTATTTTTTTGTTTTTTAAGTTGATATTCCCGGATGTGAATAATAAAAGCGGTCCATCAATACAATGTTTCAACCGTTCGGGATATCTTTCATCTTGAAAATATACGGCATTAATGTCATTGGATTTTATAAAATCAAGCTCCTGATTGGCTTTTTCGAAAACTGATTTGTCCTTTAAATTTTTCAGCAACATAGAACCCACACCATCAATGGCGGCGAGTTGCCCTGTTTTTGTATTAAAGACTTCTTCGGCGTTTCCGCAATGCGTAATTAGTTTTTTGGCCATAATATCGCCAACCCCTTCTACTCTTTGCAACGCCAATAAATAAAATAAATCTTGTTCTTTCATGCTAATCGTTTGTGAGTGAAATGTATAAAATATAAAGCGGATTGTTAATAAAAATTGTGAATAAAATTTTGATAACTATTTTCGTTGTATAACTTTGTAAGTATGAAAATCGAACTATACATCGCGCAGCTTTTATACCGTTATCAATGTGTAACCGTTCCGGGATTCGGAGCTTTTTTGACCGAAACTCAGTCGGCTCAACTCAATGAAAGCACGAATTCATTTTCTCCTCCAAAAAAAATGATTTCTTTTAATGCTAATCTAAAGAATAATGATGGCTTATTAGCGAATCATATTGCTCAGTCTGAAAAAACATCTTATGAATATGCCGTAAGCGCTATTCAGTATGAAGTTTTTACTTGGAAAAAAACATTAGAAGAAAACAACATTTTTTCTTTAAAAAACATAGGCGATCTTTGTTTGAATGCCGATAATAATTTGGTTTTCACCCCTTACGATCAAACCAATTATTTGTCAAGTTCATTCGGTTTAGCTCCATTTGTTTCTCCTCTTGTAAAAAGAGAAATCTTTGAAAAAGAGTTGGAAGCAATCGAAGAAAAAGAAACAATTCAATTGGTTCCTGAAACAAGAACAGCAAGTCCATATTTAAAATATGCAGCGATTTTTGTATTGGGATTAGGTCTTACAGGAAGTGTTGGATATTCTATTTACCAAAACCAAATTGCTGCAGAAACAATGCTTGTTGAAACTGCTGTTCAAAAACAAGTGCAAAATAAAATCCAGGAAGCTACTTTTTTTATCAAAAGCCCAGTACCAGCTGTAACCTTATCAGTTAAATCAGCCGTTAAGGAAGTAAAAATGCCGTATCACATTATGGCTGGTGTTTATAGAGAAGAAAAAAACGCAGATAAGACATTTAATCAATTAATTCATTTAGGATACAAAGCCCGTCGCATTGCTCCGAATAAACACGGCTTGTTTCCTGTACTCTACGGAAGTTATTCTAATTTTACAGAAGCGCAAAAAGCACAATCTGAAATTCAGAAAAAACACAATCCAGAAGCTTGGATATTAATTCAATCATTATAAATACAAAAAAACCTATTCGATTTGAATAGGTTTTTTTTTTAGGTATTGAAAGCCTATTTTTTACTAATAATAGCCTAAAAAAAATCTACACTGAAAACAAACGCAATGACTGGCAAATTTTGTTATGTTTTTTACTTAACATAAATTACTTCTTGAGGATTAGGAAGTGTAATCGGCAAACTATAGGAACATCTTACTTTTTTTCCATTTAGTTCAGCTGGTTTCCATTTTGAAGAAAGTTTTAAAACTCTTATAGCTTCTTTACCTGTTCCATAGCCAATATCCTTAAGAATTTTAATATCAGTTAATTGACCATCTTTTTCAACTACAAAAATAACAAACACTGTACCATTGAGTCCTTCTTCATCAGGCATTTTATAGTTCTTAGCCACGAAAGCATAAAATTTTTCTATTCCTCTAGGAAATTCTGGATGTACTTCCACTCGTCCTTTAGTGTAAATAACATTGTCATCATTTACTACAGCTTGTGCTGCATTTACCGGGTCTATTGTTATTTTAGCGTCATAATTTGGATTCCCTTTGACAATGCGGATTTTATCTTCAACTACCGAAGGATTAGAAACAATTTCTTTCTTTTTAGTTTGTCCAAAAGAAAATGAAATAAAAAGCACGAAGAATAAAAGGAATAGTTTTTTCATAGATTTAAGATTTTTATACCCAACTGTTTAGTAATATTTATTTTACAAATGTATAGAATAATTCGATCACTAAAGAAGAACCGTCTTCACTCTTTAATTCAAACTCGCTTTGAACATTTTCAGTTCATCCCAAGTAAACTTCTCGCCTACTTGCTCCTTCAAATTATTCAAAGACTCTTCTTTATAGCCTCTAAAAGCTTCCGCTAGTTCCCGTAGCTTATCTTCCGGCAAAACATCGGTAATCATAATGGTTCCGGCTTGAATAAGCCGCACTAAATGCCCGTCGATAGTTTGTATGGTCAGTTTTCTGATGGCAGCGATTTCGGCCACCGAATTTTTCTCCAGCCACAATTCATAGGTTTCCTGAACGGTAGATTTCTTAGATTCTTTTTTATCTGATTTCTTTTTTGAGGTATAACGCTCAATATCTTTATCGTCATCAATCAACGTGATATTCAATTTCTTGAATTGATTTTGAATCGCTTCCGTTTTTCGGCTGATGTAATTTTTAATTTCTGATGAAGTCAATTTCTCTTTTGAGATGGTTTCACCAGCAACAACGGTTTCAATTAATAATTTGGCTTTCATTAATCGCAAAACGGCTTTGGACTGCAATTCTTCCAAAACTATTAATTCATCATAAAAGGCTTTTACTTTCTTGATACGTTTTACTTCTTCCAGTTTCCAAAGGATTTCAAAAACCAAATCATCCATTGGCTCTAGAAAATAAGCAAATGCCGCTTGTATTCTTTCCGAAATATGGTTTAAATCAGCGGTTTCCTGACTAAACAATTTATTTAATTGGGATATGAATTTTTTGGATGGATCCAAAAGTTGTTCGATGACTTCCGTTTGCTTTTTGGCCCACACCGCATGTTTGGATTTCTCTGAACTTTCTGATTTTTCCGAATAGCTGAATCTATGATTACGCCATTCCTGAGCCAAATCGCCCCAATCGAAGCTGTTAATCAAATAATTATGGATGAAATTCTTAGTTTCAAAGTGCAGTGCATTTTCTAAAAATGAATCCGAAGCTTTATTGAGTGAATAATCCATCACGTCCTGATCATTAGAAATCCCATTCATTCGCAACGGAGAAAGCAAAATAAGCCCTTCTAACGAGCGCAAACGCGACAACGCCACATATGCTTGTCCTGGAAGAAAAACTTGCGAAACATCGAGTGCAGCTTTGTCAAACGTTAATCCTTGGCTTTTGTGAACCGTTATTGCCCAAGCTAATTTTATCGGATAATGAACAAAAGTTCCTAAAACCTCTTCTTCAATTTCTTTAGTCATTTCGTCTACTTTGTAGCGTATATTCTGCCATTCGTATTTTTCAACTTCTATGGTTTTGTTTTCTTCTGGAAAATGAACCAAAATTTCATGGCTCGAAAGTGATTTGACAATCCCCATTTTTCCGTTGAAATAGTTCTTATCAAAAGACAAATCGTTTTTGACGAACATGATTTGTGCTCCTACTTTTAACTTTAATTGATCTTCAACAGGGAATATTTTTTCTGGAAAGTCTCCCACAATTTCTGGTTTATAAACCACTAACTTTCCTTCTAGATCTTCCAAAGCCTGCGCATTCATCGTGTCAGCTTTGGCGTTATGTGTAGTTAAGGTGATATACCCTTTATTCGCTTTTAAATCGAAATCCGGTTTTACGTATTGATTTAAAGTCAGAATATCTTCTTGAGTAATTTGGTTGTTTCGCAGGTTGTTTAAAACTGCAATAAAAGTATCATCCGTCTGACGAAAAATTTTAGATAATTCAATGTATAACGGTGGATTTTGTTGTACAACATGGGAATGAAAAAAGAATTTCCCTTTGTAATAGGTTTTTAGCGTTCTCCATTCTTCATCCCGAATTACAGGAGGCAATTGCAATAAATCACCAATAAACAATACTTGAACGCCACCAAAAGGGCTGCTTTTTTTACGGACGGTTTGCATCATGTAATCCATGGCGTCCAATAAATCAGCGCGAAGCATACTGACTTCATCAATTACCAACAATTCCATATTGCGAATAACGGATTTCTTCAAACCGCTCATTTTGAAATGCCTGCGCAAAGTAGCTTTGGTTTCAAATTTCGTACTTTCAGAAAATTGAGGCGAAGAATTATCGGGAATAAATCCTCCAAACGGCAACTGAAACATAGAATGTATCGTTACACCGCCCGCATTTAACGCGGCAATTCCCGTAGGCGCAACAACGACGGTATTCTTGTGCGTAGTTTGGATAATTTCCCGTAAAAGGGTGGTCTTTCCAGTTCCTGCTTTTCCGGTAAGGAAAACGGATCGATGGGTTTGATTGATGAATCGTAAGGTGTAGGCGGCGGCTTCAGAAATTGTTTGCATTAGGCGTATATATATAAAGCTAAAGTATTGAAAATAGGATTCATATTTTAATTTTTGGAAGACAATTTATGTCTTGATTCCACAATTTTTTAGCCCCGATAGCAGCGGAAATCCTCGAGATTTAGAAAGTAATTTTTTCTCACCAGAAAATAGCAACCGCAGGAAGCTCCTTTTATGGGTAAGAAAAAACGCTTTCTAAACGAGAGATTACTTCACTATACTTTTATTTTAATTGGAGTTCCGTGAACTACGTTTATAGTGAATAGCGGGAAATTGCTTCAAAAAAAATGCCTTCAATCTAAATTTTAGACGAAGGCATTCATTTGAATTAATCTGAAAAATTATTTTTTAACTTCTACTTCTTTTGGAGTTGCAGATTTGTATTTGTCGTTCAATTCTTTAATGATTTCTTTTGTGATATCATATTTGTCTTCTGCATACAAAATTGAAGCTGCGTCGCCCGTTCCGTAGATGTAAGAGTATCCTTTTTCTTTACCGTAGGTTTTGATGAATTTTTTTACACCGCTAACCAACGAATCCATTTCTTTTCCGCTTTCTTGTTGCAGCTCTTGTGCTAATTGTTGTTGCGCAGCACCTAATTGTTGCTCTCTTTTTTGCAATTCAGCTCCTTTTTGTTGTGCCCAAGCTTGACCATTAGCCTGCGCCTGTGCTTGAAAACCTGCTGCTTCTTGTTTGAAACGATTAATTTCAGCTTCTAGCTGTCTTCCTTTCTCTTCCGATTTAGCTTTATATTTTGCTTCTAGATCTTTTGCTTCTGTATATTCTTTCATCAACACTGAAGTATCTACGTAAGCTGTTTTTACTTCCTTAACTTCCGCTGCCGGTTTGTTACAAGATACAAGTGAAATTGAAAGTGCGATAATTACTAATGCTTTTTTACTCATGTTTTTAATATTTATTTTTTTGTATTCGTGAATCTTCTGGTTTCATTTTGGTGAGTTTCTAGTTTTTACTATTGGTGACAAAAATATAAAAAAATTGATAGCATTGACATAAAGTTTGAAAAATGCAAAATATTTATGATATAAGATTTTATTATTATAATTGACAACTGTATAATTTGTGACTATTAAAAACAGACTTCATATCTTTTAAATAAACGAATTAGTTTAAAAATCCGACAAACACTTCAATTCGCCTAAAAAACGTCGCTTAAATACGCTTAAAACACTTTTTAGCTGTTTTTCAGAATGTAAATATGTGAAGAATACTCAAAATCACTCTTCGCCTCCCAATTGGATTGTAATCCGATAAAAAAGGCTTTAATGAAATTCATTTTTCCCGTTTTGTATTTTTCGGAAAGTAAGCTCACATAATAAGAATCAAATTTCATAGGAAGCACTTTTACTAATTTCATATCTTCTTTTTCGAAAAGCATTTTTATTGCCTTTTTCGAAAAATGCCAAAAATGAATCGGCACATCATAAGCTGCCCAAAACTTCCCGTAATATTTTGCATCGAAAGATTTGAAATTTGGAACCGCAATTATTAGAGTTCCGTTTGGTTTTAATAATCGTTTTAATTCTTTGAGTTGCTCGTCTAAATCAGGAATGTGTTCTAGAACATGCCACATCGAAATGACATCAAAAGAATGACTTTCTAATACGCTGGTTTCTCCAACAAATGAAACTCCTTTCTGTTTGGCAATCGCTTTAGCTTTATCACTTGGCTCGATTCCTATGGTATGCCATCCGTTTTCTTTGGCCACTGATAAAAAATCTCCAGTTCCTGCGCCAATATCTAAAATGCTTCCTTTATTCGGTTGTAGCGAATTGATTAAATTCAGCTTGTTTTTTAGCGCGATGCTTTTTACAAAATGATATGCTTTTTCAAACAAAGACCGTTTACTGTCCGTATGGGAAATGTAATCCACGCTTTCGTAATACTTCCCTAAATTTTCTAAACTGGGTTGCGGATGCGTGATTAACATATCCAACGCTTCGTCGTGATACAAATCAAATGTTTCTTGAGAAACGGAATAATCTTTAACGTTTAAAAAATGCTTTTTGTTTGAAATATCCATATTATTAGTTTTCAGTTTTCAGTCGCAGTTTGCAGCTGAATCCCTTTATATATTATTCAAATTTGATTTTGTTTCACGTGGAACAAATTGATTTAAGATTAACGATTTCTGATCTTTTGCAAATCTGCAATCAAAATCGTTAATCAAAAATCTACAATCCTACCGTCCCATATAAATCAACAACACCGAAACATCACTTGGCGAAACACCGCTAATCCTTGATGCTTGAGAAATGGTTACAGGGCGAATCTTGCTTAATTTTTGTTTTGCTTCAATTGACATCGATTTGATTTTATCGTAATCAAAATTCTCAGGGATTTTTACATCTTCCAATCGAAGCAATTTATCCGCGTTGTTTCTTTCTTTTTCAATATAACCAGAATACTTCACTTGAATTTCGGCTTGTTCTAAAATTTCTTGGTCTACATCATTTGCCGCAACGTACTCCACAACCTTTTCAAACTTCATCATGTCATCCAAATCAATTTGGGGACGAGAAAAAACTTTAAACATTTTATCGCCTTGTGTAATGAGTGCCGTATTTTTTGATTCCAAAATAGGATTTGCTTCCGCAATCGAAACACTCGTTTCTTTGAAGAAAGCCACCATTTTTTCAGATTCATTCAGTTTATGTTCCATTCTACGCAAACGTGCTTCAGAAGCTAGACCAATTTCATGCGACATTGGTGTTAACCTAAAATCAGCATTATCCTGACGAAGCAACGTTCTATATTCCGCACGAGAGGTAAACATTCTATACGGCTCTTCCGTCCCTTTAGTAATTAAGTCATCAATTAAAACTCCGATATACGCTTCATCTCTTTTTAAAATTAACGGGGCTTTTTCATGCACTTTTAAATGCGCATTGATACCAGCCATTAACCCTTGAGAAGCTGCTTCTTCATATCCGGTTGTTCCGTTTATTTGTCCGGCGAAATACAATCCTTCAACAAGCTTTGTTTCCAAAGTATGTTTTAATTGTGTCGGCGGAAAATAATCGTATTCGATTGCATAACCTGGACGAAAGAATTTTACTTTCTCAAATCCCACAACAGAACGCAATGCTTTAAATTGAATATCCTCAGGAAGTGACGTTGAAAAACCATTTACATAAACCTCACACGTATTCCATCCTTCCGGCTCAACAAATAATTGGTGTCTTTCTTTATCAGCAAAACGATTAATTTTATCTTCAATTGATGGGCAATATCTTGGTCCAAGACTTTTTATTCTACCGTTAAACATCGGAGAACGATCAAAACCTTCTCTCAAAATATCATGCACATCAAGAGACGTATACGTCATATGACATGATTTTTGAATAACCAACGGTGATGTTACATCCGAATAAGAAAATTTATCCGGCTTAGTATCTCCCTTTTCCTCGTTCATTTTCGAATAATCCAAAGAACGTCCATCCACTCTTGGAGGCGTTCCTGTTTTCATTCTTCCTGCTTGAAAACCTGCATTCACTAAATCTTCGGTAATTCCATAAGCAGCACTCTCGCCTGCTCTTCCTCCACCAAATTGTTTTTCACCAATATGAATCAAGCCATTCAGGAAAGTTCCATTGGTCAACACAACCGATTTGGACCGAATCTCCACTCCTAACGAAGTGCGAATCCCTTTTATTTTTCCGTTTTCAATAATCAAACCTTTCACCATCTCTTGATAAAAATCAAGATTTGGAGTTCCTTCCAACATCATTCTCCATTCCTCAGCAAAACGCATACGGTCACTTTGAACACGCGGCGACCACATCGCAGGTCCTTTGGACTTATTCAGCATCTTGAACTGAATAGCAGTTCTGTCAGAAACAATTCCCGAGTAACCACCCAATGCATCAATCTCGCGCACAATTTGTCCTTTGGCAATTCCGCCCATCGCAGGGTTGCAGGACATCTGGGCTATATTCTGCAAACTCATTGTCACCAATAAGGTTTTCGAACCCAAATTTGCGGCAGCGGCAGCAGCCTCAGAACCGGCATGTCCTGCGCCAACAACTATCACATCATATTCATCTAGAAACATCTTCTTGTATGATTTAATCCTTCAATTATATTCCGGATTGTAATTTTGAAATCTATTTTTATTTTGTTCCACGTGAAACATTGTATTGTCAATTCTGCCGAATAAAAAAATGTTTCACGTGGAACACTTCGGCTTTAAATATTAAAAGAGGTTTACTGTTCCACGTGGAACAGCGCTAATTTTTCATCTTCTTTACTGCGCATTAAAAATTCATCCGCCTCGCCTTTGTCTTTATATCCACAGTAGTGTAAAACTCCGTGAACTAAAACACGCTTCAATTCGTCTTCAAAAGGGACGTTAAAATCAACAGCATTGTCTTTCACTCTTTCGATAGAAACAAAAACATCACCGCTTAGCTCATTCCCCATCGTGTAGTCAAAACTAATAATATCCGTTAATGTGTCGTGATTAAGGTATTCAAGATTGATTTTATGCAAATACTCATCGTCGCAAAAGATGTAGTTTATCTCTCCCTCTTTCTTGTTTTCGGAAGCAATAACATTAGACAGCCACAAAGCAATAGCTTCTTCTTTGTCTAAAGTAAAGTCGGTTTCGTAATTAAAATTGATCATTTTTTATTAAAATATTCTTGAACCTTTTGATTAAAATTCGACCGCAAAGGTAAGGATTGTCTATTTAATATTTCTATGCTATTCAAATAATCTAATAAAGCAGCTGGCAGTGCATTAGATTGATTATTAAACTCTTTTTTATTGGTTTCAGATTGACGTTTATTTTCTTCTCCATGTTGCTGTAGCGCCGTATTCAATTTTAACAATTCCTGCTTTACATTTAGAATCTTTTGAAGTGTTTCGTTTTTAAATCCCTTGTTTAATAATTGCTTTTCAATTTGTTTCATTTGTTCCAAAGCACTTTGTCCATTGCCCCCCAAACCTTTTTTATTAAGTTCATTTTGCAAAGCTTCACGCAACTGCTTTTGTTCTTTATAAATCTCCATTATGGATTGGGCATCTCCTTCTCCATCACCATCCTGACTTTCGCCTTTACCCGATTTTCCGTCTTTCCCGCTTTCCCCTTTTGGGCCATCACCAGGTTTTGGACCTTTCTTAATTCCTTCTTTCATCTTCTCTCCCAATCCCTCTTGTTTTTTAATAATATCCGGCAATTGCATTCCTTGTCCTTGACCCGGCTTAGGCTTTCCTGAACCCACTCCAGACAATGACATTTGCATCGTGTTAAGCATATTGCTAAGCATATCAGCCAATTTATTGGCTGCAGCAATCGAATATTGCTGATGGGATAATCCTTTAGGAACCATAGCATCGGACAAACTCTCTAGCGATTTGTCAATATTGTAATGTACGTTGCCTATTTCTTTAGTCACCTCTTCGGCAATTATAGGGTTTCTTAAAGACATCGCAAACAAACTATCGTCAACATGTTTGAACTGCTGTTTTAAATCCTGTTGGATTTTAATGTTTTTATTATAGCCTGGAGAACCGGCTTTATGCCCTTTAAACTGATTCATTAAATCTTCCTGTGACAAAGAAAATGCCAATAAATTGTCCAGAATTTGTCGCAACATAGCAACATCCTCTTGCAGTTCTTCCTTCTCATTTCCTTCCAAAGTTTGTGCCATCTTTGCGGCCATCTCTTTCATCTTTTTCGAGGCGCTTTTTTGATTTGGTTTAGCCTTCGCTTTATTGTCTTTCTTCAATTCCTCTGAAGCTTTCTTTAAATCTTCGTCGATACTTTTTTCTTTAGTGGCATCTTTAGGAAGATCCATCGGGGATTTCAATTCTTTATTTTCCTTTTCTAAATCTTTTAAATCTTCTTGAATCTTATCAAAATCAGCATTGATATTTTCTTGTTTATCCAATTTGTTTTCCTTTTCATCATCGGATAATTTATCTTGCTTTTCAGAAAGCTTGTCTAGTTTATCACCTAATTGTTCTGCTTTCTTTTCTACATAATACTTCTTAGTCAACTCAACTAATTGTTCTAAATTTTTAATTTGGTTTTTACTGTTTTGCTTAAATTTATCTAACTTCGAAAGTAGTTCTTCGTTTTTAATTTTATCATTCAGTTCTTTTAACTCATCCAATAACTTTTGATTTTTATCCAAATCCTTGTCGACTTTATCCATTCGTTTTTGCAACTCTTCTTTTAGCTTATCCTTTTCATCCGTTTTGAATTTATCTAAATTATCTTTCATTTTCTCTGCAAACTGTTTCATCATTTCATCTTGCTGCTTTTGGCGTTTGATGAAATCATTTACTTTCTGTTGATCTTTAAATTCAAGGTTGTCTTTTTCTTTTCCTGTTTTTTGTATTTTTTCAATTTCGGCTATTTGCTTGTCTTGATTTTTTAAGGACTTCTCTAAACCATTAATATTATCATTTTGCTGTTGTAAAACTTCATCTTCTTTCTCTTCATCCGTAGAAACACGATTCGAGAAAACAGAAGATTTTGTGCTTTTAAAATGGTGAATTGCATCGTTGTCATACACTTCAAAATAATAGTCATACGACACTCCTTGCTCAACTGGAAGATTACTTGGGAACGAAAATACAAATTGATCTACTGTAGCTTTTTTAACAGCAATTGTTCCACGTCTGGCAATCTGAGGTTTGTTTCTTTCGTAATACACAATCTGAAGTTTTGACAATCCATAATCATCTGAGATTTGCCCTAAAACATAGTTCCTTCCCACCTTCAAACTGTCTGGCGCATTGTTCACAGTAATCGCTGGAAATTGATCTTTGACAATTGTAAGCTGATAATTCACTTTTTCGTAGTTTTTAACCTTGTCATTCGAAGTAAGAATTTGATAATCTGTGTTTTGAAGTATATTTTTTGATAAAGTAAAGCTGTTCTCAGTTTTCGAAAAGGGAATATTAGACTTTCCGTCCATCCAATCTACTTTTTGTGTCGCTTGCGTATCCATTTTCCAAATTACACGAGTTCCTTCGGGAATAATGGCGTTACCGGTTCCTTTGATGTTCTCTGGTTTTTTATTCAAATAAGAAGGAAAATTCAATTGCATTTCGAAATTAGCAATCGACGGAACCGTAATCACTTTCAATTCATAATCCGATGAAGAAACCGCATTTCCCTCCACGTGGAACAAAACAGCTTCAGAAGGTTTTAAAATTTTAAATTCAAACTCCCCTCCTTTTGTATTTTCCATAAAATAACTTTCATCCCCAATGAAAATCATCACATTCTCAGGAACAACTTTGCCTACTGTTTTGACTTGAAGTATAAAATCTTTTCCTTGTTCCGTTTGCAGATTCGAATTTAAAACCACAAACTTAAAAGGAGCCGGAGGTAAAAAAGCCGAATTGAAATGCACTACTCTATTCAAACTTTGAGAAATCACATTGCTGTTACCGGAAAAATAAAAGAAAGCAAAAAACAAAACAGGAATTAGTGCTAACGGTAAATATTTCTGGTTTGTATTGAAGTTTATGGCCTTCCCAAAAGGGATTGGTTGTAACGCATTGGCTTTTTGTTCAATCGAAGCCACAAGCAATTCCGATTTATTCTGATGATTATCCGAATTTGATAACTGCAGAAAATTCGTCAACTTGTCGCTCACTTCCGTAAAATGATTTCCAATAATAGCCGACGCCTGATTGTAATCAATTCCTTTTTGGAGTTTGAATAATTTAAATATTGGAAATAAAATAAATCGGGACAACAAGTACACTTCCACTCCCACAAAAACCCAAAATAAAATGGTTCTTCCCATTGGCTTAAGCCAAAAAAAATATTCGACAAAAAGCGTAAATAGAAAATACAACAATCCTAAACCAATAAAAAAAATGATTCCTCGTATCAATTCATTGGTATAAAACTTTCGGATAAAAGCTTCCAGTTTCTGATAAATAAAATTTTGATTTTCCAAAACGTAAACTTTGTTTTTTGTAACCAATAAAAGTAATAATTTATATGAATAAAGAAATGTTAAAAAACATCAAACTGATTAATCTTACATTAACTCATTTTCAAATAATCCAATTGAGTAATCGAATTTGTATCTTTGCAAAAAATTTACAGCAATGTCTAAACAAGTTCGTGTGCGTTTTGCACCAAGTCCAACTGGACCTTTACATATTGGCGGAGTACGTACCGCATTATTCAATTATTTATTTGCCAAAAAAAACAATGGTATTTTCTTCTTACGAATTGAAGACACTGATCAAAACCGTTATGTTCCCAGAGCCGAAGAATATATCATCGAAGCACTGGAATGGCTAGGAATAGCACCAGATGAAACCATTGGAAAAAACGAAAAATTTGGTCCATACCGTCAAAGCGAAAGAAAAGATTTATACCACCAATATGCTGATAAATTAATCAATTCCGGTAATGCCTATTATGCTTTTGATACTGCAGAAGCGTTGGACGCAGCAAGAAAATTAGAAGAAGAACAAGGAAAAACCTTTATATACAATCACCACAACAGAGAAAAACTAGACACTTCTTTAGTTATTTCTTCTGAAGAAACTGCCAGAAGAATTGCTGATGGAGAACATTATGTAATTCGTTTTAAAACTCCGGTAAACGAAACCTTACATTTGCATGACATCATTCGTGGAGACGTAAAGTTTGAAACGAGTCTTTTAGATGATAAAGTATTGTTTAAAAGCGATGGAATGCCAACCTATCATTTGGCTAATATTGTAGATGATCATTTAATGGAAACTTCTCATGTAATTCGTGGTGAAGAATGGTTGCCATCAATGCCTTTACACGTTTTATTGTACAGAGCCTTTGGTTGGGAAGCACCCAAATTTGCACATTTACCATTGATTATGAAACCTGTTGGAAACGGAAAATTATCCAAACGTGATGGTGACAAAATGGGATTCCCTGTATTTCCATTGGACTGGAAAACCGCCGAAGGTGTTTCATCAGGTTACAGAGAAAAAGGATTTTTCCCGGAAGCAGTTGTTAACTTCTTAGCTTTATTAGGTTGGAATGATGGAACTGAAAAAGAATTATTCTCACTGGAAGAATTAGTTGAAGCATTTGATTTAAACAGAGTTCACAAAGCTGGAGCTAAATTTGATCCAGAAAAAAACAAATGGTTCAATCATCAATATTTGGTCAAACAAAAAGATGTCGATTTAGCGAAATCCTTTGCTCCTATTGTAGAATCTAAGAATGTTAACCGATATTACTCTTTAGTGGAACTGACAAAGATTGTTTCATTAATCAAAGAACGTGCGCATTTTGTTTCTGAATTTTGGGAATTAAGTGATTTCTTTTTTATGGCTCCAATATCGTATGATGAAAAAGCAAGGAAAAACTGGAAGGAAGAAACGCCAACATTGATGGAAGAATTAATATCTGTTATAGAAGAAATAACTGATTTTACTTCGATGAATATAGAAACTATTGTAAAAGATTGGATGACGAAAAACGAAATTGGAATGGGTAAAGTAATGCAACCGTTTCGTTTGAGTTTGGTGGGCGCCCTAAAAGGTCCTCACCTATTTGATATCGTTGAAGTAATTGGAAAAGACGAAACGATTAACAGAATTCAAAAAGCAATAGCTACTTTATAAAAAAGAACCCTTTCAGTCCCGAAGCTTCGGGATAAAACTCTGAAAAGGTTTAATGATAAAAGGCTTCTTATCCAGATTCAGGATTAGAAGCTTTTTTTTATAAATAAAGAATCAAATCACCATTTATGATTCCTGGATTTCCTTTGAAATTTACTCCTAAATTCTTCGTGTTCAAGTTACCCAGCATATTGTTTATTCCATATTGATAGGAAACATTCAGACGTAAATGACGCACTCCGGCAGTTATTCCTACCGTTGGATAGAAATTAAACTTGGAAATATCCAAAATATCTTTGGCTAATAATGTTGTCCCGGAAATGTTATTGTTTTCATTTTCGTTATCAATTTTAAATTTTCCGTTTACTTGAACCAAAGGTCCAAACTCAACACTCAAATGATTTTCGATCAATTTATAACTCAATTGCAACGATATTTGAGCAGAAGCCAATTTATAATTTACATCCTCATTTGCTGAAAAAAAGTTTTTTGTGGCTACTGAAAAATTATTTTCGCTGAACTGCATTGCGTAAACCATATCCCAATCATTGTAAAAATTTCCTCGCATAGAAAGTCCTGCGTTCCATCCTGTTCTAGGTTTAGTCTGGAAATTATTAGTGTTCAACGTAAATTGATTGACACCAAAACTAATCCCGATTCTGTTAGAATCCCTATAATCATATTGGGCAAAAGCCACTATGGAAATCAAAATAAAAACTGTAGTAAGAAATTTCTTTTTCATAAAATAATATTAAACAAAGGCAAACCTAAAGATTTTTTGTAATTTAACCCTAATTTTTTAACTAATTTATTCATACTATGGACATTCCGTTGATTATTTTTCTTGTATTTGCGTTATTTATTTTACTTTCCTCCTTTTTTACTGTCAAGCAGCAGACCTCTGTTGTAATTGAACGATTCGGTAAATTTTTAAGCATTCGACAATCAGGCCTTCAACTTAAAATTCCTTTAATTGATAGAATTGCCGGACGTGTCAATCTAAAAATCCAACAGTTAGATGTGATCATCGAAACCAAAACGAAAGACAACGTTTTTGTAAAACTAAAAGTTTCAGTTCAATTTATGGTTGTAAAAGAAACCGTTTACGATGCTTTTTACAAATTGGAATATCCACACGATCAAATCACTTCTTATGTGTTTGATGTCGTACGTGCCGAAGTTCCAAAACTAAAATTAGATGATGTTTTCGAAAGAAAAGATGATATTGCCGTTGCTGTAAAAAGAGAATTAAACGAAGCGATGACTACTTATGGTTACACGATTATCAATACATTAGTAACCGATATTGATCCTGATATTCAGGTGAAAAACGCGATGAACAGAATTAATGCTGCAGACAGAGAAAAAACTGTCGCAGAATTTGAAGCTGAAGCATCAAGAATTAGAATTGTTGCCAAAGCAAAAGCAGAAGCAGAAAGCAAACGTTTACAAGGACAAGGTATTGCTGACCAAAGACGTGAAATTGCAAGAGGTCTGGTAGAAAGTGTAGATGTACTAAATAAAGTGGGTATAAACTCTCAGGAAGCTTCGGCTTTGATTGTGGTTACGCAACATTATGATACCCTACAGGCCATTGGCGCAGACACTAACTCCAATTTGATTTTATTGCCCAATTCTCCTCAAGCCGGAAGTGATATGCTGAATAATATGGTAGCTTCATTTTCTGCATCGAATCAAGTGGGCGAAATGATGAAGAAAACCAACAGAAAGCCAAAACCAAAAACAGAGGAACATACTAGTTATCAAGCTCCGCAACCTCCAGAAAATCCTCAAATAGAAATATAATATTTGATTTTTAAAAATAAAAAAGAGGCTTAATTGCCTCTTTTTCTATTCGATAACCAATTTTTAACAAATGGAACCGCTTTCGCAACAAATGGAATAGCTTTCGTGACGTAAGGAATTGCCAGATTGATTAGCGTTCCATAATTACCAGAAAAAGCATTCAAAGAGGAACCTATAACTCCACTTACAATATTTTGCGGAGTAAAACTCTCTTTGGTTTTTTTAATTCCGAAAACGAGTTTTTGATAACTGATTTCTTTTTCAATTTTCAAAATTTCTAGTTCCCTATCAATTTGAGCGTAGGATGAGTATTTTTTGGTTTCCATAATTTAGTCGTTAAAAAATATTTCAGAAAATTTTTCCAGTACCGATCCTTCAAAAAATTTATCCCTAATTGTGAATAGAAGACCTGTTAGCAAAAGATATATTCCTCCAATAATTAAAAATCCTAAACAATAAGAATCTAAATAGTTTCCAATTGCTAAAGCCCCCGCTACAGAACAAAATAATAAAACCATACTAAAACACAAAAAAATCAATGTAAACTTAAGAATCATGGTAGTAGATTTCATTGCTACTTTAAAACCCCATAATTTGTAATAAGAAACATTGCTTTCGATGAAGGCTTGAACTTGTTCCTGTATATTTTCCGTATTTTCTTTTAATTCTTCAAAAGCCATAATTTTATTTTTTTAATACTAATTAGGAGAAGAAACCAATATTATTTCTGAAGTTTGGCGTTTTGTTCTTTCAACTCAGCCAATTTTGATTCTAGAAAAGAAATTACATCTTCAGCTTTATGACTCACATTCGAAATCAAATCATCGTATGTTTCTTGTAAATCATAATTTTTAGTAAAAGCAAGTTTGCTTTTTAATTCATCTGATGCACTCTCGAATTTATGTTTTAAATCTTTTTTGGCGTCATCGTAACCATCTCTAAATTTTTCTCTTGTTCTTGAACCTTTATCAGGAGCAAACAAAATTCCTATCCCAGCTCCAATGGCTGCACCAGTTAATAGAGCAATTAATGTATTTCCTGCGTTATTCGACATGATATTGATTTTTGATTGTTAATAATCTAAAATTACAAATTTTATTTAACATATCGATGTTAACAAGCCGTTAATTTATTTTAAACAACGCTGAAAAACGAAATAAAACTCGCTATTGAAACGAATCTTTAATAGGTATATTAGAACTCGTAAAACTTAAAAAAAAGTTTTAAATCTGATTTATTTAAGCCATTTTTAATTGGTAATTGTTATGATAAGTTTGATTGTAATAATAAATTACAATCATAAAAAAAGCGCCTTATAAAAGACGCTTTTAATCAATAAAATTTATACTGTAGATTTAATTCTAAAATTTTAGTTCGTTTAATAATTCCAAAACTTTTTCAATTTTTTCATTCTTTTTTAATTCTGAAAGCTGAGTTTCGAAAAGATTCAAATTATTCAAATCATTTTGTAAATTTTGAATAGCTAAAATTCTAACAGCTGCCATTTGACTTTTTAATGACATCGTGTATAATTTTGTCAAAGATTCTTCTTCAATATCTTTTACATGTACTTTATTTGAATGATGCAAAATCAAATTAGAAAACAACAATGAGTTATTATCGTTCTTAATATTTTTGACAATAGTCTGAATAATTAAACTGTAGTTATCAATACTTCTTATGTTATCAATAATAGTATTCAATATTAAATTGGCACTATTTTCATCCTTTTCCTTTACATATTTATTGATTTCTTTTTGGGTATTCATCAATAAATTTTCTTCTTTTTTGCCTTTTTCTTCCCAAGCGTCCTTCAATCCAACGGTTCTATTAAAGACAATTTTACCTTCAGTTGTGTCTTTATCAACATTGAAATAACCCAAACGTTGAAACTGGAATTTCTCATCTGATTGTACAGTTGCCAAACTTGGCTCTACAAATCCTTTTACAATTTGTAAAGAATCAGGATTCATAAACTCCAAGAAATTTTTCTCTTTATGACTGTCTGGTGCTTCATCAATAAACAAACGATCGTACAAACGAACTTCCGTTTCAATTGCATGTTTTATAGAAACCCAATGCAAGGTTCCGGCCACTTTTCTTTGACTGGCTTCACTCCCACTTCCGCTTCGGCTGTCTTCATCATAAGTCACGTGAATTTCAGTAATAGTTCCTGCAGCGTCTTTAACGACACTTTCTCCTTTAATGATATAACCATTTTTAAGACGCACATCTCTGCCCAAACTCAAACGAAAAAATTTGGCTGGAGCTTCTTCTAAAAAATCATCTCTTTCAATATATAATTCTCTTGAAAAAGGAACTTTTCTAAATCCTGCACTAACATCTTCTTGATTATTTTCGGCTTCTAACCACTCTTCTTTATCTTCAGGATAGTTTGTAATCACCAATTTTATCGGATCTAAAACCGCCATAACTCTTGGCGCCTTTTTGTTTAAATCTTCGCGTAAACAAAATTCCAAAAGTGAAAAATCAATAATGTTTTCTCTTTTGGCAACACCAATAATATCACAAAACTTACGAATAGAATTGGCTGTATAGCCTCTTCTACGCAATCCTGAGATAGTTGGCATTCTGGGATCATCCCAACCATTTACGATATTTTCCTGAACCAATTGCAATAGTTTTCGCTTGCTCATTACGGTGTAATTCAAGTTCAAACGAGCGAATTCATATTGATGTGGTCTTACTTTTGATTCATCATAAATCTGGTCTAAAAACCAATCGTATAATTCACGGTGCATTACAAATTCAAGTGTGCAAATAGAATGCGAAATTTGCTCTATATAATCACTTTCTCCGTGCGCATAATCATACATGGGATATATATTCCAATCATTTCCAGTTCTGTGATGATGACGGTGCAAAATACGGTACATCAACGGATCACGCATCAACATATTAGTAGATTTCATATCAATCTTGGCACGTAAAACATGACTTCCTTCCGGGAAATCACCGTTTTTCATTCCTTCAAATAAGCTAATATTTTCTTCAATGGAACGGTTTCTATAAGGTCCATCAACTCCAGGTTGTGTTGGCGTTCCTTTTTGAATTGCCATTTCTTCAGAAGATTGACTGTCTATATACGCTTTACCGTTTTTAATCATGGCAACCGCCCATTCGTATAACTGCTTAAAATAATCAGAAGAATACAATTCTTCGGTCCAATTAAAACCCAACCATTTTAAATCTTCTTTTATAGCATCTACATATTCCTGCTCCTCTTTGGCTGGATTAGTATCATCAAAACGCAAGTTAACTGGCGCATTGTACTTTAATCCTAAACCAAAATTTAAGCAAATAGATTTGGCATGACCAATGTGTAAATACCCATTAGGTTCTGGCGGAAAACGAAAACGTAATTTATCTTGTGGAAAACCATTGGATAAACTGTCTTCAATGATTTGTTCTATAAAATGGAGTGATTTTTCTTCGGTTGACATTTTTTTGTTTAATTTTAGCAAAGATAAATAAATGGTTTAAAGTTTACTGTTTAAAGTTACCAGAGATAGCTTTAAACCTAAAAAACTTGAACAAAAAATTAAAAAATGGGATTTATAAAACTTAAAAATATCAGAACCTACTCCTATCATGGTTGTTTGATTGAAGAAGGAAAAATTGGTTCTGATTATTCAGTTGATTTAAAAGTAAAAACAGATTTACGACAATCATCTATTACGGATAACTTGGTTGATACGGTTGATTATGTGTTGTTAAATCAAATTGTGGTTGAAGAAATGGCTATCAGAGCCAACTTATTAGAACATGTTGCACAACGTATCATTACCAGAATTATGAAAGAAGTTCCAGCCATTTCAAGAGTTATTCTGGGTGTTTCAAAATTGAATCCGCCTATTGGTGGTGATGTTGAAGCGGTTACAATAGAAATGGAAGAATATAGAAGTTAAATTAAAAATGTTTCAAAAGGCTTAATAAATATTTTTTAAAATTTTTAAACTTTAAATTTTTAAACTTTAAACTTTTTAGTTACTTTTGCCATCCGTTCAACTACGGCGTCGTGGCCGAGCGGCTAGGCTGGGCTCTGCAAAAGCTCCTACTCCGGTTCGAATCCGGACGATGCCTCTAAAACCTTCAAAGCAATTTGAAGGTTTTTTTATGTCTAAATTTTTAAGAAAAATTAAATAAAGATATAGTTCGAATCCGAACGAAACTCATAACCTTCAAGTAAACTTGGAGGTTTTTTTATAGCTAATTTTTAAGAAAAATATAGAATTTAATACTATTCTTTTAAAACTTAAATGAACTTATATTCCTTAAATAGTTTGGAATTTTCAACATATAAGGAATGTAAGTTCATTTAAGAAATGCTGTAATTATTCAATTTGTTAGAAAAAAAAAAGTCTAAATCTGAATATTTCTATCGGATTTAGACTTTTTTTATTTTTTGAAATAAAAACGTATTTACTTATTTTTCAATCTTCTCAAATGCATTTTTCATCATTTCTTTTTCCTTTGGGAACCATCCTTGTGTGATTAAAACTATTCCGAAAACCATCATAACAATGCTGATTCCTTTCTTAATTTTAAGAATATTGTTGGGTGTTAATTTAGTTTTTAATTGTTTGGCCAGTAGTATTTTAATACAATCAATTATTAAGTAAGATACAATTACAGTAACAAAAAAAGTTATCATTCTGGACGTTTGCATTTCTAGTTTTGGTCCTACAGAAATAATAATCGCCAACCAAAAGCCAAGAACTCCAATATTTATAATATTTAATAAAAAACCTTTTAAAAAAAGACCTGCATAATTCTTTCTTATAATCTCATTGTCTATTTCATCTGTATTTACTTTTTCTTCTTTTTTTAATAGTACAAAAGAAATGATGCCATAAACTAACATCAAGATTCCACCAAAAATAAAAAGGGCAGGTTTATCTTTTAAACTTTGAATTAATCTGTAACTGCCTAAATATGCAATTGTAATAAAAACAATATCCCCTAAAACAACTCCTAAATCAAAAACTAAAGCTGCTCTAAATCCTTTGATAATACTAGTTTCAAGCAGTATAAAAAATACAGGACCAACCATAAAACTTAAAAAAATTCCCCAGGGAATACCGGATAAAATATCGTTTATCATTAAAAATTAAAATTTATCAGAATAGAAATGCAAAACTATTATTTTTCTAGGATTGTTCCACCAATAAAAACTTCTTTATTAATTTGTTTTGGTTTTCCATAAATGTAAATAGAGCCTCCGGCCTTCACTTTTGCATCAACTAATGTAGTTGCATATATTTCAGATTTTCCGCCCGCAGCAACGCTTATTGATGTTTGAGTCGTATGTAAATTGGTTGCTTTTAGAATTCCACCTGATGTAATGACTACATCTTGATTTGTGGCTTTACCTGATACATTGATTATTCCTCCTGCACTAGCCTTTACATTCACTTTGTCAACATCTATTTTAATCTTTATCTCTGCTCCTGATTTTGCATTTAAATCTAACATTGTTTGTTTAAAATCAGTTTCACTTGAAACAGAACTTCCTTCGCTTGCACTGATACTTTCAATACTATTAAAATACAATTTTACTACAATGTTGTTTCCAGATAGTAATTGTGGAAAAGGCATTCTTATTTTTAATTCTCCATTTTTATTAACCGTTTCAACTTCATCTGCTCTGTCTCCCGTAATAACAACTTTATTTTCTGTGGATGAAATTAATTTTACAGTAATTTTATCAAATACTTTAACTTCATCAAAATCTCCTAAATTTCTGCTTACCTGTGCATTTGTTATTTGGCTTAAAAATACAAAGGCAATAATCACTAATTTTTTCATTTTTTTTATTTAATTGGTTCTTCAATTCTTCTTAAAAAATTAAAATCTAGTTGTTTTTTAACTAAATCGGCATTTTTTACTTTAACGTAAATTTCATCTCCTAATTGTAATAGTTTACCAGAAGTTGCGCCAGTTAGTGCATATTGTTTTTCGTCAAATGTGTAATAATCATCTTTTATATCGCGTATTCTACACATTCCTTCACATTTATTCTCTATAATTTCTACATAAATTCCCCATTCAGTCACACCAGAAATTACTCCTAAAAATTCCTGATCTTGATGATCTTGCATGTATTTTACCTGCATGTATTTGATAGAATCCCGTTCTGCATTGGTAGCTAAACCTTCCATAGTTGAAGAATGAACACATTTAGTTTCATACGTTTCTTCATCAGCTGATTTTCCTCCATCAAGATAATGCTGTAACAATCGATGCACCATCACATCTGGATAACGACGAATTGGTGATGTAAAATGCGAATAATAATCAAAAGCTAATCCGTAATGTCCTATGTTATCAGTAGAATATTTGGCTTTACTCATACTTCTAATCGCAAGAGTATCAATTAAATTCTGTTCTTTTTTACCATTCACTTCTTCCATCAACGCATTCAATGATTTAGAAATATCGCCTTTATTACGGAAATCTATTTTGTAACCAAACTTTGCAATTACCGTTTGCATAGCAATTAATTTATCTTCGTTTGGTTCATCGTGAATTCTATAAATGAAAGTTTTCTTTTGTTTTCCAATGAATTCTGCTACTTTTTTATTGGCCAAAAGCATGAATTCTTCAATCAGATGATTGGCATCTTTAGAAACTTTAAAATAAACTCCTTGAGGTTCTCCAGCTTCATCTAAATTGAATTTCACTTCCACTTTATCAAAAGAAATGGCTCCATCAGCCATTCTTCTTTTTCTAAAAATTTTAGCTAATTCATCCATTTTTAAAGTCGCTGAGACAATTTCTTTCGAAACTTGATAAGAACTTCCAGTTATTGAAATTTCTTCCGGAATCACATCGTCTTTCGTTTCTATGATATACTGCGCTTCTTCATAAGAAAAACGCTGATCAGAAAAAATTACAGTTCTACCAAACCATTGATTGACTACCTGAGATTTTTCGGTGATTTCGAATATAGCTGAAAATGTATATTTTTCTTCATTTGGACGCAACGAACAAGCAAAATTTGATAATACTTCCGGTAACATGGGTACTACCCTATCTACTAAATAAACAGAAGTCGCTCTTTGATACGCTTCATCATCCAGGATGGTTCCTTCTTCAAGATAATACGAAACATCGGCAATGTGAATACCAATTTCGTAATTGCCATTTTCTAATTTTTTAAATGATAAGGCATCATCAAAATCTTTGGCATCTTTTGGATCAATTGTAAAAGTCAACGTGTCGCGCATATCACGACGTTTGGCAATTTCACTTGCTTCTATCGATGTATCTATTTTTTGGGCATAAGTTTCTACTTCTATAGGAAATTCAGCTGGCAAACCATATTCAGCAAGAATAGCATGAATCTCCGTATCGTGTTCTCCTGGTTTCCCTAAAACTTTTATTACAGAACCAAAAGGGCTATCTGCTCTAGCTGGCCAATCCTCAATATGAACCAAAACTACATCTCCTTGCTCCGCCTCGCCTATTTTATCTTTTGGAATAAAAATATCAGTATACATTTTTGGATTGGCAGTAGAAACAAAAGCAAAATTAGCTTGAATGTCAATAACACCAACAAAATCAGTTTTATTTCTTTCAATCACTTCAATCACTTCCCCTTCAGGTCGTTTTCCTTTTCTTCGATTGTAAACATATACTCTTACAATATCTTTATCTAAAGCGTGATTTAAATTATTGGTTGGAATAAAAACATCTTCTTCTAAATCGGAACAAACAAAATAGGCTGTTTTACGACCAGTCATATCAATCTTACCTTCGTAATAATCTTTGCTTACCGCTTTTACTAAATATTTCCCCGGTTCAGATTCTATAATTTTATCCTGAGAGGCCAGAATCTTCAAATCTTTTATGATTTGATTTCGACTTTCGGTGTCATCGAGTTCCAGTTTTGCTCCTATTTGTTTATAATTGAATGCTTTATTAGCACTTTGCGACAATATTTTTAATATTTTATCAGAGAAATCTTTCTCTTTTTTGATCGGCTTTCTTAATCTTTTACTCATACTTCTTTTCTTATAGCGCATAAAATTACGAAATAGTTAATCGTTATCAATAACCAGCTAACAGTTTTAAAGAAAATATAACTTTACAGAATAGTTGTATCTTTATAAAAACAATCAAAATGGAAGATTTTCAAACAATTGCAATTTTTAATTATTCGCATGAAATTGTTGTTCTAAAGCATATTTTAGATCAAGAAGGAATTTCTTATTTTTTTGAAAATGAAATGACTTTATCCGTTGCTCCATTTTATTCAAATGCTTTAGGTGGAATTAAGTTAAAAGTACATTTAAACGATTTTGAAAAGGTTCAGGAAATTTTAGATCGTTTGAATAACAATCTAACCATCGTTTAATTCAATTTGAAAGTTTTATTTTTTTTAAGTTGTCAACATATATTAATATAAACAAAAAGAAAAATTAAATTTAAATTATTTTTTGGTTGTTATTATAGCTTGTTAATAGCTACAATAAATTTATTTCAAAAGGTATTGGAATGAAGTTTAAAGTTGTTATACCGACTTATCAACAATGCTATTTTAAGGTAAAGGTTTAGTTTTAAAGTGTTTTTAGATTTTAATTAACAATGGTTAATAATTCAAATAGAATTGATTTTGTAAATAAGTACTTTTTAGATTTTTGTTAACAAACTGTTTTTTTATACTGATAACTATTCTAAAAATTCAACAAACAAAATTAGGATTTTTAATGTGGGTTTTGGATTACTTATTTTTAAGTTAGAACCAAAAAAAACTTCTAATATTCTATCCAAAGTTATGAACATGTTTTGTTAATTTAAAGTTAACTGAATATCAAGTAATTGCGTTTAGCTATTAACAATGTAAAAAATTAACATTTTTAATATAATATATATATTGATTCACAGCTATTTATATATTTATTAAAATTGTTAATAACACCTAATCAAATAGCATTCTGATAGTTATGGCATTTACAATTTGCTTTGATTTTTAAAGATTTATTTGAATTGAGTTATTCTATTAAAGAAAGCGATATTTAAATTCAATAAAACTAAATTTCTTTATTTAAATTTGCACCACACAACTTATATATAGTAAAAATGAAAATATCCATAGGAAACGATCACGCTGGTCCAGAATACAAAAAAGCAATCGTTGAAATGCTTAAAGTAAAAGGACATAAAGTAACTAATTACGGAACAGATTCTGCAGATAGTGTAGATTATCCTGATTTTGGACGTCCGGTTGCCATAGATGTTTCTGAAGGGAAAGCTGATTTTGGAATTGTTATTTGCGGAAGCGGTAACGGAATTTCAATGACAGTAAATAAACAGTCTAATGTACGTGCTGCTTTATGCTGGATGAAAGAAATTGCAGTATTAGCTCGCCAACATAATGACGCTAATATTATCAGTATTCCTGCACGTTACACTTCAATTCCACAAGCAGTAGAAATGGTGGAAACTTTCTTAAATACAGAATTTGAAGGTGGAAGACACCAAACAAGAGTGGATAAAATTTCTTGTTAGACTCTTTTTATTGACTGAATTTATATTAATTCAGTCAGTGCGTTGACTGAATTAATGTAAATTCAGTCAGTACGTTGACTGAATTACTATTTTTTGATTATATTTGGTTTATGTTTCTAAATCAAATAGAATGGAAAATTATTTAAAAAGAGCGCTATTTCAAGATTTTGGTAAAAAAGTACTTCCTAATAAAGTATTGATTTTACTGGGCGCTCGTCGTGTTGGGAAAACTGAATTAATAAAAAATTACCTTCAAACCATTCCGGACGGAAGTTATTTACAACTGAACGGAGAAGATATCAATGACGCTAATTTACTTAAAGAGCGTTCCGTAGCGAATTACAAGCGATTATTACATACTATTGATTTATTGGTTATAGATGAAGCCCAAACTATTGCTGATATTGGACTTATTCTAAAACTAATTGTGGATTCTATTGAAGGAATCAAAATCATTGCTACCGGTTCCTCTATATTTGATTTAAACAATACTCTTGGCGAACCATTGGTAGGACGAAAAAACACCTTATATCTTTTTCCATTGGCACAAATGGAATATTCCCAATACGAAAATTACAAACAAACTACCGAAAAATTAGAGGAAAGATTACTTTTTGGAAGTTACCCGGAATTGATTCAATATTCAAATTGGGAGGATAAAAAAGAGTATTTGTATGAAATTATTAATTCCTATTTACTGAAAGATATTTTAGTATTTGAAGGTATTAAACATTCTGATAAAATTTATGATTTGTTGCGTTTGATAGCGTATCAATTAGGTAAAGAAGTTTCGTTGCAGGAATTAGCAAACCAGTTGCAAATGTCAAAAAATACTGTTACTAATTATTTAGATTTGCTTTCTAAAGTATTTATTATCTTTAAAGTAGAAGGGTTCAGTCGCAATCTTCGAAAGGAAATTGTGAAATCCAGCCGTTGGTATTTTTATGATAATGGTATTAGAAATGGCATTATCAATAATTTCAATCGAATGGATTCGAGAAATGATGTAGGCGATTTATGGGAAAATTATCTTGCTTCAGAAAGAGTAAAAAAGCAAAATTATCAAAAAATAAAAACAAATAATTACTTTTGGCGTACGTATGATCAACAAGAATTAGATTGGTTAGAGGAAAAAGCGTCTACTTTAGCCGGTTTTGAGTTTAAATGGAATGAAAATAAAAAGACAAAAATTCCAACTGCTTTCGCAAAAGCCTATCCTGAAGCAACTTTTGAAGTAATCAACAAGAGTAATTATTTAGATTTTATAACATAGAAATACGCTATAATAACCTGCAGTATACCAATTAAAAAAAACTTCCATAAAAAAGACATTTTTGAAGTTTTATGTCGGAAAACCAGCATCGCTAGTCCAGAACCAATTGTCCCTCCGATTACAGTCGTAAGCAATAAATTACGTTCTGAAATGCGCCATTTTTGCTGTATAGCCAGCCGTTTGTCAACTCCTATTATTGAAAAAGACACCAAGTTAATAAATGGAATATACCAAAATATAAAAGACATAAATAAGGAGTTTTGACTCAAAGGTAGTACTTTAGCAGGTATAAAAATTAACAAAATAATGATTCTAATTCAGAAGAAATAGAATCTAATTTTTTATAAAAGAGGATGGTTGAAGGAAATTGCTATTGTCATATGGCTTATTAAAAGAGATATTATTTAAAGTATTAAAAATGAAAGATTTAACAAATTCACAGATAGACCGAAAAAATGTACTGAATAACAATATGGCTATCAAAGAAATATATAACCAATTAGGTTTTACGGGAATATATTTCGAGAATAAATACCGATTTACACTCAATCAGGTTGCTAAATTTTATGAAGTTGATACCAGAACAATTGAACGTATTTTACAAGATAACAATCAAGAGTTGCAACATGCCGGTTATGAAATTTTTAGAGGAGTTAAACTCAAAACGTTTAAAGACTTTATAAATCAACTGACCGACATTGATGTCGGCCAGTTAATGCAAGATAATGATAATGAATTGGTTGGAAAAAGAGCTACAAGTTTATCAGTATTTACTTTTAAAACTTTACTTAATATTGGGATGCTCTTACAAACTTCAGAAAAGGCCAAAGAAGTCAGAACATTTATGTTAAATGTTGTAATAGATGTATTAAATAAAAAATTGGGAGGTCCTACCAAATTCATTAATCAAAGAGAAGAAGAATTTGTTCCTGCCGCTATAAGAGAAATAAATTATAGAAAAGAATTTACTAATGCGGTTGATTTATGTATTACGAGCAATAAGTTTAAATATGGGCAATTAACGGACAAAATATATAAAAGTATTTTCAAAGAAAACGCTAAAGAGTACCGTAAAGTTCTTGATTTAAAAACTAAAGAAAGTGTAAGAGCCACTATGTATTCTGAGGTATTAGATTTAATATCAAGTTATGAAAATGGTTTTGCAGAATTTTTAAAAGATCAATTTGATCTTAATAAAAAACAATTCTCTTTATCAGAAGCCCATGAAGTATTCTCTAATTTCGAAAAACTAACCAATAAAATTTATGAACCATTAAGAGAAAAAGCAAGAAGCTTGATGGCAAGCAGAGATATGGCTTTTAGAGACGCTTTACATGAAAAATTAAAAGATTATGTAAGTACAGTAAGTACAGAAGATTTTAATAAATTTTTAGGAGAGAAAAGTCAAGCATTGGAGGAAAGATTAAAAGAAAATATTGATGTGTTCAAAAGATTAAAAGACCGCTAGTTATGGAGTACTTTTATTTGGATATGACGCATGCCATTAAAGAACAAGATTTTATTATTGAAAATAGTGGAGGTAAAAAAGGAATCATAAATATTGGTTTAGTTGACAGTGTTTTAGAACACATTAAAAATGATTGGTATTATCCGGAATTTGAAAATAAAGTTTGTCATTTATTTTATTCAATAAATAAAAATCATGCCTTTGAAGATGGAAATAAAAGGACATCTATTGTTTTGACTGCCTATTTTTTAGAGATAAATGGATTTGATTTCAAAGTAAGTTACTTTATCAGGGAAATGGAAAATATTGCAGTTCATGTAGCTGATAATAGAATTGATAAAAATTTATTACAAGAAATCATTACATCGATTCTATATGAAAATGACTATGATGAAGAACTTCAACTAAAAATAGTAAATGCAATATATTTAGAAGAGATCGACCAAGAAGAAACAGAATTTTAAACACCTATTTAGGATAAAGTATCCTAATAAAAGAATTAATACACAATGACCAATATACAATTTATTGCTAAAACTGCTGCCACAGCAGCAATTAATATTCAAAAAACCGTTCAATTATTACAAGAAGATTGTACCATTCCATTTATTTCCCGATATCGAAAAGATACAACGGGAAATCTTGATGAAGTACAAATAGAACAAATTGCAAAGCTTCAAAAAGAATATGAAGTGATTGTAAAACGCAAAGAAGCGATTTTAAAATCCATTACCGAACAAAATGCACTTTTGCCGGAATTAGAGAAAAAAATCCAGCAAAGTTTTGATTTACAGGAACTGGAAGATTTTTATTTGCCTTTCAAAAAGAAGAAAAAAACCAAAGCTGATGTCGCTCGTGAAAATGGATTAGAGCCTTTGGCAAAAATTATCATGGCACAAAATAATGATGCTATCGATTTTATTTCTTCCAAATATTTGAATGAAAACGTCATCAATGAAGATGCCGCTTTACAGGGCGCCAGAGATATTATTGCGGAATGGATTAATGAAAATATTTATGTTCGAAAACAACTCCGAAAATTGTACGAACGCAAAGCAATCATTACCACCAAAGTAGTAAAAACAAAAAAAGACGAAGAAGCAGCACAGAAATTCAATCAATATTTTGAATGGTCAGAACCGTTGACTAAAGCACCATCCCATCGATTATTAGCTATGCTTCGTGCCGAAAATGAAGGTTTTATCAAGTTTAAAGTAGAAGTTGATATTGATGAAGCGTATGATATTATTGATACCTTAATCCTAAAAAGCCAAAATAGCACAACACCTCACGTACAATTAGCCATCGAAGACAGTTACAAACGATTGTTGCATCCGGCAATTTCAAATGAAGCTTTGCAAGAGGCAAAAGGGAAGGCTGATGCCAATTCTATTCAGGTTTTTGCGAATAATCTGGGACAGTTATTATTGGCACCGCCTTTGGGCGAAAAAAGAATTTTGGCGATTGATCCAGGATTTAGAAGTGGCTGTAAAATTGTTTGTCTGGATGAAAAAGGGGATTTGTTATATAATGAAACCATTTATCCGCATGCGCCTCAAAAAGAGGAAGCGATGGCCATGAAAAAAATCCGTTCGATGGTCAATTCTTATAAAATTGATGCGATTTCCATAGGAAACGGAACGGCTTCACGTGAAACGGAATTCTTCATAAAGAAAATAGCTTTTGATAAACCCGTTCAAGTTTTCATCGTTTCTGAGGCCGGAGCATCGGTTTATTCCGCATCCAAAATTGCGAGAGAGGAGTTCCCAGATTATGATGTTACGGTTCGTGGTTCGGTTTCTATCGGGCGACGATTGAGTGATCCATTGGCCGAATTGGTGAAAATTGACCCGAAAGCAATTGGCGTAGGCCAGTACCAACATGATGTGGATCAAAATAAGTTAAAAGAAGAATTAGATAATACAGTGATTCGCTGTGTGAATTCCGTTGGGATAAATATCAACACGGCGAGTAAACATTTGCTGAGTTATGTGAGTGGAATAGGAGAGAAGCTGGCCGAAAATATTGTACAATATCGCTCGGAAAACGGTCCTTTTCAAGACCGAAAACAATTGAAAAAAGTGCCGAGATTGGGTGAAAAGGCGTATCAGCAAGGAGTTGCTTTTATCCGAATTTCGAATGCTAAAAATCCTTTGGACAATTCAGCGGTTCATCCGGAAGCATATGGAATTGTGGAAAAAATGGCAAAAGATTTGAAATTGACGGTAAATGATTTGATTGCCAACAAAGAAAAAACGGCGTTAATAAAACCAGAAAATTACATTACTGCGGAAATAGGTTTGTTAGGTTTAAAAGACATTATTAAAGAACTCGAAAAACCAGGATTAGATCCAAGAAAAACGGTAACTGTTTTCGAATTTGATCCGAATGTAAAAACCATAAAAGATGTAAAATCAGGAATGATTTTACCGGGAATTGTGAATAACATTACCAATTTTGGTTGTTTTGTTGATATTGGAGTAAAAGAAAGTGGTTTGGTTCACATCTCGCAGTTAAAAGTTGGTTTTGTAAGCGATGTAAATGAAGTAGTGAAATTACACCAACATGTACAGGTAAAAGTAACGGAAGTGGATGAAGAAAGAAAACGTATTCAGTTAACAATGATTATTTAAACTATAAAAAAAGGCTTTTCAAATTATGAAAAGCCTTTTTTTTATTTTATTTCTTCTTCTTCTTTTTTATCAGCTGGCTGATTGTCTTTGGCTGCGTTTTTGAATTCTTTAATTCCGCTTCCTAGACCTTTCATTAGTTCTGGAATTTTTTTACCTCCAAAAAGTAATAAAACGATCGCCAATATAACAAGGATTTCTGTAACACCTATTCTTCCCATGATTGAATAATTTATTGCCGAAGCAAATTTGTAATAAAACTGTCTACAAAGGTAATTAGAATAACTTGATATGAATTCATTTTAAGGCAATTATTTGGTTTCAATAACGTTAAAAATTTATTAAATCAAATTTACACTTTCATAAAACAGGATCAAAGGGCACAAATAGAATCCATACTATAAATTGATTATATTTGTTCAATAATCAAATTGTATGTCCGGGAAAAGACAGAAACGAAAAAAACTCAAGGAAAATTTATTCAATAAAAGACGTTTAATAATTTTAAACGAAGATACTTTTGAGGAAACTTTTTCTTTAAAACTTAATCTAATGAATGTTTTTGTTGTTGCCACTTTGGGAGCAATATTTATAATAACAATTACCACTTTTATCATTGCTTTTACACCTTTACGTGAATTTATTCCAGGATATTCTTCAACTAAACTTAAAAAAGATGCCACGCAATTGGCTTTAAAAGCAGATTCTTTGTCTTTTGCTTTAAAGAAAAATGAAGCCTACATCAAATCCATTCAAAAAGTATTAACTGGAGAATTGGAATACGCAAAATTCAACAAAGACTCTATCCTTGCAGCAACTGAAGAAGTCCAATCCCCAGTAAATTTATCTGCTTCAAAAAAGGAAATGGAATTAAGAGCACAAGTGGAAAAAGAAGAAAAAGAAACGATTTCCAAAAAATCAAAGTAAAAATTCACCTATCTTTTTATCTTTAATAAAGAATAAATCCAAAAAATGTCAATAAAATCAGTTGCAGCAAAACTATTTGCACTTAAAATTTATAAAAAAACTCAGGCTTGGGCCAATAATCCTGTGGAAACCCAAAACAAAGTTTTACAATACTTAATCAAAGAAGCTAAGGAAACTCAATTTGGACGTGATCATCATTTTGATATTATAAAATCAAGTGCTGATTTTGCTAATCAGGTTCCGGTTCGGGATTATGAAGCGTTAAAACCATATGTTGATAAGGTGGTAAAAGGCACCGAAAATGTTCTTTGGAAAGGAAAACCATTGTATTTTGCAAAAACATCGGGAACAACATCCGGAGCTAAATATATTCCGTTGACCAAGGAATCCATGTCTTTTCATATTGAAGCGGCTCGAAATGCGATTTTGCATTATATCCATGAAACAGGAAATACAGATTTTATTGACGGAAAAATGATTTTTCTGCAAGGAAGCCCAATTCTGGAAGAAAAGTACGGGATTAAGTTGGGGAGATTATCTGGAATTGTAGCTCACTTTGTTCCAAAATACCTGCAAAAAAACCGCATGCCATCTTGGGAAACGAATTGTATTGAAGATTGGGAAACCAAAGTAAATGCGATTGTCGAAGAAACGTTTAACGAAAACATGACGGTGATTTCAGGAATTCCATCTTGGGTGCAAATGTATTTTGAAAAATTGCAGCAAAAAGGAGGGAAGCCAGTAGGTGAAATCTTTAAAAACTTCAATTTATTTATTTACGGAGGGGTAAATTATGAGCCGTATCGGGCTAAATTCGAAAATTTAATTGGTCGAAAAGTAGATAGCATTGAGTTATTTCCTGCTTCGGAAGGGTTTTTTGCGTATCAGGATTCTCAAAAGGAGAAAGGAATGTTGCTGCTTTTGAATTCTGGAATTTTCTATGAATTTATAAAGTCAGACGAATTTTATACGGAAAAACCAAGACGTTATACCATTGGCGAGGTAGAATTAAACGTGAATTATGTGCTGATTATTTCTACTAATGCAGGACTTTGGGGATATAATATTGGTGATACCGTTCAGTTTACTTCATTAAAACCGTATCGTGTGATCGTTTCGGGAAGAATCAAGCATTATATTTCGGCTTTTGGAGAACATGTCATTGGAAAAGAAGTAGAAAGCGCATTGCAGGAAGCAATAGTTGGAACTAATATTCGAATCAATGAATTTACCGTAGCACCACAAATCACTCCAACAGAAGGATTGCCTTATCACGAATGGTTCATTGAATTTGAGAACGAACCAGAAGACCCTGTTACTTTTGCGGAAGCGATAGACAATGCCATGAGAAAGCAAAACGTATATTATGATGATTTGATTGTGGGACATGTATTGCGAAAAGTTGTGATTACGAAAGTGGCCAAAAACGGTTTTCAGGAGTATATGAAATCGATAGGCAAGCTGGGCGGACAAAATAAAATCCCCAGACTTTCTAATGACAGAGCCATTGTAGATTTATTAAACAAAAAATAAAAGGGTTACATTTGAGTTTTAGAAAATAGAATAAATGAAAGATAGTAAACATATATCACGCTCAAGAGCACAAGAATCATCAGCAGCCATTGAAAAAATGTACATCACGATGCGTCATTTGTTCAATAGAGGATTTTATAAACCAATGGGAGTTTCAGGAGATACTTTGAGGGAAGCTTTATTGGCTTTGCGACCAGAAATTTACGGTAATATTGGTGAAGAAAAAGTGGAATTAAACGGTCTTTTATACGTTATTGAGCGTTTGCCGGTAGGAATTGAAGAATGTAGATTCATCAATTTAACTTCGGATGAAGGGTACTCTAAATCGCATTTCCAAGCGATTGTTCCACCAAAAAGACGCCGTAATTGTTATCGAATTGATGAGGAACAAATGAATGTGGAGATTACGCGCGGGCGTTCGGATATTTATGATATTTTGACGCATTTAACGTTCATTTTCATCGAATCCCATAAAATAAGAAATAGAGTTTTACTGGATGATGCAGGCGAAGTTTCGCGGGATTGGTTCAAATTGGAACAAGCAGTTTCCCAAAATAAAAAACTGACTCTGGTAGAAAAAGAGAAAGCAATTTCGCATGCTTCAAACATTTTGGGAAGGACATTTGAGGACGTTTTAGAGATTTATGATGCATTTGGGTCCGTAACATCGCCAGATCGTTTTTTGCATGTAATCTTTTGGTTGGGGAAATTAGCGATTGAGGAAGTGGTTGATAATAATAAAAGAACCATAACATTCAGTCCAATTTTGAGGGAACGTTTGGGGCATCATATTCATGGTGAAATTTGGGCAACGAACATTAAGGAAGTTTTAAAAGAGAATCAGCTTTTAGACCGTCCAATTCATGTGATTAGTGCCAATATGCACAGTGTAATGAACTCTATTTTTGCAACACCGGCTTTGAAAACGAAGTTTAAAGACAAAACAGATTTCTTTATTTATGAAGAATTGAGTAAATCAGGCTCTTATGACGTTCGTAATCAGGTGGAAGACATTGCATTGAAATACGGAATGATTTCGTTACCGGATACTTCAGGAACCAACATTGACGTGCAAATTTTTGATACAGCCAAAATAGACTGGACTAAAACCTCATTTCCAAAAGCAACTATTGGTGACAAAAAACCGGTTATAATCGTGATGGATTATGCTTTTGGCGAACAAGCGTATGAAACGATTGATGAATTATTGAAACCTTATAAAAAAGAGACCTTATTGAATGTCGAATCGGTTTCCATCATGGGAAAAGCAGGAATTTTGGAAGGTGGAAAAGGAGACATCATGATTCCGAATGCGCATATTAATGAGGGAACAGCAGACAATTATTTTTTCCATAATGAATTGTCGGCGGAGATGTTTGAAGGAAATGATATTGCAGTCTTTGCCGGACCAATGGTTACGGTATTGGGAACATCATTGCAAAACAGGGATTTATTAAAATTCTTTCATGAATCGACTTGGGGTATTATTGGATTGGAAATGGAAGGTTCTTATTATCAAAAAGCCATTCAATCGGCATCCAAAATCAGAAAAAGCGTTCCTTTGGATATAAAAGTGAGATATGCTTATTACGCTTCGGATAATCCATTGGAAACGGGAAGTACATTAGCTTCTGGCGGACTGGGAACAACGGGTGTAAAACCAACGTATTTGATTACCATTAAGATATTGGAACAAATTTTCAACGTAAAATAAAACAATAGCATGAATAAAAACGGACCCAAGGACCAAGAGGATCAGGAGATTGATTTAACACAAATTTCTAAGAAAATCAGCAGTCTTTTTCAAAGATTTAATACTTTTTTATTCAGATGTATTCAGTTTTTTGTAAAAAATGTTATTGCAGTTTCCATTTTGTTGTTGGTTGGAGTAGGTTTAGGAATTTTTTTAGACCAAACACAAAAAAACTATGATAATCATATTATTGTTGCGCCAAATTTTAAATCAACAGATTATTTATATTCAAAGATTAATTTATTAGCGGCTAAAATTGCAGAAAAAGATACCATTTTTTTTAAATCAATAGGTATTCAAAATTCTAAAGAAATCAATAAAATTACAATTGAACCTATTGTAGATGTATATAAGTTTATCAACAATAATGGGTTAAATTTAGAATTATTGCAATTAATGGCAGAAAATGGAGATTTGAAATCAGTAGTTAAAGAAACCACTACAAGTAAAAACTATACTTTTCATACTATTATTGTTTCGACAAAAGCGATAACAGATCCAAAAAACACGATTCAGCCCATATTAAATTATTTGAATACGAGCCCTTATTTTCGGGAAGTTCAAAAAATTTCTATTAGTAATATTCAACAAAAAATAAAAGCTAAGGAAGGGATTATAGGTCAAATTGATGGAATATTGAATGAGTATTCAAGTGCTAATGACAATCGTCAAAAAAGTGATAAACTCATTTATTACAATGAAAATTTACAATTAAATGACATTATAAAAACCAAGGATTCCCTAACTAAGGATATTGGAACATTAAAAATACAATTATTTAATTCTGATAAAATAATAAAAGATTCCACGGTTATAATGAATATCAAAAACACTAAATCCATAAATGGTAAACTTAAGTTTGTATTGCCGGCGGCTTTAATTCTTGGGTTTATTTTTATAAATTTTTTCATTTCTTTTTATAGAAAACAATCTTTAAAAGCACAACAAAACAGTACAATTTAGGTGTGGAATAGTTGCAATTACCACTGATTTTAGCAAGATAGCAAATCAATCGTTATTTTATTTAACGAAAATTGAACAGATTATTAGAAATTAATATGTTGAAAATATTCACGAACTATCTTCAAAAAATTAAAAATAACCCATTTATTCTACAAAGTTTAAACACATTAATTTTGAGAGTTTTGGGAGTGCTAATTTTGTTTGGATTTACTTTATTTCTAACAAAGAATTTTAGCCCAAAGATTGTCGGGCAATATGATTTTGTCCGATCTTTTCTATTGGTAATAGGCAGTATATGTTTATTGGGTTGTGACCAATCCATTTTATATTTTAGAGGAAGATTAAAAGGCGTAAATGGTTTATATTCCTTAAAAGAAATTTATATAAAAATGGTTGGAATATTATTTTCAATGGCGATAATTTTATTTTTAATCGTTTTATGTACTAATAAAGATTTTATAAATACTTTTTTTTCTGATCAAGGAGTTCATTTAATTCTTTTAAAATCATCGGGAATCTTATTTTTTTCGGCTTTAACTACTTTAAATACGGAAGTTTTTCGAGCATTGGATCGTTTGTATGTTGCGGAACTATTTAGAAATGTCATAAAATATATTCCTTTAATTCTGGGCGCAATTTTATTGTTTTACATCAAAAAAGAAATTTATTTAGTTGATGTTTTTCTTATTGGTTTTGTGATTCTAGCCGTGATTACCACAATTTTGGTTTTTAATTATTTTAGCAAAGTAAAAACCAATACTATAAACGAGCCTATTACGTATAAAGAAATAATTGTTAAATCCTCTCCCATTGCAATAAGCGGAATGGCTTTGTTTTTATTGATGAGTTTTGATATTATGTTTTTAAAAAAATACAGAGACGATCCAACCGTTGCTTTTTATGCTTTGGCAATGAAACTAATGACAATTTTATCAATGGTAATCGTTACGGTTAATATCACTGTTTCTACAAAAATTGCCGAATACTTTTCGACTAAAAACAATTTCGAATTAAATAAAATATTGAGAAATAGTTCTCGCTTAATTTTTATTTTGACACTACCGACCGCTTTATTGATATGTATTTTCTCAGAATTTATTTTGCAGTTTTTTGGCAAAGAGTATATTGTTGCGAAGAATGCATTACTTATTTTAATGATTGGCCAAGGAATTTGTTCCGCTTTTGGATCGGCTCCTATTTATTTGAATATGACTGGAAGACAAAATGTTTTCCAAATTATACTTGTAATGGCAGTTATTATTAATTTTATTTTAAACAGATTTTTAATCCCGGTATATGGAATGGGAGGAGCTGCATTTGCCTTTGTTGCAAGTTCATTTTTTTGGAACTTTATTTCCACGGTGGTTATTTATAAAAAAGACAAAGTAAAAGTATACTTGAATTAATTTAAAAAAACAACGGTGAATAATCCAAATAGAAATGTTTTTTTTAGTATCATAGTTCCCGTTTACAATGTAGAGGATTATCTGGAGCAATGTATAGACAGTATTTTATGTCAAACCTATACTAATTTTGAAATTATTATGGTGAATGACGGATCTACAGATTCTTCTTTAAAAATCTGTTCTTTATATGAAAAGAAAGACCCCAGAAATATAATTATTAACAAAGAAAATGGGGGTTTATCTGACGCCAGAAATGTGGGCTTATTAAGAGCAGAAGGGGATTATATTATTTTTACTGACAGTGATGATTATTGGGAAGGGAATATTGTATTAGAAGAATTAAACAACTTAATAAAAGAATCTTATCCAGATTTAATACTTCATGAGGAAAGTCGTTTTTTTTCAAAAAATAATGTAAAATGTAAGTATAACCAACAATATATTAATAATAAAAAAGGAGACTTTAAGAAAGAAGCAGAGCAATTAGTTTATTATGATTTATTTGCCGCTTGTGCATGGGACAAAATAGTAAGGAGAGCGATATTAATCGAAAATGAACTGTTCTTTCCATTGGGAAGAAAATCGGAAGATATGGAATGGTGCAGTAGATTAATTAACCATATAAACACCTTTGCTATCTATCCAAAATCGTTTTATATATACAGACAGGGTAGACTTGGGTCAATTACTCTTCAGGTTAGTGAGAACCATGTTATGGATGTATATGAAATGGTGAAACATGGCTTAAATAACATTAAATATAATGAAAGCAGCTTAGATAAAGCCTTAAAAAACTATTGGGCGTCGATTTATGTAATACTGTTAAAAGACTTCTATATCTTGTCTTCAAGTAACAGAAAAGCCATTTGGAACGATTTAGTTTCCTGGAAACATCTACTTAAAGAAGGACGAAATATTAAATTAGACAAAGTCATGAAGTTTTACAATTTCGTACCTTTTATGATGCTACCGGCTTTTCTATATATTTATAGGATATTTAATGTTTTACAAAAAAGATATAAAACTTTAAACTAGCGAACCATGAAACAATTCCTTTAAATTTTTATCATGCAAATTAAAATTAAGAAGAGTACGGCAACTTTTATGGTGTTATTTATTGCTAATTTATTTGTGGCAGTAATAGCATTTTATATTTTGCCTAAACGCTTTTTTTACGATTCAGCCATTATTGCATTCGACAAAGGTAAAGAAATAGGTTTTTTAGGAAGTTACCCGCTTACAATATTATTTTATAAATTAACCGGATTGCGTTATTTACCCTTTCCTCTAATTGCTTTGATACAATTCCCAATTCTAGCTTATGTATTGTACAAAATTGGAGTTCCCAATAATTTTTATAAACTAAATGTAAAGAACATCCTTGTTTATTTAGGATTCTTTATGATGGCTATTTTCATGTCCATGCCTTCCAAAGAATTTATTACTTATTTATACGTTGCAATTATTGTATTTCTCTATAGGAATGAAAACGTTTCTTACGGTAAATCAATTACTTTATCGATGTTTCTTTTAGTTCTTTTTGGGATTTTTTATCGACCTTACTTTCTTCTAATGCCCATTATTGCTTTTGTAATGTATGTGGTTAGTTTCATTAATTTTAAAAACAAAACGATTGTAACGCTTTTCTACGGACTATTAATTGTGATTTTCTTGTCATTAAGCTACGGGATGTTGGAAGGACATTACTTTTCGGAGAGTAGTAGAGAAATTGTAAATACGACAAGGTTAAATGCTTCAGATGCCAATTCCATGATTGTTTCTCCTGTTAAACCAGATACTTGGTATGGCGAAACAGTAGCCATTGTCTATGGTTTTTTTACGGTTAATATCCCGTTAAACGGAATAAAATATATTTTTTCCCCTCAAATTATTGCTTTTATAATTTGGCAACTTTTTTTATTTTATATACTTCTTGTGCGTTTCTCAAAATGTTTAAAGAATAGAGAAAAGTATAAATATGAGCTTTGGATATTGCTTATTTTGTTTGCTTATTTTATTGTCCAAGGAGTGTTTGAACCCGATTTAGGAACTGCAATTCGTCATAAAATAGGAGTTTTTCCTCTAATTTATTATGCTTTATATTATGAACATTTCAGAAAAGAACATCAATAGAATTTTCAATTTATTTTTATTTTTGATTGCCAGTATGATGATTTTTAGAAAACCATGTACAGGCCTGATTATACTGTTTGCGACGCTTAATTTATTATTTATAAAAAAATTAAAATTCACTAAAAAGGCTATCTCGATAGGATTTATCATTGCTATACCGTTATTAATAGAGATTTTATTTTTTTGGAATAATGATTCTTATTTTATGGGCATAAAATCCATCGAAAAAAGTATTTCCTTGCTTATTTTTCCATTGTTTATTCTAGGTAATTATCAACGGGTACAATTTTATAAATTGCTTCAGTTTTATAGTATTACAACGAGCGGTATCGTGTTATTTTTCTTCATTCGCTTTATTGTTTTTTATCCAAATATGATTGATAAATACTTCTTAGGAATTGATTTGTGGGAAATGGGGTATGCGTTTTCTAATAGCATGGGGATACATGCGCCGGCGCTAAACATGCATTTGTCCTTTGTTGCTATTGTTAATCTTTATTTTATTTTTGATGCTTTTCGCCAAAGAAAAAGTGCTATAATTAAAAGTGCCAATTTCGTCATTTTTTCACTATCATTCTTCTTTGTTCTTTTTGTGAATACTCGAATAGCTTTGTTTAACATGCTAATTGGTTTTGTTTTGGTTTTTTACTATGAAGTGATCCGAAAATATAAATTTAAAAAGGTAGTTGGGATATCAGCTGTCGGATTGGTTTTATTGGGTAGTCTCTTTTTGCTGTTTCTCCAAAAAAACCCGTATATGAAAGAAAAATATTCCTCAGTAACATTTGCTTACATGGATAAAGTAGGCAAGCTCGATGCCATTAAAAATCCAGAAATAAAAGTATTTAATTCATTTGTTACTCGTGTTTCTATTTGGAAATCAGCATGGGAACTTTCGTTAAAAAACCTGCCTTTTGGTGTTGGAGCTTCAGATGGGAAATCAGAATTATTCAAATATTATGAACAAACGAATCAACATTTTCTGGCAAAGTATGAATTCCCAACTCACAATCAGTTTTTGGATTTTTTGTTAAAATACGGATTTTTAGGCCCAATGGTAGTTTTTTTATACGTTTTTACTATTGGATATTTGGGGTTTGACATAAAAAACGCAATTATTATTGCATTCTTTTTTATCTTTTTTACCTCTAATCTCACAGATGATTTTCTATTGCGTTTTGACGGAATTGCATTCAGCGGATTTTGGTTTTCTATCTTCGGAAGTTACTGGTTACAAGAGAAAACTATTGTTTATAAAGAGAAACTAATTCTGTAAAATTTTTAGTATTGTCGAATAAATTTTGACATCTTTCTAATCCTTTTTTTCCAAAATTGTCTCTGATTTTTTCGTCTTTCAGAATTTCGATATATTTTTCTAATTCATCGACATCATCAAAAAGAAACCCTGTTTCGTTATGCACTACCACATCTTTATTTCCGATAATATTCGTGGCCAAAACGGGTTTTTGCATTGCCATTGCTTCTAATACTGCAATTGGTAATCCTTCCCAAAGTGAAGTTTGAATATATATATCAATCGTATTAAGCTCTTTTAACGCATCCTTTCTTTTCAAGAACCATCCTGTAATTCTTATATTTGGAGCAGTTATTTGTTGTTTTAATTCACCATCTCCAATCCAAACAAAATTATGATTGGGATATTTTAAAGCTATTTCATTAAATAACTTAGGGTTTCTGGCAGCAGTAATTCTTCCAACAATACCGATTGTCAAAATTTCATTTTTATTTCCCGAAACATTTTCATTAATCTCTTTAATATCAATACCATTTCTTATGAGGTAGGATTTCCCTATTTTTTTGGCTATTTCGTATTCGGTATCCCCGCATGCAATGGTTAAACCGCCAAATATTATCTGAAAACTGTTCTCGATTAATGTGTATATTTTTTTATTAAAAAATGAAATATCTGTTCGAAGGAAAGAATAGCCATGTGGAGTATAAAATAATTTTATTTTTTTAAACAATAGAAAACAAGCAATTCTTCCCAAAACACCAGCTTTTGAAGAATGAAGATGGATAACATCTGGATTTAATTTTTCAAGCTCTCTGATTAATTTTACAAGAGATTTTAAATCTTGTAAAGGAGAAAAAGACCTAACCATATTTAGTTCTATAAGAGAAACTCCTTTTGAAAAATCTTTTTTTATTCTTTTCGAATTAATTTCTTTCCGATTTCCACTATAAATTATGGTGGTGTTTATATTCTCATTTATTTCATGATTTCCAAAAAAAAAGGATAAATCTTTGAAATACGTGTGAACTCCTCCAGCCATTGCTTCAACAACATGAACAACTTTCAAATTAGATGATTTATATTTATGTAAAAATATATAAAATTGATTAGTAATGGCTTCAATTAGAGTCGCAATATTAGCTTAATTTTATTTTTAATTCTAAATATTAATGTATTTATATCTTGGGAATCCCTTACGTTACTTGACAATTTGTGAAATGTTTTTTTTACCTTGCAACTGTAAAATTGACTTATGAAAAGAATACTTATTACTGGAGCTGCTGGATTTTTAGGATCACATCTTTGTGACCGTTTTATTAAAGAAGGCTATTTTGTCATTGGAATGGATAATCTCATAACAGGAGATTTGAAAAATATTGAACATTTGTTCAAACTTGAAAATTTCGAGTTTTATCATCATGATATTACCAAATTCGTTCATGTTCCGGGTCAATTAGATTACATCTTACATTTTGCTTCGCCCGCAAGTCCAATAGATTATTTGAAAATTCCTATACAAACATTAAAAGTAGGTTCTCTTGGGACGCATAATCTTTTAGGTTTGGCACGAGTAAAAAATGCCAGAATTCTTATAGCATCCACTTCTGAAGTGTATGGAGATCCATTGGTTCACCCACAAACCGAGGAATACTACGGGAATGTAAATACTATAGGACCAAGAGGTGTTTATGATGAAGCCAAACGTTTTCAGGAATCCATAACCATGGCGTATCATACTTTTCATGGTGTAGAAACTAGAATTGTTCGAATTTTCAATACCTATGGTCCAAGAATGAGGCTCAATGATGGTAGAGTTATTCCCGCATTTATAGGTCAGGCGCTTCGTGGTGAAGACTTAACTATTTTTGGAGATGGAATGCAAACGCGCTCTTTTTGTTATGTCGATGATCAGGTTGAGGGTATTTTCAGATTATTGCACTCAGATTATGTTTTACCGGTAAATATTGGCAATCCAGATGAAATCACCATTAAAGATTTTGCAGAAGAAATTATAAAATTAACAGGAACCAATCAGAAAGTGGTTTATTTTCCTTTACCAATAAATGATCCTTTGCAACGACAACCAGATATAACAAAAGCTAAAAAAATATTAGGTTGGGAAGCCAAAGTGGATCGTGCCGAAGGAATGAAAATTACCTATGACTATTTTAAATCATTGTCTAAAGAAGAACTTTCGAAAGAAGAGCATAAAGATTTTTCAGGTTATATTAAATAACGGAAGGAAGTATTTTTGAATTTATCTTTAAGTTAATAGTACATTCACTAATTATGGCGGCATCACAAATAGGAAGATATTCAAAATACATTCGGCCTATTAGTGTTTCAATTGATCTAATAGTTATTTCAGTGCTAAGCTTGTTCATTTTCAAAGAACTAGATTTAGACATTGAATATTATCTTATTTATCAAGCAATTGGATGGATTACTGCTGCCTTTTTCATACGATTTTACGAAATATATCGCTTCACTACACCCATTGAAATTATTTCAAAAATAATCAAGCAAGGAGTTTTATTTCTTTTGATAATCATTGCTTTTTTCCCATTTTCAAATCAGGTTGTTTTTAGTGGAGAAGTGATTGTGATGTTTATATCTTCAGTTATGGTGCTGATTACGGTCTCAAAATTTTCATTATTTTATTATTTAAAAGAATACAGAATAATAACAGGGAGTAACTATAGAAGTGCTGTAATTATTGGTTATACGCCAGAAGCAATTCAATTGAAAGATCTTTTTGAAACAAGAAATGATTATGGATATCGTTTTTTAGGTTATTTTTCGGATAAGAAATCAAATCAGAATATTAAAGGAAAATTAGCGGATTTGAAACCTTTTATAATCGAAAATTGTGTTGATGAAATTTACTGCTCATTAAATGAAATTTCTAATGAGTATTTGAAAGATTTGATTGATTTTGCAGATGAAAACAATAAAACAATAAAATTTATACCAGACACAAAAGAGATTTTCTCTAAGAATTTAAAAATAGATTATTACGATTTTTTCCCTGTGCTTTCATTGAATAAAACAATGTTACATGAGCCAAGTACAAAGGTGTTTAAAAGAATTTTTGATATTGTTTTCTCCATCACAATTATTGTTTTTCTCTTATCTTGGCTTATTCCATTATTAGCGATTTTAATAAAATTAGAATCCAGAGGTCCTGTTTTTTTCAAACAAGGGAGACCTGGAATTGATGAAAACGAGTTTTTTTGTTATAAACTTCGTTCCATGAAAATCAATAAGAAAACCGAAACGGAAGCCTCAAAAAATGACCCTCGGGTTACTAGAATAGGGAAGTTTATGAGAAAGACAAGTATGGACGAAATGCCTCAATTTCTAAATGTTTTACTTGGTGATATGTCAGTTGTAGGTCCGCGGCCCCATCTTTGGGCGCAAAATAAAGTTTATGGGAATAAAGTTAAAAAATATATGGTACGTCATTATGTGAAGCCGGGAATTACCGGATTAGCTCAGGTTAAAGGTTTTCGTGGAGAAATTGAAACGGAAGGCGATATGATTAACAGAATAAAATTTGATGTTTTTTACATCGAAAATTGGTCTCTTATCCTAGATTTAAAAATAATTTTCCAAACTGTAGTTAATATTTTCAAGGGCGAAGAAAAAGCATATTAAAAAATTTCTTTTTCAATTAATTCTTTTATTTGAAAATCAAGATTAAAGATGTTTTTAGCATTTTTAAAAATCTGTTGCTTCATTATCTGAATTTGTTTTTTATCTATTTTTGAAATTTCGATTATAGTAGTATTTAGGTCCTGGAAATTTGTTACTTCTGCGACCCATCCTAAATTATTGTTAGATACAATAGTTTCACCTTCACCACCTCCAAAATAAAGAATAGGTATTCCTAAAGCACTATATTCGAATATTTTAGATGGGACTGAGCCGTAAATTCTCGTTTTCAATGGAACCAAAGCAATGTCAAAGGTTGTTAATTTCGAAATCAATTCATTGCGTTCCAACATGCCATGAAAAACAATGTTTTTTTTAGGATTATCCTTTATATAGCTTACAATTTGAAGTTTTTCAGCGCCATCACCAAAAATATGAAATTCTAACTTTAGACTTTCCAGATCCATTTTTTCGCAAACTTCCAAAACACCTTGCGCCACACCGAGTAATCCTGCGTAAAACAATTTAATAGGTTGATTATCAATTAAATTTAATTCGAAACTTTCAATTTTATGGTCTGGAAAATTACGATACAAATAGCATTTTTTTTCTCGATTTAAAGAGTGAATATGAGCAATAATTTCATTGGACTGGCCTAAAATCAGAGTTGAATTTTTATAAATAAATCGTTCTAAAAATAATGAAACTTTATGTGAAAATGAATCTGCAGAAAGTGCGTTCAATTTAATAGCCGCCAAAGGCCATAAATCGGAAACATTCAAAATGATTTTTTTCCGCTTTAGCGAAAGCACTAAAACGCTAATGAAAGATAATAATAATGGTGGAGATTGAACGATTACTTTTTGAGGTATTTTTTTGAACACTAAATAAAAAAATAATCCAATAGAAAAAGACATTATTGAAACAATACGGACAAAGATATTTTTGCTATTACTTGGATAAATCCAAAGCCGCTTTATGGTTATATTTTGCATCATTTCTTTAGCAAAAAACTTTCCTTTGTATTCAGGGAATAATACTCCTTTAGGATAATTAGCCAACGGACAAATTACGGTTACTTTATAATTATTTTGATCTAGTTTCAAAGCCAACTGCTCAATTCTATTGGCTGCAGCACCCTTTTCTGGTGGATAATAATTAGAAATAATTACAATTTCTTCCATTAGTTTTGGTGTAGTAAAATGTCAATAATCCGTTCGGAAGTTTTGCCATCCCAAAGTTCAGGAATACCACTTTCTCGCTTTCCATTTTTAAGAAAAGAGCTGTAAATTTTCCTCAATTTTTCGATACCGATTCCTACCAAAGTGTTGGTGCCAATTAATTGTGTTTCGGGTCTTTCGGTATTTTCACGCATTGTAAAACAGGAAATTCCTAAAACGGTAGTTTCTTCAGAAATTCCTCCGGAATCGGTAATTACTGCAAAACTATTTTTGATAAGGTACATAAATGCTAAATATCCTTGTGGTTCAACACAAAGGATATTTTTAAAATTTAATTTTTTTTCGCCTAAAATTGCTTTTGTTCTCGGATGAACTGGAAAGATTACTTTTTTATCAGTAGCTAAGGCATCAATATCCAGTAATAATTGTTGCAACGATTGTTCTTCATCTACATTTGATGGGCGATGTAGGGTGAGAATGATATAATTTTCGAATTCTAATTTGTATTCATCCCAAAAAACAGGTTTTTTAATTCTATTTAAATTTTGATATAAAGTATCAATCATTACGTTTCCTACGAAATGGATTTTTTCTTTGGAAATCCCATATTTCAAAAGATTTTCATTTGCCCAAAGTGATGTGGTGAAGAAATAATCCGAAATACTATCCGTAACAATGCGGTTGATTTCCTCCGGCATTGTGATGTCACCAGAGCGTATACCGGCTTCAACATGCGCCACTTTGATATTCATTTTTTTTGCCACAATTGCGCAAGCCATTGTTGAATTGACATCACCAACAACCAAAACTAAATCACATGAATTTTGTAATAATTCCTGCTCAAAAGCTACCATAATCGCCGCTGTTTGCACAGATTGAGAACCGCTTTTTACTTCGAGATTGCTATTAGGTTGCGGAATATTAAGTTCTTCAAAAAACGTATCACTAAGGCTTTTGTCATAATGCTGGCCTGTATGCACTAGACGATAGGAAATGAGAGCACCTTCATTTTGTTTTTTCTCTATCGCTTTGATAATCGGGGCGATTTTAATAAAATTTGGTCTAGCGCCTGCAACTATGGTGATTTTCATTCTTTGATTTCTTTAATTAGAGAAATAAACTGTTTTAATTTTCCGTTTTCATTTCGCTCCAGTTTTTCTTTTCTACTGAATGAGAACTTCAAACCACTTTCTAGATAGATAGTAATTGCTTTTTCGATTTTTTGAATTTGTGTTGCCGTTAATTCATTTTCACTTACATATTCAATTTCAAAAGTATCAATTTTTGTTTGCTTAATTATGAATTCTTTTACATTACCATCGTCTTCAATGATACTTTTTGTTACGTAGTAAAACGTTAATCCAGGTGATTTTTTTCCGCTTGGCAAAAGAGCAATATCATTTGTCCTTCCAATTAATTTCTTGAGAATAGGTTTTTTCAATGTACTTTTTTCGTCGAGAATCCCAATGTCGCCAATATCATAGCGAATAAACGGATGCGCTTTATTGAATAAGGAGGTAATCACAATTCGACCTGAAGTACCGTTTGGAACCGCTTGATTATTTTCGTCCAAAATCTCGACAAATAATGTTTCCGAATTTACTTGCCACTCTCCATTTGGATTCTGAAAAGCAATTAAATCCAATTCAGAAGCACCATATTCATTGACAATTGGAATCCCAAATTGTTGTTCCAAAAGTATTTTATCTTCTTCAAAAAGCATTTCGGAAGTTACCATGCACACTTTTAAAGTGGGGCAAATGTCTTTTAATAGGATATTTTTCTTTTGTAAAAATTTGGCAAACAAAACAATTGAACTCGTGTACCCGTTTATATAATCGAATTTTTTTTTCTGAAATTTTTTCAGAATTTTTTCTAAAACGCCATCTGATAAATCAAAAATAGGAAACCGAAAACGATGGCTCAAAAAGTCTTTAAAGCGTTCTTTTTTGTTCCCAATAAAATCCATTGGAATCCCATAAAAACGTGCTTGATAGGAACTGTTGAAATCAATTCCATACCAACCAAAACGATAGATATTAGAAGCCCAAGTCAACGCGTGACTGTATTTGTCTTTGGCAAAAATAAATGGATCACCACTGGAACCAGACGTTTTATTAATGTAACTATTTTTTGAAGAATACCCATTCGAAAGCCTTTTAAGCAATGGTTTTTGTAAGTTTCTTTTATTTAAAACGGGTAAGTTGTCCCAGTTGGTAGCATTTGAACCAACCAACTCCTGATAAAATGGATTATTCTGTAAATGAAAATTAACGATTTCTACTTTTTTATTTTCAAGGAAAGCTTCATGTTCTTTTTCGGATAAAGCTACAATTTTTCGCAATTCGGCTTTGGCTTCCTTCATCGGGAAACCATTTAGTTGCAGTGATAAGTCGAAAAGTGAAAGCATTTAGGCTACTTTTTGAGTGTCAAAACGTTTTATGGATTGTAATTCTTTTGCTTTATGTTCTTGTTCTTCCTCAATGTCAAAATCATCCTGAAGACCAAGCCAAAATTTAGCGGAATTACCAAAATATTGACTCAAACGCAAAGCCGTATCAGCCGTAATTCTTCGGTTTCCTTTCGTAATTTCAGAAATTCTGGTTTGCGGAATTTTCAAATCCTTAGATAATCGGTATGCCGTTATTTCCAAAGGAATAAGAAATTCTTCTAATAAAATTTCACCCGGATGTATGTTTTTTAACTTTTCCATTTCATAACTATTTTAATGATAATCTACAATTTCTACCTGTGAAGCATTTCCATTTTCCCAAATAAAAATAATCCGCCATTGATTGTTAACTCGAATGCTATAATAGTCTTTTAAATTACCATTTAGCTTTTCTAATCGGTTGGAAGGCGGTATTCTTAAATCTGCTAAATCTTGAGAATTATTAAGCATTCTTAGTTTTCTTCTGCCTATTTGTTGAATTTCGATTGAAGGTTTCTTTGCAACAATTCCATTCCATATTTTTTCAGTTTCTTTAGATCCAAATGAAATTATCATACCTTTAGCGTTACTAACGTCAAAAGTAAGTAAAAAAAATTATTATTTCATCTTAAAACAAACTATTTTTGCACCACAACTAAATAAAACAACATCATGACTATTTTACTATTGGGTTCAGGCGGAAGAGAGCATGCTTTTGCATGGAAAATGATTCAAAGTCCGCTTTGCGACACACTTTTTGTAGCACCAGGAAATGCAGGAACAGCAACAATAGCGAACAATATTGATTTAAGTCCAACGGATTTTGACGCTATCAAAGCTTTTGTTCTTCAGGAAAAAGTAGAAATGGTTGTTGTTGGACCCGAAGATCCGTTAGTAAAAGGGATTTACGATTTCTTTTTAAATGATGGGGAGTTAAAACATATTCCAGTTATTGGGCCATCAAAAATTGGTGCTCAATTAGAAGGAAGTAAAGAATTTGCCAAAGAATTTTTGATTAAACATAATATCCCAACTGCTGCTTACGATAGTTTTACTGCCGAAACAGTTGAAAAAGGGTGTGAATTTTTGGAGACATTGCAACCGCCTTATGTTCTAAAAGCAGATGGATTGGCAGCTGGAAAAGGCGTTTTGATAATTCAGGATTTGGCGGAAGCCAAAGAAGAATTAAGAAACATGTTAGTGCACCAGAAATTTGGTGACGCCAGTTCTAAAGTCGTGATCGAAGAATTCCTTGACGGAATCGAATTAAGCTGTTTTGTCCTTACCGACGGAAAAAATTATAAAATCCTTCCAACTGCCAAAGATTACAAACGCATTGGCGAAGGTGACACGGGATTAAATACAGGCGGAATGGGAGCAGTTTCTCCAGTTCCTTACGTTGACGCCGTTTTGATGGAAAAAATCGAAACACGCATCGTAAAACCAACCATTGATGGTTTCCAGAAAGACGGAATTCCATACAAAGGATTTGTTTTTATTGGATTGATTAATGTGAATAACGAACCAATCGTAATTGAATACAATGTGAGAATGGGCGATCCGGAAACGGAAGTGGTTATTCCCAGATTGAAAACGGATTTGGTGGAATTGTTTTTGGCTGTGGCCAATGAAAAATTAGATGAAATTACACTAGAAGTTGACGAAAGAAGCGCCACTACGATCATGGTAGTTTCTGGCGGATATCCGGAAGATTTTGAAAAAGGAAAAGTGATCTCGGGATTAGAAAACATTGAAGATTCGATTGTTTTTCACGCTGGAACTAAACTTGAGAATGGAAATGTTATTTCTAATGGAGGTAGGGTTTTAACCGTAACTTCTTATGGAAATGATTTCGAAGAGGCCATAAAAAAATCTTACCAAAACATAGATAAACTAAATTTTGATAAGATGTATTTTAGAAAAGATATTGGAAACGATTTAAAATAGTTTCCCATTACGGTTCACTTTTTTTTAAAGTATTACTTTAAGAAAGAGTGAGCGGTAGTATCTTGATTTTCTGTTCCTGCGTCTTCAAAAATTTTCAATTGCAAGATCCAATATACCATTGCAGCTGCACAAATAATCATGAAAATCCAGTTGATAGTATTAGCAACAAACCAAGATTTAAGTTCTAATGCGCGTAAAAAATCTAGAGGAGCAAATAAAATATTTACAAATAAGTATTGTATTCCTTCGAAAAATGCTTTCATAATGTATAAAATTAATTTTATTAATTGTTTTTTAAGAAACTCCCGATAGTAACAAGTTCTTATTTTATAAAGAATCTTTTTGAACTTGCACGGTTTCCTTTTTAAACAAGTATTATATTTACAATCACAAAAGTATAAAATATCCTTATGATAACAAGTGTTTTTAAAAAATCTACACCATTAAATTTTTCATTGGTTGTAATTTTAATACTGGTTTTCTTTTCAATCTACCAATTTCAGGATTTATCTTGGACTAATTCGTTGTTTTTAATTTTAAAAAAAGGAATGCTATTCTGCATTTTATTAGCATCCATTTTTATTACAAATTTCATTGTCAAGAAGAATGGATTGAGCAAAGACAGTGCGTACACCGTTTTTTTTTACTTTTTATTGCTGCTTTTTTTTCCTTCGGTATTAGAGAATACCAACCTTATTGTTTCCAATTTCTTTATACTATTAGCCCTTCGCCGATTAATTTCGTTACAATCGCTTAAAGCTTCCAAGGAAAAAATATTTGATGCGTCATTGTGGATTTTTTTAGCAACATTGTTTCATTTTTGGAGTATTATTTTTATTGTATTGGTTTTCATATCCATAATTTTCCATGTTTCCAGAGATTATAGAAACTGGTTCCTGCCGTTTATTGCTTTTTTCACTGCTGCAATTCTTTTCTTGTTGTATGCGGCAGTATTCAATGTGAACGTAATAGAATATATTACAAGGAGTGTAACGATGGATTTCAGTATTGATTATTTTACCAATAATTACCAAAATGCGGCTTTTTCGATTTATGCTACTATTGCATTATTTTTCGTTATTTCTATGTTTGCAACGTTATCTAACAGACCGCAGCTGTTACATGTTTCTTTCAAAAAAATAGTGGCTTCATTCTTTATTGGAATAGTAATTTTCTTAATTTCGTCCAATAAAAGTAATGATTTATTGCTGTTTACCTTTGCGCCATTAGCCATTATGGCAACAAGTCATATTGAAATTGTGCAGCTAAAATTGAAACAGGAAATTGTATTGTTTGTTTTTATTCTATGTAGTCTTTTTGCTTTTTTCTCCCAATTATAGTTTGTCCCCAAAAGCTAAATCTCCCGCATCACCAAGTCCTGGAACAATGTAACTGTGTTCATTAAGTTTTTCATCTAATGCTGCGATCCAAAGATGACAAGTGTCGGGTAAATGTTTTTTAAGGTGTTCAATTCCTTCTGGCGCAGCAATTACAACTGCAATGTGAATTTCTTTAGGAGTTCCTCTTTCCATTAATTTATTAAAAACAGCAACTATAGATTGTCCAGTGGCAAGCATGGGGTCAATCAATAGTACATTTTTGTTGTTTATATCAGCAATCGCTTGGTATTGAACAACAATTTCAAAATCATCATCATTATTAGGATGGTGTCTGAAGGCTGAAATAAAACCGTTTTCAGCATTGTCAAAATAATTCAAAAAACCCAAATGTAATGGTAATCCTGCACGTAAAATGGAGCACAGTACCAATTGGTCTTCAATTTCGGTAGTTTTCTTGATGCCAAGAGGCGTTTGAATTTCGATGTTTTTGTAATGCAATTTCTTGCTCAGTTCATAAGCCATTATTTCACCAATACGCTCAATATTTTTACGAAAACGCATGCTGTCGTTATGAACATTCACATTTCGAATTTGTCCTAAAAAATGGTTCAGGACACTATTGTTTTCGGATAAAATATGGATTTGCATGCTTTTAATTTTGGAATTAAACTTCTAAAGTTTTTTTAATCTATAAAAGTATAAAAAAGTATCTTTGCCTTTTAATATATAAAGATATGTTTTCAAAATTAGCTTATTCAGTTTTCGAACAAAGTATTAAAGATTATCATCAATTTGATAATGTAGATCAGCCCATAAATAACCCTTTTCCGAAGGATAAATTCGAACATTTATTATATCACAAAAATTGGATTGACACCGTTCAATGGCATTTTGAGGATATTATTCGTGATCCAAATATTGACCCGGTAGCCGCTTTGACTTTGAAAAGAAGAATCGACGCTTCAAATCAAGAGCGCACGGATATGGTGGAATATATTGACAGTTATTTTCTTCAAAAATACAGCCATGTTGTAGTAAAAGAAAGTGCGAAAATCAATTCAGAAAGTCCTGCTTGGGCTTTTGACAGATTGTCGATTTTAGCCCTAAAAATTTATCACATGAATGAAGAAGCGACTCGTGCAGAGGCTTCCCAAGATCACAGAGACAAATGTCAGGTGAAATTGAATATTCTATTGGAACAACGAACTGATTTGTCAACTGCTATCGATGACTTATTAAAAGACATTGAAAATGGAGCTAAATTCATGAAAGTTTACAAGCAGATGAAAATGTACAATGATGATGATTTGAATCCTGTTTTGTACCAAAACAAGAAGTAATTCTCGTTTTAAATTGTCCCAAAAAATCAAACATATAACCGTCATGAGACTTTCCGCAATGGGAGATGTCGCCATGACGGTTCCTGTTTTACGCGCTTTTGTAAATCAGCATCCAGAAGTTAAAATTACAGTCGTTTCCAGACCATTCTTCAAACCGTTTTTCGATTCCATTCCCAACGTTTCTTTTTTTGCTTTCGATGAAAAAGAAAGGCATAAAGGATTTCTTGGATTGTTGCGTTTGTTCCAAGATTTAAAAGAACTAAACAGTGATGCTTTCGCCGATTTGCATAACGTTTTGCGTTCTAAAATTGTCCGATCACTTTTTGCTTTAAGCGGAAAAAAAACAGCTTCGGTTGATAAAGGAAGAGCGGAGAAAAAAGCCTTGACCCAGCCCGAAAATAAAGTTTTCAAACAACTGCCAACGATGTTTGAAAGACACTGTAAAGTATTTGAACAACTTGGTTTTACAGTTGACTTATCATCCCGAAGTGTCGGGACAATATTTTCTGAAAAACAAACTTTAGATACTGAAATCATCAAATTAACTGGAGAAAAAACCCGGAAATGGATAGGAATTGCTCCTTTTGCACAATATGATTCCAAAGTGTATCCGTTGGATTTGATGCAGCAAGTCATCAATCAACTAGCCAAAAATGCGGATTATAAAATACTGCTTTTTGGCGGTGGAAAAAAGGAAATAGAACTCTTAAATTCGCTTACTTCCAACAAAGAAAATGTCATTGTTGTTGCCGGGAAAATCAAGTTTCAGCAGGAATTACAACTCATCAGTAATCTTGATGTGATGCTTTCGATGGATTCCGGAAATGCGCATATTGCGGCCATGCTTGGTGTAAAAGTGATTACACTTTGGGGCGCAACACATCCTTATGCCGGATTTTCACCGTTTAATCAACCGTTAGAAAATGCGTTGGTTTCCGATAGAAATCAGTTTCCAAAATTACCCACTTCGGTGTATGGAAATAAAAAAGTCGAAGGGTATGAAGATGCCATGCGAACGATTGCTGTAGAGAAAATAGTCCTCAGTGTTCAGTGAACAGACTCCGTTTTTTAAATTGGGTTTAATAGGCAACAATTAGTTGCAATTCGAAGACGTGAATACAAGTATCAAACAAGAAAGTAGCAGGTGAAAACAACCGAAAAAGTAAAAACGTACAGTCCACAGGGTTTTCGGGATAGATTTCTTGAAAATGATAACTCCAAAGACTATCTTTTTAAATCAAACTCAGAACATTTCTTTTGCTTGAAATTGGAAGAAATTAATCAACTCAAATTTCCTGTACCACCATCCAAACACATTTGTCACACATTACTATTCATTACTTCTGGAACCCACAAAATAAAGATTGGATTCGAGGAATACACGACCCAATCCAATGAAATTATAGTTATTCCTGCGGGTCAGATTTTTTCAATAGACTCCATAAATACGGAAATAGAGGGGTTTATTTGTCAGTTTCATCCCAATATTCTGATAGGGAAATACGGGAACCCAGAAATGATAAATGATTTTGATTTTTTAAAAATTTGGGGCAGCCCTGACCTTTATTTTCCAAATAAGGAATCTCAGTTTATCATACAGCTGTTAAATCGTTTACAGGTTGAATATACGGAATCAGGTGTCACAAATTTGGATATTATACAACCTTATTTGATTGCTTTACTTTGTGAAATCAATAAAAACGCATTAAAAATCAATAAAAATGGAACTGCTGCCACTGTGCTCACAACGAAGTTTAAAGAACTTATTTATGCTCACATCAATCAACAGCATCAGGTTAATTATTATGCTTCAATACTTAATGTCACTCCAAATCATCTCAACAAATCTATAAAATTCGCTACAGGAAAGTCGCCTACCAAATGGATTGAAGAATCCATTTTACTGGAAGCGAAATATTTATTATATCAAACCAATTTCAGTGTCAGTGAAATTGCAATGCAGGTCGGTCATTATGACCAGTCTTATTTTAGTCGCATATTCAAAAAAAGCGAAGGTGTTTCACCAGTTCAATATCGAAAATTGATTGATAAATCCTAACTATTGATTATGGAATCCTACTACCCTCCTGGGTAATTAATGAAATTTGCAAGCTATAAAAAAAGGCAAAAATGATTTATATTTTTAAAACATCAGTGGATACAAAATTGAAATTTGAGTTAGCAACGGTCTTATTAAATGGGTTGTTACCAAATGCCAGCTGGAATTTTGATCTTGAAGACTGCGATAATATTTTAAGGATAGATAGCGAAACCGAAATAATGGAATCGATATTAAATAATGGAACTTTTGACTGTATAGAATTAGAAGAATAATCGCATTAGCAAAATAAACTTTACCCCACATTTTATGGATATGGTACTTCACCAAAACAAAACATTTGAAAACATTGATTATGTAGAACAAAAAATAACGGACAGTGAATTTTTTAAATGTGAATTTATAAACTGCAACTTTTCAAAAAGTGATTTGAGCCATAATGATTTTATGGAATGCAGTTTTAAAAACTGTAATTTTTCTTTGGCAATACTTTATAACACAGGATTGAAAAACATTCAATTTATTGGGTGTAAATTAATGGGTTTGGATTTTACAATATGTAATAACTTCTTGTTTTCTATGAGCTTTCAGGATTGCATTCTTGACTACTCTACTTTTTTACAAAAGAAAATGAAAAAGACCAATTTTATCGATTGCTCCTTACAAGATGTAGATTTTTCAAATGCTGATTTAACGATGTCTTTGTTTAAAAACTGCGACCTCTCGAACGCTACTTTTGCAGGAACAATTCTTGAGAAAGCAGATTTTCGTACTGCGAAAAACTATTCTTTTGACCCAGCGGAAAATAAAATGAAGAGAGCAAGATTTTCACAGGTACAGCTTGCAGGGTTATTAGATAAGTTTGACCTTGATATTGAATAAATTAATTAACCAATAGAAAATGCTTTGGTTTCCGATAGAAAGCAGTTTCCAAAATTACCCACTTCGGTGTATGGAAATAAAATAGTGGAAGGTTATCAAGATGCCATGCGAACGATTGCTGTGGAGAAAGTTGTTTCAAGTGTTCAGCCGCAGTTAATGGTTTAGTAAACAAGTAATAGCGAATAGTCTAAATTTATTTTTGAATTTTTAACGTGCATTATAAAAATACTCCTCGTTCTGGATAGCGCAGAATTGCATTCTGTGCCCACTCCAATTGGCAAATAAAAACAAATCTAATAAATTCTCCTAAATCAATCTTTAAACATAAAAAAAGCTATGCCGTTTTATGGATATAGCTTTACTGACTAGTTTTTAACTGCCCTCGTTTGTAGGTACTGAATGCAATTCTGCGCTATCTGTTAACGAGAAAATTAAATGTGTTTCCGAGCGATCTGGTCAAACGATCTAGTTGAGGGATTTAATTTAAATTTTCTCTTATTTCCGCCGAGATTTTTTGTAATGTTTCTGGACTAATTCCCATTGAAAAGTGTTTATGAAAATATATATTTCCGAACTTGTTTAAATCGGTTCTAATCATTGTCTTTTTATCAATGTTCGCAAATTTGCTAAATAATCCAGTTTCTTTATTTAATAATTTTAAGGAATCAATCAATCCCCAATACAAAAAAATCAGTTTTTTGGAATTCAATAGTTGGTCTAATTCGACCAAGTGATTTTTATTTTCTGAGGACAAAAGATACTCGTTGAATTTTTTATAATTTGTGGAAGACATCCCTGTTGTTGGAAATCCTACTATTTCAATAAATGATATTTTGTTGGCTATTTCGCTTTGAAGATTTAAACGTGAAATTGCTTTGTGATATTTTTTTCCTTCACCATCATATTTTGGATGTAAGAATGGATGATGAATTCCGTATTTCTTCCAAAACTTTACGCCATCTGACAAGTATTCTTCTACCAGATAAAGAATCGGTGATTCTTCTATATCAATTGCCCAATTCGAATCTCGTCCCACAAACAAAATTTTAGCATCAAATGGACTTGCACCTTGAAAATTTTTAGTCTTATAAAAATCTAAAAGTAGTTTCGATGGATGTTTCTGAAAATTGTTGTTCTTCATACTTGCTGTTTTCAAAATTGCCGCCAACTTGTTTATATGTGTGACTCTATATCACAAATCTATCCTAAACCGTGTAGATTGTGATTGTACTATTATTCTGCTAATATAGTAAAAATCAAAACCGCCCTAAAATAAAAAAACTTCCCTTTTCAGAGAAGTTTTCGGTATTGTTTAGACGTTTTCTATACATCATCGTAATCTACATAAATACTTTCTGATGTCGGGTGCGCTTGACAGGTTAAGATTAAACCTTCGGCGATTTCACCATCCGTAAGAATAGAGTTTTTAGTCATTTCGGCCGTTCCGGATGTGACACGAGCCAGACAACTGCTGCAGATTCCGCCTTGGCAAGAATAGGGAGCATCAAGACCTTGTTTTAAAGCTGCTTCAAGGATGGTTTGTTTTTGGGACATTTCAAAAGTCGTTTCATCATCATCCACCATAACAGTGATTTTCGAATGCCCTTCTAATGATTTTTCGATTTTATGCTCTTTGGAAGAAGTTGTAAACAATTCAAATTTTATGGCTGATTCTTTAATGTTTTTGGCTGCCAAAACACCAGAAACGGCATTAATCATTTCTTCCGGTCCGCATAAATAGAACTTATCAAATTCCAATTCTTTGTGCTTGTTATTCAAAACAAAATTCACCGTCGATTTATCTATTCGACCAAATAATGCCTGTTCTGCTTTGGCTTGACTGTAAATATAATGTACAAAAAGGCGGCCTACATATTGCAATTGCAAATCGTGCAATTCCTGATGAAAGATAGTTTCTTCGGGAGATCTGTTTCCATAAACAAGGACAAAAGAGCTTTTAGGCTCGCTTTTCAATACTGATTTCAGGATAGAAAGTACGGGCGTGATTCCGCTTCCGGCTACAAAAGCCACATAATTTTTTTGTCGGTCAGCTTGTGGTTCAAAAGTAAATTTCCCTTCCGGTTTTCCTACTTCCAGCGCATCACCTGCTTTCAATTTTGTATTGGCAAACTGAGAAAAAGCACCATTTGCTACTGCTTTTACAGCGATTCGCAATTCTCCGCTTTCTGGAGCGGAACAAAGAGAATACGCACGACGAATTTCCTGATTGTCTAAGGTAAGTCTAAGATTGATGTATTGACCCGCAATGAAAGTATAGTTTGGTTTTAATTCTTCAGGAACATTAAAAAGTATGGAAACCGCGTCTTTGGTTTCACGTTTTACTTCTTTTATAATAAGTTTTAAAAAGGATGACATGTGATTAATTTTTTACAAAAGTAGGAAACGACAAATACAATGAGGATTATAATTGCCGATTTTTTTATATTAGATGTAACATTTCAAGAATTTAACTACCTATTACGAAACCAAACCATAAACCATGTTCAAAAAATTTATCTATCTCGAATGGAAAGCTTTTACTAGATCCGCTTCCTTCGCAACAAATTTAGGTTTAAAAATCTTGATGCTTTTTCTGGCTATTTATTTTGCTTTAGTTTTTTTGGCTTTAGGAATTGGAGCCTTTTATATTATTAAGAAAATGAATCTGGAGCCATTGGTTACCGTAAATAAATTCCTGATTTACTACTTTTTATTTGATTTAATTTTTCGTTTGCTGTTGCAAAAAATTCCGGTAATGAACATTCGTCCCTTATTGGTTTTACCATTTAAGAAATCAATAATTGTTCATTTTTCGTTGGGCAAAACCGTATTGTCTTTTTTTAATTATGGACACGCTTTTTTCTTTTTGCCATTTTCAGTAGTATTAATCATGGAAGGATATGATGTGGTGAGCGTATTGCTTTGGCATTTAGCCATGGTTTCGTTGATTTACATTAATAATTTTCTAAATATCATATTGAATAACAGAGACAATTTGTTTGCCATTTTCGTGGGAATTGTGATTGTTTTGGGAGGCTGTCAGTATTATCATGTTTTTGATATTACTAATTATACAACCATTTTCTTTAAGGGTTTATTCCACACAAAATGGATGTTTTTACTGCCAATCTTGGCTTTAATTGGACTGTATTATATTACGTTCAACTATTTCAAGAACAATATGTATCTTGATTCAGGACTTTCAAATAAACAACAGATCGCCAAAACCGAGGATTTAACCTGGCTGAACCAGTTTGGAACATTGGGAACATTTTTGAAGAATGACATTAAACTCATCAAAAGAAACAAACGATCTAAAACTACTGTAATCATGAGCGTGGTGTTTTTATTCTATGGTTTCCTATTCTTTACCAATGGAATCGAAGCCTACAACAATCCGATAATGCACATTTTCGCAGGCATTTTTGTCTCTGGTGGTTTTTTATTCACTTTCGGACAATTTGTGCCCAGTTGGGATAGTTCTTATTATCAATTAATGATGACCCAAAATATTCCGTATCGAGGATATTTGAGTTCAAAATGGTGGCTGATTGTTATCGCAACGGTTATTTCGACGATTTTGTCTTCATTCTATTTGTATTTTGGATGGCAAGTGTATCTGACAATTGTTGCGGGCGCCATTTATAATATTGGAGTAAATTCACATTTAGTGCTTCTTGCGGGCGCTTACACAAAAACGCCAATAGATTTAGATTCCAGCAAAGGTGCTTTTGGAGATAAAAAAGCCTTTAGTGTAAATACCATGTTGATCTCGTTACCTAAATTGCTATTGCCGGTGGGACTGTATTGGATTGGTTCTAAAATAATGAATCCCAATTTAGGATTAGCGATGGTTGCTATTGCCGGAATAATAGGTTTTGCTTTGAGAGATAAAGTTTTCACACAAATTGAGAAAATTTATAAAACGGAGAAGTACAAAACCATAGCGGCTTACAAACAAAAAAGTTAATTAGAAATCATATTAACCAATAACCAGTTAAACGATTAAACTTTAAAAAAATGATACAAGTAAACGATCTTTCAAAAACATATAACGGCACAACAGTTCTTAAAATCGAAAATCTGGAAATCCCAAAAGGGCAAAGTTTTGGATTGGTAGGGAATAATGGCGCCGGAAAAACCACATTTTTCAGTTTGCTGTTGGATTTAATCCAGCCTTCAACAGGACATATCATCAACAATGAAATTCAAGTGAATGCAAGCGAAAACTGGAAACCGTTCACCGCTTCTTTCTTGGACGAAAGCTTTTTGATTGGCTACTTAACCCCCGAAGAATATTTTTATTTCATAGGTGATTTACGCGGACAAAACAAAGCCGATATCGATGCTTTGCTGGTCAAACACGAGGAATTTTTTAATGGCGAAATCCTTAAAAATAAGAAGTATTTGCGGGATTTATCCAAAGGAAATCAGAAGAAAGTGGGAATTATCGCGACACTCATTGGTAACCCGGAAGTAGTAATTCTGGACGAACCCTTTGCTAATTTAGACCCAACAACGGTCAATAGATTGAAAAAAATCATCAAAGAATTAGCCGAAAATCCGGATGTAACAGTGCTGGTTTCCAGTCATGATTTACTGCATACAGTGGAAGTTTGTAACAGAATTGTGGCATTGAATAAGGGCGAAATCGTAAAAGACATTCAAACATCTGCTGAAACGTTGCAAGAGCTGGAACTGTTTTTTGCAGTTTAAAATTTAATTTGGGCGTGACCCGGAAAGAAAAATTCCGGGTCGGGCTTTTCGCTCTCAATCTTTTTTATTCTTGAAAAAAGAATAAAAAAGGATTTCCGCTGCTATCCCTCACGCAAAACCGGCAATCAAAAAGAAACCCAATAATTTCCACGATAGCAAAAAGAAACGTATTTTTACAAGTCATTATACTAAATAGTACTTTTAGAAGTTAATTGATAAAAAACGTTTACCATTGAAAACCAACACATTCAAACATATATTTTCGCTAGGATTTTTATTGTTTTTGGTAGCGTGTTCTACTAAAAAGGACACTTTTTTGGCGAGAAAATCACATGCTTTGAGCACGAAATATAATATCTTATACAACGGGCAAATAGGGTTGGACAAAGGAGTTAATGGTATAAAAGCAAACAGTAAAGATGATTTTTGGAAGCGTTTGCCAATCGAAAGAATGCAAATGGAGGAAGATATCTCTCCTGATGGAAAACCTAAAAATGCTGATTTTGAATTGGCCGAGACCAAAGCCACAAAGGCAATTCAAAAACACTCCATGAACATTGGCGGAAGAGAAAAAAACAGCCAAATTGATGAAGCGTATTTACTACTTGGGAAATCCCGTTATTACGATCAAAGATTCGTTCCGGCCCTAGACGCATTCAATTATATTTTATACAAATATCCCAACAGCAGTAGAATTTATGAAGCCAAAATTTGGCGTGAAAAAACCAATATGCGACTTGGGAACGATGCTTTGGTAGTGAAAAACATGACCAAATTGTTGAAGGAGAAAGAATTGAAAAAACAAGTTTTTGCTAATGCAAATGCACTTCTATCAGAAGCTTTTTTAAACTTGGAAGAAAAAGACAGTGCTTTGGCAAAATTAAAAATAGCCGAAAAATATACCAAAGTAAATGCCGAAAGAGCGAGATACCGTTTTATTCTTGGGCAATTGTACGAGGAATTAGGTAAAAAAGACAGCGCCATTTTGAGCTATGAATCCGTGATAGCTATGAATAGAAAATCCGAAAGAAAATATGTTATTCAGGCTTACGCCAAAAAAGCACAATTATTCGATTATAAAACGGGAGATACCACTGCGTTTTTAAAAACATACAACAAACTAATTGCCGACAGAGAAAACAGACCATTTCTAGATGTGATTTATCGAGAAAAGGGGGTGTTTTATGATAAAAATAACAAACAAAAAACAGCTTTAAATTTTTACAATGCTTCGCTAAAAAAAGCAACTACAGATCAATACTTAATTGCTTCAGATTACAGGGATTTAGGAAATATGTATTTCAAAAATGCCGATTATCCGGTTGCAGCGAAGTATTATGACAGTACTTTAGTGAAGCTGGACGTTAAAACCAGAGAATTCATTCGCATCCAAAAAACCAGAAAAGATTTAGACGAAGTAATACAACTCGAAGCTATTGCCAAAACAAACGACAGTATTTTGAATGTGGTTGCTTTGTCAGAAACGGACAGGGTTTTGTATTTTGAAAATTATATCGACAAGTTAAAAAAGACGGATGAAACTAAAAGAATTTTAGAAGAAAAACTAAAAGCCAAACAAGAAAATATAGAAAGAAATACTAATACAGCTTCCATTGATCCGGCTTCCCCTAATCAAGAGCCAGGAAAACCAGCGAAGAAATTATTAGCACCACCCACTATGGCCAGTATTTCTGGACCACAGTCTGCCAGTGTTTTCTATTTTTATAATCCTACGACCATTGCTTTTGGAAAACTGGAATTTAAAAAAATATGGGGAGACCGATCTTCAAAAGGAAATTGGAGATTGTCAGCCAATAAGACTGATTTTGTTGTGAAAGACTCCATAAACGGAGATAAAGCGATATCGGAAGATAAATTAGCAGCGGACAAACCAGTTGAGACCTATACGACGGACTATTATCTAAAACAACTTCCAACAAATCAAACCACGATTGACAGCATTGCCAAAGAACGTAATTTTGCCTATTATCAACTTGGAGTTATTTATAAAGAAAAATTCAAAGAATATGAATTGGCCAGCGCTAAACTGGAACAATTATTGAAAAATAATCCAGAAGAAAAACTGGTTCTTCCTGCACTTTATAATTTATATAAAATTCACCAAATTACGGATATCGCTAAAGCGGAGACAATCAAAAACAAAATTTCTAGTCAATTCCCTGATTCTCGTTATGCACAAATAATAAACAATGCCAATTCGAATGTAGCATCAGATAATGAATCACCAGATAAAGTCTATAATAAATGGTATAAACTGTATCAAAACGAACAGTATGCTGTAGTGTTAGCAAAAATTGATGATTTGATTAATCAGTTTTCGGGTGATGAAATTGCTCCTAAATTTGAACTTTTAAAAGCAACCACTCTTGGAAAACTTAGAGGATTATCAGCCTATAAAAAAGCATTGCAGGAACTAGCGGATAATTACCCTAACAGCGAAGAAGGTAAAAAAGCGGTAGAAATCCTTACCACGCAAATTCCGTTTTTAGAAGAAAAGGACTTTAGTACTGTTGATGCGAAGAATTGGAAAATTCTTTATAAAGTAGCAGCAAGAGCCGATAAAAATACAAAGGCAATGGAAGATAAATTAAAGTTATTTATTGCAGATGAGAATTTTCAGACGATTTCTTATTCATACGATGTTTATACTGAAAAAGAAAATTTCATTACCATTCATGGGATTAATTCGGAACCTTACGCAAAAAATATCATTCAGGTTTTAAAAGAAAATAAAAAATATAAAATTGACGAACCAGCAATAGTTGTTTCCGCTGAAAACTATAAAGTAATTCAAATCAAGAAAAACTTGGAAGCGTATTTAGCGCCTAAAAACCCATAATCATGTTTGATAAAAAGCCAAAATCATATACGGATCTTTTGGGTAAAACCAATAGAATAGTAGAGGGAACCACCATAAAAGGCGATATTATTTCTCAGGCCGATTTTAGACTGGATGGGGAATTAATCGGTAATTTTCAATCTAGCGGAAAAATTGTTATTGGTCCTGCGGGAAGTGTTACCGGTGATATAGTTTGTAAAAATGCGGATATTGAAGGGAAGTTCAATGGTAAAATTCAGGTTACTGAAGTGTTGAATGTAAAGTCAAAAGCAAGTATTCATGGTGAAGTTTCAGTAGCGAAATTATCGGTGGAGCCCGGTGCTGATTTTAGTGCATCTTGCACAATGAAAACCAATATAAAAAACCTAATGGCTCATGATGGAAAACAAACCGAACCCCAAAAAAGCGAGTAAGTGGCTTGCGCTGATTAATATTCCAATTCAAATGGGAGCAATTATCTTTCTGTTTTCCTATCTGGGGAACTGGTTAGATGAAAATCATCCGAGTCCAAAAGTGTACTACACTAAAATTTTAGTGATGGTTGGTGTAGCCTTAGCGTTGTATAATGTAATCAGACAGGTTAACGAAATCAATAAATCACAATGATTTTTATAATAAAAAATGCGCATGAATCAACAGTAAACATGGTGTGTTTGGGATAAACTAAATATAGAATAACTTTGCGCCTTCACGGCAAAAACAAACCCAATGAATTTACAAAATTACAAACCGCTTCTAAACTTATTGTTACTTGCAGGATTAGCCTACATTCTTCATAAAATTGTTTTTTATGTTTTAAATATAAACGATGAAGCTTTTCACTATTCGTTAGAAACGCTCTATTTGCTATTTTTAGGTTTATCAACAATCGTATTTATTGTTTTGTTGAAAGTCAAAGAGCGTAGTTTTGACAACGTAGGGATGTCATTTCTATTGAGTACAAGTGTTAAGATGATTTTTTGCTATTTGATTTTAAGACCTTTATTACAGGTTTCAGCTCAAAATAACACCATAGAAAGAAAGAATTTTTTCGTGATGTTTATTCTCTTTTTAGCAATTGAGACGATTTTAACGATACGTATATTAAACGAAAAGCAATAAATATGTTAGTTATGTGTCAAATGCTCCAAAAATAAATTTTTATATGCTTTTGGATATTAATAAAAAATGTACATTTGCACCAAATTTCAGAAACGTAATAAATTAAGATAATTAACTGTTATGGTGATTTCAAACAAACCACTTAGATTTATATTAGTAGCTTTAGTAGCATGTCTTCCTTTAATTAGTTTTGCAAATCCTGAAGTGGATACTGTGAAAGTAAAAACGGAAACGGTACATGAAGCAACAGAAGAAGCTCATGCAGAGCCAACAGATGTAAAGTCTAAAATCAAGGAATTTATCAATCATCACCTTTTGGATGCTCATGATTTTACATTATCTGTAAATGAAGAAACGGGTGAGCATTATGGTTTTTCATTACCAATTATTCTTTGGGATAATGGTTTGCAGGTTTTTTCTTCTTCAAAATTTCATCATGGTGAAGAAACTGCAGAACACAATGGTAATTATTATGTATTACACCACGAAAAAATATACAAAACGGAGGCGGATGGAGCTTTAACAGAAGGCGAACACGGTCATCCTACTAATGAAACTCCACTTGATTTATCCATTACTAAAAGTGTTGTAGGGATTTTAGGAATAGCAATCTTGATGTTTGTATTGTTTACAGGTTTAGCAAAATCTTACGGTAAAAATAACGGAATAGCTTCTGGCGCTGGACGCTTTTTTGAGCCTCTTGTGCTTTACATCAGAGACGAAATTGCAATTCCGAACATTGGAGAAAAAGGATATAAGAAATACATGAGTTACTTGTTGACTATATTTTTCTTTATTTTCTTCCTTAATATATTAGGATTAACTCCGCTAGGATTTAACATTACAGGGAATATTGCAATCACGGCATCTTTGGCCTTGTTAACGTATATAATCACAACTTTCACTGCAAATAAAAATTACTGGGGACACATTTTCTGGATGCCAGGTGTGCCAACTCCAATGAAATTTATTTTGGCTCCGATAGAATTACTGGGAACAATCATCAAACCATTTTCATTAATGATACGTTTGTACGCTAATATTTTGGCAGGACACGTAGTTTTGATGAGTATTATTGGTTTAATGTTTATCTTTAAAAGCTGGATTGGAAGTACATTATCTTTTGGATTGGCATTTGCGCTTTCTATCCTTGAAATATTGGTTGCTTTTTTACAAGCTTATATTTTCACAATGTTGTCTGCGCTTTATTTTGGAGCAGGAAACGAAGAGCATCATCACGAAGAAGCTCACCATTAAGTCGAAAGTCAAATGTCGAAAGTTTAAAAGTCAGCTTGACTTTATGACATTAGACTTTACCACTTTAGACTATTAATAAGAATGTTTAATTTTTAATATATATATTATGCAAATTCCAACTATTGTAGGAGCAGGGTTAATTGTAATCGGAGCAGGTTTAGGTATTGGTAGAATTGGTGGTTCAGCAATGGATGCTATTGCTCGTCAACCAGAAGCTTCAGGAAAAATCCAAACAGCTATGCTTATTGCAGCTGCACTTATTGAAGGTATTGGTTTCGCTGCGTTATTCGCATCTTAATTAAAACACAAAAACAATAGTTGCAACGGTTGGTTGTGACTATTGTTTTAAAATTAAAACATTAAAAATTTATAATAATATACAATGGATAAGTTAATAAATGATTTTTCGTTTGGTTTGTTTATTTGGCAAGTTTTAATATTTGTTGGATTAATAATCTTATTAAAAAAATTCGCTTGGAAACCCATTCTTGATGCAGTAAATGATAGAGAAGAAGGAATTAAAAACGCATTGCTTTCGGCTGAAAACGCTAGAAAAGAAATGCAAAATCTTCAAGCTGATAACCAACGTATTTTACAAGAAGCAAGATTAGAGCGTGACAACATGCTTAAAGATGCTCGTGAAATGAAAGAGAAAATGGTTGCTGATGCTAAAAACGAAGCGCAGGCTCAAGGTTTAAAAATGATTGAGCAAGCGAAAGCAGCAATTGAAAGCGAAAAAAATGCTGCAATGGCCGAATTGAAATTACAAGTTTCAACTTTATCATTGAGTATCGCAGAAAAAATATTGAAAGACGAATTATCTAACAAAGAAGCTCAAACTAAATTAGTTGAGAAAATGTTAGGTGACGTAAAGCTAAACTAACAATTATGGCAAGTACAAGAGCAGCGATTCGTTACGCAAAAGCAATTCTGGATATGTCAGACGCTATTGGTGTGGCTAATGAAGTAAGTAACGACATGACTTTAATTGCTTCGACAATCAATGGAAATCAGGAATTGAATACTTTTATTGAAAATCCTACCATAAAAGTTGAAGTTAAAGAAAATGTACTATTGGAAGTTTTTGCTGATGTGAATGGGGTAACAAAAGGACTTTTTCATTTGTTGTTCGAAAACAAAAGATTTGAAATTCTTGAAGCAATCGCTTTGGAATTCAATAAATTGTTTGACGAAATGAACGGTATTGAAGTTGCAAAAGTAACTACCGCCTTTCCAATGGACGTTGATTTAAAAGCTAAAGTTTTAGCTAAAATTGCAACATTTTCGGATAAAAAAATTACAATAGAAAATATAGTGGATGCTTCAATTATTGGAGGATTTATCATTAGAATAGGTGACAAGCAATACAATGCTTCAGTAGCCAACAGATTACAAGTATTAAAAAGAGAGTTAAGTAATTAGTTTTATTACACATTTAAGTGTCTAAATTATAAATTAAGATGGCGGAAATCAAACCTGCTGAAATTTCAGCAATATTAAGAAAGCAAGTAGAAGGTTTTGAATCTGGTGCTACACTAGAAGAAGTAGGAACAGTACTTCAAGTTGGAGATGGTATTGCTCGTGTTTACGGGCTTTCTAATGTTCAATATGGAGAGTTAGTTGAATTTGACAATGGATTAGAAGCTATTGTTTTGAATCTTGAAGAAGACAATGTGGGTGTGGTACTTTTAGGACCATCTACAGGAATCAAAGAAGGTTCAATTGCAAAAAGAACACAACGTATTGCTTCTCTTAAAGTAGGAGAACAAATGGTAGGTCGTGTAGTAAACACACTTGGTTTTCCAATTGATGGAAAAGGACCAATTGGTGGAGATTTATACGAGATGCCTTTGGAGAGAAAAGCTCCTGGAGTTATCTTCCGTCAACCGGTTACTGAGCCATTACAAACAGGAATAAAAGCAGTAGATGCTATGATTCCAGTTGGACGTGGACAACGTGAGCTAGTTATTGGTGACCGTCAAACAGGTAAATCAACTGTTTGTATCGATACTATCTTAAATCAAAAAGAATTTTACGATGCAGGAAAACCTGTATTTTGTATATATGTTGCAATTGGACAAAAAGCGTCAACTGTAGCAGGAATTGCTAAAATGTTAGAAGAAAAAGGCGCAATGGCGTATACCATTATTGTTGCTGCTAATGCTTCTGATCCAGCTCCAATGCAAGTGTATGCTCCTTTCGCAGGTGCTGCAATTGGAGAATATTTTAGAGATTCAGGTCGTCCGGCTTTAATTGTTTATGATGATTTATCTAAACAAGCTGTTGCGTATCGTGAGGTTTCTCTTTTATTAAGAAGACCACCGGGACGTGAAGCATACCCTGGAGACGTTTTCTACCTTCACAGTAGATTATTAGAACGTGCTTGTAAAGTAATTGCAGATGATGGAATTGCTAAAAACATGAACGATTTACCAGATTCATTGAAATCAATTGTAAAAGGTGGTGGTTCATTGACTGCTTTACCAATTATTGAAACTCAAGCTGGTGACGTTTCTGCATACATCCCAACAAACGTAATTTCGATTACAGATGGTCAAATTTTCCTTGATGGAGATTTGTTTAACTCTGGGGTTCGTCCGGCAATTAACGTTGGTATTTCGGTATCTCGTGTTGGAGGAAATGCACAAATTAAATCAATGAAAAAAGTAGCAGGTACTCTGAAACTGGATCAAGCACAATTCCGTGAATTGGAAGCGTTTGCAAAATTTGGTTCTGATTTAGATGCAGTTACTTTGAACGTAATTGAAAAAGGAAGAAGAAACGTTGAGATCTTGAAACAAGGTTTGAACGATCCTTATACTGTTGAAGATCAAGTTGCAATTATCTATGCTGGTTCTAAAAACTTGTTGAGAAATGTTCCTGTGAACAAAGTAAGAGAATTTGAGAAAGATTTCTTGGAATTCTTAAACAACAAACACAGAGCAACTCTTGATGCTTTGAAAGCAGGAAAATTAACAGACGAAATTACAGATGTAATCGAAACTGTAGCAAAAGAATTATCAGCAAAATATAACTAAATAGTTATTTTAAATTTTGAATTATAAATTTTAAATCGTGAATATCACTTTCTACTAATTTATAATTCAACATTTATAATTTAAAATAAAAAAACTGAATGGCAAATTTAAAGGAAATCCGTAATAGAATTACTTCCGTTTCATCTACGATGCAAATTACATCGGCAATGAAAATGGTTTCTGCAGCAAAGCTAAAGAAAGCACAAGATGCAATCACAGCAATGCGCCCTTATGCCGAAAAATTAACGGAATTATTGCAAAATCTTTCTGCTACACTGGAAGGTGATGCCGGTGGAGAGTTTACAACGCAACGTGAAATCAAGAAAGTTTTAGTGGTAGCCATAACTTCAAATAGAGGTTTATGTGGTGCTTTTAATACCAATGTGATCAAGGAGGCTAAAAGCAGAGCAGTATATTATGCAGGAAATCAAGTTGATATTTTTGCTATCGGTAAAAAAGGTAATGATGTTTTGAGTAAAACACTTCCGGTAGTTGAAAACCAAAGTGCTATTTTTGATACATTGACTTTTGATAATGTTGCCAAGATTTCAGATATGTTGACTGAGAAATTCGTTTCTGGTGAATACGATAAAATTGAGTTGATTTACAATCAATTTAAAAATGCTGCGACACAAATCGTTCAAACAGAACAATTTTTGCCATTAGCACCAATAAAATCTGATCTTACGGTTTCAACTGGCGATTATATTTTTGAACCTTCAAAAGAAGAAATTGTGTTGACTTTGATTCCAAAATCATTGAAAACGCAATTGTATAAAGGAATTCGTGATTCATTTGCTTCAGAGCACGGAGCGCGTATGACAGCCATGCACAAAGCAACTGATAACGCAACGGAGTTGAGAAATCAATTGAAATTGACTTACAATAAAGCACGTCAAGCTTCTATTACCAATGAGATCTTAGAGATTGTTGGTGGTGCCGAAGCATTGAATGGATAATAAATTATTGATTCAAAATATATTAAGAGCCAACAGATGTTGGCTCTTTTTTTGTTTAAATTTATAGTTTAAAACACAATAGGAAGAATGCAATTAGAAATTAGAGAACTGACCACTTTAGACGAAATGCTTAGCAATATCGAAGTAATGCGGTTTTTATATCCCACATTTACTTTAGAAAAATATGGAGCTTATTTGGTTGAGATGATACCGCATAATTACAAGCAAGTAGCTGTTTTTGAAAATGAGGTTTGTGTGGCTGTTTCAGGATTTTGGTTGGGAACAAAACTATGGTCGGGAAAATATATCGAGATCGACAATTTTATCGTTCATCCCGAACATCGCTCTAAAGGTTTGGGGAAAATGATGACAGATTATATAGATGCAAAAGCCAAAGAGACAGGTTGTACCATGATTGTTTTGGATGCTTTTACTGGGAATTTTACGGCACACCGCTTTTATTACAACCAAGGATATGTCCCAAAAGGATTCCATTTTCTTAAAATTTTAAACGAAGAAGGATTAAGTTAAATCCCAAAAGATGAAACGATCTAAAAGAATAATACTCCTGTTTTTACTTACAATCAGCTTAACTTTTTGTGCTATGAAACAAGAACTTCAAACGGAATTTCCACAGGAAATTAAATCTGTTTATTTTCAGAAATGGATTGGTGGAGAGAAAGGAAGCGGAATTGATTTTTATATTGAATTCAAAAAGTCTCTTTCTAAAGAAATTAAGCTGGAGAAAATCATTTTTAGAAATCTGGAAACAAATCTTAAAGAACTGTCCAAAAATACTTTTGTAGCACATTTTTACCAAAAGAATATAAATCAGGATTTAATCTTGGACAGTGATTCTAAAAAAGAATATGGTAATAAAGCACCAATCATAATAAAATCTAAATTCGATTTAAAACCAAATGAAGCTTTATTAGAATATACGAAAAATAACAAAACCTTATTTTTCAAAATAATGAATGCCAAAGAAAACCCAACTATTGCCTATCCATCGATAAATAAACCAAAGAATTAGTTATTTTTGTTTTTATAAATATAAACAGATAAATCATTTTGGGATTATATAAAAGCCTTTTCAAACAAACAGCAATTTATGGACTAGCTACGGTTATACCTAGAATGTTCAGTTTTTTACTAGTTCCACTTTATACTGATTTATTGCCAAAAGCTGAGTATGGAAAAGTCTCCATAATTTTCGCTTGGATGATTTTTTTCAATGTTATACTTGCTTACGGAATGGAAACCGCTTTTTTTAGATTTTATAATAATGAAACCAATAAGAAGTCCGTTGTGGAAACTACTATGGTTTCGATTTTTTGGACCTCCATTTCTTTTCTATTTGTTGGGCTTTTATATCGAAATACTTTGTCTCAATGGTCAGGAATAGATACGCAATACATCACCTATACCATTTGGATTTTAGCATTGGATGCTTTGGTAATTATTCCGTTTTCAAAATTGAGAGCCTATCAAAAACCAATGGTTTATGCTGCTATTAAAATTGGAAATGTTGTAATCAATCTTTCTTTAAGTGTTTTCTTTTTACTCTTTTTACCCAAAATTGCGGAATCCCATCCAAATGGATTTTTAGGTTCTTTGTATATTGAAAACTTCCAGATTGGCTATATATTTTTAGCCAATATCATCGCCAGTTTATTAACATTTGTAGTGTTGTCTCCGGATTATATCTTGCTTAAATGGAAATTTGATGCCGCCCTTTGGAAACGAATGATGCATTACGGATTGCCTATAATGGTCGCCGGAATTGCATTTGCCATCAACGAGCAATTTGATAAAATTCTATTAGGGAAATTATTACCGGTAAATATTGCCGAAGCTGAAGTTGGAGTGTATTCTGCCTGTTATAAACTGGGGTTATTCATGGTTTTGTATCGAACAGCCTATACATTAGGAATAGAGCCATTTTTTTTCAGCCATGCTTCTAATGCTAACGCACCGCAAACGTATGCCACAGTGACCAAATATTTCGTCATTTTTGGCTCTTTTATTTTATTGGGAGTAATCGTCTTTGCCGATATTCTAAAACAGCTTATGATTCGGGATACCTCGTATTGGGAAGCCATGAAAGTGGTTCCGTTGATTATTCTCGCCAATTTTTTCCTCGGAATTTACACGAATCTTTCCGTTTGGTACAAACTCATCGACAAAACCTATATTGGGGCCTATATCTCCATTGTTGGCGCCATAATAACATTGGTGTTAAACTATATGCTCATCCCAACGATGAGTTATTATGGGTCAGCAATCGCTACAATAGCAGCCTACGGTAGTATGATGTCTATTTCCTATTATTTAGGAAATAAATATTATCCAATACCGTATGATATAATGAAAATAGGAGGATATCTTGGTCTTTCAATAGGATTTTCGGCCATTTCATTCTATGGTTTCCGAGAAAATTATTTTGTTGGAATTCCATTACTACTCGCATTCATGTATTTTATATATTACAACGAAAAAGAAATGTTAACCAGAATTTTGAACCGAAAAAATAACTAGAATTTAACTTAATCAATTTTAGGAGCCATTTCCTGCTATCCGTTGCAATCTTTCTAGTCCTGAACTTGTTTCAGGATCCTGAAACAAGTTCAGGACTAGAAAGGATTTTCACTGCTATCAGGGCTAAAAAAAAATAAAAAAATGACGATAAAAATTATCAATAAATCAGAACATGCTTTGCCAAACTATGAAACCATAGCTTCGGCAGGAATGGATTTAAGAGCAAACTTAACGGAATCAATAACCCTAAAACCATTGGAAAGAGCCATAGTAAAAACTGGTCTTTTCATAGAATTACCAATAGGTTACGAAGCACAAGTGCGTCCAAGAAGTGGTCTGGCCGCCAAAAAAGGAATTACGGTTCTCAATTCTCCCGGAACAGTTGATGCCGATTACAGAGGCGAAATAGGCGTAATTTTAGTAAATTTATCCAACGAAGCTTTTGTAGTTGAAAACGGAGAACGCATCGCACAACTTATAATCGCAAAACACGAACGTGCGGAGTGGATAGAAGTTCAGGAATTAACCGAAACGTCAAGAGGCGAAGGCGGTTTTGGAAGTACAGGAGTGAAATAGAAATTAGTTTTCAGTTGCAGTTAGCAGTTGTGCTATGAGATGCTATTTTGCAACAACTTTCAAATAAAAAATCCGTGGAAATAGGTTTAATCCGTTTAATCTGTGGCCAAATAATATAAGAAAACCTTTGTGAACTTTGCATAAAATCTTGCAAATTTTGCGGTAAAATAAAAATTGAATTAATAAGAGGATGATATTGCTTCGTTCCTCGCAATGACAAAAACAAATGAAAATAATTGTACCAATGGCTGGGCGAGGTTCCAGATTAAGACCACATACATTAACCATTCCTAAACCATTAATTCCTGTAGCCGGGAAACCAATCGTTCACCGTTTAGTAGAAGATATTGCAGCTGTTTTAAATCAAGATATTGAAGAAATTGCCTTTATCATCCATGAAAGTTTTGGAGCAAAAGTGGAAGAAGATTTAATCGCAATCGCTCAAAAATTAGGTGCTAAAGGAACGATTTATTATCAAAACGAAGCTTTAGGAACCGGTCACGCTATTATGTGTGCCAAAGATTCTTTGAGCGGACCAGCTGTTATTGCTTATGCGGATACTTTAATTCGTGCCGATTTCGATTTAGATCAAAATGCCGATAGTGTTATTTGGGTAAAACAAGTAGATCATCCGGAAGCTTTTGGTGTGATAAACCTAAACGATGCGAATGAAATAGTAGAACTGGTGGAGAAACCTGCAGCATTTGTTTCGGACCTTGCCGTTATCGGAATTTACTATTTTAAAGATGTTGCCGTTTTAAAAAACGAACTTCAATTAGTATTGGATAATAATATTATTCACGGTGGTGAATATCAAATTAACGATGGAATAAAGCAAATGATGGCAAAAGGCATGAAATTTGTACCAGGTAAAGTGGACGAGTGGATGGATTGCGGAAATAAAGACGTTACCGTGGAAACGAATTCCAGAATGCTAGGGTTCTTGCACGACGATGGAATACATTTAGTGGACTTTGATGTTAAGTTAGAAAATTCAACCATCATTCCGCCATGTTATATTGGTGAAGATGTGGTTTTGATAAACGCAACTGTTGGGCCTAATGTGTCATTAGGAAAAGGATGTCATGTATCAAACAGTACCATAAAAAATAGCTTGATACAAACTCATTCTCATATTAAAAATGCGAATCTGGATAATGCGATGATAGGAAACCACGCCAGTTTTGACGGTAAATTTACAAGTATAAGTATTGGAGATTATTCGGTGTTGGAATAATTGCATCCAAAATGATGAAATAAAGGGCAAGAAATATTCAATGAAAAAAGGGGCTTTCATAATTCTGTTTTTGGTTTTGCAATGCAATTCAACGTTGTTATTGGCGCAAACCGAACCGGAAGAAATTAAGCAGGAAACAAATCAGTTTCAGGAATTTTTTTATGAAGCGTTGCTTCAAAAGGGAATTGAAAATTATGACAAAGCCATTAAAGCTTTGGAACAATGTGTAAAAATCCAACCAAATAATGCCACAGTCTATTTCGAATTAGGAAAAAATTATCTGGCAGCAAAGGATTATGGAAATGCGTACAGTTCATTTGAACACGCTACGCAAATTGATCCAAAAAACAGATGGTTTTGGGTGGGAATGTATGATGTGAGTTATGAAACCAGCAATTACAATCAAGCGCTGATAGCCATCAATAAATTAATACCATTTGACGAAAAGTATAAAGAAGACTTAACATCGCTTTATATGGGAACCAAGCAATTTGATAAAGCGCTTGATCTAATTAATGAATTAAATGCCACTTTTGGAAAATCGGAAAGAAGGGAATTATACAAAATGCAGATTTTATCGGAAGGGAAATTTCAAAATGTTGAAGAGTCCAATTTAATAGCGCAAATCGATAAAAACCCAAAAGACGAATCCAATTATATCGCGCTGATTAATTTGTATTCGAAGAATAATGAAGCTGAGAAAGCATTTGATATAACCAAAAAGTTAGCGGCGGCAATTCCAAATTCTGAATTGGCGCAAGTGAGTTTATTTAAAGTTTATTTGGATAATAATGAAGCTCCAAAAGCTATAAATGCGATGAATATTTCTTTGGCCAGCGCCAAAATAGATTCAAAGATAAAACACAGAATGCTGAATGAATTTTTGATTTTTGTGGATAAAAATCCTCAATATTCCTCTGATTTAGAGAGAGCCATTGCCTATTTCGATACTGATGCTACAGTTGATGTTGCCAAAGAAATTGGAAAATATTATCATAGTAAAAAGCAATGGGACAAAGCCATTACGTTTTATGAACGTTCTTTAAAGAATGGTTCGACAGAAGATATCGAAACGAATTTGCTTTTGCTTCAAGCATACACCGAAGTAAAACAGTTTGATTTGGTTGCCAAAAAATCCATGACAATGATTGAAACATTTCCTACGCAACCGCAGTTTTATTATTATTCAGGTTTAGCGAACAATCAATTGCAGCAGTATAAAAAAGCGGCAGCAATACTCGAAATGGGTTTGGATTATTTGGTAGACGACATAACATTAGAAACAAATTTCAATATCCAGCTGGGAGAAGCATATAACGGTTTGGGCGATTTCAAGAAAAAAGAAATGTATTTCTCCAAAGCCAACCAATTATTAAAACAAAAAAAACAATGAAAAAAATTTCAATACTGCTAGTACTTACAGTCTTTATGGCTTCGTGTAAATCGAAAGCTATTGTAGCAGAGGCTAGTGTAAAATCAAACTATTTGACTGCTGATAAAATAATAGAAAATCATTACAACAATAAAAACAATTTTTCTACATTATATATTAAGTCCAATGCAAGATATGCTGATGAGAAGCAAACTCAAAATGTTACCGCCGAAATAAAAATAAAGAAAGACCAACAAATCTTGATCAGTATTAGGTTTTTGGGAATTACAATGGCAAAAGCATTAATTACACCAACTGCAGTAAACTATTATGAAAAAATAAACGGCAGTTATTTTGAAGGGGATTTCAGAGGATTGAGTCAATGGTTGGGAACTGATTTAGATTTTAATAAGATCCAAAATATGTTACTTGGCGATGCAATTGATGATTTGAATAAAGGAAAATATACCGAGTCATTAGTAGAACAGACCTATAGATTGGATGATGTTTCGAATAACAATACGAAAAAATCGTTCTTTTTTGATACGGAGAAATTTTTGGTCAAAAGACAGGAAATAAAACAAACTGCTGAAGACAGAATGATTCAAGTGGCTTATTCCGATAATAAAGTGTACAATGAAGCAACATTGCCTTCAAATGTGCTAATAAATACAGTTCAAAAGAAAGGCAAAACGGAAATTAATTTAGATTACAACAGTGTAACGTTCAATGAAGAACTTTCTTTTCCTTATAGTGTTCCAAATGGGTACAAAAGAATTATAATTAAGTAAATTTGCAAAAAATATTTTTTTAAGATGCCAAAATTTCTCCTAAGCCTAATTTTTATAAGCTTGACTTCACTAATGTGGGGTCAAAGAACACAGCAAGAAAAATTAGAAGAACGAAAAGCCCAGATTCAAAAAGAAATTCGCGAAAATGAAAAACTATTACAAACCGTAAAGAAAAAAGAAAAAACGGCTGTAAATGTAATTGTTATTCAAAGCAATAAGATAAAGCTTAAAGAAAAACTGATCAATACTACTGAAAAGCAGAAAAAGCTTTTGGGGAATGATATGTATATTAATCAGGTGAAAATTAATAAACTAAAAAAAGAACTGGAAATCCTTAAGGCTGATTATGCTGAAATGATTGTAAAGTCCTATAAAAGCCGTTCTGAGGAAAGTAGAGCGATGTTTTTATTGTCTTCCGAGAATTTTTTGCAGGCCTATAAAAGGGCACAGTACATGAAACAGTACACGAATTACAGGAAAATGCAAGGTGAAGAAATAAAGACGAAAACGGGAGAACTTGTCGTGTATAATGGAAAACTGAATGTGCAAAAAACGGCGAAACAAAAACTTATTGCCGAAAATGAAAAAGAGCGTTTGTCATTAGAAAAAGAGAGGAAGGAGCAAGAGAAATTAGTCAAATCCATTAAGAAAGATAAAAGCAAGATTCTTGCTGAAATCAAGAAAAAACAACAGGAATCCAGATCGATTGATAGACAAATTGACCGATTAATTCGTCAAGCTATTGCTGAAGCTAACAGAAAAGCTGCAATGGAAAGAGCTATGGAAAAAGCAAAAGCAGAATCGCTAGCCGGATCAAAAACAGAAACCAAATCGGAAATAAAAACACGAGCTAAAGAAATTGTTTCTTCATCTTCGGTATCTTCTTCAAAAATAGAACTTACCGCTGAGACAAAATTAATTGCTGATAATTTTAAAGCTAACAGAGGTAAATTACCATGGCCAGTAGAAAAAGGTTTTGTGTCATTGGGATATGGAGATCAAGCGCATCCTGTTTATAAAACCTTAGTTATTCACAATAGTGGAGTGGAGATTACAACTGATTCAGGATCAAGCGCCAGAGCCGTTTTTGGAGGGGAAGTAACCAGTGTAATTGTTTTATCGCCTATAAATAAAGCAGTAATGATACAACACGGGGATTTCTTTACGGTTTATCAGAATTTAAGTTCTGTGTTTGTAAACAAAGGCGATAAAGTAAGCACCAAACAAAGCCTTGGAAAAGTAAGAACCAATAGCGAAGGAAGAACCATAATTAAATTTTTAATTCTTCAAAATACTACGTACAACAATCCTCAAAGTTGGTTGTATAATATGTAATAATGGATTGGAATCGAAGTAAATTCAGTTCTTATGTTTAGCTAAAAAAGCGAATCTAAAAGTACTAATTTGATTCGCTTTTTTTGTGCCAAATAACTTGATTATTGTTGTTGCTGTTGCTTTTGTTGCTGCTGAAGTAATTCTATGTAATCCAATTGTTCCTGGAGTTCTATGGAAACTTCTTCGAGTTGCACATCATTTATATCTTCAAATTGTCTTCCGTCCTCGTAGCCTATCGAAACGCAAACCGAAAGCGTTTGTCTGGAGAGTCCTTTGAAAGTTCCTTTTACCGGTGTGCAATCATAGAAATTACGACCTACAGAAAGTTTTACGTGATTGTCCATGGTCCAGATATTGTTAGTAGGATCTAAACCAAGCCAGCCCTGTTTTGGAGTATAAATTTCTACCCAAGCGTGTGTGGCGCCTTCGCCTCTGAGTCCGCTTTCGTTAGGGCAAATGTAACCGCTCACATAGCGCGACGGAATTCCTGCCGTACGTAAAAGTTGTAATAGTACATGCGCAAAGTCTTGGCAAACGCCTTTTCTAATTTCTAAAATCTCATCGATGGTGGTTTCGATATTGGTGATTCCTTTGGTGTACTTAAAATTTGAAAAAATGTATTGATTGCATTGCTGCGCAATTTCTATAATAGGTTTATCAATACAGTTTATTTCGTCCAGAATTGAATTGATTTCGTTTTGCTTTTTGATGGTTTCGGGAAAGCAGAGACGCAATAAAAGAATGCTTTTTTCTCTTACTTTTGCCAAATCCTTTACGGTAGTATGATCTATTTCCGGTATTTTAAGCGAATGATTGACACGAACTAACATTCGTGATTCGATAGTCATTTCAGTATGAGCTCCTAATGTATTAAAGTTGCCCACTCGATTACCGAAATAATCCTGAGAAATTTCTACTTCAGGATTATTCGTTATTAAAAGCTGGTATTGAAGTACATCTTGGTTATCAAAATGGTGCGGGAATAAACGAATCTCATTTATACTTTCTTTTATGGGCCAGTTGTATTGGTATTTTGTGATGTGAACTATTTTGAAAATTGCCATTTTATATTACGTATAAGAGAAAAATAATTTAGAAAAATCTGTCGAAAACTGTATTAATTGTGTTCTGGTATTGTTGAGTACGTCTTCTAATTCTTTGTTGGTAAGATGATGATAATCCGTAAATTCGACCGAACTTTTAAGTCTCCCAAATTGATTGTGCAATGTTCGTGCTTCGCTCAGATTATTGTCTTTAAACAAGTTGTTCAAATAGGTGTCTATTAATTCCAAAGTGTAAATCACGGAATGCGCAAAATCTCTATTGAAGATAACCTGCTGCACCACTTTGCGATTGTGCGGAATATTACTGTAACTTTTCAAGTATAATTCGTAACCTGAAAGGGAAAGTAATAATCTTCTCCAATATAATAAATCTTCATTTCCATCAAGATTATACTGAATAGGAGCGTAGTAAGCTTGGGTTAGCGAAATGGTTTGCAGACATCTTTCAATATGTTTACCAATACTTGAAAAACACCAACCTAATCCTCTAGGCATTGTAACCTGAAGAATTCCATTGTATAGTAAAAAATCTTTATTGAGTTTAGAGATAATAGTACTCGCATCAGAAGTTTCTAACTTTTTTGGCAAGTCCGGCGAATTCATGAAATGATACAAAGAATTGATGTGTTCCCAAAGTTCTTTTGTAATTTTATCTTGGGAACCTCTCGCATTTTCTCGTGCTTTGATAACGAGATTCTTTACTGAATTATGGTTTGGACTGTCGCAAATGATATACTTCAGAACGAAGTTTGTGTCATATTGTACTTGATTTATTTGTTCCATTGTCAAATCAGTGTAGTGTTCCAATAACGGTTTGTAACCTTGAGAATCATTCGTTTCTTTGTCAAAAGACAAGATATAAAAGGTGTTTAGGGTAAGTAACATTCCATCTGTTCTTTCCATATATCGGTTGAGCCAAAACATTCCGTCTGCAACTCGGCTGAGCATATTTACTTTCATTTTGTTTATTTTTAAAAAGGTTTCGCACTGTTATACCTTTAATTTATTTTACTATCCAAGTGTCTTTACTTCCTCCGCCTTGTGAAGAATTAACCACTAATGAGCCTTCTGTAAGCGCGACTCGGGTTAGTCCACCAGGAACTATTTTTACGCCATTTGGGCCACACAAAGCATACGGTCTTAAATCGACATGTCGCAGTTTTAGTTCGCCGTCTATAAGGCACGGAACGGTGCTGAGTTGAATGATGGGTTGAGCAATGAAATTACGTGGATTACCAACAATGGCAATTTTTGCATGGTCTAATTCCTCTTGGGTAGCCTTATTTCCCATAATCATTCCATAGCCGCCACTTTGGTTGGTTTCCTTGATCACCATGTTTTCCATATTGGCAAAAACCATTTCTCTTTCGTCCAGGTTTTCCATTCTGTAGGTTGGAACATTTTTTAGGATTGGTTCTTCGTTCATGTAATATTTTATCATGTCAGGGACATAAGCATATACCGCCTTGTCATCGGCGACACCGTTTCCTACTGCATTAACTAAAGCTACATTTCCTTGTTTGTATGCGCTGATAAGGCCGGGAACACCAAGGGTACTGTCTGGTTTGAAAACCAAAGGATCAAGATATTCGTCATCTAAGCGTCTGTAAATAACATCTACTTGTTGAAGTCCTGAGGTGGTTTTCATATAAACTTTATTGTTGTTTACCACTAAATCTCTTCCTTCTACCAAAGGAATTCCCATTTGTCTGGCTAAAAAAGTATGTTCATAATACGCCGAGTTATAAACTCCCGGAGTTAATAATACCACATTGGGGTTGGCTATATTTCTTGGAGACAACGAAACCAGAATGTTGTGAAAAATCATCGGATAATTACTGACCATACTCACATGATTTGAGGTGAGCATTTCCGGAAAAATACGTTTGGTTATTTCCCTGTTTTCGAGCATGTAACTCACGCCGCTCGGGCACCGCAAATTATCTTCCAGTACATAAAATTCTCCTTTTGCGCCCCGAATTAAATCTATTCCTGCAATATGCACATGAATGTTGTGGGGTACTTTAATTCCATGAACTTCTTGGATATAATGTGGACAAGAGGCTATTAATGCCGCTGGAATGATGCCTTCTTTTATAATAAGCTGTTCATTATAGATGTCTTCCAAGAATAAATTGAGTGCTTTAAGCCTTTGTTTTATTCCGGATTCAACTTCGTTCCAGTCTTGTTGGGTAATGATTCTGGGAATGATATCAAAAGGGAAAATCCGTTCAATGCCTTGATTGTCGTCACTATAAACGGTAAAAGTAATCCCTTGATTCATAAAAAAATCAGAAGCCTGCCTATGTTTATCGTTTAGTTTTTCATAATTTAAACTTTGTAGGGTTTGCAATACTTGGCGGTAAGATTCCCGCACCCCTTCGTTAGAAAACATTTCATCCCAGCCATTTTGGTTTAAAGTAGGTATCGATTTCATCATATTTTCTATTGTTAAAAAATTAAATTTTATTACATTTTACTATAAAAAATGCATCTTTAAAGCTAAAATATTAATTTAATTTTTATAAAAACGAGGATAACATGACTATTTAATAATTTTTACAACATTCTTTTTTTGACAATTGTTTTCTGATAATTAGTCGATTAAATAATGTTGTTTTTTTTGATTCCGCAGCCTAAAAAATATTTTTTGGATTCGAAATCCATTGAAATCTAGGGTTTGAAGGTGATTGTTTTATTTATTGAATCAATGAGGTATAAATAATAAAGTCAATAAAGGAGTAATTCTGTTTATAGAAAATCAGAATCAAATTTAAAAGGAAATAGATGAATTTTCTTTTAGTCTAACTAAAAGGAAAATCCCAGCTATTAAAAAGGATTAATAACTGGGATTGGAATTTATTTTAGTGAATAACCGTGTTTTGGATTATTTATTAAAAGAAGATTTTATAGCTTTCATTACACTTGGAGTCGACCATTGACCTGCAACTATTATACGTCTGATAGTGTACAGCGGATCAATCGAATCTCGTTTGGTAGATAAAATGAAGGCCATTTGGTACCCGCTCTTTTTTATTTCGGGAATCGCTTCTTTGTTCCACAAACCAAAAGGATAAGCAAAAGAAGTCACTGGTTTACCAATGATGTCTTCCAGCTTCTTTTTGGGTTTTACCAATTGTGTATCCCAGTCTTCACCAGTATATTTAGTCACCATGTGATGATCCCATGTATGCGCCGCAACAGTATTTCCGGTGTCCGATAAATTTTTAATTTGCTCTTTTGTCAAATAATTAGGACGGCCGATGGAAACGGTCATTACAAAGAACACGCCTTTGAAGCCGTATTTTTTCATTTCGGCAGCACCCAAACTGTATTGTTCTCCACGCGTATCGTCAAATGTGATCATGATAGGATTTGCAGGCAACGGAGCGTCATGAACTAAATATTCATACAATTGATCGGGTAAAATGCTATGATATCCTTCATCTGATAACGCTTTCATCTGCTGGGCAAAATGAGCTGGCGATACGGTGTAGGTTTTTGTCATTTCACCTGCATTGGCACTCAGCTCCTTAATATTATGGTAGCATAATATGGGCACTTCTTTTTTGGAAAGAATAGTTGCCAGATCTGCCATCTCTTTTTTGGGCGCAACTTTTTGAATCTGCGTCTTAACTACAGTGGTCTCTTTTTCTAATTTATTGGGTTTAGAGTTACAACCAACCAATAAAAGTAGACTTGTAGAAACTAAAAATAAGATATTTTTCATAATTCAAAAACGTATTATTGGTATTGAATATAGACTGGTTTAGGAGTAAATTTCATCAACTCAGCCGGAGTGTACATCACCCAATTTTTTCTGATATCATTTTTATAAAACAATTTAAAACCGGTAAACTGAACAGGTTCTCTATAAATATAACTCCTGTAGCTATCTTTTTTCAAGACTTTGTCGCCAAAACCATCCATATCCATTACAATTTGAACTTCGGGTACGGTTTTGATTTCTTTATATTTCTTTACCATTCCTTGGGTGAAACGGTGTACCACCAATACTTTTGGAGTCAGTTTATTTTTACGCACGATATTTGCCAAAATGTCAATAGCATCATTAATATCAGCGGCAGTAAAATGCCCAATTTTAGAACCTGGACGTTCTCCGTTTTTCATCGAAAATTCGGGATCAATTCCTAAATGTACATTTGGTAACGAAAGATATTTCTCCAGTTCGGCTACTTCGGCTTTAACGGTGCTGTGTCCCACTTGAATATCTAAAAACACTAAGGCGTTAATGGGTTTTGCCCAACTCAAGATAGTGTCTATTTGTTTAAAAGGCATTCGCATTCTGTGTTTGTTATCTTTGCCAGGCGCGCCTTGGGCAGTGACTGCGATATAATGCAATGCAGGGATTGTTTTTACTGTTGGATCAGCAACCTGCCATTTGGCTATTTCTCCTTGTAATTTTTTAATCATTTGATTTCTTGGTAGCTCACCTAAAATCCCCATTCTTGTGGAATATAAATTTCCGTAATAAGCAATAATACGGTTGTATGGTAATAGCGCTCCTGGCAAAGGGTAAGGTGCTTTTACGGGCCATCTGCCAGTAGTGTCATTGTTACTCATTGCTACCATTCTTTTATTGTAGTCAACAGTATCAATAGTAAGAGCTGTCTTTTTGACTATCGTATCAAGCTGTTTCGTTTGTTTTTTTTCGTTTCCGTTTACTTCATCTGCGGCTTTACCGCGATTACAACTGGAAACAAAAAATAAAAAGGGAAGTATAAGTAATGCGATAACTGGCTTTTTCATATATAAATGGTTTTAGTTTTCAATGCAAATATAAAGAATTTTGTGAGTGGCTTATCATTTATCATCCCGTCATAAAGATGTATTTTTTACATAATTCACGGATTCAGATTACAAATTTGAGCGTGTCAGAATTTTAACAAGAATTGGATTGTAAAGAAAATATATTCAGTTGAAAAGGTATAAAATTCTTTTTTATGCGAGCCTGCAATCTTGAATTAAAATTTAAAAACCATTCAAAATAGTTAATTAATATTTACATCACAGGATTTTTACATAATAATTACCTGTTTTTAAAACGTTTTATATAAATTGCGAATTAGAATTAACTAGAGGATTATGTTAGAAATAGATGCAGAACGAGCACGGTTAAAATTAAGGAAGGATAACAAAGGCTGGAAAAAGTGGGGACCTTATTTAACAGAAAGACAATGGGGAACCGTTAGAGAAGACTATTCACAAAACGGTGACGCCTGGAATAATATTACCCACGACATGGCACGATCCAAAGCGTACCGATGGGGTGAAGAAGGCATTGGCGGAATTTCGGATAACAAACAGCACATTTGTTTTGCTTTCGCTTTTTGGAACCACAACGACCATATTTTAAAAGAACGGTTTTTTGGTTTGACAGGAAATGAATCAAACCATGGGGAGGACGTTAAAGAATTATATTTCTACCAAGATTCTACGCCCACCCATTCGTACCAAAAGATGCTTTACAAATATCCTCAGGCTGCTTTTCCCTATGAAAAACTGGTTCACGAAAGTAAAAAAAGAACGCGTCTGGAACCGGAATATGAATTATTGGACACGGGGATTTTCGATAAAGATGCCTATTTTGATATTTCTCTTGAATATGCAAAAGCCGATGAGCAAGATATATTAATTAAAGTTACGGTAGAAAACAGATCAAATACTGCAGCTCCCCTGACAGTTTTGCCCACGCTTTGGTTTAGGAATACGTGGTGTTGGGGGTATGAAAAATATAGTCATAAACCAATATTAACGGGTATTGGAAACTCCATAATTGAAGTAAATCATCGTTTGGTAGGGCATTTTAAATTATACGCTGAAAACCCAAATGAAATTTTATTCTGTGAGAATGAAACAAATTTTGAGAGGCTATACAACTCGCCTAATCCTACACATTATACCAAAGATGGTATAAACGATTATATAATAAATAATGATCCAGAGGCCGTAAATCCGAATCACATTGGTACAAAAGCTTCGGTAAAATATGACGATATAATTCCTGCTAACGGGAAAAAGGTCTATCGGATGCGATTTACGAATCAAACCCCGAGTGATGCTTTTGCAGATTTTGATTCTATTTTTGAAAAACGACTGGTTGAGGCCGATGAATTTTATGCCAGTCTTCAAAAAGGAATTGAAGAGGAAAAATTGAGATCTGTACAACGTCAGGCGTATGCAGGAATGCTTTGGACTAAACAATGGTATTATTACAATGTGTTGGAATGGATAAAGGGCGATCCATCCATGCCAAAACCTGATGTAAACAGAAAGAATGGACGAAATAGTTCTTGGAAACACATGTATACTTCCAATATTCTCTCGATGCCGGACAAATGGGAATATCCTTGGTTTGCGGCATGGGATTTAGCATTTCATACGCTGCCTTTAGCCCGTCTTGATCCTGAATTTGCAAAAAGACAATTGTCGGTTATCTTGAGGGAATATTACATGCATCCTAACGGTCAGATTCCAGCCTATGAATGGTCATTTTCAGATGTAAATCCGCCAGTTCATGCTTGGGCAACTTGGAAGGTTTATGAAATTGACAAGGAAATGAATGGCGGAAAAGGAGATATTGTTTTCTTGGAACGTATTTTCCATAAACTATTATTAAATTTCACTTGGTGGGTGAATCTGAAAGACGAAGGAGGAAATAACATTTTTGGTGGTGGATTCCTTGGAATGGACAATATTGGGGTTTTTGACCGTTCCGCAGCCTTGCCAACTGGGGGACATTTAGAGCAAGCCGATGGAACTGGTTGGATGGCGATGTACAGCTTAAATATGTTGCGAATTGCTTGTGAAATCTCTCTTGAAAATCCTGTTTATCAAGATATGGCTTCTAAATTCTTCGAACACTTTTTGCATATTGCAGGGGCGATGCAGACCATCGGTGGGGACCAATTAAATCTTTGGGATGAAGATGACCAGTTCTACTATGACATGCTTCACAAAGAAAATGGTGAGGCCGAACTTTTAAAAGTGCGTTCCATGGTAGGGTTAATCCCTTTATTTGCGGTCGAAGTTTTAAACGCTGAATTGTTAGAAAAATTACCGGATTTTAAACGCCGTGTCGAATGGGTATTGAATAACCGTCCTGATTTAGCAAGTTTAATCTCCAGTTGGTATCATCCCGGAAAAGGCGAAACTCGTTTGCTTTCCATTCTTCGTGGCCATCGAATGAAAATGATTATGAAGCGAATGTTTGATGAAACGGAGTTTTTATCCGATTTCGGAATTCGTTCGTTATCGAAATATCATAAAGAACATCCTTATAAATTTACTTATGAAGGAGGAACGGTTCAGGTCGATTATACTCCAGCCGAGGCTACAGGAGATATGTTTGGAGGAAATTCAAATTGGAGAGGCCCTATTTGGTTTCCAATGAATTATTTGATTTTAGACTCTTTAGAAAAATTCTCGAGCTATTACGGAAACGACTATGAAGTGGAATTCCCTACAAACTCAGGACAGATGATGAGTATAAAACAAGCTGCCGAAGGAGTTTCTAAGCGATTATTATCTCTTTTTATTCCGGGTGAAAACAAAAAAATTCCAATGTATGGGGAATATGAAAAATTTCAAAATGACCCAATTTTTAACAAAAACCACTTGTTTTTTGAATATTTTGACGGGGATACCGGTAAAGGTTTAGGAGCCAATCATCAAACCGGTTGGACTGGACTAATCTCAGAAATTATCCGACAGTTATATGTTAAATAAGCTGATATAAAATTAAAAGACGATCCCCAAGGATCGTCTTTTTAAAATATTTCTGTTAGCGTCTTGAAATTTGGAATCAAAACCCCAATTTTTTATTAGGCTTAGCCAAATGCTGATTTGATTTTTACTGCTTAATTGTTGCCACTTCTTTTTCGGTAACCAATTTGCTTTGTTTGTTGCTCCAGGATTTCATTATATAATTCATCACATCCGCCACTTCTTGATTGGAGAGTCCCATGGCAGGCATCGTGCTATTGAACTTCTTTTTATTAACAACAATTTCGCCACTTTGTCCAAATTTAATGGCATGGATGCTTTGAGCTCTTTTTTTTGTGAGCCAGTCAGATCCATCTAAGGGTGGGAAATTTTTAGCGTCACCTTTGCCATTCGCACCATGACATTGGATACAAAAATCAGTATAGATTTCTTTTCCTGCTGCTTGGCTTTGTACAACCGTTTTGTCTTTATTTGTATCGGTGGCAATAAAATAATGATTTCGTGAAATGGGATTTTCAACATAAAAATAGCCCAATAAAAGCAGGCTAAAGCCAAAAAATAGTTTACTTGTCAACATAGATTAATTAGGTATAATTTTGAGTATTCCTTTTCCTTCAACAGCGATGTAAATATAACCATCCGGACCTTGTGCCACATTGCGCACCCGCCCGATGTCTGTGGCAATTTTTTGTCGTCCAATTACTTCGTCACTTTTCAGTTTTACCAATTCAAGATATTGAAATTTTAAGGATCCAACGAGTAAATGTCCTTTCCAATCGGGATAACGGTCGCTGGTTACAAAAGCCATTCCACTTGGTGCAATAGAAGGCAACCAATAGTAAATGGGTTTTTCTATGCCTGGTTTTTCCTTTTCTTTGCTAATGGTAGTTCCATCATAATCGATGCCATACGTAACAACCGGCCAGCCGTAATTAGCTCCTTTTTTTATAATATTGATTTCATCTCCGCCTTGAGGTCCATGCTCGTGTGCCCAAATGGCTCCTGTTATCGGGTTTTTTGCCATTCCTTGAGGATTTCTGTTACCAAAAGTATAAATGGCTTCTTTCGCTCCTGCCTGTCCTACAAAAGGATTGTCTTTAGGGATGGTTCCATCATCATTTAATCGGTATATTTTTCCACCATCGCGTTTGATATCTTGTGGATTTACAAAATGGTTGCCGCGCTCTCCCACTGAGAAGTACAAATAACCGTCGGTATCAAATGCAATTCTGGAGCCAAAATGTTGCCCTTTTGTGGTATTGGGAGTAGCTTTATAAAGTGATTCTATTTGGGTTAGACTTCCGTCCAGTAATTTTGCTCGAATGAGTTTGGTATTACCGCCTTCACCCTCACCTTCACTGGAGGCATAGGTCATATACAACCAACCATTTTTAGCATAGTTGGGGTGTAAAACGATGTCTAATAACCCACCTTGTCCGCGAGAATATACTTTAGGAACATTTTTTATTTCGGTTTTTGTGCCGTTTTTGATTTGGTAAAGGACACCGCTTTTTTCTGTAACCAGCATCGTTCCATCCGGCAACCAAGTCATTCCCCATGGTATCGCAATATCAGAGGCAACTGTTTGAAGAGTATAATTTTTCACTTCTTCCTGAATGGGAATATCGTTTGGTTTTACTTGCGCTTCGCAACTGAAAAAAATGGAAGAAAGAATCGAAAGTGTAACCAGTGTGATTTTTTTCATGAGTTTAATTTTAGTCCTGTTTGAATAGAAATCTTTTTTAAAGATAGTAAAAACAGAATCTAAAAAAGCAATCATTTTTTAAACTTTGATAAAAAATGATTGCAAAGGTATAGGTAAGTATTTTTATTTGAGGTTGTTAGACAGGAATATCACACAAAGCATCAGATAAAATAATTTTAATTAAATAAACTTTTTTTGATTCCCATTTCTAATCCTCTTAATTCAGCAAGACCGCGTAAACGACCGATTGCAGAATAGCCTGGATTTGTTTTTTTATTTAAATCATCCAACATTTGATGTCCGTGATCGGGACGCATCGGGATTGTATTTTTTGTCTCTTTTTCTTTGTTGAGTATTGCTTTTACAACAGCAAACATATCGACATTACCTTCTAAATGATTGGCTTCATAGAAACTTCCGTCACTTTCTCTTTGGGTACTTCTCAAATGAATAAAATTCATTTTATCCCCATGACGATCAATCATACCGGCAAGATCATTGTCCGGTCGTACTCCATAAGAACCGGTACACATCGTAAAACCGTTTGAAGGAGAATCGACAACGGCTAACATTGCTATCAAGTCGGCTTCGGTACTTACCACTCTAGGTAAACCAAGGATTGGAAATGGAGGATCATCCGGATGAATGGCCATTTTTACCTGAACACTTTCCGCAACCGGGATGATTTCTTTCAGGAAATAATAAAGATTTGCTTTTAGCGTAGACGCGTCAATGTTTTTATAACCATCTAAAACCTTCAGAAATTCTTGTACACTATAGGCTTCTTCGGCACCGGGTAAACCCGCAAGAATATTTTGCTGTAGTTTCACTTTCTCCGCTTCGCTCAATGCTTTAAAACAAGCAGTTGCAGCAGCAATTCGTTCTGCTGAATAATCTTTCTCCGCTTCGGTTCTTTTAAGAATAAATAAATCAAAAGCCGTAAATTGATTGATGTCAAATCGCAATGCTTTTGACCCATCAGGCATTTCATACGCTAAATCAGTTCTGGACCAATCCAATACCGGCATGAAATTATAACACACGGTATATATTCCGCAAGCAGCAAGGTTTTTGATACTTTGCTTGTAGTTTTCAATATATTGCAGGTAATTTCCGGTTTGTTTTTTAATGTCTTCATGTACCGGAATACTTTCCACAACAGACCAGGTAAGCCCTGTTAATGTATTGTCAACCTCAGAATTTTTAAAAGTAATTGTATCTTTTCTTTTTAAAATTTCGGCTATTTCCCATACTTCCCCATTAGGAATATGATGTAATGCAGTCACAATCCCCGTAGCTCCCGCTTGTGCTATATCAGCTAATTTAACGGAATCATTAGGTCCGAACCATCTCCATGTTTGTTCCATTTTCAGTATTTTTTATTTATATTTTACTTTTTATGACTGTCCGTGACTAGTACCAAAGTGATAAAATTAGCCACAGATTAAAAAGATTTTCACAGATTCCTTTCATAATGCTTATAAATTTGTGGCAAAAAAAGACTTGGGATGAATTAAGGACAGTCCTATTACTTTAGATACTTGTAACTCCAAATCCACCGTCAACATTTACAATGATTCCGGTAATGAATTTTGAAGCATCGCTACACAACCAAATTAGAGTTCCACCTAAATCTTCCGGATTACCAAATCTTCGCATGGGCGTCTGCTCGATGATTTTCTTTCCTCTGGCTGTTAAACCTCCATCCGGTTCCAACAATAAAGCTCTATTTTGCTCTCCAATAAAAAATCCTGGAGCTATCGCATTTACTCGTATTCCTTCCCCAAATTTAGTAGCCATTTCAACAGCCATCCATTTGGTAAAATTATCGATTGCCGCTTTTGCCGCAGAGTAACCCACTACACGTGTCAAAGGACGTTGCGCTGTTGCAGAAGAAATATTAATGATTACCCCTTGTTTCTGGTTCGCAAAAATTTCTGAAAAAACTTGTGTTGGCACTATAGTACCAATAATATTTAAGTCCAATACCTTTTCTAAATCTACAGTTTGCATATTAAAAATAGTATTATCCGGGGCAATAGTTGCACCTGGGACATTTCCTCCGGCAGCATTGATTAAAATATCAAGGCGTCCGTATTTTTCCAGTATTAAATCTTTTACTTTTTCAAGTGATGGTTTATCCAGTACATTGGCAGCTACAGCAAAAGCTTCTCCACCATTTTCCTTTATTTTATTAACTACTATGTCGGCTTTGGCTAGGGTTGATCCCATTATCCCTACTATTGCTCCGGCTTTCGCCAAAACTTCCCCCATTTGACCTCCTAAAACCCCAGATCCTCCAGTGATTAAAGCTACTTTTCCTTTTAAATTGAATAAATTATCCATGTTATTTATTATTTTTATTGATCAAGTTTATAAAAAGTGTTGGCATTGCCATACCAAATCAGATCTTGCTCTTGAGTTGGTAATTGCGAAATATATTCTTCCAGCGTTTTTACAACCTGATTATAATTTGCGGCAAGATTGCAAACGGGCCAATCAGAACCAAACATTAGGTTTTCTTTCGAAAAATTATCAAAAATCACATCGAGATACGGTTTTAAATCGTCTGCTGTCCAGGAATACCAGTTCGCCTCCGTAACCATCCCCGAAATTTTACACATCACATTTTCTGCTTTTGCTAATTCCTTGATGTTCTTTTTCCAGGATTGAATCGACTTTGATTTTATGTCAGGCTTTGCAATATGGTCCAATACAAAAGCTTGCTCCGGAAAATGATTGACCAGATTTATTGCTGCGGGCAACTGCCGATGAAAAACGAGAATGTCATAGGTGTAATCAAACGGTTTCAATTGGCTTATACCGTTACGAAAATCATTTCGTAGCATAAAATCATCAGATTCTCCTTGTACAACGTGTCTAAAGCCTTTCAGCTTTTTTTGAGTCGAAAAAGCAGCCAGTCGCTCGGCGATATTTTCATCTAATAAGTCTACCCATCCCACAATACCTTTGATGAAATCATTTTTTGCCGCTAAGTCAAGCAGAAAATTAGTTTCACCTTCCGATTGGCTAGCCTGTACCGCAACACAACCGGAAAATTTATTTTCGTTCAGTAACGGCAGAAGATTTTCTGGTAAAAAATCTTTTTGAATTTTCTGCATCGATGCATCAATCCAGCTATCCCGAATAGGATCAAACTTCCAAAAATGCTGATGGGCGTCAATACGTTTATGCATAAAGCTTTTTCTAATTTACATCATTAATTAATGATCGATCCAAATGTACATATCCTCCGTCTACAAAAACGAATTGTCCGGTAGTGTGCGAAGAACGATCAGAAACAATAAACAACGCAGTGTCTGCGATTTCTTCAGGGCTTGTCATCCTTGCCTCAAATGGGATGCTTTTATTTATTTTTGCCAAGACCATTTCGCCATCCGGTAATGTTTTTAACCAATCATCATAAGCAGGAGTAAAGCTTTCTGCAATGATAACCGCATTGGAACGGATATCGTATTGAATTAAATCAACGGCCCATTCTCTGGTAAGACCTAATACTCCCCCTTTTGCGGCAGCGTATCCGGAAGTGCCTCCCTGTCCTGTTAAGGCAACTTTAGAACCAATATTAAGAATATTACCTTTTGATTCCTTTAGATAAGGAAGCGCATATTTAGTCAATAAAAAATAGCTTACCAGATTCAGTTTTAACGAGTCCATGAACTCCTCATAACTGGCGTCTAATCCTGCGCCATCGTTTACGCCAACATTATTGATAACGGCATCTATTCGTCCGTATTTTGTAACAATTTTTTGTACAGCAGCTTCCATTTGCTCCGGATTAGTTACGTCCGTTTGCACAAATAAGGAATCCAAACCTCTTTTTTGAAGTTCTTCGGCATAACCAAAACCTCTATCGTTACGGTCTACAAGTACAGGTATTGCACCTTCGTCAGCCAATCTTTTTATGATGGTCTCACCAATGCTTCCTTCCTTTCCTGCCGATCCTGAAACGATTATAATTTTACCTTTTAATCCTAAATCCATACTATTTTTAGTTATTAAGTTTAATCCAGTTCTATCAATGCTTTGATAACGTTGTTTTTTGGATCAATCCACTTTTCAAATTCAGTTATCATTTCTGTAAAAGGGGCCCTGTGGGTAATGTATTTCTTGGGGTCTATTTTACCGTTTTTCAGGCATTCGATCACGTAGAGAAAGTCCTCTTTTGTTGCATTTCTACTGCTCATTAAAGTTGATTCCCGCTTGTGAAAATCAGGGTGGCTAAAGCTAAGTTCACCCTTTTGAAGCCCCACTAAAACAAATCGTCCACCATGGGCGATGTAATTAAAAGCGCTGTTCATCACATTACGGTTACCGGTTGCATCTATGACAACTGTCGGCATATCGCCGTTTGTGATTTCCATAAGTCTTGCCGTGACATCTTCATTTGCAGGATTTATCGTAGCATCAGCATGGAGTTCTTCTTTACAAAAACGCAACCTGTATTCGTTGATATCCATGGCGATTACTTTTGCGCCAGCTATTTTGGCAAACTGTATCAGGCCAATTCCTATCGGACCGGCTCCCATAACAAGTACCGTATCTTTTGCATTTACGGCAGCTCTTCTTACACCATGCGCAGCTATTGCAAGCGGCTCAACCAGTGCCAGTTGATCGTAATCCAATCCTTCACCATGCAATAAATACTGTTCAGGAAAGGAAATGTATTCAGCCATTCCACCATCGATATGAACGCCAAAAACTTTGATTTTTGCACAGCAGTTCGTAAGTCCATTTCTGCAAGCCACACATTCACCACAATGAAAGTAAGGTATAAAAGTTACCTTATCCCCCGGTTTGTAGCCTTCCGCTTCGCCTTCAATGTATTCGGCAGCGAGCTCATGTCCTAAAATACGAGGATATTCAAAATAGGGCTGTGTTCCACCAAAAGCATGAATATCTGTACCACAAATGCCTATTTTTTTAATCTTTAATAATACTTCACCATCCTTGCGCACCGGCATGGCTTTTTCTTTTAATTCAAACTGATGGGGTTTTTCGCATACAATGTATTTCATCTCTTAATTTTTTTAAATAATTATTTGCTGTACGCCACCGCCACTTGTTTGCTTGTTCCTAAACCTTCCATTCCTAATTCAACCACATCTCCGGCTTTAAGATAAATAGGGTTTGGTTTGATTCCTAAACCAACTCCAGGAGGTGTTCCTGTACTGATCACATCACCCGGAAGCAATGTCATAAACTGGCTCAGGTAATGCACCAAGAAAGGAATTTTGAAAACTAAATTTGAAGTATTGCTATTTTGGAATGTTTTTCCGTTTACTGTCAACCACATCGACAAATTATCTACATCTGCAATTTCATCTTTTGTTGCCATGAAGGGCCCAAGTGGAGCGAATGTATCGCATCCTTTTCCTTTGGCCCATTGTCCGCCACGTTCCAATTGAAAAGCTCTTTCGCTGTAATCGTTATGCAAACAATACCCTGCTACGTAGTCCATAGCATCTGCTTCTTCAACATAACTGGCTTTTTTGCCTACAATAAAGACCAATTCAATTTCCCAGTCGGTTTTATCGCTGTTCTTTGGAATTATTAAATCGTCATTTGGTCCACATAAGGCAGTAGTCGATTTAAAAAAGATAATTGGTTCTTCCGGTATTGGCGCACCAGTTTCTTTACAATGATCCACATAGTTTAATCCAATGCATATTATTTTAGATGGTCTTGCAACTGGGGAACCCAAGCGTACAGAAGCATCCACTTCAGGTAAAACAGGATTGTTTTTTAAAGCTGCTTCTAATGTTTCTAATCCATTTTTTTCAAAAAAGGCTTCATTATAATCCGCAACAATTGCCGATACATCAAATCTTTTTTCTCCAATTAAAACACCTGGTTTTTCTTTACCGGCTTCTCCAAAACGTATTAATTTCATTTTATCTATTTTTTAGTATAATTGTTTTTATGATATAAATAAGGTGACCTTAGTTATTTAATTTAATAAATCCTCCATCAATAGGATAGTCACAACCGGTAATAAAACCAGCTTCATCACTACACAAGAATAACGCCAAAGCCGCTACTTCGTCCGGTTTCCCCATGCGACCAATAGGTTGTGATTTAGATAACTTATCAAACATTTCGGCTTCCTTACCCGGATAATTTTTAGAAATGAATCCATCCACAAACGGGGTATGTACCCTGGCAGGAGAAATGGAATTACAGCGGATATTTTCGGCCATATAATCTTTGGCAACCGATAAAGTCATAGCCATTACAGCTCCTTTGGCCGTGGAATAAGCAAATCGATCTGGAATACCTACCCAAGCTGCAATGGAAGCCATGTTCACAATAACGCCACCTTCAGAATGGCGCAGTTGCGGTATTGCTGCATGCAAACAATTGTAAACTCCTTTTACATTCACATTCATAATACGATCAAAGTCGGCTTCTGGAGTGGTTTCCACATTACCCACATGTGCTATTCCTGCATTGTTGACAAGAATATTGATGTTGCCAATTTTTTCAAATGCTGCCAATACTTCTTGCTGATTGGCAACGTTACAAGCATGAGAAAACACTTTTCCACCAGTTGCACGTATTTCGGCAACGGCTGTTTGAGCACTTTCATCAGTTAATTCAATAATATGAACCTCAGCTCCTTGCTTTGCGAATAAGGCTGAAATTGCCTTTCCTATTCCGCTTCCTCCACCGGTAACCACTGCTTTTTTATTTTGTAATGAAAACATACTTTTTTTCTTAGATTTAAAATTTAAAACTTTTTATAGCGATATTCCACATTGCTATGGAACAGAATCGTCTTGATTTAACTGCGCTGCTTTTGGAACATTATCCGGAACTTTCCTGTAAAAACAAAGAAAAAGAATATACAGATAATTAAAAATAAAGAGCAGCAAGTAATTTTATATTTGTCAAAAACACTTTTATTTGCGTAATCGATTGCATGATTAGTGATAAAAATATTTTAATAAAATTAATTAATAATTTAGAAGGCGAAAGATATAAAGATATAGTGATTAAATTATCCTTTTTAGTTCAAAATTATTATTGTTTAATTGTTAATTATCTTTGTTTTTTAACAAAAATGAAAAAATAAAAGATCATCTTTTCAAAACGGTTGTTTTTTTCGTTTATTTCGGGTTAAAATTAATTGGTTGAATTCTTATTACTCTTTTTAAAAAAGTTTTTAAAAAAGAATAATCTACTAAAAATTTGTGGACTGGGCATAAAAAAACCACCTACAGAGTTATAGGTGGTTCAAATACAATTTAGTATATCTTATTATTTCTTAACGTTGTATTTTTCGGTTCTGGCATCTTTGATTACCCCTTTCCAGTTTAATCCGAAACCAAAATCATACACATTCCCGTTAGTATCTATATAAGGAGTCATGTCATGAGGAACATCTTCCATTTGTTTTTCAACGGTTGACATGTTCAAAGGCATTTGTAAAGGCAACAATCCAGAAGGTTCTGTTTTTCCAGAAACAATATCCATTAAAGCTTCTACTTGTACACCAAATTCTCCAACAATTGCATCAACGTCTTTTTCAAATTCTCCAAAAACCATTGGGTTAGAAATGTTTATTGAAATAATTACGGGTTTCCCTTTCATCGCTTTTTTAGTTTCAAGAATCGTATTTAAATCCGGGTACGAATTTGATTTAGACATTTTATTCAAATACGAGCGGTTTGTGATTGTAGGATCAATCACAGGATCTCCGGCAGCAATACTTTGCGCTCTGGCATCTACAGCCGTATACTCTTTTAATTGCAAACTGATAGGCACATATCCATTTCCACCCGCTTCTCTATCGGCTCTGCTGTATCCGCCACTGATAGGACTTTTGATAAACACGATGGCAAAATCAGCTTTAGCAGGATCATCTGTTACGGTATAATATTTTTTAATCAATTCTAAATTAATAGGATATTCAATTTTTTCAGGAGAAGGTTGACCAAAAAAGTTGATACCTGCAGGAGTAACTCTTTTCGGGATATATACGGTCTTTCCTTTTGCGATTGGCAAGGTCTTATTTTGATTTTTAATCATCACAATTGATTTCAATTGTGTATCATAACCGGCTTTCATGAATTCAGGTTGACCTACAATTGCTTTGGTCTCATTAGCATCTAAATAAGAATTTTCGAATAATCCCACTCTAAAAATGTTCAAAAGTAAACGAACCGCTGATTGCTCAAAACGCTTGCGCATAAACGTTTCTCCGTGTTCTTTTATACCCATTTGGTACGCTTCAAGCACCGGCTTAATGTCATTATTTCCGCCAAATTGATCCACACCGGCCATCATAACTTTGTAATGTCTTTCGGCAACACTTAATTTTTCAACACCCCATGATTTACCTGCAAAGACATCAGGTGTAGCTCCTTCATCTGCTGTAATCAACCAATCCGTGCAAACTACTCCATCATAACCGTATTTGTTTCTCAATAAATCAGTAATGATGTATTTACTAAATCCGTTTCCAACATTTTCGCCGTATTTTTTATCCTGACCATACGAAATCGTATAATATGGCATAACCGCCGATGCTTTTTTAGTTTTTCCATTCAATTTAAAAGCGCCTTCTAAAAAGGTTTTTAAATGGGTTTCAAAATTATTTCCTGGATACACTGCAAATTTTCCATACGCAAAATGTCCATCGCGACCTCCTTCTTCCGGACCTCCACTTGGCCAATGTTTTACCATTGCGTTGACACTTTGATTGCCCCATCCTTGATAAACAGCAATTGATTTTGTTGAGGTTTGAAAGCCATCCACATAGGCTCTTGCCATATCTGTTGCTAATTTTGGGTCTTCGCCAAAAGTACCCACAAAACGATTCCATCTTGGTTCTGTAGCTAAATCAATTTGTGGAGATAAGGCTGTAGTAATTCCAAGGGCTCTGTATTCCTTAGCAGCAATATATCCAAATTTTTCCGTAATAGCGGGGTCAAATGTTGCGGCCAATCCTAATTCCTCAGGCCATTGTGATATGGAACCCCCAGACCCTGCATTGTATTCGGAATCTTTATTGGCTCCATTTCTTGGGTCAGAACTATTATTGGATGGAATTCCCATTCCAATACCTTCCACCAATGCTTGTATGTTGTTATTCCATTGTGCCGCAATTATCGGGCTTTGAACCGAAGTCATTAGCACATGACGCAAATTATCATTGGTTAAAAACGCAATTTGTTGATCGGACAAATCCGAAGGTTTTGCGCCACTTTTAGAAAATGGTTTTTCATTATACGTTCCGGTAAACATTCCTGCTTCCTGCGCCGGGACAGATTGATGTCTGCTATATAACATTAATCCGGCCATTTGCTCCACTGTCATTTTGGTGGCAAGATCTTTGGCACGTTCCGCTACCGGTTTTCTCCAATCTTCATAGATATCTAACTTCCCGTTTTTGTTCAAGTCTTTAAAAGCTAAACCATCTGCTTGTATGATTTTAACTCCTGATTTGGGTGAATATCCTAATGTTTGGCCTCCTTTATTTTGAACAATAGAGTAAGAATTTTTAGGGGTTTCCGTCCATTTTTTTTGTGCATACGTTTGCGTTCCAACAAGTAAAATTAACGCAGGTAATACTATTCTTTTTTTCATATTTTGGTTGTTATATTTGGTAAGTAAACAGGTAAATTTTCTTCGTTATGCAACGAAAACGGTTTCAAATATATAAAATAATGCGTCACAACAACACAATGAAATTAAAAAACATTTTATAAGACATTAAAAATACGCATTTTACATCGTGTAACCCTTTAGTTTTTTTCCAAAACCAAAATCCAAAAAAGCCTAACCTTGCTGTCTAATTTTACAAAACACAAACTATTTCAATTGTAATTTCTTCTTTGCCTCGAGGGCAATAGGGTCTGTGTTTAGGAGTTCCAGGGATTTGACCATTACCATTGTAGTATTTTTATATCTCTTGAAATGAGTGGTTTGTATATGGGTATTGTAAGCGTCATCATTGGCATATATCTCAAATACGGTGATGATGGCAGGGTTAGCTTTATCAGATACCGCATATAGTGAAAGGACTCCAGGTTCTACACGAACCGAAGTTTCCATTTCCTCTTTCAATATACTTTTATAGCTTTCCAGTTGGGCTACATCAATTTCGAGTTTTGCAATACGTACGACCATATTCTTATTTTGAGCAAATGCACTGCCGCTTAAAAGGGTTGTCATCATTATCATTGCTATAATTTGATATAATACTTTTTTATTTTTCATTTTTTTTGATAATAGTGTTAGTTTAATTTCTTCAAAATAAAGGCTAACAATCCCTTTTTCACCTATTTTTTCATATGACTATTTCTTATAAATTTTGATTACCAATACTAAGAATCCGCGTGCTTCACTTTACTTCTTGATCTTTTTAAGTGTAAATGCTTCTCCAGGAACAAGCACATATATGCGTTGCGGATTAACCACCATTTTTTTTAATTTTTCAGGATCACCATTGAAAGGTGCAAAATCAGGTGAATCCACTGATCCCCAATGATTAAGCAGTAGTGGCGTATTTGGATACGCATTTGCAATTTTCACGGCACCTTCTAAAGTGAAATGCCACTCGCTATCTGAAAAATCAAACAAAATAGCATCTGGCGCAGCGAACTCAAGGTGTTCTTTCATCAATCGAGAATCGCCTGGAGCCCAAATAGTGCCATCAGGTGTCTCAATCCAAAACCCACATGCATCTTCATTTTTAAAGACACGTTTACTCATGCCCGGATATGCATTTTGATATGCATGATCAGCGGGAGTCAGTTTAATCTTTAGACGGCCTATTTTAAATTCATCACCGATAGTGTGACCAAATGATTTAAAACCTTCATTTTTCATCAGCGAATCAACATATATTGTCGAATGATATTCTTTTGTCACGCGCAAAAGGTTGCGATTGGTAGGAATACTATAATGGTCATTATCGGCATGCGTAACCAATACTGCATCTAATCTAAGGACATCTTTTGGCGCTATTGGAAAATCTATTAAAAGTGGCATATCAAAACCTTCCAACAAAGGATCAACCATCAAAATAGTACCTCGGCTATTGATAAAAAAGCCAGCCATACCCAGCCACCTTAGCGTGGTTTTATCAGATGCTTCAAAAGCCTCTGCGCCAAAAGTTTGTGTTTTCCCTGGTCGGGCTTGATATTTCTTCTCTTTCTTTTCTGATGCTGCACTTTGCTTACCGTTTGTAGGCGATTGTGCCTGGACAATTAGTATTGAAACTAAAAAAGTCGCTACTGTAAAAATCCAATTTTTTGCTTTCATAATTCTTCTTATTAATTAGTACTATTTTGAGTATCTGATATGCAAATTTCTTTCTATTTTTCATGATAAAATTATATAAATCACTGTATATCTTACCATTATTACTGATTAAAGATAAAAATAAAAAAGTAAAAAATATTTATATTAATTTTGAATGAATTGAATTTAAAAGTCATGAAAGAAATAGTAAAATTGGAAAGTATCGCACAATTTAATTCTGAGCGAGGACAAAAGACCTTACATCCCAAGGTAAGTGTTCTGGACCAATCATTGTCAAAACCTATAACAGCAACCCGTTTCGTTTCGGAACTTTATATCATTTTTTTTAAGGACTTGAAATGTGAGGAACTCAAATATGGACGCACCCATTATGATTACCAAGAAGAAACATTGCTTTTCATTGCACCAGGTCAGGTTTTGGGATTTGAAAGGGATATTAAAATTATACAGCCAAATGGATGGGCATTAGCATTTCATCCTGATCTAATACGGGGAACTTCACTTGCTAAACGCATCAAAGACTATGATTTTTTCTCCTATGCTGTAAATGAAGCGTTGCATGTCTCTGAAAGAGAGAAACAAATTGTTTTGGAATGTTTTAACAAAATAAAACATGAATTAGAATATCCAATTGACAAACACAGTAAATCTATAATTGTGAGCAATATTGAATTATTTTTAAATTATTGTGTTCGCTTTTATGACCGGCAGTTCATAACCAGAGAAAACATTAATAAAGATGCCTTAGTGAGGTTCGAAACTTTGTTGAACGACTATTTCCAATCGGGTAAACCACAAACGCTAGGATTACCTTCGGTACGGCATTTTGCTGAAGAACTTAACTTGTCAGTAAACTATTTTGGAGATTTGGTGAAGAAAGAAACCGGAAAACCGGCTCAGGAATACATACAGGAAAAAGTGATAGATCTTGCCAAAGAAAAACTTTTTGATATCAATAAATCAATTAGCGAGATTGCTTATGAAATAGGTTTCAAATACCCACAACATTTTACTAGATTATTTACACAACGGGTAGGTTATTCCCCTTACAAATACAGAACGATGAATTAAAAGCTACAATACATCTATAGCATCAAAAAACACTCGAACTTTTGTTTTAAATAATAAAAGTGCTGTTTTAGAGAATTCTAGAAACAAAAAATCTAGTATATAGAAAGTGGTAACCAAAAGGAGTATTTGAAAACCGGTATTCCGTTAAACTGGTTTTTTAGTTATTTTTACATGATTCTAATCAACCTAAAATGAATAAATTTTCAGCTTTACTGATCGCATTAATATTGCCCATTTTTCTTTTTGGTCAAGTTAAAAACGATTCATTATTAAAAGAACTGGATAATACCGTCAATGAATATGGGTTGTATTTAAATCGAAAAGAGGCCGATATAAATAAAATTAAAGGACTTTTACACTATACTGCTACAGACCTGCAAAAATTCGATATTTATGGCGAATTGTATGTTCAATACAAAGCATACCAGTCGGATTCAGCATTAATTTACGCTAGAAAGAGCGTAATGATTTCCCAAAAATTAAAAAATCCGGACAAAGTAAACGAAGCAAAATTAAACGTTGCCTCCATAATGGGAACTTTAGGAATGTATAAGGAATCCCTTGATATACTAGAAACAATAAATATCCATTTGACGCCAAATCTAAAGGGAACCTATTATTGGACGAATCGTATTATCTATGGTTATTTGAATGATTATGGCACTTCCAGTCAAGAAAAAAAGGAATATGATGCGTTGACGAAAAAATACAGAGATTCGGCAATGCTTTATTTTTCGCCAAAATCCATAGAATTTGGTATTGCCAAATCAGACCAATTATTGGAACATGGGCATCCGGATCAAGCGATTAAATTACTGAATGTATTCTTTTCAAAAACAGTAAAACAAGATCCGGACAGAGCTGTTATTGCTTATATTATTTCGGAAGGATATCAACTGAAAAAGGATAAAGAACAGGAAGAAAAGTGGTTGATTATCTCTGCAATATCCGATTTAGAATTGGTAAAAAAAGAAAATATTTCCTTGCGAAAATTAGCTTTCATCTTATATGAACAAGGCGATATAGACCGTGCCTATAAATACACCAAAAGATCACTAGAAGATGCTCTTTTTTGCAATGCTAAATTAAGAACCTACGAAATATCAAAAATGTTGCCCATTATAAATGAGGCATATGAAAATAAGAATGAAACCAATAGAAAGCAGCTAATCATTTTTTTAATATGTGCCAGTATTTTATCCTTGTTCTTATTAGTCGTTTTGATTCTGCTTTTTAAACAAATGAAAAAATTGGCGAATGCCCAAAAAGAAATAAGTCTAGCCAATACAAAACTGTCGGTATTGAACAAAGAATTAAATGAAATCAATGAAAAATTGAATCAAACGAATGCAACACTTGCCGAAGCGAGTTTATTGAAAGAAATTTATATTGGCCGCTACATGGATCAATGTTCGGATTATATTGCAAAATTGGAGGAATACAGACGAAAATTGAATGTAATGGCTACTGCGGGAAAAATGAATGAACTTGTAAAAGCAGTGAAGTCGAATACTTCTATTGAGAAAGAATTAAAAGAATTTTATACTAATTTTGATCAAACTTTTTTACAATTATTCCCCAATTTTATTGATGATTTTTTGAAATTGGTAGTAGATAAAGAGGTACTTCATTTGAAACAAGGGGAACTTTTAAACACAGAGTTAAGAATCTTTGCACTCATTCGGTTGGGGATTAAAGACAGTACAAAAATTGCAGAATTTTTAAGGTATTCGGTATCGACGATTTACAATTATCGTTCCCAAATAAAAAACAAATCGGTAGGACCCAGGGAAGAATTTGAATCCAAAGTCCTTTTAATTGGTTCATCGGGCAAAAACTAAAACCCTTTACCTCACTAATACTTGTTGAAAAGCAGTATTTATTGCGTTTTTATTTTATAAATCTGCCACTTTTTTTGTGTATAAATTAATTTTAAACTATTGATTTTAAATTAATTATAAAAAATATAATTTACTTTTTTTTTACCTGTAAAATTTTAAGCAGGGAAAGAATCTACTTTTACTATATCGAAATTTTGGAAATATAAGGCAATACTCCAACGTGTTTAATAAATCGATTTCGCCCAAAAAACCATTAACTAAAAAAATTAAAATGAAGGTAGTATTATCAAAGGGAATGGCCATTGCATTGTTTTGCTTTGGATTAGTAACAAACCCATCTGCAGCGCAGGAAAAAAAACCGACAATTGAGCGCAAATGGTGGAAGGAAGCCGTTGTGTATCAAATTTATCCAAGAAGTTTCAAAGACACTGATGGAGATGGAGTAGGAGATTTGAAAGGGATTATTCAAAAATTAGATTATATCAAAAGTCTAGGAATAGATGTGGTTTGGTTGAATCCAATTTACGGTTCGCCAAATGCGGATAACGGATACGATATTTCGGATTATCAATCTATAATGAAGGAATTTGGAACCATGGAAGATTTTGATGCATTATTGAAAGGAATGCATGAAAGAGGTTTGAAATTAGTAATGGATTTAGTTGTCAATCACAGTTCAGATGAGCATAAATGGTTTCAGGAAAGCAGAAAATCCCGAGACAATCCATACCGCGATTATTACCATTGGTGGCCAGCCGAAAAAGGAAAACCCGCTTTCCGCCCAGGTGCTTTTGAAGCAGATGGAAGTGGTTGGAGATATGACAAACAAACGGATTCTTATTATTTACATTACTTCAGCTATAAGCAACCTGATTTGAATTGGGAAAACCCAAAATTGCGTCAGGAAATTTATAGCATGATGAATTGGTGGTTCCAAAAAGGGATTGATGGATTCCGTATGGACGTGATTCCATTTATCGCAAAAGACACGACTTTTCCGGTGATTACTCAAGCAGATTTAGATAAAAACTACCAAGGACGTTGGGATGTTTTTATGGCCAGTGGACCTCATTTACACGATTATTTGAAAGAAATGAATAAAGAAGTTTTGAGTAAATATGATGTAATGGCATTAGCAGAGGGTGCTGGAATGACGCTAAAATCAGCTCATGATTTTGTGGATGCCGATAGAAAAGAACTGGACATGGGGTATCATTTTGAAGGGACCAACTTAGGATACATTCCGGGTTATTTCAAAAAAATGAATCCAAATTGGAGTTTAATTGATTTCAAGAAAATCTATTCTGACTGGGATGCTGTTTACGACCAAAAAGGATGGGGAACCATTTATTTAGGAAACCACGATCAACCTAGAATGACTTCTCGTTGGGGAAATGACGCACCAGAATTTAGCGCTGTTTCATCAAAAATGTTAACCACTTTTTTACTTTCGATGAAAGGAACACCCTATTATTATAATGGGGATGAAATAGGAATGGTGAATCCCAAATTCAATAAAATTGAAGATTATAGAGACATCGAAACGATTGCAGAATATGAAAAAGTAAAAATTGCCGGCGGTGATTTAAAACAATTCATCGAAGATCAAAAAACAGGTGGTGCAAGAGACAACGGAAGAACTCCTTTTCAATGGGATAATTCTAAAAATGGAGGTTTTTCAACAGCGGAACCTTGGTTAAAAGTAAATGACAATCACACGGTTTTGAACGCAGTGGCTCAAGAAAAAGACCCAAATTCAGTGTTGAATTACTTTAGAAAAATGACTAAACTTCGCAAAATGAACCCCGTTTTAGTTTATGGGAAATACACTCTTTTAGAAAAAGAGAATCCAAATGTGTATGCGTACACCAGAGAATTAGAGGGTAAAAAAGTGTTGGTGTTATTAAACTTTTCTGCCAAAAATGCAGTGGCAAATACTGGAATTAACTTAAAAAACGCAAAAGTCTTGATTAATAATTATGCAACGGTATCAAAAAAAGCAACACTAAGACCTTATGAAGCTCTTGTTTTAGAGTTGAAATAAGGCACTGTGATTTTCTAATAATTTACTATATTGTCTAAGTTTTACATTTAAAAATAAGGACGATATAGTAAATTATTATTTTTAATGAAGGACATATTTTGTCTTTTTGCTTTTATGTTTATTGAATTACCTTTATTCAATTTTTATACACAATTCTATAGCATTAATTTTATAATAATCCCTAAAACTGCTGCAACAGCAATAATATAAGGTTCTTGAATTTTCTTAATATAAAGTAAAGCAAAAATTGTCGCAATAGCTATTAGCGTTGTTGGAATATCTAGAATATTTCTGGATGCAATCACACCAACTGCTCCCACTAATGCACCAACAACAGCCGCTGTAATACCATCTACAAAAGCTTTGATTGATTTATTTTGTGCTATTTTTTTAAAAGATGGAGCTAAAGCAATTGTAAATAAATAGCACGGTAAAAATGTTGCTAAAGCCGCAATCATCGCACCTGGAAAACCTGCAACTAAATAGCCAATAAAACCAACTGTGATAACAACTGGCCCGGGAGTAATCATGGCAACAGCCACTGCATCTACAAACTGTTGTTCCGTCAACCATTGATTTTCTATTACAACTCCTGCGTGTAAAAAGGGCACAATCGCCAATCCGCTACCAAATACAAATGCTCCCGCTTTCGCAAAAAAGATGGCGATTTTCATCAGAGTAGTATTTTCATAGTTCCAAAAGCCTATTTGTAATAGAACGATAGAATTGACCGTTTTACTATTAAACCATTTTGGAGGCGCTTTGACAAACATATATAAAAGTCCGGCAAATACAAATAACAAGACTTGTTCTTGCTGTGTTACTAATGTTATAAGTATGGCAACAATAAAAAACAACCATAATAACCAATTCGTTTTAAAAGACACTAAATTGAATTTACCGATAGACTTTAGCGTCAGCTTATAAGAACTCATTACGATAATACCTATAACAGCTGCACCTACACCATAAAAAACAGCTTGTATCCAAGACAATCCTCCATATAATTTATAAACGATTCCTAATAATACCACCATTATAAAAGAAGGCAAAACAAAGGCAAATCCTATCAAAGTTGCGCCTAAAAAGCTATAATGTACAAATCCCAGGTAAATACCTAATTGTGCCGCTAATGGGCCAGGTGCTAATTGTGCTAAAGCTAGACCTTCTCTATATTCTTCTTCTGAAATCCATTTTCTATCTTCAACTAAATCGCGGTGCATATAGCCAACCAATGCCACTGGACCACCAAAACCAATCGTTCCTAACTTCAGGAAATAAAACGCTAATTCCTTTAAAGTATATATTGGGTTCTCTTTCATATGTGTTTTGTTTTTTAATGGAATACGATACCACCATTCTTCATTTCAATTTGTGATTTTGAAATCATGGCAATTTCATAATTTAAAATGTTTTTAAAAGGCGATGCCAAATTGGAAACCTATAGCAAATGTTGCAGGATGTTCATTGCCAAATCGCACTGGCAATGGAATGGCAACATAATAGCTGCTGTTTGTGTTTTTTAGTACAGTTTTGTTGAATACTGGAGTTATGCCATACCTGCCATTAGTTTCAAATGCGGCTCTCCCTGCAAATGTGTATCCGTTTCCTAGTGCTACTAATATGCCAGGATGGAATAACAAACTATTCATTTTACTAGTGCCATCTTCTGCTTTTATAGTAGGAACTATTTCAAAAGAGAATCCAATTTTTGAGCTTTTCCAAATATTAATTCCTGTTGGAAATCCAACGGCATAATAATCTTTAAAGTTTAAAGTCGTTTCACTTTCACTGAAAGTTGCTATAGGATGAACCACACCAAAATAACCCGTTATTTTTGGATAAGTAGTCTGAGAAAAAGCAGCGGTATTTAATGCCAACAAAGCAAAAAGAATAGCAAATCTAACTTGTATCATATCGTTTTTATTTATAGAACAAAACTAACGATGCTAACGATGTATAAATAGTATGCTATTTACCTTTTGTATCTGGATTACTTTTTTGAGAATTTTTTCGGTAGGAAGAAGGATTTTTTCCTGTACTCTGTTTGAATATTCTCGTAAAATGACTTTGATCCGAAAAGCCAGTCATATAGGCTATTTCGGTAAGAGTATAGGTTGAATTTTGAATAAGGGTAATTGCTTTTTCGATTCGTAATTTTCTAACGTAATCTCCAAAATTGAGGTCTTCAAAATACTTGGAAAACTCTCTTGATAAATAGGAAGAGTTAAGTTCTAAGTCATTGGAAATTTTTTTCAGGTCAAAAGTGAATTGGCTGTCTATTTGATCCTGAATAATTGCTTTTAAATCTTTGACCCAAGCAGGTGTTTTCTTATTGCTTGTTTTTTTCTCTTTTAAAAATTTATTATACACTTCATGTAACATATTTTCAAAAGGACTATTCTGCAAATGATTCTGTTTATGTAAATGAGTTGCCCAACTGTATAGCGCATCATAAATGATCATACCGGTTTCTAATAAGGTGTAGTCATCCGTAATGTTATAGGAAAGCCCCGCTGAAATTGCCCAAAGCCCTGCTGACTCTTTTGCAATATCGTGTCTGTCTGTGTCTGCACCACGAACAATATCAGCCATAATTAAAATAGCAGGATCTTTAATTTTATATTTTTTCACAATGTAGTCAAAGGTACTTTGCTCTTTGTAATGTGTAAATTCTACATTAGGAATATCAAATGGAATGGCATCTAGTTTTTTTGCTTTATCCAAAACTTCGCTGAAGGGGACATAAATAAATTCAGCCTCTTTGTCTACAAATGTTTTTATTAACCAAGGACTGGCTATTCTATCAATTTTAGGTCGCTCTCTTGTTATCCATTTCATCTGTGATTATTTACAAGGGTTTTGTTTAATGCGGTCTTTTGAAGTACTGATTTTTTGTCTTTCGGGTTTATCTAATTTCTGCATAAAAAAAGGTTTCAAGATTTATTTCTTGAAACCCCTATTTTAGTAGTGTTTCCACTTGAATTGGCAACAGCCCAACTCCTTCAACTTTTATACATCTATAGCATCATAAACAACTACTTTTTTCCACAAATGAGAACAGTTCTTTATAAAAGCCAGATGAAGAGGATGGTCCTGGTATATTTTTTGACCGGCTTCATCATCAAAAAACATGAGTTCTGAAACACTCCAAGAGGTGTCTACTACTTCACGCTTTTCCGTCGAAGCTAAAACGCCCACATGAATTTGGCGAATAGTTGGAATTGCCGCTAAGGTTTTTAAACCGGAAATCAATTGCTGTTTATCAGCCTCTGATTGGGGGTTTTTTAACCAAAAAAACACATGGTGCAACAAGGGTTTTTTCTTTGGACGCATTGCAAAGCCCATAATACCTGCAACTCCAAATAAAGCTGCAGAGCCAATAAATCTTCTACGTATCATCAATTTATTTATTTTAAAAGGTAAATATCGAAATTTAAAAAATAAAAAAAGACAAAATGACTCCTTATATTTTATTCCTAAAATTTTTAAAACAATTAATTCCCCAATTCTTTTTCGTCGTGCCAGTCATATATTGATTTGCGTTTAGTAATCAACCAAAGGATGCTTTCGCCTGTTTCGTTTTGTGCGAGCTAGGATTTAAATAACCATACCATTTCATACCTATTTTCAAACAAAAAGAAGGCTATACCCTAAATGAATGTGCAATAATGAATTAATTAGATCTTCTGGGGAATAGTTGTAGCCAGCCTTCCTTTTTTTAATTATTTTTATACGGTTTTAACAAAGAAGTAATGGAAGCAATTTTAAGAAGACAAATTGAGAAAATAGTAAAATTAACGGATGATGAATTTCAATTGGTACTTTCGTACTTTTCGGTGGGTAAATATAAAAAACATCAATACATTGTGCAGCTGGGAAATTCCGTTCCGGATGTTCATTTCGTAGTAAAGGGTCTCTTAAAATCTTTTTATATAGACAAATCGGGTAAGAACCATATTCTGCAATTTGCCATGGAAGATTGGTGGATAACGGATAACCAGGGTTTTTATAATAAACAGAATGCCACGCTCAATATTGACTGCTTAGAAGATGCACAAACCTATTCTATCACTCTTGAAAACAGAGAAAAGCTGTGTGTCGAGTCACAGAAAATGGAATTCTTCTTTTTGCAGAAAATGACTGCCGGTAATATTGCGCTTCAAAACCGAATTCTATCGCTTATGAGCAAGAATTCAGAGGAACGATACACGCAGTTTATCCAATTATACCCGGATTTGATTCACCGTATTCCTAAAACTTTGATAGCATCCTATCTGGGTATTTCAAGAGAAACATTGAGTCGTTTATCGCATTGACGTGATATAGGTCACAAATTATATGTGATGTATGTCCTTTATAATCCATGGAATGTTTTCGAATTTTGTAATTCATAAAATTTTAAAATAGAATTATGGAAAATATAGCGTTAGTAGTTGGAGCGACCGGAATAACAGGCAGTAATCTCGCAGAAAGACTTATTGCTAAAGGTTGGATAACTTTCGGTTTAGCCAGAAACCCACGAAAAGATATAGAAAACCTTCAGCCTGTTGCTGCAGATCTTTTGGATTTGGAGAATTTAAAAATAGCTTTAAAAGATATTTCTCCCACACACATTTACATTACAAGTTGGATGCGTCAGGACTCTGAAGCCGAAAATATACGTGTGAACAGCTTAATGGTCAGAAATCTTCTCGAAGCATTATCTTCTAAAAAATCAGTGCAACACGTAGCGCTTGTTACGGGACTGAAACATTATCTTGGGCCGTTTGAGGCTTACGCCAAAGAAGGATTTTTGCCCGAAACGCCACTTAGGGAAGAGCAACCGCGTCTTGATTTAGAAAATTTTTATTATGCCCAGGAAGATGAAGTTTATGTTGCTGCTGCGCGAGATGGTTTTACATGGAGTATCCACCGACCGCATACGGTTATAGGAAAAGCGGTAGGCAACTTAATGAATCTTGGAACTACACTCGCGGTGTATGCCAGCATTTGTAAAGAAACTGGAAAACCGTTTCAGTGGCCGGGTTCAGCAGCACAATGGAATGGACTTTCGGATGTTACGGATGCTAGAGTATTGGCAGAACATTTAATATGGGCTTCCACTACAGAAGCGGCTCGTAACGAAGCATTCAACGTTGTCAATGGCGATTTTTTTCGCTGGAAATGGCTTTGGAAAAAATTAGCAGAATCATTCGGTATTGAAGCATTAGGCTATGACGGCACGATTCATCCTCTTGAGGAGCAAATGATAGATGAAGCTCCGGTTTGGAAAAACATTGCCGTTCAATATGCTCTTGAAGAGTCTGATTTAAACAAACTCGCTTCTCCGTGGCATACTGATCTTGACCTAGGACGACCAATAGAAGTCATGACTGATATGTCTAAAAGCCGTGCACTCGGATTCCCTGTTTTTCAAAGAACTGAAGATTCATTTTATGATTTGTTTGAACAGCTTCGTACTGACCGATTGATTCCGTAGTTATTTTAAGAAGTTTCTTAAAATAGTGCGCATAAAATTGGGCTTCAAGATTTAATTCTTGAAGCCCCAATTTCATTTGTGTTTCCACTTGGATTGGCAGCAGCCAACTCCTTCAATATTTATACATCGATAGCATCATAAACCACTACTTTTTCCCATAAATGAGAACAGTTCTTTGCAAAAGCCTGATGAATCGGGTGATCCTGATATATTTTTTGTCCGGCTTCATCATCAAAAAACATAAGCTCTGAAACATCCCAAGAAGTGTCTACTACCTCGCGCTTCTCTGTAGAAGCTAAAACGCCCACATGAATTTTGTGAATAGTTGGAATTGCCGCTAAGGTTTTCAAACCGGAAATCAATTGTTGCTTTTCAGCATCGGAGTGAGGGTTCTTTAACCAAAAAAACACATAGTGCAACAAGGGTTTTTTCTTTGGACGCAGTGCAAAGCCCATAATACTTGCGACTCCAAATAAAGCTGCGGAACCAATAAATATTCTACGTATCATCAATTTATTTTTAATAGTAAATATCAAAATTTAAAAATGGAAAAGATAAAATAACCCTTTTATTTTATCCCTAATTTTTAAAATAGTTGAGCATGAAGTTTCCTTCCATTTTCTGTGTCACGGTTTATTAAAAAGCCGCACAATTGTCCCGTAACAAAAGCCAGGACAATATTGGTGATAAATGGAAACCTATACTATTAAATTGGAAGTTAAAAATCTCGTGAAGCACTGATTCCACTGTAGTCTAAAACAAAAAAGACCTTACATCACTGTAAAGTCTTTTTAAAAAGCTCCCTCTCTTGGGCTCGAACCAAGGACCCTCTGATTAACAGTCAGATGCTCTAACCAACTGAGCTAAGAAGGAAACTGTATATTTTTATTCTGGTAAGGAATGAACGTTTTAGTGTGCTTATTAGCGAAGTTTGTTTCACTTGTAAAGCGGTGCAAAGATAGGGCTTAATTTGATTTCTGCAAGCAAAAATAATTTTTTTTTTAATTTTTTTTACTTCCCAAGAATTGCCTTGTAAATGTCGTTTCCATTAGCAAATAGTAACAGTGTTATAAGTAATACGAAACCAACCATTTGTGCATTCTCTAGGAATTTATCACTTGGTTTTTTACCACTAACAATTTCATATAATAAAAACATCACATGGCCACCATCAAGTGCCGGAATAGGTAATAAGTTCATTACACCAAGCATAATTGATAACAAAGCGGTGATCGTCCAGAAAACTTCCCAGCTCCAAGTATTAGGAAAAATATCAAATATAGCTTTAAAACCACCTACTTGTTTGTAAGCACCGGTACTTGGACTGAAAATCATTTTCAGCTGTTTTCCATACCCTACTAATTGGTCTTTTCCTTTTGCTAATCCTACAGGGATTGATTCTAATAGGCCAAATTCCTGCTTACTAATTTTGTAATAGCCTAGTTTTTCTAGAGATTCCATGCTAATACCAGCTCGATTTACTCCTAACGTACCTTCTTTAGAAACAATAACGGGTACTTGAACTTCTTTTTGGTTTCTTAAAACAGTGGCGTTAATGGTTTTGTTTTTATTGTTTTCTAAAACTGTTTTGGCTTCATCAAAGTATTTTGTTCTTTGACCATTAAGAGCAATAACAATATCTTTTGGTTGTAAAGCAGTATTTTTCGAATCGGCAGCAACAGCTCCAATAGCAAATGGCATTCTAATAGATACTAATGGTGCTTTTTCGTGTTTTGATAATTGATCCACAAAATCATTGGGCATTTTTATAGACTGCTCGGTTCCATTTCTTTCAATTAGAACTTCTTTTCCCATCACCACTTTAGCGTTAATTCCATTATCAAAACGTTCTACTTTTTCGCCATCTATAGAAATGATTCTGTCACCCGTTTTGAAACCTGCATTTTGCATGGCCTTATTTTCGATCAAAAGACCGTCTTTCAAATCCGAGTTAGCAATATAGGTTTCGCCATAAGCAAATGCCATTCCGATATAAATAATGAACGCCAAAATAAAATTCACGGTAACACCACCAAGCATAATAATCAAACGTTGCCACGCTGGTTTAGAACGAAATTCCCATGGTTGAGGGGGTAAAGCCATTTGCTCTTTGTCCATGCTTTCGTCAATCATTCCGGAAATTTTCACATAACCACCCAAAGGCAACCAACCGATACCGTATTCAGTTTCGCCAATTTTCTTTTTTAGAAGGGAGTATTTAACATCAAAAAACAGGTAAAATTTTTCGACTCTGGTTTTAAATAATTTAGCAGGAATAAAATGTCCTAATTCGTGAAGTATAATAAGTAATGATAAGCTCAATAAAAATTGAGAAAGCTTGATAACTATGTCCATTTTTTAATTTTAGTTCTTTTACAACGTACAAAAGTAAGGTTTTCTATTTGTTTAATTTACAAATATTGTTCCATACCGTTTTAAATGTTTGTTAATTAATTAAAATACAATTTTTACTTTCGGTTATGTCCCTTAACTTTACTTTTATGAAACGGTTTTCCCGTTATTTTCATTTAAAAACACACATTAAAATCAATAATATGTCTTCAAAATTATTTTCACCACTTCAAATAAAAAATATTAAGCTTAAAAATAGAATTGTTATATCTCCCATGTGCCAATATTCTGCAACAGACGGTTTTGCTAATGACTGGCATTTGGTGCATTTGGGCAGTCGTGCCAGTGGCGGAGCGGGATTAATTATTCAGGAAGCGACTGCAGTTTCCCCCGAAGGCAGAATTTCCCCCGGGGATTTGGGACTTTGGAAAGATGAACAAATCGAAAAAATGCAAGCGATTAATCGTTTTATTAGGAGTCAAAATTCAGTTCCCGGAATTCAATTGGCGCATGCCGGAAGAAAAGCCAGTGCCGCTGCGCCTTGGGAAGGAGGCAGAAAATTAGATGAAACCCAAGGCGGTTGGGATACTGTAGCGCCAAGTGCGGTCGCCTATCATGATAATGAAAAAACGCCTATTGCATTAGACAAATCGGGAATTGAAAAAGTAATTTCCGATTTTAAAGCGACTACCAAAAGAGCCGTTCAAGCTGGTTTTCAAGTATTGGAAATTCATGCGGCTCACGGCTATTTATTACATCAGTTTCTTTCGCCTTTGTCTAATTTTCGAACGGATGAATATGGAGGAAGTTTCGAAAACCGAATTCGTTTAACGTTAGATATTGTGGAAGCAGTACAATCAGAATGGCCGCAAAATTTGCCTTTGTTTGTTAGAATTTCTGCTACGGATTGGGCGGAAGGCGGTTGGAACATCGAAGAATCAGTTCAGCTTTCGAAAATACTAAAAGAAAAAGGAGTGGATTTAATTGATGTTTCTTCAGGTGGATTGGTGTCACACCAACAAATTCCGTTGGGACCCAATTACCAAGTTCCTTTTGCGGAAACAATAAAAAAAGAAACGGGAATACTGACAGGCGCCGTAGGTTTAATCACAACATCCGGTCAAGCGGAAGAAATAATTGCATCCGGAAAAGCCGATTTGGTTTTGTTCGCAAGGGAATCGCTTAGAAACCCTAATTTAGGATTGAAATTCGCCGAGGAACTTCAGGCGGATATTCAATGGCCAAAACAATACGAAAGAGCAAAAATTAAATAATATTTTGGAGTGATTAATACCGTCAATGGTAGTTTTTTGAGCAATGAAACGGAACAAAAAAGTATCGAGAACCAATTCTTCAATGAACTTAGATTCCTTATGGGTTTCAAAATTTAACCAGACAAGGAATATAAGTTCCCCTGATTTTTAAAATTAAAAGTTATAAATTCGTGTTCGACTAAAAAAAACAGCACATGCAAAAAATAAGAACTGCTTTGCTTTCCTACGGAATGTCAGGAAAAGTATTCCACGCTCCGTTTATATCATTTCATGAAGGATTTGAACTGATTGGTTCTTGGGAAAGAAGTAAAAAACTGATACGGGAGGATTATCCTTCAGTTAAAAGTTATGCCACAATGGAAGCTTTACTCGAAGACGATGTCGATTTGGTAATTGTAAATACGCCAGTGGATACACATTATGAATATGCCAAAAAAGTATTGCTTGCGGGAAAACATGCCATTGTCGAAAAAGCATTTACCACCACCGTTGCCCAAGCGCAGGAATTAGCTGCTTTGGCAAAAGAAAGGGGAGTGAAACTAGCCGTTTTCCAAAACAGAAGGTGGGACAGCGATTTCAAAACCGTGCAAAAAATTATTTTGGAGAAGAAATTGGGAGATATTGTGGAAGCCGAATTCCATTTTGATCGCTACAATCCGCTTTTGAGTCCAAAATCACATAAAGAAACGGTCAATTCCGGGGCTGGAATTCTAAAGGATTTAGGTCCGCATTTGATTGATCAGGCCTTGTGTTTATTTGGTTTGCCCCAATCCGTTTTTGCGGATATTAGAATCACGCGAGAACATTCTTTGGTAGATGATTATCTGGATATTTTGCTTTATTATCCTGATTTTAGAGTCCGATTAAAAGCTAGTTTTTTTGTAAGGGAAGCCGTTCCGTCTTTTATGATTCATGGGAAAAAAGGTTCTTTCTTAAAACCACGAGGCGATGTGCAGGAAGATGATTTAAAACTTGAAAAAAAACCAAATTTAGACACGTGGGGAAAAGAGCCTGAGAGTAAAGAAGGCACTTTACATACTGAAATTGAGAACGACATCTTTAATGCCAAAGTACCAACACTTCAAGGCAATTATTACGATTATTTTGATGGCGTTTACAATTCCATTTCAAATGATACATCAGAGCCGGTAACTGCTCAGGATGGGATTCATGTGATGCAAATCATTGAAGCCGCAATAAAAAGTAGCGAACAGAAGAGAGTAATTGATTTGTAGTTCAGAATGATGGTTCTTTAAAAATTTTTGCCACAAATTTAAAGAAAGTGGTTGGACTTTGACAAAGAATTGCTAACTCCGAAAATACGCAGTGATGAAATGGGTTTATCAAAGAGGATAAAAAAATAAATTTTCTACTACATTAATCTGCTGAATCCGCGTGAAAATTTTTAGCACGCAGATTTTGCAGATTCAGCAGATTTTATAAACCATAATACTATTTTGAATTCTTAACCACACATTTGAAAAGAGTTAGATAGAATTACACGAAAACACGGATTCCTTTAGTCCCTAAATAGAAATTTGTGGCGAATAACTTCTAAATACGAATGCTTTTTTAGCCTAATTTATAAACAATAACGATATATTCCTTGGTTAATGTGTTGTTTCGACATAATGAATGATTGCTTTTTGTACTTTTGACCTAAGAAATTCTAAAACTGATTCTTTTGATAGATTTAAACTTTTTAGGCAGATTCAAAGCGAAGGGAAAATACAAGAAAACGTACAAAGACGCTAAGGTTTCTTATTTGAACAGAATTCGTTGGGCAGTGTCCATGTTTTATTTTGGCATGGGTTTGTGTTTTGCCACTTGGGCAAGCCGAATCCCGGATATCAAAACGGCATTACACCTTAGTGAAGGCGACTTGGGAACCATTTTATTTGCCGTTCCGTTAGGACAGTTAGCCATGATGCCCTTTTCAGGAAAATTGGTTACTCGTTTTGGTAGCCATCGCATTCTCCCTTATTCTATTATAATGTATGCCTTTAGTTTGACCACTTTAGGACTAGCCCAAAATGCTTGGCAACTGGGTCTTGGATTATTTTTCTTTGGAATTTTCGCAAACTTAACGAACATATCCGTAAATACGCAAGGAGTGTACACAGAAGGGCTTTTTAAAAGAACCATTATGTCCTCTTTTCATGGGATGTGGAGCTTAGCTGGATTTACAGGGGCTTTAGTCGGCTTGGGAATGTTGTCACTGGAACTCAATACGTATACGCATTTTCTGATCGTTGCGGCAATCGCAGTTTTGTTGATGGCTTTTAATTTCAAATTCTTAATTAAAGCCAAAGAAACCATCCAAATCGAAAAGAAAAAAGGATTCAGAAAACCAGACAGATCTCTAGTCATGTTAGGAATCATTGGGTTTTGTTGTATGGCCAGCGAAGGTGTTATGTTTGATTGGAGTGGTGTTTATTTCAAAGATATTGTCAAAGCGCCTGGGCCATTAGTAATTTTAGGCTATACTTCTTTTATGATTATGATGGCAAGTGGCCGTTTTTTTGGGGATGGTTTAACTCAAAAATTTGGACGAAAAACAGTAATGCAAATCAGTGGTTGTATGATTTCTATTGGCTTATTTACTGCCGTATTCTTCCCATTCATAATTCCGTCAACAATCGCTTTTATGTTTGTAGGATTGGGAGTTTCCACTATTATACCAACTCTTTATAGCATTGCAGGCAAGCATCCAACGATCCCAACCGGCGAAGCCTTAACAGCTGTTTCCAGCGTAAGTTTCCTTGGGTTTTTAATGGGTCCACCCATAATTGGTTATATCGCCGAGGCATTTGGTTTGCGATTTTCATTCGCTTTCATTGGTATTTTTGGATTTTTCATTGCACTGATGGTTTCCAGAATCAAGGCAATTCAAGACTAGTTTTTTAGGAGCACAACATCCCGTTTTTATAAGAGTACCCACACCCGCTGTACGCAGTATCTTTTTTTCGTAAAAAACGAGAGTAAGGATACTTGCTGCCATCAGGGCTATTCACTGCGTTTTAATTTCTTAGAATAGTTCCACATTGCAGAGGTTTAAAAAAATATAAGATTTTTTCTATAAAAAAAGAACAACTTAATAGTTTTTTTCCTATTTTTAACATAGAATTTAAATGGTACGCTATTTAAGTTGAGTTTAAAATTCTAATACCACATTTTTCAGCAGAATTTTATTCGGTCTCAAAATACCACTTTCCAAAAACATTTTTTCCATTTTTCTATTCTTTATTCTATTTAGTAATAATCGCTGCTGTTCAAAAAAATCATCATTATCCGTAATGTTGATTCTCAAAGTACCGTATTTGGTTAAGTCGAAATAGAATAAAGAATTTTTATTCATTGGCATATTCTAATTCGCTCATAAAAGACCTCAATATGCTTATGAAAAAAATTACCCTTATTGTCTTTTTTTTTGTTTCAATACCTTTAGCTTTTGCCCAACAAAAAACAGGGATTTCCGGAAAAGTTATGGATTCCAAAACGCAGCAACCATTGCCTTATGTTGTAGTCACCATTCAAAACACGAATTTAATGCAGCTGACAACAGTTGATGGGAAATTTAGATTTGACACGGTTCCCGCAGGTGAACAACTGGTTTTATTTCACAGTCAAGGATATAAAGACGCCTTATTTCCAGTTGAAATCATAGCGGGGCAAATACTCGATTTAGACACAATACTATTAGAAGAAGACCAAACCTCAGAAGAGCAAACCAGTTTAATAGCACTTTCCGAAAATGATTTAAGCGACGACAACAGCGGCTCCGAAAGTACTTCCGGGCTTTTGCAATCCTCCAAAGATGCTTTTCAGCAAGCGGCGGCTTTCAATTGGGGACAAGCCCGTTTTAGGATTCGAGGGTTGGATAGTGAGCATTCCACGATGATGATAAATGGCGTTTCCATGAATAAATTGTACGATGGCAGACCACAATGGGGCGATTGGGGCGGACTCAACGATGCGCTCCGAAATCAAGAGTTTTCCATAGGAACCGCTCCTTCGGATTATACCTTTGGAGGAATATTAGGGACTCAGGAAATCAATACCCGCGCTTCCATTTACCGACCCGGCACCCGCATTTCATTTTCCGGAACCAATACTAATTACAGTTGGCGTATGATGGGAACCTATGCTTCCGGAATGAATGCACAAGGCTGGGCATTTGTAGTTTCGGCAGGAAAGCGATGGGCGCAGGAAGGCTATTTTGAAGGAACAAATTACGATGCTAATTCTGCCTTTATAAGTGTGGAGAAGAAGTTAAATGAGAATCATTCCTTAAATTTTACTACTTTTTATACTCCAAATTCCCGAGGGAAAAATTCCCCAAATACCACCGAAGTTACCCAATTGACCAACGGAAAATACAATTCCTACTGGGGTTTTCAAAACGGGAATAAGAGAAATTCGAGAATGAAAACCATCGAAGAACCCATTTTAATGCTGAACCATTTTTTTAAAGTCAACGACAAAACCAATCTAACTACCAGCCTGATGTATCAATTTGGAAAAATTGGAAACAGCAACATCGATTATCAAAATGCGAATAGTCCAGACCCTACCTATTATAGAAAACTGCCCAGTTATTACAGCTCGCATTACGATTCCGATAACGGGGAATTTTCAGGGGAGTTCACACCGGATTTAGAGAATGCAGAGAAAAGCAAAATACTGTTTATGGCCAATCAGCAAATGGAATGGAACGCGATGTACCAAGCCAATCAAACCCCGATTGTAAATGCAAACGGAATAATTTCGGGCTATGAACCAACCAAAAGCAACTATGTTTTGTATGAAGATCGCACCGATGATAAAACAATGGTGGCGACTTCTACATTCAATACGCAGCTAACTGAAAATGTTATTTTGAATGTTGGGGGATCTTTCAAAAACTTGAAATCACACAATTATCAGAAGCTTTTAGATTTATTGGGAGGTGCTTATTTTGAAGACATTGATGGATTTTATAACGGAAACCAATCGCAATCTGACTTGAATAATCCCAATCGTCAAGTGGTGGTTGGAGATGCATACGGATACAATTATATTTATGTGGCCAATACGCTCGATGCCTTTACGCAATTCAAATTTTCGTACAATAAAGCCGATTTTTATTTGGCTCAAAGTTTCTCAAGCACCAATTATCAAAGGGAAGGATTGTATAGAAATGGAATTTACGAAACCAATTCCTTTGGAAAAAGCGATAAAGCTACATTCGAAAATTTTGGTTTCAAAGGAGGACTAACCTATAAAATATCGGGGAGACAAATGTTAATTTTTAATGGAGCACATTTGACAAATGCCCCAACAATCAGGAATACATTCCCTAATTCCCGTCTAAATAATAGGATTGTTGACGATTTGGAAAATGAAAACATAAGCAGTTTGGATGCGAGTTACAGCTATCGTTCTCCAAGATTCAAAGGAAGACTTACCACTTTTTATACGTTGATAAGAGATGCCACGCAAACTTCTTTCTTTTACGCTGAAGGAATTTTTGATGATGGTGCGGGATATAATAACACAAGTGCTTTTGTGAGTCAGACGCTAACACATTTGAACAAGAAAAATCTGGGTGCTGAATTAAGTCTGGAGTACCAAATAAACCCAACATTGAAAACCACTTTTTCCGCGGGTTTTGGAGAATATACGTATGACACCAATCCAAATGTAATGGTGACAAATGATGCCGAAGCTTCAATAGAAAACACAAATCCTGTTTTCGATTTTGGAACCGCAGCTTTGAAAAACTACAAACAACCGGGTTCGCCACAACAAGCCTATTCGTTGGGAATTGAATATCGGGATCCTAAGTTTTGGTGGATTGGGGTGAATCTAAATTATTTAACAAATAGTTATATTGATGTTTCTCCCATTGCCAGAACAGATCACTTTTTTATCAATCCCGCCAGCGGATTTCCCTTTCCGGAAGCTACAGAAGAAAGAGGCAAGGAATTATTGCAACAGGAAAAATTTGCTCCAACAACATTGTTAAATATAGTTGGCGGAAAATCATGCCGTATTTATGGTAAGTATGTAGGTCTTTTTGTCAGCATCAATAATGTGCTCGATGTTACTTACAAAACGGGCGGTTATGAACAGGCCAGAAATGCCAATTTTAGGCAACGCAATCAGGATGTTTCCAGTGGAACACCATCTTTTGGCAACAAATATTTTTACGGGTACGGAAGGACTTATTTCGTCAATCTTTCCATCAATTTATAAATTCAGACAATTAATATATTCTAAAATTTATATGCAGTATATTTTAGACAAATCATTTTTAACAATAAATAGTCATCTATGAAACCAATTTTCAATTCCCTATTTTTTTCTATAGTAATCGCCATCCTTTTTACAAGTTGTGTAAATGATGCCGTTGACATTCCGAAACTAAGTTGTACGCAACCGGATTTAACCGTAAACCGAACCGTTGCTGAAGTTCGGGAAAATGCCAATGCAATAGTAACCCAATATAAGTATGATGACATTATAGAAGCGTATGTTGTTTCCAGCGATGAATCAGGTAATTTTTTCAAATCGATTTCCTTGCAAACTTTGGCAACAGCCACAAAGCCAGCTGTAGGTTTTAGTGTTCCTGTCGATGCAACAAACTTGTATATTGACTATAGAATGGGTAATAAGGTATATTTAAAACTTAAAGACCAGTACACTGATATCTTATTTGGAGGTATGCGGATAGGAAACATTTTTGTAAATTCATACAATGAAGGCGGAGTGGGGCGACTTTCCCAAAATGACTATAAAAAAGTGCTGAATGCTTCTTGTACAAGGCTAAGGGAGGAAGTTCTTGTAAAGACAATTTCAATGGAAGATTTATTGAATGATTCTAATCTGAATACTTTGATCGAATTATCCGATGTTCAGTTTACGGCGGATGCTATTGGTCGCCATTATTTTGAGGAAACCAATAATGTGGGCGGCGCAACCAATTGGGGTTTGATGGATAAATTAGGGAATCAGGTGTATTTTAGAACCAGCAGTTTCGCTGATTTTTCCAGTAATTTGGTTCCCGACGGGAGTGGAAAAGTAAGAGGGATTTTAACAAAGTATGGAACTGATTACCAAATATTACCACGCTCTGCAAAAGATGTTGTAATGACAGGAAACAGAGTAGCTCCTTTTTTCTCTCAAGATTTTGAAACGGTGATAGATAAATCAAATTTGAGCCTTCCGGGTTGGGCAAATAGTGTTCAAAAAGGAGCGCTTTCCTGGAAAGGGACGGTATATTCCGGAAACGGTTACGCCGAATTTAATATTTCAGGCACAAGGGTAGTTTCGAATGTGGCTTGGTTGATTTCTCCAAAAATAGACATGGACAAACATATCAATGAAGTCTTAACTTTCAGAACTGCCCAACATCACTTAGATGTTGATTCCCAATTGAATTCTTTGGAAGTTTATGTTTCTACTAATTTTGACGGATTGAATGTGGCTACAGCGACTTGGATTCCGATTTTGGCGAAATTACCTAAACAGGCAACCCCTTGGTATCAATTTATAGGAAGTGGTGCAATAGATTTATCTTCTTATAAAGGCAAAATTAATGTAGCGTTTAAATATATAGGTTCAGGAAGAGACCTGGCTTTGGATGGCGCTTTTCAGTTGGATGATGTGCAGATTTTTGGAAAATAATATTGATCACATCGCAGTGAAAAACCTAATTTATATAACGTGTATTTTATATATTTGCAGCCTTACAAATTAAATTAAAATTTATGAAATCTATTTTATTAGCATTAGTTTCTATACTATTTGTTTCTTGCTTATCAGATGGTGGAGCATCTAAACCGGTTGATTATACGGCTCAAAACGAAAAAGAAATTGTTGATTATATCGCCAAAAATCATTTAACTGCTCAAAGAAGCGATTCAGGGTTGTATTATGTGGTTAATGAAGCTGGGACCGGTGCGCAACCTACCGCAACGTCTAATGTAACGGTGGCGTACAAAGGTTATTTTACCAGCGGAAATGTATTTGATGAAAGTAAAGCGGAAGGAATTTCTTTTGGATTGAATCAAGTAATAAAAGGTTGGACAGAGGGAATTCCTCACTTTAAAGTAGGAGGCAGCGGTATTCTTTTAATACCGTCTCACCTAGGATATGGAAGTAGTGGTAGTGGTCCTATTCCTGGTGGTTCCGTACTTGTTTTTGAAGTTAAACTTATTGCAATAAATTAGAAATTGATTGTTTAAATCACTTTGGTTTTTTCAACGAAAACCAAAATAAAAGGCTGTCTGAAAAGACAGCCTTTTTACTTAATTATTTTTTGGTTTCAACTATACTAATGGCATAACCTCCGCCTGGAGCGCTGAGTTGTGCTAGTTTTGATTTGTTGGTCACTGTCATTTTACGAATTGTATACGCTTGCGGATTTGTTTTATAATGCGCATCCTTAGCATCTGCATAAATCGTGGCTACATACGTTTTTCCTTTTTCCAAGAAATCAAATTTGATCCTTGAAGTACGAGAAGTATCTCCGTTTACATTCCCAATAAACCAGTTGTTGGTCACTTTTGCTTTACGCGCAACGGTAACATATTGACCTGGTTCCGCTTCCAGGTATTTACTGTCTGTCCAATCTACCGCTACATCTTTGATAAACTGAAAGGCATCTGCAAATCGGTCATAATTTTCAGGTAAATCGGCTGCCATCTGCAACGGACTGTACATGGTTACATATAAAGCCAGCTGATTCGCAATCGTACTGTTGACATGTGATTTATTATCAGGATTGATTTTGCTTAAATCCATTTCAAAAATACCCGGAGTATAATCCATTGGTCCACCCACTAAACGGGTAAAAGGCAATACGGTTACGTGGTTTGGTTTAGAACCTCCAAAAGCTTGATATTCGGTTCCTCTTGCGGCTTCGTTACCAATTAAATTTGGATACGTTCTACAAATCCCAGTTGGACGAATAGCCTCGTGCGCATTGACCATGATTTTATACTCTGCTGCTTTTTCGACAGCATATTGATAATGATTGACAATCCATTGGCTGTAATGGTTTTCGCCTCTTGGCAAAATATCCCCTACATACCCACTTTTCACCGCATCATACCCATTGTCTTTCATAAATTGGTATGCTTTATCCATATAACGCTCGTAGTTGCGAGTTGATCCTGAAGTTTCATGGTGCATAATCATCTTGATTCCTTTTGATTTTGCATATTCATGTAATCCTTTAACATCAAAATCTGGGTAAGGAGTTAAAAAATCAAAAACATAATCTTTTGAATGTCCAAACCAGTCTTCCCAACCTTCATTCCAACCTTCGACCAAAACCGCATCAAAACCGTTTTTGGCGGCAAAATCGATATATTTTTTCACATTGGTGGTAGTAGCACCATGTTTGCCATTTGGTTTTGCTTTTGCAAAATCAGTAACGCCAAGTTGTACCGTTGGGAATTCATCGGTGTAAGCCCATGAGCTTTTTCCAGTAATCATTTCCCACCAAACACCTACATATTTAACTGGTTTTATCCATGAAGTGTCTTCAATTTTACAAGGGTCATTCAAGTTTAACGTCATTTTTGAAGCCAGAATTTCTCTTGCGTCATCATTAACAATTATCGTACGCCAAGGCGAATGGCTTGGAGCCTGCATATATCCTTTATCTCCTTTTGCATCTGGTGTCAACCAAGATTCGAATACCATGTTTTTATCATCCAGATTCAAATGCATACAAGAATAATTGATTAAGGCTGCTTCGTGTAAATTGATATACAATCCGTCGCCTGTTTTTAGCATAAGCGAAGTCTGAACTCCTGTTGTAGAAAAAGACTTTTGAGAAACATTTGCAGTAGTTGCTTTTTCAGTAAGTCCTCTAATTTCTGATAATTTTGAGGTAGTATAATCATATTCTTGGGTATCATAATCACCAGGAATCCAAAAAGCGGTATGATCGCCTGTCATTGCAAATTGGGTTCTTTCTTCTTTGATTACAAAATAAGTAAGGTTTTTTTGCGAAGGAAACTCATAACGGAATCCTAGACCATCGTCAAACAAACGAAAACGAATAACAATTTGTCTGTCGGTTTCTTTTTGATTTAAGGTTACTGCCAATTCGTTATAATGATTGCGAATTGAGGCAACTTCTCCCCAAACTGGTTTCCAGTTTTCATCAAAAGTGGATGTCATAGTGTCAATAACAGTAAAATCATTTAACAATGATTTTTTATCATTTTTTAGCTCAAGACCTAATTTACTGGGTTTCACAACCGCTTTGCCTTTGTAATTTAAACTGTAACTAGGTGTTCCGTCATTTTGTAATGAAAAGATCATTACAAATTTTTCATTCGGTGATTTTAACTGCTGTGCATTTGCAGTGTTAAAAAAAGCGAGCCAAAGTAAGGCTGCAAAAAGAAATTGCTTCATTTTTTAAATAGAATTTAATAATTAATTTTTTAGGTTTGGTAATAGAATGTGATTTTCACGAAATCGATTTATTGAAAAACTCAAAGTTTTAATCCCAATTCCGAATTTCGAGAAAGTAAAAGTAAACGCTTTATGTGCTACATATTTTCATCATTCTAAAAAAGTAGATTATGTTTCTGTTTTTAATATGCAATATACTGAATAACTGTTTATTATGTAAATTTATTGTTTAAAAAAAGTAGTGTGTTTATAATAAAAAAAAGGCCTCCCAGATTGTTTTAACCTGCAAGACCGCCTTAAAAAATAGATTTTTTCTATTTTAAACTAGTTCCTATTCGCATTACTTTTGCTTCAAATTCCTCACGTGGACCCGCTGCTTTATTTTTGAGTTGTGAACGGTAATTGTAAATTGTAGAAACCGAATACCGGAGGAATATTGAAATTTTTGCGCTATCCTTGATGCCCAAACGGATGAGTGCAAAGATTCTTAATTCAGTATTCAGCAGTTCTCCTTCCTTCAATTGTGTTGCTTCATCATCAACCAGCAAAGCTTTAAACTCTTCGATAAAATTAGGAAAGAGTTGTAAAAACGTTTTGTCGAAAGTAGTATAAAACGCTGCAAGTTCCTTTTCGATAAACTGTTTTGATTTTACGGCACTGATCAGGTCGTTCATTTTTCCGGTAGTCGCCATGACATTCAATTTTCGACGGTATTCATCTAATTTGCCAATGTAATCGGAACACTGGTCCATGTAACGGCCAATGTATATTTCCTTCAAAAGATTGGCTTCGGTCAGCGTATAATTGGTCTCATTCAATTTTTCATTGAAAGTATTTAATTCGGTATTCAGTTCAGAAAGCTTGGTGTTGGCCAAACTTAAATCCTGTTTCGCTTTGGACAATTTCTTCATTTGCTTAAAAAGTAAAAAAAGCAGCACCAACAAAAACACCGATAAGATACTGGCACTTATCAAAAACAGAATTAATTGGAGCCGGTTGGTTTCATTTTGTTTTTGATACGCCTCGTTGATGATGGGCATCATCTTAGATATTTCATAGGTTCTTAAGCGCGCATTGCAAAAAAGGGCATCTTCGAGGGAACGTTTTATATATTTGTAAGCACGGTCAATATCTCCGTTTTCATACATTAGAAAAGCCAAAGAACGCAACGAAATATATTCTTTTTTGGCTAATTGCAAATCAGAAATAGCAGAAATTGTCAACCATTTTTGCTCCTGTATAGGATCTTTTTTTACGCGATACGCCTGCGAAATAAGATAGGCGATAACAGCTTTGTCAGGACTATTAAGAGCAATATTTGGAAAATAGTTTACTAATAAATGCAGCATCTCCTTGTGTTTTCCAGCATCAAGAAGCGTACTGGATTTCGCCATAATATAGGCACTTGATTGCGTTGGATAAAAATTTAAGGAGGAGTCACGGTACTTCTTGGTCAGTAAAACATACTTTTCTTTTTCTTGGGGTGAAGCCGCATAATCTGACATATACCCATAAACCACGCTGTTCACGGTAAAATAATATCCTTTTAGATCGGGAGTTGTATTGATGTTGATGGTATTAAGGATGTCGGTTGCTTCCTTGTACATTCCTAATGTTCCCATGATGGAAGCCAGATTTAATTGGGCATCATTTAGCTTTCTATCATCCTTTAATTTTTCGGCTATTTGAAAACTCTTTCGGGCGTAAATCAATGCCGAGTCCGACTGATATAATTTATATTCCGAATACAATTTTCCGTAAATGGCATATTTTTGAAGATCGGCAGCAGTGTATTGCAGCAGTCCTTTGAGTTTGTTTATCTCATTCTCTTTTTTATTCGAATACAATTGGTAATCCCCTACTGTTTGATCTAATTCATCCAACAGCGAATCAAAATTATTTTGCCCAAAAAGAAGAACGGGAAATAGCGATGCAATAAATAATGTCAGAAATCGATTCATTCAAATGGGATTAAATTCGTGTAAAAATAATTAAAAATCAAAGTAACTCCTAAAGTACGCAGGGCAAACGCAGGAGAGTTGTTTTTTAGCCACGAATTACACGAATTTTCAATAGTTTTTTTAAATTAAAGACTAATTCGTGGCAAAACTTTTCTTTAGTCTAATTTCCGGCTCGACCAAAAACTATCATTATTCACACCTTCTGACTTTTTTATAAACCCATAATTACATAAGTCCCTGACAAATCATTAAATTTGTAGCTTATTCAAAGACATGTTAGAAAAAGAAGTAATAAATTTCGAAAAAACGGCTATAGTTGGTGTTATAACTCAAAATCAAAGTGAAGAGAAACTAAACGAATATCTTGACGAATTAGAGTTTTTGACCTTTACCGCTGGGGGCCAAGTGGTGAAACGTTTTTCGCAAAAAATGGAACGCCCAAATCCCAAGACTTTTGTAGGAACAGGAAAAATAGAAGAGATTCATCAATTTGTAAAAGAAAATGACATTTCGACTTTGGTATTTGATGATGAATTGTCGCCTTCACAGCAAAAAAATATATCTAAAATTATTACGGAATGTAAAATTCTGGATAGAACGCACCTTATCCTTGATATTTTTGCGCAACGTGCCGAAACTTCGTATGCAAGAACGCAAGTAGAATTAGCGCAATGCCAATATTTATTGCCGAGACTTTCCGGAATGTGGACGCACCTTGAACGTCAAAAAGGGGGAATTGGAATGCGTGGACCTGGAGAAACCGAGATTGAAACAGACAGACGTATTGTTCGTGACCGAATAGCGTTATTGAAAGAAAAAATAAAAACCATCGACAAGCAAATGGGCGTGCAACGCGGGAATCGTGGCGCTATGGTTCGTGTGGCTTTGGTTGGATATACCAATGTGGGGAAATCAACCTTGATGAATGCCGTTGGGAAAAGTGATGTTTTTGTAGAAAATAAACTTTTTGCGACTTTGGATACCACCGTTCGAAAAGTAGTGATTAAAAACTTGCCTTTCTTGCTTTCGGATACCGTAGGATTTATTCGAAAATTACCAACACAATTGGTAGATTCTTTCAAAAGTACGTTGGATGAGGTTCGTGAAGCCGATTTGCTACTGCACGTAGTTGATATTTCGCATCCTGAATTTGAAGATCAGATTGAGTCGGTAAATAAGACCTTATTAGATATTAAATGTAATGACAAACCAGTCATTATGGTTTTCAATAAAATCGATGCTTACAAACCGCTGACTATTGACGAAGATGATTTAATGACCGAAAAAACGCCAAGACATTTTACTTTGGAAGAATGGAAAGCGACTTGGATGAATAAGGTCGGAGAACAAAATGCGTTATTTATTTCGGCAACCAACAAAGAAAATTTCGAGGAATTCAGAGAGCGAGTTTATGAAGCGGTAAGACACATTCACATCACCCGTTTTCCGTATAATAAGTTTTTGTACCCGGATTATAAAGATGCTGTTGAGAAAGAAGACAAAGATGAGGAGGAAATCGAATAATTTCCCCTAAAACATAAAATACACCAATCCCTTTTGATATCTCAAGAGGGATTTTTTTTTGGGCATGTCTCAGCTTCCTCCGCGTTACAGCTGCGTCAGGATCCCGAGGCTTCGGGACGCTATAATCTCCCGAAAAAAAATCGGGAGGATTTCCGCTGCCATCCTTCATGCGGCTCTGGTTCAATAGCGATTAATTGTTTAAAATGAAAATGATTTTTAATATTTTGTAGTATTTTATTTGTTATATTCGTTAAATAAATGATTTTTATTTTGATCACACATATATCTAAATTACAGAAAACCTTATTTCCATAATTGCGTAAATAGAAACACCGGAAAAAAGAGCAATAATCTGAATAACGGGAGCTAACAAATCCTTTACTGCCCAGCAAATGCGAAATGAAAAGGTAAAAAACAATTTAATATGAATTTAAAAATTAAATTCTTAGCTCGGTTTCTTTCACTAATCATAATGATGACATTTTTAAGTTGCGAAAAAGATTTGTATGAAGACGCAATTCAACAAAAAAAAGAATTAAATACAAATACAGTTTCTTTAAGAGAATTATCAAAAAAAGACAATGAAAAATTATTTAAAGCTGTTGATAATCTTAATTTAAAAAATGAAAATATACTTTCTAAAAAAAGATATAATAAAAAAAGTGATTTCTATTTTGATGACACTAATGGTAAGGAAATAATATCCGTAGACGGTCATAAATCATATACATTTCAAATTTATAATAAAGATGCAAATAAAAAAATTGAAAATGTATTATTTACTGAGAATGAAAATGGGGAATATGATGTATTTAAAGTTAAATATGATTTTAATGAAGAGGATTATAAAAAAGACATAAAAAAACATAAAAAAACATAAAGTAGTTTATGAACCAGTCATAAATGCAAGAACTACTGAGTTATGTTTGACAATCTATACTATATATTATGGTGGTTGCACTAGAGAGCACGAAAACGGATATACATGCAACGAACAAACAATGACATCTGAACAATATTGTGCGGATGATTATACAACAATTATTGAAAATAATAGTAGTTACATATCTATCTCAGAAACAGGATGGGGTAATGGAACATTTGTAAATACAAATACAACTATGAGCCCTAGTGGTGTATTTACAACACTCGTAATTACACCAGGTATGACTTTTATTAATAGTTTAAACTTTGATACACCAGAAGGTTTGTTTTCTTTATCGTCTGATGCTCAACAAATAATTTTCAATTATTTAGGAGTACATAATTTTGATGATCCAACAAAAGCGAGGGTTAAGTATTTTTTAGATCATTTTAATTTTTTTTGGATTAATGAACAACCAGCTGGAACTGATATTGATATTTTTAATTCTTTAGCACAAAATGGGTTTTCTAGTGAAAGTAATATGATTATTAATAATTGGATAAAATTAAAAGACAAATTAGTAACAAACCCAAATCTACTTCTAAACATCCCTTGTGCTGAAATACCAAAATGGAAAATTCTAACCCAATTTTCACCACCCCAATCAGTGAAAAATAAAATTGAAAGTTTGAATAATCAAAGTATATTTACAGATTATAATATTCAATACTTAGATCATGCTGCAGGAGCTGCAATTAATTTAGATTATTTTCCAGTAACCATTAATCAAATGCCAACTAATCCTCAAACTGGAAATCAATTCACTCCCAGTCAATTCTTAAATTACGTCAGGTTAAATATAAACAATTTTGTTAATACAAATATTTCAAGTTTTTCTCCATCAACAATAACTGGAATTAATGAGTCAGCTATATGGAACTCCTAAAATCCAGTGGGAGCGATCATACATATTAACATACCTACTGCGGGCGATGGCTCAGTAGTTTGTTCGGAGTATACCAGCAACTCTTGGATTTTTACAACTATTGAAGTTCCTTGGGGACTTAATCAAGGACAAGATGGGGTACATCCTGTAAGTGGAAACAGGGAATTTGGTATTATACAAAATCCAGATGGGTCATATACATTTTATACTAGAGGAGTAGATCGAATGACAGATGGTTTCGAGTCTTTTTTAATGCAGAACAGTAGTGTTTTTACAAACCCATTTGAAAATCCTGATTTATTATGGAATAGTTTTAAGAACAAAATTCATAATTTTGTACAAAATAATAATGGTAATTCTATTACTTCTTTACAAAGTGATAATAAAATTTGGAGACCGGATTGGTATAAAGTAAGACAATATTTAAAAGGCGAAATATCAATTAGTGAATTAGGATGCTATTAATTATGGAAAAGACAATTAAAAAATTAAAGATTATATTTTTAGTGACAGGATTATTAACAATTTTAACAATTGTATTTGATTTATTATTACATATAAGTATCAAAGATCAAAGCGGGCTATACTTGGTTACTACAGCTTTTTTCTCCTTTGTTTTTTTAGCGACCCTATATATTTATTTTATAATGTCGGATATAAATATTAATGAATTTAAATATTTAAAAATATTAAACATAATTGCTACATTAATTGGTTTGTCAACGTTTTTATATTTTGGTTTTATAGAACAACATGCTTTATATTTACTATATCCCGCTTATACTATTATTTTTATTATCGTAAATAATATAGTTATGAGTTTTATATTTTGGTTTAAGAAAACAGGATTTAAATATATATTTAATCAATGGATTTTGTTAATTTTATCAATTATAATTTATTTTTTTACTCATAAATTATTAATTTTCGTTGGGCTATTTACTGTTTAAATTGTTAAATCCCGACCGTCCCCAACTGGCGCTCGTTTGTCCACGTTATCTGGTGCTCGTCTGCGACGAGTACCTACTTAAATTAAGAGACAAATTATAGCGTTTGCAACGCGGATCGCTAAAACTGAGTACCTTTAAATAAGTATACGACTGTTTTATAATAGCGTTTCTGAAAATTACAAAGTTATCGATAGTACAGTGCCTACTTTTATTACTATAACAGTTGTAGATTGGGTAGATTTATTGGTGCGACCTAATTATTGTTCTATTTTAGATGAATCCTTAAATTATTGTATCAAGGAAAAAGGATTGAGTGTGCATGCTTATGTATATATGACTAGCCATATTCATTTAATTGTAACAGCATTTGATGGTGAGTTACAAAATGTTATTCGGGATTTTAAAAAATTCACCTCAAAAAACTGATAGAATCGATAAAAGAATATCCTGAGAGCAGGCGAGAATGGTTGTTACGGAAATTTAGTTTTGAAGATCAAAAATCAGGAAGAGCTAAAAATTATAAAGTATGGCAAGATGGTTTTCATCCGGTTATATTGGATACTTTAGAAAAAATAGAGCAGCGTGTAAACTACATACATTATAATCCTGTTGAAGCCGAAATCGTTTTTCATGAAAGAGATTATGTAAACAGTAGCTATAGGAATTATGAAGAAGACAATACTGTTTTTTGTAATGTAAATGTCGAACCTTTATGGTAATCTGTTTATAATAGCCGCGTTGCAAACGCTTTATTTAGTTCATACAAGTAAGTAGGTACTCGTTGCAAACGAGCACCAGTGGACGTTGGAAAAATAGTAACGGAAAATTCTAATTCTCTCTTTATTATTAAAATTCTATAAAATGAAAAATATCATTCTTTCAATCATAATATTATTAGCTTCTGTTTCTTGCTTTGCCCAAAATCCAAGGAAAGAAGAAGTTGCAATTAAACAACTAATTGAAGATTACAAAGTTTCAATTAACAAAGCCGATACACTTTTAGGTGCAAATGTATGGGCCGATGTTCCCGAAGTTTCATTTATTCATCCACGAGGGCACGAAAAAGGTTGGAAAGGTGTAAAAGCTATTTTCTATGGAATGTTCAGAATAATGTTTAAAACACGAGATTTAAAAAGTTCCAACGAAATAATAAATGTTTATAACGACGTAGCATGGGTAGAGTTTTATTGGATATTTGATGCTTCGTTTACTGACGGAAAAGCAATGCAAACCAAGGGAAGAGAAACACAGATTCTAAAAAAGATAGACAATCAATGGCGAATCGTTCATGTACATTATTCGGGAATGCCAGTGACAGGTGAAAGACAAGGGTTTTAACTCCTGTTGAAGCCGAAATCGTTTTTCATGAAAGAGATTATGTAAATAGTAGCTATAGGAATTATGAAGAAGACACGACTGTTTTTTGTAATGTAAATGTCGAACCTTTATGGTAATCTGTTTATATTAGCCGCGTTGCAAACGCTTTATTTAGTTCAGACAAGTAAGTAGGTGACACCCTGCACTCAGCCATTTAGAATAAGAAATAAAAACAACAACTTAAAAAATTATAATTATGGCACTTATCAACCCTTACATTAACTTCAACGGAAATGCCGAAGAAGCATTCAATTTTTACAAATCAGTATTTGGTGGAGAGTTCGCAAAGATTATGCGTTTCAAAGATATATCATCCCGAAACTTAGGGACTGAATATCCAGTAGCAGAAAATGATGCAAATAAAATAATGCACATTGCTTTGCCTATTGGCAAAAATATTTTAATGGCCAATGACGTTCCAGAAAGTATGGGTCAAGTAAATGAAAATGAAAACAGATCTAAAATATCTATTAGCGCAGAAAGTCGTGAAGAAGCCAACACGTTATTTAGCGGACTTTCAGCAGGTGGAAACATTGAAGTGCCTATTGGCGACAGTCCTTGGGGTTCCTATTTTGGGATGTTTAGAGACAAATTCGGTATTGAATGGATGGTAGATTTTGACCCAAAATATAACGGAAAAGTATAATTAGAAAACAACGAATGACTAACAGCGGTTTGGTAAAAAGGTGGGTTGATGTGCTTCGTATGAACCTCGCACTAGTGCTTGTCTGCGACGAGTACCTACCCCAACTGGCGCTCGTTTGTCCGCGTTCTCTGGTGCTTGTTTGCAACGAGTATCTACTTAAATTAATATTCAAATTATAGCGTTTGCAACGCGGATCTCTCAACTCCCCGCCTGCTCAAAGTCTCGGGACGTTTGCGGTCAGGCTACGACACTACTAATTAGGCAAAGTAAATATGACAGAATGGTAAACAGAAATTTCACACCTTTTCCAATTTTGACAACTGGAAGGTTAACTCTTAGACAATTATTAATTGATGACAAGCAAGATATTTTTGCTTTGCGTTCAGACACAGAAATAAACAAATATCTTGACAGAGAACCAAGCAAGACAATTGATGATGCAATAAATTTTATCAAGAGGGTTAATGATAACATTAAAAATAACAACTCTATTTATTGGGTAATTAGCTTGACAAGTACAAAAACATTTGTTGGGACAATTTGTCTTTTTGACTTTTCAAACGAAAAAAATAGTTGCGAAATCGGATATGAACTTATGACGAAATTTCAAGGACAAGGAATAATGAAAGAAGCTACTGAAGTACTAATTGACTACGTGTTTCAGACTTTAAAGTTTAAAAAAATACTCGCCTTTACACATTATGAGAATCTGAATTCAACCAATCTACTGTTAAAATTCAATTTTGTAAAATCATTAGAAACGGACAAAGAAAATCCTAACTTAAATATTTTCACTTTGACACAATAACATTGACAACAAGAAAGCAAAACATAATAAAACAAAAGCCCGAACCGCTAACACTTGCTACAAGAGATTTGGGCAATTGGCTTAATGGGAAGTTGGTTTTGTATTTGGGATGTTTAGGCAAATCCGAAGACAAGGCTTAATTTAGTCCCAAACCCGCTGTAGTACAAGAACATTATAGGACATGTTAAACGACTGCTAAGTATGACAGAAAATAACAACTCGAAAGATTAATTTAAACAAATATTATATTATGAAAAAGTTACAATTCAAAGTAAGCATCAATGCACCTGTAACCAAGATATATGATTTTATGCTTGGCATTAACAGTAAATCAACTTATGAACAATGGACCTCTTTGTTTAACCCGACATCTACCTATGAAGGAAGTTGGGACAAGGGAAATAAAATTCTATTTATTGGAATAGATGAAAAAGGAGAAAAGGGAGGTATGGTTTCCAAGATAGCTGAAAACATTCTCAACCGATTTGTTTCTATTCAACATTATGGTCTTTTAAAAGCTGACAAGGAAATTACAGAAGGACCAGAAGTAGAAAAATGGGCAAACGGATTTGAAAACTATACCTTCGAAGAAAACAATGGGACTACAACCGTTACTGTTGACTTAGACACCACAGAAGATTTTTTAGATTATATGAACCAGACCTACCCAAAAGCACTAGACAAGTTGAAAGAACTTTGTGAAAAATAATAATTTCAAGAATATCTTAAAAAGACAAAGAAATAAACACAGACTATAACACGGGTTTGGCAAAAGTGGCGGTTCAGTACTCCGCAGACACATTTGTGGTTAATCAAACATTGGTTCTCCGCACCAACATTTGTCGTGAAAATCGCCCCCAACTGGTGCTCGTTTGTCCACGTTAACCTACTTAAAATAATAGACAAGTGTAAGTTGTAAGGATTAAATGAAAACCATAAAAAACGGCTCCCTAAAAGAGTGCCGTTTTTTTATGAGATACATTCTGAGTTCTGTAAACTGGGACTTAAAAAACTATTTCTTCGGTGGCATTGCTTCCATGATAGGCACTCGATCGAGATATTGATCAACCATATCAATTTTATCTTCTGAATTAAAATGATACGTAGAATGAATCCATTGAGTCATACTCTTGCCGCCTTTGTATTTTGCGGTGGTTTTGTACCAGCCAAGAAGCCAGATGCCATCCATTGGAATGTTGCCTTTCTCATTTACTTTGACTGGCAACCAAATTTCTTTTTCAAAAGTGATGGTTTCAATAACGTTACCTCTTCGGTCTCTCCAATATTTTTCTATGGCTGGTTTTCCTATTAAACTGTCTCCGCTATTCCAGTAATACTTGGCATCTTCGGCGAAGCTGTTTGTCCAGGAATCCATGTCGTTTTTGGATAAATCCGCTAACATTTTTTTCCCTATATCGGAATATTTGCTGTCGGCAAACTCTGTTGGAGGTGGCGGTGTGTCAGGTGTTTCAGAAGTTGACAATGCTTTCGGTGTAGCTTCTTTTTTGCATGCTACAAAAAGGGTCGCACACAGGACGATTAAAATTAATTTTTTCATAAGGTGAAGTTTTAAAATAATAGTGTTAGTTTAAAATGCTTACCATTATGTCTTAGTAGGTTAAATAGGAGAATAAAAGTACTAAAAAAGATAGTACGTTTGCGCTTTTTATTAATAAATATTTATCTTAAGTTATTGATTGTCAATAAATAAGAATTAAAAAATGCGTTTTATTAGAAACCGTAATTAACACCTAAACCAAATACTTCCCGTACTTGAACCGCTTTGATTGTATTGTCATCATATATTCCCTGTAAAGCTAAATTTGCCGTTATGTATTTGTTGATTCTCATAAGAATGTTCATTTGATAATCAATGTCAATATTTTGTGGTTTGTCTAAATAATTAGAATATAAATTTACCCTGTTTTCGACAGAAATATTTGTCATTACATTAAATTTATAATAACCTGAAATACTGGCGCCAAATTCTAATCGGGAATTGTCTCCTTGCAATACACCAAAAGAAGGGCCGAAATCAGTAAAATGATCATGAACAACAATTAATTTTGCGGTAGCTGGAGAAAAATTGACGCTTAAATTATTACTTTTTTTCCACCAAATCCCAGGTCCAAATTGAATGTAAGCGGGCGAAAAGAAATGAGAAATGGTATTACCATCCTTATCATAGCCAACATCCATTTGTGTTTTGAAATTGAAAAACAGCGAATAATACCAATCTCCTTTGGCTTTTTTGCCCCAAAGAGAATTCAATTCTAAGCGATCATCTGTTTTTGATATTTTTGAACCCGTTACTTTGGTTAATCCGTAAGCGGCTATGAATTTATTATCCCAAATTACGTCCCCTTTTTTATAATTGAAATCATAATTCAGACCAAAATTCCCCGCAAGGTTTGAAGTTCCACCGCCCAACCATTTACTGTTGAAAGCAGTCTGATTAAAAAGCAAAGAAATATTCCCTTTTTTTGTCCAAAGTTTTATAGTGTCATTTGAAGTTTCCTGAGCATTAATGAAATTCACAACTAGGAGCAACACTAAAGAAAACACTATCTTTTTCATGGCTTTAGATTTAAATTCTACTTTAAAAGTACAAAATAAACATAAATAAACTACTCTTTTTTATGTGCTTTATACAATGGAACGGCTGAACATGCTTCGCCATACATAATACTTCGTGCAAAAGGCTGTAAATAATGGGCTGCCAATACATAAGCTCGCATCGGAACCGGTTTTCTGGAGCATCCTTTTATAATGACAGGTTTATTTTCATACATCGAATAATCAATTTTAGGCAACAATTCTTCATATAGAGAAGCGTCTAAATCTTCAAATGTCCCATTGATGATTTTCTTTGCAAATGGCGCTAATTGAATGGCAACCAGAATCGAAGCCCAAGCAGGAACAATAGCATCGGTACTGCAATTAATAGCAACATACTGATCTTGATATTGTGACCAATCGTGATTTTTTAGCTGCTCTCTAAAGTCTTTTTCTTTCAATAAAAAACCTTCCAATAGCCATTGCGAAATATCTATTTGCGCACGAATCCCTTTTGGATAATAATCTTCGAGATCGAAAACTTCCAAAACACTATTCGCAACTTTATTTATTATTTCCATTTATGAAGTCTTAAAGTCGAATGTCGAAAGTCATAAGGTCATCTGCATTGAGACTTTATGACTTTTGGCATTAGGACTAATTTAAAGCATTCCCAATTCTAATTTTGCTTCTTCGCTCATTAAATCTTTGCTCCAAGGCGGATCAAAAGTAATTTCTACTTCTGCATCTTTTACATTAGTAATTGATTTTACTTTTTCTTCTACTTCTCTTGGTAAGCTTTCCGCAACAGGACAGTTTGGAGAAGTAAGCGTCATCAGGATTTTTACTTCATAATCCGTATTGACCATGACATCATAAATCAATCCTAATTCGTAAATATCTACAGGAATCTCAGGATCGTAAATAGTCTTTAATATTTTTACGATTGATTCTCCTAATTCGGCAGTGTCTATAATTGTTTCTTCCATTTTTATTTAATTTTGCGTGTTGAATGCCAAAGCATACATTTTTATATTTTTTATCATGGATACCAATCCATTGGCGCGAGTAGGTGATAAATGTTCTTTCAACCCTATTTCATCAATAAAGCTCATGTCAGCTTCCAGGATATCGGAGGCTTTTTGATTCGAAAAAGTACGAATTAATATGGCAATAATCCCTTTTGTCAAAATGGCATCGCTATCGGCAGTGAAGACAATTTTGTCACCGTTTTTTTCTCCGTGCAGCCATACTTTTGATTGGCATCCTTTTATCAGATTATTTTCTGTTTTGAATTCTTCTTCGATTAAAGGAAGATTTTTACCTAATTCGATGATGTATTCATACCGTTCCATCCAGTCATCGAACATAGAAAATTCATCAACGATTTCTTCTTGTATGTCTTTAATTTTCATTATTTTATTTTAGCATATGAAGTTATTTTATCTACGAACTTCTTAATTTCTTTTGGTGGAAAACCATGATCAAAACCAGTTGTTTCATACCCTTTGTCCTTGTAGGTGATTTTCAAATTGGCGATAGCCGCACCGTCATAAAAACGTTTTTCGGTAGGGGCTTTTAATTTTGCCAAACTGTCCAATTTCACGCTTTTAAAAAATTCCACTAATTCTTTCCAGTCTGCTTCGGTTATTTTTGTGGGTACCGGTTTGTCGTTTCCATTTCTGTCTTTTGAAACCGTTACCATCTGATTTTTCACCGTTATTTTTTGATAAGAACCTCTGGTATTGGCAACATATTCAATTATCGCAGTTTCAATATCCTGTTTTTTTTGGGCTTCGCATCCTTTTCCAAGAAAAATAGAGAGGAACAAAATAGATAGTATTTTCATATTTTAAATTTTAAGACAACATGAGCTGCGCTTTTTTTATGGCTTCAACCATACTGTCAATTTCTTCTTTGGTATTATAAAAAGCAAATGAAGCTCGTATCGTTCCCGGAATGCAAAAGAAGTTCATAATCGGTTGCGCACAATGGTGACCGGTTCGTACGGCTATTCCTAATTTGTCAATTATCGTACCAATATCATATGGATGAATTCCAGCAATATTAAATGAAATTACGGAAGTTTTTTCTGCCGATGTGCCGTAAATCTTCAAACCTTCAATTTCTAATAAACGTTGGGTTCCATATTTCAATAACTCCAATTCTTGTTGTTGAATGTTTTCAAAACCAATCTCATTCAAATAATCTACGGCAGTCCCCAGGACAATGCCGCCGGCAATATCAGGGGTTCCAGCTTCAAATTTATGCGGCAAATCAGCATAAGTTGTCTTTTCGAAAGTTACTTCCTTGATCATTTCACCTCCACCTTGATAGGGAGGCAGTTTATTCAACCACGATTCTTTTCCGTATAAAATCCCAGTTCCTGTTGGACCACACATTTTATGTCCCGAAAAAGCATAAAAATCACAATCCAATTCCTGAACATCGGGTTTTAAATGCGGAACGGCTTGCGCGCCGTCAATCAAAATCGCAGCGCCAACTTCATGCGCTTTGTCAATCATATATTTAATGGGATTGACAGTTCCCAATGCATTCGAAATATGATTTACGGTAACGATTTTAGTTTTATTCGAAAGCAATTTGTCATATTCGGATAGGATCAATTCACCACCTTCATTCATTGGAATTACGCGTAAAGTCGCACCAGTTTTCTCGCATAACATCTGCCAAGGCACAATATTACTGTGGTGTTCCAATGCCGAAACGACAACTTCATCGCCCGGTTTTAGAATAGAGGCAAATCCATTGGAAACCAAATTAATTCCATGCGTTGTTCCTGAAGTAAAAAGCACTTCATGTGCGAATTTTGCGTTGATGTGATTTTGTATTTTGCCACGGGAAGCTTCGTAGGCATCGGTTGCTAGTTGACTCAAAGTGTGAACACCACGATGAATATTGGCATTAATTTCCTGATAATATTTTGAAATTGCATCAATTACAACTTGTGGTTTTTGCGAAGTAGCTCCGTTATCGAAATAAACTAACGACTTTCCGTTTACTTTCTGGGAAAGGATTGGGAAATCGGCTCTGATTTTATTTATATCTAACATTTTATCTGCTTGTTTTTATTGTTTTTTATTGGTCAGATAGAACGCCAATATTCAACATTTTTTTAGATAATCCAATTTGTTATTGGCGTATCATTATTTAGAATTTTTCTAAATACAAAAGTAATAAAAACTAAATTGTTTTAGCCATGAATTCACCAATTTACTTCTATTAATTTCAGTGTTTTATTAACATGAAATTCAAGGATCCGTGGCTAAAAAATAATTATATTGCATTGTTTTACAATTAGCTACCATGAAAAAAATTTTCAAGTTTGTTGGTTTTACCTCTTTTATCGGAATCTTTTATTTTGGGTTCACCACCTATCCAAAACTGGATTTGATTTCTGGCTTTTCGGCCAAAAGCATCGCTTCGGGACATTTTATTGACAATCGTTCCCAGGAAATGATTGAGAAAGGCGACAATGATATCGATTTGATTGATTTGGCCAAAAACAAAATCGAGGATATCGGAAAATATGCCGCCGCTTCAGTGTATGGTTTGAAAGAGCGAAAAGCGATTTACCGGGAAGGACTGGGAGTGACTTTAATCAATGATGATTTTGATGTTACGAAACCGTATTTGGTCCCCAAAAGAACAAAACTAAACAATAATTTGCCTTTTCCGTATGGCAATAACGAACCAAAAGACACGATTTTTAGTGCCGTTGATTACGCCAAATTAAATACGGCTGTCGCCAATGCTTTCGATAAAAGAGGTGAAATCAAGAAAAGAACACGTTCTATATTAGTAATTTATAAAGATAAAATCATTGCCGAAAAATACGATACGGGTTTCGATAAAAACAGTAAATTATTGGGATGGTCGATGACTAAAAGTATCACGAGCGCGTTGTTTGGAGTTCTTCAAAAACAAGGAAAATACAACATTTACAAACCGGCTTCCATTAAGGAGTGGCAAAATGATGAGCGAAAAATCATTACCACCAATGATTTGCTCCACATGAATTCCGGTTTGGAATGGGAAGAGAAATATGATAAAATTAGTGATGTGACAAAAATGCTTTTTGAGGTCGAAGACATGTCGCGGGTACAACTCGAGAAACCAGCGGCATTCAAGCCAAATACACATTGGAATTATTCTTCTGGAACGACAAATTTGCTTTCCGGGATTTTACGGCAACAATTCAAAACGCATCAGGAATATTTAGATTTCTGGTATTCGGCTTTAATTGATAAAATAGGGATGAACTCGATGGTTGTAGAAACGGATATGGCAGGAAATTATGTGGGTTCGTCATACGGTTGGGCAACCACCCGAGATTGGTCGAAATTTGGGTTGTTGTATTTGCATAAAGGCAATTGGTATGGCGAACAAATTTTAGACAAGAGTTGGGTGAAATATACAGCAACTCCCACGAATACTTCAAACGGAAGATACGGCGGACACTTTTGGCTCAATGCCGGCGGACATTTTCCCGATGTTCCCAGAGATATGTTTTACTGTAGTGGTTTTCAAGGTCAGATGGTGGCGATTATTCCGTCACTTGATTTAGTGATTGTACGAATGGGTTTAAAAAAAGACTCTAATTTTGATTTTAATGGAATGTTGAGTGGGATTGTAGGGAGTTTGAAGAAATAAATAACCCTTTCAGAGTTTTAAACTCAGAAAGGGTTATTATAGAACTTTTTTCTTAGGAAGTCTTACAAATCAAATCCCAATTTTACGCCTAATTTATTAGCGATAATTGTAGTAATTCGTTTTTTGAGTTCCGGTATTTTGATATTTTCGATAACAGCATTCGAGAACGCATACATCAATAACGCTTTGGCTTCTTTTTTAGGGATTCCACGTGCTTGCATATAGAACATTGCTGTTTCATCCAATTGTCCAACAGTACAACCGTGAGAACATTTTACGTCATCAGCAAAAATTTCCAATTGTGGTTTTGCATTTATAGTTGCTTTGTCGCTCAATAAAATATTGTTGCTTTTTTGGAACGCATTCGTTTTTTGAGCATCTTTCTCCACATACACTTTTCCGTTGAAAACTCCTGTAGAACGATCGGAATAGATTCCTTTATAATCTTGGAAACTTTCGCAATTTGGAGCGGAGTGTTTCACCAAAGTATAATGATCTACATGTTGTTTTTCACCGATAATCGTTATTCCGTTTAAAGTGCTTGTCAATCGTTCACCAAAGTGATAAAAATTCAAGTTGTTTCTCGTTAAGTTTCCTCCAAAAGAGAAGGTGTGAACAGAAACGTGACTTTCTTGTTTTTGAGAAACGTAGGTGTTGTCAATTAAATTTCCTTCAAGGGTATCGTTTTGAATTTTGTAATAATCAACGATAGCACGTTTTTGGGCAAAAATCTCGGTAACGGAATTCGTTAACACTGGATTTTCGGTTAAACTTTGATGACGCTCGATAATTTGAACATGGGAATTCTCTCCTACAATCACCAAGTTTCTTGGTTGAACTAAAAGTGCCGCTTCGTTTCCAGTTGAGAAATACATAATCTCAATAGGTTTGTCAGCCACTTTACTTTTTGGGACGTGGATATACGCTCCTTCATTGGCGAAAGCCGTATTCAAAGAGGTCAAACTTTCGTCGGTACTCGCTATTTTATTAAAAAACGTATCAATAACCATTTTGTATTTTGGTTTGTTCAATGCCGATGACATCAAACAAACATCGATTCCGTCGTGTGTTGTTGACGATAAATGCGAACTGAAAATCCCGTCAATAAACACCACTTTATAAGTGTCTATTTCGTGTAAAAAGTATTTTTTTACTTGGTTAAATTCAATTGCATTTTCTTTCTTTGGAAAAACGGTAAAGTCATTTTTTAAGATGGCGTTTAGCGAAGTGTATTTCCAAGCTTCGTCTTTTTTGGTTGGGAAACCTTTATTTTCAAAGTTTTTTATAGCTGAAGTTCTCACGTCATGAAGTTCAGATTGAACATCGACACGCTCTTCGAAAGCCATAAAAGACGATAGTAATTTTTCTTTCAATTCCATATTCTTTATTGTTTAAAGTCTAAGGTTTCAAAGTTTAAAGTTATCTTGTGGCAACTTTAAACTTTGAACTTTAAACAAAATTTATGCTTCTTGTTCTTGTTTAATCCAGTCGTATCCTTTTTCTTCCAGTTCATGCGCTAATTCTTTTCCACCGGATTTTACAATTTTTCCATTGTATAATACATGAACGAAATCAGGAACGATATAGTCTAATAATCTTTGGTAGTGCGTAATAACCACGATTGCATTTTTGTCGCTTTTTAGTTTGTTAACGCCATTTGCAACAATACGCAAGGCATCAATGTCAAGTCCAGAATCGGTTTCGTCAAGAATAGCCAATTTTGGTTCCAACATTGCCATTTGGAAAATTTCGTTACGTTTTTTCTCTCCACCAGAAAATCCTTCGTTTAAAGAACGGGAAAGAAATTTTCTGTCAATTTCTAATAATTCTGATTTCTCACGAATCACTTTTAGCATTTCGTTAGAAGGCATTTCTTCCTGACCGTTTGCTTTACGCGTTTCGTTGATCGCTGTTCTGATGAAGTTCGTTACCGAAACTCCTGGAATTTCTACTGGATATTGAAACGATAAGAACACACCTTTGTGCGCTCTTTCTTCTGGAGCCAATTCAGAAAGGTCTTCTCCGTCTAAAGAGATTTCCCCTTCGGTTACTTCGTAGTTTTCGTTTCCTGCAATGATTGAAGCAAGGGTACTTTTTCCAGCACCGTTTGGCCCCATTATCGCGTGAATTTCTCCCGCTTTTACTTCAAGATTGATTCCTTTTAATATTTCTTTGTCTCCAATGGAGGCGTGTAAATTTTTTATTGATAACATTTGTTTCTTTGTTTATTCGTAATGACCTTTTAATGACAAAATGTCTAATATTTCAATTGTATTTTCTTCGGTAACTTTATATATAATGCGATGTTCTTGATTTATTCTTCTTGACCATTTTCCAGAAAGTTGGTGTTTCAATTGTTCCGGTTTTCCTATTCCTTCAAAAGGATGTAGTTGAATGTCTTCGATTAAATCTGTAATTTTATGTAAAATATTTTTATTTCCGGATTTAATCCAAAAATCTAAATCCTTTTTCGCTTTAGGTGTAAATACTATTTGCATAACTCCCTTAGCTCATCAAGAGTCATTTTAATACCTTTTCCGTCTTTAATACTTTGCTCGGCTTCCAAAATTTCTTTTACAAATTCTGGATTATATGGTTTTTCTTCTTCTACAATTTCAAAACCAAGCGATTTTGCCAATGATTTCAACACTGGAAAATCTTTTTTCTTTACATTTTTTAAAACCAGATCCATAACTAATAGATTTAAATTTTATCCTACCGAACCTTCTAACGAAATTTCTAATAATTTCTGTGCTTCCACGGCAAATTCCATTGGCAACTTATTCAATACCTCTTTACTGAAACCGTTTACGATTAAGGCAATGGCTTTTTCGGTTGGAATTCCACGTTGGTTGCAATAGAAAACTTGGTCTTCGCCAATTTTACTTGTCGTAGCCTCATGTTCGATTTTTGCCGATGGATTTTTACTTTCGATATATGGAAAAGTATGCGCGCCACAATTGTTCCCCATTAATAACGAATCACATTGTGAAAAGTTTCTGGCGTTATCCGCTCTGGCACTAATTTGAACCAAACCACGGTAACTATTTTGTGATTTTCCAGCAGAAATTCCTTTAGAAATAATGGTCGATTTAGTGTCTTTTCCTAAATGGATCATTTTGGTTCCTGTATCGGCTTGTTGGAAATTATTGGTTACGGCAATCGAATAAAATTCTCCCACTGAATTGTCTCCTTTTAAAATAACAGAAGGGTATTTCCAAGTTATAGCGGACCCGGTCTCCACTTGTGTCCAAGAAATTTTTGCGTTTTTCTCGCAGATACCTCTTTTGGTCACAAAATTAAAAACTCCACCTTTTCCTTCTTTATTTCCCGGATACCAGTTTTGAACGGTAGAATATTTTATTTCGGCATTATCTAAAGCGATTAGTTCCACTACAGCAGCGTGCAATTGGTTTTCGTCACGACTTGGTGCAGTACAGCCTTCCAAGTACGAAACATAGCTGCCTTCGTCAGCAACTAATAATGTTCGCTCGAATTGTCCAGTTCCTGCCTGATTGATTCTAAAATAAGTCGAAAGTTCCATTGGGCAACGAACACCTTTTGGAATATAACAGAAAGAACCATCAGAGAAAACTGCTGAATTCAGCGCCGCGTAAAAGTTGTCTTTTTGTGGCACAACCGTTCCTAAATATTTACGAACTAATTCTGGATGCTCTTTAATAGCTTCAGAAATACTCATAAAGATAATTCCTTTTTCGCCTAATGTTTTCTTGAAAGTAGTCGCTACTGAAACCGAATCCACTACAATATCCATGGCGACATTATTCATCATCTTTTGCTCATCGACAGAGATACCTAACTTTTTGTACATTTCTAAAAGTTCAGGATCTACATCGTCTAATGTTTTATTAGGATCTACTGCTTTTGGAGCAGAATAATAAGAAATAGCCTGAAAATCAGGTTTAGTATAATGCACATTAGCCCATTCTGGCTCTGTCATTAGCTCCCAAGCACGAAAAGCCTCAAGACGCCAATCGGTCATCCATTGTGGCTCTCCTTTTTTGTGCGAAATAGCACGAACAATATCTTCATTTAAACCAATAGGAAACGTTTCTGATTCTAATTCGGTATAAAATCCGTATTCGTATTCTTTAGTTTCGAGTTCGATTTTTAAGTCGTCTTCGGTATATTTTGACATATTTTTTTATTTAATGTTTTACAGAGAAAATGATTCTCCGCAACCACAAGTTCTATTGGCATTTGGGTTGTTGAAAATAAATCCTTTTCCATTTATTCCTCCTGAAAATTCTAATATTGTTCCGGCCAAGTACAGAAAAGATTTTTTTTCTACAGCAATGGTTATATCGTTGTCAACAAAAATCTTATCGTCTTCGTTTTTCGTTTTATCAAATTTTAAATCATAAGACAATCCAGAACATCCGCCGCTTTTTACACCAACTCTTACGTAGTCAGTTGCAGCATCAAAACCATCATCTTTCATTAAATCGATGATTTTTTTTCTTGCAGTGTCAGAAACTTTTATCATAGCTTATATTGATTTTGTCTAAATTAAGGACAAAGATAGTGCATAAAAATCTTTTTCCATAATTGATAACATTTTTATAGCTAATGTCAAAATAGAAAAAACCTATTCGAAACCGATAAAAGCGTTTGAATTCCTTAACTTTGATTCCACTCGATAAAAGAAAAAACATGAAATTATATCCTATAGAAACTGGGAATTTTAAATTAGATGGTGGCGCGATGTTTGGAGTTGTTCCAAAAACCATTTGGAATAAAACCAATCCAGCCGATGAAAATAACCTGATTGATATTGCTGCGCGGTGCCTATTAATCGAAGATGGTAATAAATTGATTTTGATTGATACCGGAATGGGAAACAAACAATCCGAGAAATTTTTTGGCCATTATTCGCTTTGGGGAACGCATTCCATGGATAAATCTTTGGCTAAGTTTGGTTTTCATCGGGATGATATTACTGATGTTTTTATGACACATTTGCATTTTGACCATTGCGGTGGAAGTGTGCAATGGAATGCTGAAAAAACAGGTTATGAACCCGCTTTTAAAAAGGCTAAGTTTTGGAGTAATGACAGCCATTGGGAATGGGCAACAAAACCAAATTCCAGAGAAAAAGCATCTTTCTTAGCCGAAAATATTTTACCGATGCAGGAAAGCGGACAGCTCCATTTCATCCAAAGACCGGAGGGTGATTTTCTTGAAAAATCGGAGCTGGGTTTTGGTATTTTCTTTCCCGATGGCCATACCGAAAAGCAAATGATTCCACACATTCAATATCAGGATAAAACAATTGTTTTTTGTGCCGATTTATTGGCGACAGCCGGACATATTCCAATTCCTTATGTGATGGGGTATGATACCAGGCCACTTCTAACATTAGACGAGAAATCAAAATTTATGAACGCCGCTGCCGAAAATAATTACTATTTATTTTTGGAACACGATGCCCACAACGAAATAATAACTGTTGAAAAAACGGAAAAAGGAGTTCGATTAGCTGCAGTTTTTACTTGTGATCAAATCCTAACATAATGTTAATCCTAAATATTTTTGTAACAAAATAATTTATTTTAGACTAATTTTGTAACTTTTAAAAACGTACATATGAATAGCATTAAACCCATTTACATTTCTGTATTTGCATTATTGGCTCTTGCAGGCTGCGGAGCTTCTAAACAAATTTCTAATTCTGCAATAACAGGCACTGCGATAAGTGCGCCGCTAAATATTAAAAAAGTTGCGCCTATTAGTGAAATCGAATTAAAACGTTGGAGCCATCTAGATATCGTAAAAGATACTATTCCGGGAATGAGTGTTGATAAAGCGTATACCGAATTATTGAAAGATAAAAAGGGTGTAAAAGTTATCGTGGGGATTGTAGATTCTGGAGTTGATATTGAACACGAAGATTTAAAATCGGTTGTTTGGACCAATACAAAAGAAATAGCCGGAAACGGAATTGATGATGATAAAAACGGATATGTCGATGATATTCACGGTTGGAATTTTTTAGGAGATATTACCAAGGAACATTATGAATATGAACGAATTATCAAAAATAAGAATCTTGTTGACGAAGTAACTTATCAGGCTGCAAAAGCTTTTAGTGATACTAAAATGGCTGATGCCGCTAAAGGAAAAGCGCGTTCGGAACAAATGTTAGTGACCTTAAACGAGAATGATGCCGTTTTAGTGAAACATTTTGGAAAATCAGTTTATACGATTGAAGAGGCAAAAGCGATTGTTTCACAAGAACCGGAAATGCAAAAAAGTAAGGCTGCCATGGAACAGATGTTTTCTTATGGGATGCCTATAGCGGAGCTGAAAGTTGCTGTTCAAAAACAATTAGATGGTATCAATGCGCTTTTACAAGGAGAAAATCTAAAATTAGATTACAGAAAAGTTGTTGGAGACAATCCGGAAGATATAAAAGATACTAAATACGGGAACAATAATGTTATGGGTCCGGACAAGAATGAAATTCTTCATGGAACTCACGTTGCCGGAATTGTTGCTCAAACTAGAAACAACGCATTAGGCGGCGACGGAGTGGCAAATAATGTTGAAATTTTAACCGTTCGTGCGGTACCAAATGGAGATGAATATGATAAAGATATAGCACTTGGGATTCGTTATGCGGTTGATAATGGTGCTAAAGTAATTAACGGAAGTTTTGGAAAAAGCTTTTCACCACACAAACAATGGGTTTATGATGCTATTAAATATGCCGAAAAAAAGGATGTATTAATTGTTCATGCGGCCGGAAATGATGCAAAAAATATCGATACCGAAAATAATTTCCCTAACGATTCTGATGATAAAGTAACCGAGTTTGCTGATAATGTAATCACCATTGGAGCATTAAATTTTGAATACGGAAACAAAGTAGTGGCACGATTTTCTAATTTTGGAAAAACTAATGTTGACGTTTTTGCACCTGGGGTGAAAATTTATGCGACCACACCAAATGATTCTTATAAATACTTACAAGGAACATCAATGGCTTCGCCAAATGTTGCCGGAGTTGCAGCATTAATTCGTTCGTATTACCCAAAATTATCGGCACAACAGGTAAAACATATTTTAATGGATTCAGGAGTAGCGATTACAACAGATGCTATTGTTGGTGGAAAACCAAATGACACGCGATCTTTTACTACTTTATCTAAATCAGGAAAAATAGTAAATGCTTACAATGCGTTATTGATGGCAGAAAAAATGGCTAAAAAATAACAAATCAGTTTATTTATAAATGGAAAGGCAATCTGTCTTTCCATTTTCCATTTAATCTATATAAGAACTCCTCTGAAATTTATTCTTTTGCTTTCGAACAAATCTTAATGGAGTGTTAATCCATTTAAATTCTGTCACAAAAAAACATAATTTAGGCCCCACATTATAATTTAAATTTTTTATAAATGAACCATATTAAACCAATCTACTATTCTGCCGTTGCTTTTTTTGCATTAGTGGGATGTACTGCTCAAAAACAAGTTTCCAAAACGATTACACCTATAACTATAAGTTCGCCGTTAATCATTAAGAAAGTTACACCTATAAGTGAAGCTGATTTAAAACGTTGGAGTCATTTAGATTTAGTGAAAGATACGATTCCCGGAATGAGTGTTGATAAAGCGTATTCTGAATTATTGAAAAATAAAAAAGGAGTAAAAGTTATCGTGGGGATTGTAGATTCAGGAGTTGATATTGATCATGAAGATTTAAAATCAGTGATTTGGACGAATGCTAAAGAAATTCCCGGTAACGGAATTGACGATGATAAAAACGGATTTGTTGATGATATTCACGGCTGGAATTTCCTTGGAGATTCAGGATTTGAAAATCTGGAAATGACTCGGATTCTGAAAAAAACAGATGATGGATCAGTGACCTATAAAAATGCTAAAGCAGATTATGAAAAGAAATATAATGAAGCTTTAGAGGGGAAACAACAAGTAGATTTTCTTTTGAATACAAATAAAGTGATTCAAACCTATTTAAAGAAAGACGATTATACACTTGAAGAATTGAATGCAATTGTGAGTACTGATGAAGTGTTGAATAAAAGTAAAATGATTATGACGCGGATTATTGGCCAGTCCGGGCCAAAATTTACTGCAGACATCGAAGAATACAAAAAGTATATTTACGATCAATTGAATTATAATTTGAATAAAGAATTTAACGGCAGAAAAATTGTTGGCGATAATCCGGATGATATTAAGGATACCAAATACGGGAACAATATTGTTTATGGACCCGATAAAGAAGAAGCATTGCACGGAACTCACGTGGCCGGAATTATCGCCCAGGTGAGAAACAACAATATTGGAGGTGACGGAGTTGCAAGTACTGTTGAGATTATGGCCGTGAGAGCCGTTCCTAACGGAGATGAATATGATAAAGATATTGCTTTAGCGATTCGTTATGCGGTTGACAATGGTGCTAAAGTAATCAACGGAAGTTTTGGAAAAAGCTATTCTCCACACAAGCAATGGGTTTTTGATGCTATAAAATACGCTGAAAAGAAAGATGTTTTGTTTGTACACGCGTCAGGAAATGACGGGAATGATATTGATTTAGAAAAAAACATCAATTTTCCAAATGATTCCGAAGACAATAAAATAGAGTTTGCCAATAATGTTCTAACTGTTGGAGCCTTGAATAATGCCTATGGGGAAACGGTGGTTGCGCCATTTTCGAATTATGGAGCCATCAATGTAGATGTGTACGCTCCGGGAATGGAAATTTATGCCTCGGTTCCAAATAATAAGTATAAGTACGAACAAGGAACCTCTATGGCTTCGCCAAATGCAGCTGGAGTGGCCGCATTAGTTCGTTCGTATTATCCTAAACTATCAGCCAAGCAAGTAAAACAAATCTTAATGGATTCTGGAACACCACTGCCCGCATCAGTAGAATTAGGGGAGAATAATGAAAAAAAATCGGTAACTGATACTTCAAAATCAGGCAAAATGATCAACGCTTACAATGCTTTGATCTTGGCTGAAAGAATGTCTAAAAATTAAATTCAAATAGTTGTTAATCTAATGGGAGGGCTTTAGCTCTTCCATTTTTTATTATAAAAAATGATACGAAAACTCCTTTTACTCTCTTTTATCACACTTAATTGTAGTGTTTTATTGGCACAAAGTTCCACGTATTGGCAGCAACACGTTGCTTATAAAATGGACGTTACCATGGATGTGAAGAATTATCAATACAAGGGAAAACAGGAATTGGTATATACCAATAATTCTCCTGACACTTTGAGAAAAGTGTATTACCATTTATTCAATAATGCGTTCCAACCCGGAAGTGAAATGGATGCCAGAATCCAAAGCATCAAAGATCCGGATGCCCGAATGGTCAATAAAATAAAAGTAGGCGGTGTAGAGGTTAAAGAAAGCCGAATCAAAACCTTAAAACCTAACGAAATTGGGTATTTGAAAATTACTAATTTCAAGCAAGATGGAAGTGTCGCTTCCGCAAAAACGGTAGGAACGATTCTTGAAGTTACTTTGGCAAAGCCAATTCTACCGAATTCAAAAACTACTTTTACGTTGGATTTTGACGGTCAGGTTCCAGTCCAAATTCGTCGTTCCGGAAGAAATAATGTGGAAGGAATAGAATTATCAATGGCACAATGGTATCCAAAAATTGCCGAATTCGATTTCGAAGGCTGGCATGCAGATCCTTATATCGCCAGAGAATTTCAGGGTGTTTGGGGGGATTTTGATGTAAATATTACCATCGACAAGGATTACATTTTAGGGGGATCCGGTTATTTACAAAACCAAAACCAAATTGGACATGGATATCAAGATACTGGAGTTATAGTGGTTTATCCAAAGAAAACAAAAACATTGACGTGGCATTTTATTGCGCCAATGGTTCATGATTTTACTTGGGCTGCCGATAAAAATTATATCCATGATGTCGTCAAAGGACCTAATAACGTTGATTTACATTTCTTATATAAAAGTAATCCAAAGACGATGGAAAATTGGAAACAATTAGAGCCATTAATGGTTGATGTGATGGATTTTTACAATAAGAAAATTGGAAATTATCCTTACAAGCAATATTCCTTTATTCAAGGTGGCGATGGCGGAATGGAATATGCCATGTGTACGTTGATGTTGGGTGACGGAACTTTGAAAGGGATTTTAGGAACTGCAACACATGAGTTGGGACATTCTTGGTTTCAACATGTTTTGGCTTCCAATGAATCCAAACATCCTTGGATGGATGAAGGTTTTACTACTTACGTTGAGGATTTGGCATTGAATGAAATAGCAGCCAAAAAAGAAGAAAATCCATTCAAAGGAAATTATAAGGCGTATTATTCCTTAGTGGATTCCGGGAAGGAGCAACCGCAAACTACTCATGGCGACCGGTATGATGAAAACAGACCGTACAGCATTTCGTCATACGTAAAAGGTAGTATTTTCTTGTCTCAATTAGGGTACGTGATTGGAGAGGATAACTTGGACAAAACAATAAAAAAATATTACCATGATTTTAAGTTCAAACATCCTACACCAAATGATATCAAGAGAACTGCGGAACGTGTTTCAGGAGCAAATTTAGATTGGTATTTAGTGGACTGGGCTGAAACTACCAATACAATTGATTATGGAATCGCAGCTGTAAAAGAAAATGCCGACAAAACGGTTGTAACACTAGAAAGAATAGGCAGAATGCCAATGCCAATCGATTTGACGGTAGAATATGTTGATGGAACAACAGAAAATTTTTACATTCCGTTGCGCATGATGAGTTTCGAAAAAGAAAATCCGAATCCCGCTGTAAAAAGAACAGTTCTGAATGATTGGACTTGGGCGTATCCAACTTTTGAGTTTACAATTGCTAAACCCAAAACAGCCATCAAGAAAATCACGATTGATCCAAGCGGTTTAATGGCCGATGTAAAACAAGCTAATAATGTTTATGAAATAAAGTAATTTTTCATAAAACCAAAAAGAGTCTAGTTTAAGCTAGACTCTTTTTGGTTTTATGTAATGAATTTTATTTTTCGGCGCTCAAATTTTTCAACATATCCACGGTCATGGATTCCAAATCAAATTTGTGTTTCCAATTCCAATCTTTTCTGGCTTCAGCATCATCAATACTTGCCGGCCAACTATCGGCTATTTTTTGACGAAAGTCAGGTTTGTAGGTAACGGTAAATTCAGGAATGTGTTTTTTGATTTCGGCGGCAATCTCTGTTGGTGTAAAACTCATTGCCGCTAGATTATATGAAGAATGAATTTTTATTTGTTCAACCGGCGCCTGCATAATTTGTATCGTTGCAGTAATGGCGTCATCCATATACATCATCGGCATTTTAGTTTCAGAGGATAAAAAACATTCGTATTTTTTGTCCGAAAGTGCTTTATGGAAAATATCTACGGCATAATCTGTAGTTCCACCACCGGGAGGCGTAGACCAGCTGATTAAACCAGGATAACGGATACTTCGCACATCAACTCCAAAAATAGTATGGTAGTATTCACACCATCTTTCACCCGATTGTTTGCTGATTCCGTAAACCGTTGAAGGTTCCATAATGGTATATTGGGGCGTGTTTTCTTTGGGTGTTGTTGGGCCAAAAACAGCAATGCTGGAAGGCCAGAATATCTTTTTTATTTTTTTGGCTTTCGCCAAATTCAAAACGTGAAACAAGGAGTTCATATTTAAATCCCAAGCAAAAGCAGGATTTTTCTCGGCCGTTGCCGATAATAATGCCGCCATAAGATAGATTTCATCGATTTGATGAATCTCTACAAGATGCTCAATTTGATTGAAATCCAGCGCATTTATCACTTCGAAAGGACCCGAATTGACTACGTCATTATTCAGTTTTCGAATGTCAGAAGCTATTACGTTTTCGGTTCCATATATTTCTCGCAACTTATGGGTAAGTTCCGTTCCAATTTGTCCACAAGCGCCTATAATTAATATTTTCGTACTCATTTTGTCTGTTTTGAAATACAAAGATAACGTTTTCGTAAATAACACAAATTTGATATAAAAAGTTATAAATTCACTAAAATGGTGTTTAAAATGGGTGTAAAATTCTTAATTTTTGTTTTTTTAAAGCCAAAAAGAGCTTCAAGAATATTAGATTGTTATTCCTATGGTGTAATTCGTAATTATAAATTTACTTCGTAACTTTGTACTTTAATGAAAATTCAAATTGAAAGGAGCATAATGGGAATTTTATGCAAAAAATCGGAAGATGTACGCAATTACATGCAACCGCAAAAACAATAAATAGGTACAAATGAAATACAATATAGCAATCTTCTTTTTTCTGATTTTCATTTTGTTCTCGTGTAAAAATGACAATCAGAAACGCATTGCCGAGAATAAGAAAGAGATTAAAAAAAGAGAAATCATATTTAAAAACATAGAGAAAGGCTGGGTTTTTTATGATACGCCAATAACCGAGGCTTCAGAAAAAAGTATCGCCACTTGGAATGAATTGCGTGTGTTTTTGGCTGAATTGGCTCAAAAACCAAAAAAAACCATCGGAGTATTTCAACAAAAAGCAACAGCACTTTCTAAAAAAGCAATGGCTTTAAATGAGAATATTCCTCTAGAGTTCAGTAAGCCCCAGATAAAAAGTAGAATCTCGACTTTAATTACCAAAGTGCGATTGCTTGATTTATTTATTCATTTGGATAATATTCCAGATAAAAAAGTAACGCAACTGGTTGCAGAAATTAATTTGGAATTGGTTTCACTGCAAAGACAAATGGATAAAATTGTTGAAAAAAGTAAAATTCCGGTTGAAGAAGGAGAATCTGACTTATTGAAGATGATGGATACCACAAGAGCAATTCCTAATACACCAATCGACCCAAATCTACCACGCGTTGAGTAAAAAAGCCTTATATAATATTTACGATAATTCGCCAAAAACCCAGCAAATTGTTGCTCGTTTATTGGAAAATAATCAAGTAAAAATGCAGCTGTCGGGATTGCTTGGTTCAGCATTTTCTTTTGTAATTCGTTCCATTTTTAAGAAATCCGAACTTCCTTTTTTGGTTGTTTTAAACAATAAAGAAGAAGCAGCGTATTATTTGAATGACCTCGAACAGATGGTTGGTGAACAGGATGTTTTGTTTTATCCCGGTTCCTACCGTCGTCCGTACCAAATTGAAGAAACGGATAATGCCAACGTTTTGCTTCGCGCCGAAGTCCTGAACAGAATTAATTCCCGTAAAAAACCGGCCATTATTGTCACCTATCCCGAAGCATTATTCGAAAAAGTGGTGACTCGAAAAGAATTGGATAAGAACACGTTGAAAGTAGCTGTTGGAGACAAAATCTCTATTGATTTTATCAATGAAGTATTGTTCGAATACGAATTCAAAAGAGTCGATTTCATTACAGAGCCCGGAGAATTTTCGGTTCGTGGTGGAATTGTCGATGTATTTTCTTTTTCGAACGATAATCCGTACCGAATTGAGTTTTTTGGAGACGAAGTGGAGAGCATCCGTAGTTTTGATGTAGCGACCCAATTGTCGATTTTACAACAGAAGAAAATTACGATAATCCCCAATGTGGAAAACAAAGTTTTTCAGGAAAACCGAGAAAGTTTCTTGGACTACATTTCAGAGAAAACGGTGATTTTTATCCAAAACACCGAAGATTTTTTATCGCAATTAGACAAACAATTTGGCAAAGCCGAAGAAGCTTTCGCAAAATTATCGCAGGAAATAAAACGATCCACACCGGAACAATTGTTCTTGAATCAAACCGAGTTTATAAATAGAGCATTGGATTTCTCCATTGTGGAATTGAGTTCGAAACCTATTTTTAGAACTACCAAAAAAATCGAATTTCACATTCAGCCGCAACCGTCTTTCAATAAACAATTTGATTTGTTGTTGAATAATCTGAATGAAAATCATTTCAATGGGTACAAAAACTATTTGTTTTGTTCGAATGATGCCCAAGCCAAACGGTTTCATGATATTTTTGAAACCTTGGACGAAGCTAATTCGGAGAATATCAGAAAGCAATATCATACCGTTGTTTTGCCCTTGTACCAAGGATTTATTGACGAGGAAAACCAAATCACTTGTTACACCGACCATCAGATTTTTGAGCGTTATCATAAATTCAGCATTAAAAATGGCTATTCGAAAAAACAGAATATTACCTTAAAAGAGCTGACAACCTTATCCGTAGGGGATTATGTGACACACATCGATCACGGAATTGGGCGGTTTGGAGGGTTACAAAAAATACAGGTTGAAGGCAAAACACAGGAAGCCATCAAGCTCGTGTATGCCGATAATGATATTGTGTATGTGAGTATTCATTCGTTGCACAAAATTTCCAAATACAACGGAAAAGACGGAACGCCACCTAAAATTTACAAATTGGGTTCGAACGCCTGGAAGATTCTAAAACAAAAAACCAAGGCGCGCGTCAAACATATTGCCTTCAATTTGATTCAATTGTATGCCAAGCGACGACTGGAAAAAGGATTCCAGTTTGCGCCGGACAGTTATTTGCAAAATGAACTGGAAAGTTCCTTTATTTACGAAGATACGCCGGACCAAACCAAATCAACGGCCGAAGTAAAAGCGGATATGGAAAGCGACAGACCAATGGATCGCTTGGTTTGTGGTGATGTGGGTTTTGGTAAAACCGAAGTCGCTATTCGTGCGGCTTTCAAAGCAGTGGATAACAGCAAACAAGTGGCGATATTAGTTCCTACAACTATTTTAGCGTACCAGCATTACAGAACTTTTACAGAACGAATGAAAGATATGCCGGTTTCTGTGGGGTATTTAAACCGTTTCAGAACGGCCAAACAAAAAGCGGAAACACTAAAATTATTGGCCGAAGGAAAACTGGATATTGTGATCGGAACACACCAATTGGTCAACAAAAATGTAGTTTTCAAAGACTTGGGATTGTTGATTGTGGACGAGGAGCAAAAATTTGGTGTCAACGTAAAAGACAAACTCAAAACCATTGCAGCCAATGTGGATACGCTAACATTGACCGCAACACCTATACCGAGAACGTTGCAGTTCTCGCTTATGGCAGCACGCGATTTATCCGTAATTACAACACCTCCACCAAACAGATATCCTATTGAAACGAACGTAGTTGGCTTTAGTGAAGAATTGATTCGGGATGCGATTTCGTATGAAATTCAGCGCAACGGACAGGTTTTCTTTATCAATAACAGAATAGAAAACATCAAAGAAGTCGCCGGAATGATTCAGCGTTTGGTGCCCAATGCCAGAGTTGGAATCGGTCACGGCCAGATGGAAGGACGAAAACTGGAAGAATTGATGTTGGCTTTCATGAACGGAGAATTTGATGTTTTGGTAGCCACAACCATTATCGAAAGCGGTTTGGACGTTCCTAATGCGAATACTATTTTTATCAATAATGCCAATAATTTCGGCTTGTCTGATTTGCATCAAATGCGGGGTCGGGTAGGACGTAGCAATAAGAAAGCGTTTTGCTATTTTATTTGTCCGCCGTATTCAGCGATGACGGATGATGCGAGAAAACGAATCCAAGCTTTGGAACAATTCAGTGAGCTCGGAAGCGGATTCAATATTGCGATGAAAGATTTGGAGATTCGTGGTGCCGGAGATTTATTGGGAGGCGAACAAAGTGGTTTTATCAATGAAATAGGTTTTGATACGTACCAAAAAATTATGAACGAAGCCATCGATGAATTGAAAGAAAATGAATTCAAGGATTTGTATCCTGAGGAAAATAATTTAGAAACCAAAGAATACGTCAAAGACCTGCAAATCGACACGGATTTTGAGTTGTTATTCTCGGATGAATACATAAATAATGTTTCTGAACGATTGAGTTTGTACAATGAATTGGGCGGTGTGAAAAACGAAGAAGAACTCATCATTTTCCAGAATAAATTGATTGACCGTTTTGGTCCTTTGCCGCCACGAGCGAATGCGTTAATGAATAGCATTCGAATCAAATGGATTGCCACTCGTATTGGAATCGAGAAATTGGTAATGAAACAAGGGAAGATGATCGGGTATTTTGTGTCGGATCAACAATCGGATTATTATCAATCGAATCGTTTTCAGGATGTTTTGCAGTTTGTGCAAAAACACAGCTCTATTTGTAAAATGAAAGAAAAACAAACGCCAGCTGGCTTGAGACTTTTGTTGACTTTTGACAATGTGAAGAATACCAGGACTGCTTTGGAATTAATGGAGATGTTGGGTAAGTAGAAAGGCGTTTTTTTAAATCATTACCATCTACACTTCCCCCTTGTTTGAGAAGGAATAAAGACTAATTTTTTTTCATAACTAATTACAATTAGAAGGCCTGGGTTTTATCTTCACAATTAATAAAAGGTCTATCGTCCTCGGCTAAATAGAAATCAATTTGTATTTCATTTTTATTAGTCAGATCGATAAAATCAGTTTGAATTGTTTTATATCCAGTAAAAATTGCCTCAATATAAAAAAAATCATTTTTAAGATTATTTGTTTTAAAAGTATATTCCCCTTGAGACGAGTTTTGAATTTTAAAACATCCGATAACCAATTGTGCATTGCTTAATATCTTACCGTTTGTTGCATCAAAAACTTTTCCCGTAATTTTTAAATTAATAGGATTGGTTTTTGAGTTTATTTCTATTATTTTTATTTTATATCCTCCTTTATTATAAGTTGGAATTAATATCTTTTCCATGGGAGAGCATGAACTCAAAACCAATAAAAAAATAAAAAGCATTAAAATTGGGTTATGTTTTTTCATGAATTCTTTAAGTATTATTACTAATTATATAGATATTATCTTGATTTAAAAGTAATTTTTTTATTTGAAAGAAAAAAATTACTTTTCTATTTTTAAATGTGCTAAAGAAATTTGTCATGTAAATAAAATATAATTAATAATTTCTATTGAAAATTACAGCTGTTAAAGAGTTTAAAAACTATACCAAAGTTATTTAGCTATAAATTAAATTTAAATCAATCACAATATAGTTGACCAAAAGGAAGGCAATTTTTGTTGTAGGGAAGTAGTTTTTGAAATAAAAACTTTTAGTATCAAAATTCAGGAAGTTTTATAAAATTTGTATATTTGATTTTTGCAAACTCCCTCTCCATGAAATTAAAATCAATAGACGAGTTTTATCAGGAAATTTCTGGAGACTCCGGTACAGAACCGAGCATATTATTACCAAACGGCATCCAAAAAGAAATTGGTCATTTCAATGTTTTTAATATCAAAGAATTGTAAGAAAGACTAAAGGATAAGTCTTTTATGCCTTATGACCGGAGAGCGTATTATAAGATAAGCTTGATCCGAGGAAAAAACAGAGCGGAATATGCTGATAAAATAATTGATATTGAAAAGAATGCTCTTTTATTTGCTACGCCAAAAATCCCCTATCATTATGTGCCGCAAGACCCGCAACAGTCGGGAAATTTTTGTGTTTTTACGAGCGAGTTTCTAACCAAAGATAAAAGCGGAATTGAGCTTGACGAACTCCCTATCTTTAAATCAGACGGTTATCCTGTTTTTGAGCTTTCTGATGAGGACGCCATAGAAATTGATTTGATATTCAAAAAGATACACAAAGAAATTAACTCTGATTATGTGTATAAATACGATTTGATTCGGAATTATGTGGCGGTGTTAATACACTTTGGACAGAAATTACAACCTGTAACTGCCTTATATTCCAAACACAATTCGGCAGCGAGGGTTTCTTCTCTATTCGCGGAATTGCTCGAAAGACAATTCCCCATTGAGTCGCCTCGACAACGATTGGAATTGAAATCTGCCAAAGATTTTGCCGCTCGATTGTCCATTCATGTCAATCATTTGAATAAAGTTTTAAAAGAGAATACGGGTAAAACTACCACCGAGTTAATCAGTAACCGATTGATTCATGAAGCGAAGATTTTATTAAAAGAGACTGATTGGAACATTTCGGAAATTGCGTATTCACTTGGTTTTGAAGAGTTGGCTCATTTTTCTAATTTTTTCAAAAAGCAAACGGCTTTGTCTCCATTATCTTTTAGGGTTTAAATAAATAGAATCCTTTTAAATCTGCAGAATCTGTGTGGCTCTTTATTGTTTTTACGCAGATTCAGCAGATTTCTATTTTTCCTTTTTAAGAATTGCTTATTGAATCACAACACATTTAAGGAATAAAACAGTCAACCTTAAATGGACTCACATTCCTTATATGGTTAAAAAACCATGACTTGAATTTTGCAAACTCTGGATTGATATTTACAATTCGCCAACCTTACTTCTACACTAATTTTGCGGTATTAATTTAAAATAAATTATTTAAGATGGAATTAAACAAAAATAAAATAGCATTAGTAACCGGTGGGAGCCGCGGATTAGGAAAAGACATGGCGTTGAGCCTTGCCAAAAAAGGACTTGACGTAGTGCTCACGTACAACAATAAAAAAGAAGAAGCGGAAGCTGTTGTAAAAGAAATTGAAAAATTAGGACAGAAAGCAGCAGCGATTCAACTGAATGTTGCCGATGTGAATAGTTTTGATTTGTTTTTTCGAAATGTAACCACTGCTTTAAAAAGAACTTTTGGGACTGATAAAATCGATTTTTTAATTAACAATGCAGGTGTTGGGGTTCATGAAAGTTTTTTGACAACCACAGCAACTCAATTTGATGAATTAGTGAATATTCAATTCAAAGGACCTTTTTTTCTGACTCAAAAAGCTTTGGAAATAACGAATGATGGCGGGGGAATTGTAAATATTTCATCTGGATTGACCCGTTTTTCTTTTCCGGGATATGCTGCTTATGCGAGTATGAAAGGAGCAATGGAAACATTAACCAAATACCAAGCGAAAGAATTGGGCGAAAGAAAAATCAGAGTAAATATTGTAGCTCCGGGTGCTATAGAAACAGATTTTGGTGGCGGTGCGGTTCGCGATAATGAACAATTAAATCAATTTATTGCTTCAATAACGGCTTTAGGACGAGTGGGTTTACCTGAAGATATAGGTGGAGTGGTTGCCTTTTTATGCTCTGACGATGCAAAATGGGTGAATGCGCAACGGATTGAAGTTTCGGGAGGAATGAATTTGTAGTTTTTATACATCGTAACTCATAATAAAGTAAAACGATGCTAATAAAAAAGCTTCCAGTCTTTTAAAAAAGGTTGGAAGCTTTAAAATATGGAGTAAGAAACATTAATTTTTCAAATCCTTAATTACTTTGAAAGCGACATCTACTTCATTTTCGCTTACTAAAATGGTAAACTCATTTGAAGTCGAAATTACTTCATTGATGATAATTCCTTCCCAAGCCAAACGTTGGAAAATGAAATAGTAAATTCCGGGAACTACGATATTTTCTTTCGGTAATTTAACGGTTATCGAAGCCAGATTATCCAGTTTTTGAATTAATTTTTCGTTGGCAAAATGTTTGTCAACCAAATGATTAATCGTATTACTTACCACAATATTAGTTTCATTTACGCCTCTTGATGAGGTATAAAAAATATCTGGAAAAGCATTCAGATCGGTAATTAATTCAGCTTGTTTGTTTAAAACCGTATCTGATGCTGCAAAAGTATAATCGGTTAGTTCAGAGCGAACTGTGATTTCTCCAATATTTTTTATTACTTTATTGATTTTATGATTTAATCTAAAATCCAACTCTTCCGTAAGTCTTTTTAGGGACATAACAACTGCTCCTTGTTTTACTTCTTTACCAAATTCTGATTCCAATTCAGTCATTATATTCCGTGATAAGGAAGTCAAATTAATGATTCCAAGAGATAAAGCATTTAATAGAAAAGGCTTTGTTTTGATGTAATTTTCTACAATGGATGAAACAGTTTTCATAATGCATTAGGTGTTTTTACGTAGTTCTTACTTAGTTATAGTGTCAAAAATCCCTGCAAAGATAGATAAAAAACAATTTGTTACAAATATAACATTGATTTTTTTGTTAAAAATGATAAAAAGCATCTATAAGGTGTTCAATTACAAATGATTTGCCCTCTTTATGGATGGCAATAATGTCAAAACGGACTTCTACGTCTAAATCGCCCTTACTTACGAAAGCATCTACGGCTTTTACCAAAAGCTGTATTTTTTTTGGTTTTACAAAATCTTGGGGTAAACCAAATTCTAGGGACGAACGGGTTTTTACTTCAACAACAGCGAGGGTGTTTTCTTTTTGGGCAAGAATGTCAACTTCGGCTTTTTGGAAAGTCCAATTGGTTTCCAGTATAGTATAGCCGTTTTTTTGCAGGTATTCCACGGCCATTTCTTCTCCTAATTTTCCCAGTTCGTTATGTTCAGCCATAAAAAGGTGTTCAGTTTTCAGTCGCAGTATTCAGTTCGTGAACTTCTGCAATCAAAATTCGTTAATCAACAATCAAAAATCAGAATTTAATTTTTTTACTCAAAAACTACGTTACTGGAATTTTTGTCTAAATGGAGAGTCACTTTACTCCCTAAAATCAATGCTCGATTATCATGAATATGTCCTGCCGGAAAATTATAAATAACAGGAATGTTGTACTTTTTTGTAACATCGGCTATGATTTCAAGAGCATTTTTGCCCCAAGGAATATCATTATCTTTCATTTTTGACATCGAACCAACGATGATTCCCTTAACGCTTTCTAAACAGCCGTTGCGTTTTAAGTTCATCATCATACGATCAATGTGATATAAATACTCATCTAAGTCTTCTATAAACAAGATTTTATCCGTGCAATCTATTGCTGATTTTGAGCCAAATAAACTATACAAAATAGATAAATTACCGCCAACCAATTCACCGGAAGCATCACCCAATCGGTTCATTATATTTGGTTCAATTGTATATTTTAAAGATTCACCAAACATGGCAATTCGTAAAGTTTCAATGGCTTCAGGTGTTGCTTTTGGGATACTTATGGGCATAATGCCATGTATAGATTTGAAACCCATTGTATTCAAATGATTGTGTAAAACGGTTACATCACTAAAACCAATAATCCATTTTGGATGCTGTTTAAATTTGGCAAAATCCAATAAATCAATCATTCGTACCGTACCATAACCACCGCGGACGCACCAAATTGCTTTGATGTTTGGATTGTCCAGTTGTTCTTGGAAATCAGCGGCACGTTGCTCATCCGTACCAGCCAATTGATTATCATCTAAACCAATACTTTTTCCAATAATCACTTCCAGTCCCCAACTGTGCAATAAATCTATTGCAGGTTTCAGGTTGTCGTCTATGTTTTTTCTGGCTGTTGCCAATATGGCTATGGTGTCTCCTTTTTGTAAAATGGGTGGTGTAATCATTAGTGTGTTGGCTTGAGAATTGAAAGATTGGAAAACAAAAATAAGAAATAGGAATTTATATGAAATAAAATTTCTGTTGATAAAAGTAAATCGGGTAGCATGCATATTCTTTGCTTTTTCTAAAACAAATATAAGCAATTACAAAATAGTTTTAAGTTCCGTCTTCAAATGACTATTTTTACAATAAACGACACCATTAGGAATCACATTTATGATCAAAAATAAATTTATATGTATAAGAATTCCCCGCCTCATTTTATTGTTGTTTTTGTTTTTCCCAATGATAAAATCGGACGCTCAACAAAAGAATTATGTGATTCATACCGTTGCGTTCTATAATTTCGAAAATCTATACGATACAATAAATGATGCGAATACTCGAGATGATGACTGGGTTTATTCGTCAAGCTATTATAGGAAAAAAATTAGTAACATAGCAAGAGTCCTTTCAAAAATAGGAACAGGAGAGAATCCTAATTCGCCAACAATTATAGGTTTGGCAGAAGCTGAAAATAGAAATGTTTTGGAAGATTTAATCAAAGATCCTCAAATAGTCAATAAAGATTATGGAATAGTACATTTTGAATCGCCAGACCGAAGGGGTATTGATTGTTCTTTTTTATATCAAAAGAAATATTTTAAACCTACTAGCTATGCAAACATTCCATTGCTAATCTATGAAAAAGACACAAAACCAATTAAAAGAAAAATACTGGAAGACGATAAAGAGGATAGTAATGAACCAGATCAAACTACAAAAAGAATTTACACTAGAGATCAAATCCTGTTAACAGGATTTCTTGATGGAGAAGAAATAAATTTTATAGTAAATCACTGGCCTTCAAGACGAGGAGGGGAAGCTATAAGTAGCCTATTAAGAGAAAAGGCTGCGGCATTGAATGTGAAAATCATTGATTCTTTGCAAAAATTAAATCCAAATGCTAAAGTAATTACTATGGGCGACTTAAATGACGGGCCTTTTAATACCAGTTTAAAAAAGGTGCTTAAAACAAAAGCAAATAAAAACGACGTTCAACTTTTAGGAATGTATAACCCAATGGAAAGCATCGCCAAAAAAGGAATCGGAACTATTGCTTTTCGGGACGCATGGGATGTTTTTGATCAAATAATACTGACGGAATCATTAATAAGAGCCGATTATTCGACCTATAAATATTGGAAAGCAGGCATTTATAATGCTCTATTTATGGTTCAAACAACAGGACAATATAAAGGGTATGGTTTAAGAAATACACCAACTGTTCCAGGATTTAGTGACCATTTTCCCGTTTATATTTATTTAATCAAAGAAAAAAAATAGCGTTTTTTATTTCATAACTTTACATTTAAAATTTAGAAAATATGGCAATAGCAAAACCTTTCAACCTCAAAAAATGGATAGACGAAAACCGTCATCTGCTGAAACCGCCCGTTGGGAACAGAAATTTATACAGAGAATCCGGTGATTATATCGTGATGATTGTTGCAGGTCCAAACGCCCGAAAAGATTATCATTATAACGAAACCGAAGAATTATTTTACCAACTCGAAGGTTCTATAAAAGTAATTATTCAGGAAGATGGCGAGCGCAAAGAAATGGAACTTCATGCCGGCGATATGTATCTTCATCCTGCGAAGGTTCCGCATTCTCCAGTTCGTTCGGAGGGTTCAATAGGTTTAGTGATTGAAAGAAAAAGAGTTGGAAAAGGTTTTACGGATGGATTGATTTGGTTTTGTGACAATTGCAATCATAAATTACACGAAGTCTATTTTGAACTACATAATATCGAAAAAGATTTTCTGCCGCATTTCGAACATTTCTATAATTCAGAAAAATTGAGAACCTGCGAAAAATGCGGGACTGTAATGGAAACCGACCCTAGATTTGTTGCCCAAAAATAATTTTCAGGGTTAGAAAGGATGCCACTTCCATCGGGGCTAAAAACGGGATGCAAGGTAACTTTGTCCAAACCAAGAAAAGAATCTCTTGCGATAACTGCTTTATAAGGTTTTTTATAACAACATATTGTGCAAAAATAATTTAACTGTAAAGCAATAAATTAAAGAACCAATCTTTAATATTTCAGCTTAAAACAATATATTTGTAAAAAAATATAACAATTTTTAATAAAAAAGTTACAATGATAACAATAGCGAATCGATTTGGAATAAAAGAAGCCCTAGAACAATTAGGAATTGTAGCCATAAATGAAGGAACATCAACCGGAGCAGACAATTTTGCAAACGGAAAAATAATCGAAAGCTATTCTCCGGCTGACGGTACTCTAATAGGAAAAGTGAAAACTTCTTCTACAGAAGATTATGAAAAAGCAATGCAAAAAGCTTCGGAAGCATTTTTAGAATGGCGTATGGTTCCGGCTCCCAAAAGAGGCGATATCGTTCGTCAGATGGGAGATGAATTAAGAAAATTTAAAGAACCTCTGGGGAAACTCGTTTCTTATGAAATGGGAAAAAGCCTTCAGGAAGGATATGGTGAGGTTCAGGAAATGATTGACATCTGTGATTTTGCTGTGGGTTTATCCCGCCAGTTGTATGGATTGACAATGCATTCTGAACGACCAATGCACAGAATGTATGAGCAGTATCATCCAATAGGTACTGTTGGAATCATTTCGGCGTTTAATTTTCCAGTAGCCGTTTGGAGCTGGAACGCAATGATAGCTTGGGTTTGTGGTGATGTTGCGATTTGGAAACCAAGTTCTAAAACTCCTTTATGCGGAGTTGCTTGTCAGAATATTATAAAAAGTGTCTTAAAAAGAAATAATGTTCCTGAAGGAGTGAGTTGTTTAGTGACAGGAAATGAATCGGGGGATTTAATCAATAATGATAAAAGAATTACGTTAGTATCTTTTACAGGGTCAACAAGAATTGGGCGTCATGTCTCTAAAACTGTTGCGGAACGTTTTGGAAATACAATCCTGGAATTAGGAGGAAACAATGCAATTATCGTTTCGGAACATGCTGATATCAGTATGGTATTGGTTGGGGCAGTTTTTGGTGCGGTAGGAACAGCGGGACAACGTTGTACTTCCACCAGACGTTTAATCATTCACGAAAGTGTGTATGACAAAACTATAAGCGTATTGAAAAGCGCATACGGTCAATTGCAAATTGGAAATCCATTGGACGAAAACAATCATGTTGGGCCACTTATTGACAAAGGAGCCGTTCAGGATTATTTGGATGCGATTGAAAGCGCCAAACTAGAAGGCGGAAAAATCATTGTGGAAGGCGGATTGGTGGAAGGCGAAGGATACGAAAGTGGTTGCTACGTAAAACCATGTATTATTGAAGCCGAAAATCATTTTGATATCGTTCAAACAGAAACTTTCGCTCCTATTCTATACGTAATGAAATACAGTACAATTGAAGAAGCGATTGCATTACAAAACGGGGTTCCACAAGGACTTTCTTCTTCTATTTTTACCAATAGCATGAGAGAAATGGAATTGTTCCTTTCTCAATCCGGTTCTGATTGTGGAATTGCTAATGTAAATATTGGTACTTCGGGAGCAGAAATTGGTGGTGCTTTTGGTGGTGAAAAAGAAACGGGTGGCGGACGTGAGTCGGGATCTGATGCTTGGAAAGCCTATATGCGAAGACAAACGAACACCATCAACTACGGTGCAAAATTGCCATTGGCACAAGGAATAAGATTTGATTTGTAACCTAACAAAACGATCATAAACTAAAAAAGACAATTTGAAAATTAAATTTCAAATTGTCTTTTTTATTAATAATTGCTAAGCGAACTCAACAAAAAATCTTTTTTATTTTTTTGATTAAAACCGTTCTACATGTTAAACGAAGCACCAATATTAAAAGTAAATTGGTTGTTTAAATGATTAAAAGTTTCAGAATTACTATCGTATTTTGCTATAGGAAAACCAGCTTCAGAATAAATACCAAAACCTTCCGAAAAGAAATAGCGCATGCCAACATGTCCACCAAAGTTTCTAAGTCCCAAATTCAGTCCTGGATAAACATCTAATTTCTCGTCTATTTTTAGCACGTTTCCTAGATTGGCATTAATTCTAAATTTAGCATCAAAACGATCTTTGAATTCTGGTTTTTCACCTAGAACTTCATTTACGCCCAGTAAATAAGACCCAACAAATCCATAAGATAAGTTTTCGCCAATTCCAAAATCACTAGATACTTGAATTCCAGTTCCGCCATCTTGAATATTAGCGCCTACATTAAATTTTGCATCACCTTTTCCTGTAAAAGCTTGTGCGTTTATCAAACTAAACGACAGTAATAATGCCAATGTAATAATCTTTTTCATACTCTTGAAATTTAATAATTTTTTGCAAAATTAGTTTTTTTCAAACTAATTCCTACCTTTTTCGTTTGGATATAAAGTCATCAAAGGTTCGCTTTGCCAGTATTCTTTTGTGTCGACATCCATAATCGTTAAAGGACCTTTGAAAGCAGCGCCGGTATCTAAATTCCAAACGCAGGCCATCTGAACAGGAATAGTTTTACCTATTCGAGAAACGGGCGTGTGGCCAATGTAAATTTCATTGTATAATGTAAATCGTTTTGGATAAAACAAATCATTGGATTTTATGGTTTTATCCAATGCCAAAGCAGTTTCCCATAAGGTTCTGTCCCAATAAAAAAGCCCGGGGAAATATTCAAAATCGACACCATTCATATTGGTAAAACCAGCGTGAACAAACAGACGGTTTTGTTCATCAAGATAAAAATTTTCCAATGATTGAAGGAATTCGATGTGCTTTTGCTTGGTTTCTGCATCAATAGTTTCATAGGCAATAACCGTTGCTTCGCCTCCGTGCTTGTACCACATGAGATTGTCATTACTTTTATTAAGCCATTCTAACAATAAATCGTCATGGTTTCCGCGAATACAAATACAGGCTTGTTTCTTTTGTAATTCAATTAAATAATCAATTACCTGTGGGGACTGGCTCCAACCATCAACATAATCTCCCAGAAAGATTAAAGTGTCTTTTGTAGTTACGTTGGCTCTTTCCATAATTTGGTGCAACGCATGTAAACCACCATGTATATCGCCTATCACGAGTGTTCTCATTTTTTGTAGTCTCAATTAAATTGTATCCAAAAATAGCAGAAAAGCATTTTTGAACTCATAAAAATAGGTAAAAGAGTTAGGAAGAAAGAATTTTTAGACAATTTTTTTGATTTCAATCATGAATACTATTTTGAAAGGCAATTTTTAAGTTATTTATGGCTTTTTCAAAAGTTGTGTTGTACGTAAAGCTGTTTGAACGGTTCTATATAACGACTGCTCTCTGCGATTGTCTCCCGCTCAGGATAGCTAGGATTTATACTTTTTATTTCGAAGTTAATGTGGTCGGGAAAAACTTTAAATGATTATTCAAATCACTATTTCAATACAACAAAAAAATCACTATTTTTGGTGATACTTTGATAAAATATTTTAGGTTATTTTTACAAAAACTTAAAACACATATTAGATGAATGCAGTTCTCGCTTTGTTGCTTCTAGTGACCAGTTTTGTATGTCGAGTGATAAATGAATTCATAGATTGGTTAGCGGCTTTGTGGTCTTAAAACTATCTAGAGGAATTACCAATTAATTTCTACTTTTCACTGTACATCATATTTCATCTTTCTCAAAATTCGTAATGCTTCTTTAAAGGACAAATACACTTGCGTAAATGGTTTCAAGAGTAGTTTGGCGTCAATCAGTTTTTGTTTGGCTTCTTCAAAACCGTTGAGGTAACAAATCATAAAAGTGGAAGGCAAGTTCTCTAAATCTTTGTGTTCTCTTTCGGATAATGAAAGTCCTTTTTGGAGTTTTTTTAGTAAAGAAATATTGGCATTATAAATATGAAACAACATTTTCTTATTGAATTCTGGTGGTTGGAAAAGTATTTCTCTTTCAATTTTGTAATAACCATTATCATGAAAATGAATGGTTTGTTTTTCTAAAGGATAATAACTCGTTTTGTCGTTCAAACCTAAAGGAACATATTCCACGATTGTAAAAGTATCCTCGTCAAAGGTAATTTCCACCACATCTTGAGCGGAGTAAAACAGCTTGATTTGTTCATTTATCAGTTCAATATCTACGCGTGATAAATAGGTTTTATCACGGGATTTTTTGGCAATCCCGGCCCAGCAAATCACAAATAATTCCTTGAAGACTTTATATTTTGGTGCCATGTCTTTGTGCCTGAAATTCATGAAATCAATCACACCATCCAGTGTATATTCGATGCTATTTCTTGAATTATTTTCAATGCCAATTACGGTTTCCGTGTTCTGGTAATTTTTTTCGATTTCGCCTTCGATTGGCATCGTATTACTACCGCGTCGAATAAAAACTGAATTGGCAGGAATGGTATGAATTCCTTTTTTGAAATAGGACGTTTTGCTTTTTGGTTTGATGGTTACTAATCCGATTACTTTGTCCTTAGGCAAATTAGGGAACGGTACATTTTCGTACTGAATTTTCGGTGGATTCTCCAGATACGCATTCACTAAATTTTGAATTCGACTGTCGTCAAAAAAGTCGTCCCCAACAATGGTATTGTCTTGATCTTCAACTCCTACAACTATATAGGAATTGTTCGTAGGATTCGAATTGGATAAAGCACAAATGTGTTTCAAAAACTTGCCTTTTCCCTCTCGGGTATGTAAATTCAACTGACGCTTTTTGTCATAAAAACTGCTCTCATCATTGTGAGCAAGAAGGTTTTTGATAAGAATGCGTTTATTGATCATACGATTAATTATTATTTTATTTCTATTGTTAGACTATTCGATTTTAGAAGTCTTTCCAAAATCGAACAGTCAGACAATCTAATTGTCTAAAGATCTATTTAAAATAGTCGGAGAAGCTTGTGCCGTCGGGAATACAATCAAATCGGCAATATTCAAATGATGAGGTCGGGAAACTACAAAATGGATAATGTCAGCTATATCCTCTGGCTGTAAGGCTTTGAAACCTTTATAAACAGTAGCGGCTCTGTCAGTATCACCTTTGAAACGCACTTCGCTAAACTCGGTTTCAACCGCTCCGGGATGAATGGCGCCAACCCGAATTCCATAAGGATTTAAGTCCATGCGCATAGCTTGGTTCAGGGCATCAACGGCATGTTTTGAAGCACAATATACATTTCCGTTTACATACACTTCTTTCCCCGCGATAGAACCAATGTTGATAATATGACCTGATTTTTGTTCAATCATTCTCGGAATTATAGCTTTCGAAACATACAACAGCCCTTTTACATTGATGTCAATCATCGCATCCCAATCGTCTAAATCGCCATTTTGGATGGGATCCATACCATGCGCATTTCCGGCATTATTAATTAAAACATCAATTTTAGAAAATGCCTCAGGCAAGGAATTGATGCTTTCAAAAACAGCTTTTTTATCCCGAACATCAAATGATAACGTATGAATTTCAGTCCATTCCGAAAGCTCTTTTTCGAGAGCAATTAATCGGTCTTCACGTCTTCCGCAAAGAATAATTTTATAATTATTTTTGGATAATATTCGCGCTGTTGCTTCTCCAATTCCGCTGGTTGCACCAGTTACAAAGGCTATTTTACTCATGGGTTTTTTTATGTTTTTTCAATCATCTCTTTTCTATTTTTTGCAATCTGCAACCTGATTAGGGAACATTTTTCCCCATGCTTTCTGACCAAATGGCAAACCAATCTTCTTTTTCCAATTCTAATTCGACGGCTTTCATCAACGCTTGAATTCTTGCGACATTAACCGTTCCTGCAATAGGAATCACTTTGGCAGGATGTTTTAAAATCCAGGAAAGTAAAATCGTATCAGAACCTAAATGGTATTTTGAAACTAATGTTGCCAATAATTTTTTAAGTCTATGGGTTTGCGGAATGTCTTGTCTAAAAACGCATCCCAATGGATTCCATGACATAGGACGAATGTTGTTCGTCTGCATATAATCAAAGCTTCCGTCAAGCATAGGTTCGAAGTTGGTAGCCGAAAATTGCACTTGATTGTAGCTGATTTCTGTTTTCTGACGAATCAATTCAGTCTGCGAAGAAGTAAAATTAGAAAGACCAAAATCTATAATTTTTCCATCTGATTTTAGTTTCAAAACGGCTTCAGCAATTTCATCTGCCTGCATCAAAGGACTTGGTCTGTGCAATAAAAAGACATCAAGATAATCCGTGTGTAAATTTTTTAAGGAATTTTCAACAGACCAAATAATATGGGTTTTCGAATAATCGTAATGTTTTATGGTGTTTTTACGGTTTTCCGTCACCATTTGGATACCACATTTGGATATCAATTGTATTTTTTCTCTGGCTATTTTGCTGGAAGCAAATGCTTTTCCAAACTCAGATTCGGTGGTATAATCACCGTATATATCTGCATGGTCAAAGGTGGTGATTTTGTTTTCTAAACAGATATTAATCATGTTTTCCATTTCTTTGGTATTGAGATTTTTATCCCAAATTCCCCAATTCATGACACCAGCAACAATAGGTGATAATTTTGTTTTACTCATGGTTTTTATTTTTTATTGAAATTCGTAAATCCTCGAATTCAAAGCATATTTTTCAAAGTTCTTAAAAATAGGTAAATTGTATCATAATTCGTCCTTAAAATTAAGGGTTTGGTCGAAGTTTTAACCATTTTTTAACATCTTACGTCTAAAAAAAAATTCAATTTGCACCATCAAAACGAAGGCATTAAATTCAAGGTTTTAAAAATAATAAAATGGAAGAAAATACAGCGACTTTAGACATTAGAGCAATCAATGAAAAAATTGAAAGAGAGAGTGCTTTTATAGACCTTCTCACAATGGAAATGAACAAGGTTATTGTGGGTCAGAAGCACATGGTGGAGCGTTTATTAATTGGGCTTTTGGGTCAGGGACATATTTTGTTAGAAGGAGTTCCCGGATTAGCAAAAACATTAGCGATAAATACTCTTTCACAAGCTGTTCAAGGATCTTTCAGCAGAATACAGTTTACTCCTGATTTATTGCCTGCCGATGTTGTTGGGACAATGATTTACAACATCAAACAAAATGAATTTTCGATAAAAAAAGGTCCTATTTTCGCTAATTTTGTCCTTGCTGATGAGATTAACCGTGCGCCAGCCAAAGTGCAATCGGCATTATTAGAAGCCATGCAGGAAAAGCAAGTGACTATTGGTGATACTACTTTTAAACTAGACCGTCCCTTTTTAGTTTTAGCTACGCAAAATCCAATTGAGCAAGAAGGAACATACCAATTGCCTGAAGCTCAGGTCGATCGTTTTATGTTGAAAACGGTTATTGATTATCCAAAAATGGAAGACGAGCGTTTGGTAATTCGCCAAAACCTGAAAGGGAGTTACGAAAAAGTAAATGCTGTAGTTTCGGTAGAACAGATTTTACGCGCTCAAGAAGCGGTTCGTGAAGTTTACATGGATGAAAAAATAGAGAAATACATACTGGATATCATTTTTGCCACACGTTACCCAGAGAAATATAAATTGGCTGATTTAAAACCATTAATCAGTTTTGGAGCTTCACCGCGTGGAAGTATCAATTTGGCGAATGCCGCAAAATGTTACGCCTTTATCAAACGTCGTGGATATGTAATTCCAGAAGATGTTCGTGCTGTTGTTCATGATGTATTGCGTCACAGAATAGGAATTACCTATGAAGCCGAAGCCGAAAATATTACTTCGGTTGATATCATTAACAAAATAATAAACGAAGTAGAAGTGCCTTAAAAAGATTTAAGATTTTTGATATATGGTTTCAGATTTGGATCTGAAATCAGCAATCGTTAATCAGCAATCAACAATCAAATGGATACAAAAGAGCTTTTAAAAAAAGTACGAAAAATAGAAATCAAAACCCGAAGATTGAGCGATCACATCTTTTCGGGAGAATATCATACCTCTTTCAAAGGACGCGGAATGACGTTTAGCGAAGTGCGCCAATACCAATACGGAGATGATATCCGTGCAATTGATTGGAATGTAACCGCACGTTATAATGAAGCACACGTAAAAGTTTTTGAGGAAGAACGTGAATTGACCATGATGTTAATGGTTGATATTTCGGGTTCGGAAAGTTTTGGTTCGAAAAACCAATTCAAAAAGGATATTGTCACGGAGATTGCCGCGACAATGGCTTTTTCGGCGACACAAAACAATGACAAAATAGGTTTGATTTTGTTTTCTGATGAAATTGAATTGTATATTCCACCCAAAAAAGGAAGATCGCACGTGTTGCGTATCATCCGGGAATTGATAGAATTTCAGCCGAAAAGCCGTAAAACAGATATTGCACAAGCCTTGAAATTTTTATCAGGAACCCAGAAAAAGAAAGCTATAGTCTTTGTGATTTCTGATTTCATGTCGGAGGATTACGAACATACATTGAAAATAGCTTCCAAAAAACACGATATAACGGGTATTCGCGTGTACGACATACGAGAAGAAAAAATGCCGAATTTAGGGATGGTTTCCATGCTTGATGCTGAAACCGGAGCAATCGAACTGATAAATACGGGTTCAAAATTAGTGAGAATGAATTATGAGAAACAGTACCACGATAAAGTGAACTATTTTAAAGAAACATTCAGCAAATCAGGTTCAGGGGTTGTAAATACTAGAGTTGACGAAAGTTATGTGACGAAATTGCTGAGTTATTTTAAATCGAGATAAATCCCCTCCCGGCCTCCCCGAAGGGGAGGAGATGATAAAGGATTAAAATTTTCAAGACTCGGCTCCCTCTCCTTTGGAGAGGGCTGGGGTGAGGAAAAAATATTTAATATAAAAATGAAAATTAGACTTTACCTGCTTTTTTTACTGGTTACAACGGCTGTTTTTGCACAACAAAAACAAGTAGTCACAAGTATTGACACGATTAAAAATAAAATTGGGGCGGAATTTAAACTATCTATAAAAACGACGGTTGACACATCCTCTAAAGTGATTTTTCCAAAACTAAAAAACTTTGGTGCTTTAGAAGTAATTCAGTCCTATCCTATTGATACCATAAAAACGGATGGTCGTTATGAATTGGTAAAAAAATACGGATTAACCCAATTTGATTCCGGTCGGTATGTTATTCCGAGTATAAAGATTTTTATCAACAGCAAGCCGTTTCTAACAGATTCACTTTTGGTTGAAGTGGCGAATGTTAAAGTGGATACTTTAAAACAAAAAATGTTCGATATCAAGGGCATCGCTCCAGCGGATAATTCCATAGGAGATTGGTGGAAATATCTTTTGATAATCGCCTTGATTGTTGGAATAGGAGTTTTGATTTATTGGTACATTAAAAAACACCAAAAGAAAAAATTGCAAGAAGAAATCTATAAAACTCCAATAGAAAAAGCGACTAGTTTGCTGGATACTTTAGAGAAAAAAGAGCTTTGGCAAAAAGGAGAAGTGAAAGCCTATTACAGCGAATTGACGGATATTGCCAGAAATTATATCGAAGAAGCAATAGAAATTCCAGCAATGGAAAGCACCACTTCGGAACTGATTCAAGGGCTTAAAGCGGCTTCTGTCAAAAAGAAAATGACGCTTTCGCAGGAAATAATCGAAAATCTGGAACGTGTTTTGAAACAAGCCGATTTAGTGAAATTTGCAAAATCGAAACCTTTGGATTTTGAAATCACCGAAGATCGAAATAAGATTCAAAAAGCAATTCTGACGTTAGACAATTCTATTCCTGTGGAGGTTCCTGCAGAAGAAGATGTTTTATTGAACGAGGCACAAAGACAAAAACAGATACAAATTCAATTATTAAAAAAGAGAAAGAAACGGATTGTTACTGCCGTTGTTTCGGTGGCCTTTTTACTGGTAGGAACCACCACTTTTTTCATTGTTATCAAAGGATTTGATTATGTAAAAGACAATGTTTTTGGGAATCCCACTAAAGAATTATTGGAGGGCGAATGGGTGAAAAGTGATTACGGAAATCCAGGGGTTATAATAGAAACGCCAAAAGTACTGAAGAGAGTTGATTTGACTAAAACGCTGCCAAAAGACGGAATGGCGTTAGTTAAAGAAATGCAATCTTTTGCCTATGGAAGTGTTTCAGATCACTTTTATCTGATGGTTTCTACTTTAAAGTATAAAAAAGAAACCGAAATAGATTTGAAAAAATCAATGGATGGTGCATTGCAATCATTAGAAGCGCAAGGGGCGCAAAATATAATTGTGAAACAAGAAGACTTTGAAACCAAAGAAGGAATTAAAGGACTTAAAGCATACGGAACATTTCAGAAAATAGATGATGATAAACAAAGCAGCGTGAAAATATATTATGAAGCATTATTGTTTAGTCAGGAAGGCGGATTACAACAAATTTTACTCTTCCATGAAGAAGGAGACACGTATGCAAATACTATATCAGAACGCGTTTTGAGTTCTGTCGAATTAAAACAAGCAAGTAAATAATGGCTAAAATAACTTTTTTAAACCCAGAATTTTTTTGGTTGTTTCTTCTGATTCCAGTTGCGATTGTCTGGCTGTTTTGGAAAAAGAACCAACAATCAGCAACGTTAAAAATAAGTTCCTTACAAGGATTTAAAGGAACAACTTCTTATTTGACAAAGCTTAAGCCTGTGTTGAATGTGTTTCGAGTACTGGCTTTGTCTTCTTTAATTGTGGCAATGGCAAGACCCAGAACGGTTGATGTCAGTAATAAAACTAAAACTACGAAAGGAATCGACATTGTTTTGGCAGTAGATGTTTCCGGGAGTATGCTTGCCAAAGATTTGAAGCCCGATAGGATGCAGGCCCTGAAAAGATTAGCTGCGGATTTTGTTGAAGAACGACCAAATGATAGAATCGGATTGGTGGTTTATGCTTCTGAGGCGTATACAAAAACGCCTGTAACAAGCGATAAAGCAGTTATTTTGGATGCTATCCGAAGTATAAAATACGATAGCGTTCTAAAAGATGGAACAGGAATAGGGATGGGATTGGCTACTGCTGTAAATAGATTGAAGGACAGTAAAGCAAAAAGCAAAGTGATTATTCTGATGACTGACGGCGTGAACAATGCCGGATTCATTGAGCCAGACACAGCTTCGGATATTGCTAAACAATATGGAATAAAAGTATATACTATAGGAATAGGAACAAACGGAATGGCACTATTTCCGTACGCAGTTGCACCAAATGGAAAATTTCTCTTTCAAATGATGAAAGTGGAGATTGATGAGCAAATGATGAAAAAAATTGCAAACAATACGGGTGGAAAATATTTTAGGGCTACCAGTAATAGCAAGTTAGCCGAAATTTATGCAACAATAAACAAGTTGGAGACCACAGAAATTGAAGAATTGAAATTCTATGATTATGATGAAAAATTCAGGTCATTTGTATGGTTTACAGGGTTTTTGCTATTACTAGAGATAGGATTGCGAAATACAGTTTTTAAAAGCTTTATATAATTTCAGTCGTAGTTTTCAGGTTTAAACTGCAACTAAAAGAAAAAAAATGGAATTAGACGAAAAAAAATATTTATACCTTCTTTTTATACTACCCCTTGTGGTGTTGGTTTTCCTGGTTAATTTATATTGGAAAAGAAAAAAACAACGCGAGTTTGGAGATTTAGAGATGGTAAAAAAACTAAGCCCGGAAAGCTCTGTTTTTAAACCAATTTTGAAGTTAGTATTGTTATTATTAGCATTACTTGGGCTAATTCTTGGATTGGTAAATCCAAAGATAGGCACCAAAATGGAAACGGTAAAACGAGAAGGGATTGATATTGTTTTTGCAATGGATGTCTCCAAAAGTATGCTGGCCGAAGATGTAGCACCCAATCGGTTGGATAAAAGCAAGCAAATCGTTTCGCAAATTATCAATCAATTAGGGAGTGACAGAATAGGAATTGTGGCTTATGCCGGGAGTGCCTTTCCTGTGTTGCCCATTACTACTGATTATAGTGTGGCAAAAATGTATTTGCAAAGCATGAATACTGACATGGTTTCCTCTGTAGGAACCTCGTTCAACGAAGCAATCAAATTGTCTACGACTTATTTTGACGATAAAAAAACGAGTAAGTTATTGATTATGATTTCCGATGGTGAAGACCATGCCGAAGGAGCGGAAGAAGCTGCGGAAGAGGCCAATAAATTAGGCGTGAAAATCATCACAATAGGTGTAGGAACTGAAAAAGGAGGTCCCATTCCTTTAAAAAGAAACGGTATTGTTGAAAGTTTTAAAAGAGACAATAACAATGAAGTGGTTATTACCAAATTAAATCAAGAAAGTCTAAAAGCTATTGCAAAAGCAACAAAGGGCGGATATGTAAACGGGAATAATACCAAAGAAGTGCTGGAATATATCAAGAATGCTTTGGATAAAATTCAAAAAACAGAATTTGAAGCTACCGAAATGGCCGACTTTCAATCCCAATTTCAATGGTTTTTAGGTTTTGCTTTTGTTCTCTTATTTTTGGATATTTTTCTTTTGGAAAGAAAAACAAGTTGGGTAAACAAATTGAATTTATTTAACGAGAATAAATAAAATATAAAGCGCAAAGTATAAGGAAGATGCTCCATTATTGGAACAAAATAAAAATATACCTTGACACTTACATTTAAAAAATAAAATGAAAAACTTAATTTTACATCTTTTATTACTCCTTTCATATGTTGTAAACGCACAACAGAAAGACAGGATATTGCCTAAAGCAAATGAGGAATATGCTGAAAATAAATTTGTGGATGCCGAGGCTAATTACAGAATTTCGGATTCAAAATTTCCGAATAAAACGGTTGCTCCTTACAATTTAGGAAATGCCATTTATAAGCAAAACCAAGTTGCAGAGGCAAAATTTGCTTACGCAAAAGCATTAAAAAACGCCAAATCAAGACCGGATAAACACCAAGCCTTTCATAATCTAGGAAATGTACTTATGAAAGAAAAGGATTATACGCAAGCGGTGGAAGCCTATAAAAATGCCTTGCGAAATGATCCTACAGATGAAGAAACCCGTTATAATTACGCTTTGGCAAAGAAGAAGCTAAAAGAAAATCCGCCAAAGGATGATAACAAGAAAGACGATAAGAAAAGCGATAAGGATAAAGACAAAGACAAGAAAAAAGACGATAAGAAAAAAGACGACAACAAAGATAAAAAAGACAAGAAAGACGACAAAGGAGATAAGGATAAAGACAATAAAGGTCCTAAGCCAGATGATAAAGGAGAGCCAAAACCAGCGCCTGGCGGAATCTCTAAAGAACGGTTAGAAAATCTTTTGGACGCCGTAAATAAGGAAGAAAAGAAAGTTCAGGATAAAGTGAATGCCCAAAGAGTAAAAGGAAAACCAATGAAAACAGAGAAAGATTGGTAATTCAATTAGATAATTTAAACATGAAAAGATTTATAGCAGTACTAGTTTTAATAGTGTGTAACTCACTTAGCGCTCAAGTACAATTTGAGGCTAGGGTGAGTAAAACCATGCTAGGCTTAAACGAAAGACTTCGTATCGATTTTATAATGAATGTAGATGGGGATAATTTTAACCAGCCCTCTTTTGACGGATTTAGAATACTAGCAGGGCCAAGTCAGCAAGTGAGTCAATCATGGGTAAATGGCAAGAGTTCTTTTGAGAAAATATATTCTTATTTTCTTTTGCCAAATCAAAAAGGATCATTAGTTATCAAGCAGGCTGCGATAGAATATAACGGGCAAATTTATAAAACATCACCCATAAGAATTAATGTTACTGCGGCAACAGAACAGCCCAGAGATCCTAACGATACAAGTGTTTCCGCAGATGATAATATTTATCTGGTAGCGGATATTTCTAAAACAAATCCGTTTATCAACGAACCGATTACAGTGGTTTATAAACTGTATTTCAGTTATAATATTGGAATCACTAATTGGCGAGAACTCAATAAACCAAAATACAATGATTTTTGGAGTCAAAACATTGATATCAAGCAGCTTGTTGCAGAAGAAGGAATGTTTAAAGGACAGAAATACCGTTATGTAGTATTAAGAAAAACGGTTTTATATCCGCAAAAATCAGGGAAACTGGCAATAGAACCCTTATCATTGGATATTGATGTGCAATTGCCTACAAACCGTCGCGATATGTTTGGACGTGTAATAGTTACTGACGGTAGTAAAAGGGTTTCAGCGGGAACAAAAACGATTGCTGTCAAAGCACTTCCTGAAGCAGGAAAACCGGAAGATTTTTCGGGAGCTGTTGGAAATTTTGATTTTAAAGTAACACCAACAAAGACCAATTTAAAAAACGGGGAAAGCCTTGATTTAGTTGTAAGCGTAACCGGGAAAGGGAATATGAAATTATTCAGTTTGCCAAAACCAATTGTTCCCAATGCTTTAGAAATGTATGATGCCGTTCACAATGAGCAGGTAAATACGCCGCTTTCAGGAATGTCAGGAAAAATTTCGGATAGTTATACCATCATCCCGCAGTATAAAGGGAATTATCCTATAAAACCATTACAGTTTTCTTATTTTGATTTGGGTTCAGGAACGTATAAAACCATAAGTTCAAAAGAAATAATGATTAATGTATTGGATGGTCCTACAGCTTCGGATGCTACTGCAGCTTCAAATGCTGGGGAGAATAAGAATAAAATAACAAACGTAGAACAATTCAAATTCATTAAGTTGAAGAGCAATCTTTTGAACATCAATAAGAAAGATTTCTTTGGGTCCAATTTGTTTTACGGATTGGTATTTTTCCCGTTTCTGTTATTGCCTTTGATTGTATTATTCAAAAAGAAAAAAGAAGCTATTGACGGCGATATTACCGGAAATCGAATCCGAATGAATAATAGACTGGCAAAGAAATATTTATCGGAAGCCAAAAAGCAAATCAACAACAAAGAATTATTTTATATAGCACTTGAAAAAGCGATGCATAATTTCCTGAAAGCTAAATTGCATATTGAGACTTCGGAAATGAGCAAAGATAATATTCAGGACCTTTTGTTGTCAAGGAATGCAAATCCAGAGGCAGTAAATGATTTTATTAGACTTACGGAGAACTGTGAAGTAGCCCGTTATGCGCCATCGTCAAGTGTCACGATACAACAGGATTTTGATAAAGCGGTAGCGATAATCTCCCAATTAGAAAAACAGATTGCTTAAATAGGTATTTAAAATAAACACTTAGACACAACGCAGATTGAACTAATTATTGAGTTAATAACTTTGTGCCTTCGTGACAAAAAAATAAAACAGTGCCTTCGTGGTAATAAAAATAGAAATGAAAAATATAATATATATACTCTTACTTTCAACCCAAGTTTTCTTTGCCCAAAACGGCTTCGAAAAAGGGAACACCTACTATGAAAAAGGGAAATATGAGGAAGCCGTTACAGCCTACGAAAGTGTTTTGAAAGACAACAAGCATTCATCAGAATTGTATTTTAATTTAGGAAATGCCTATTATAAATTGAATAAAGTAGCGCCTTCGATTTACAATTATGAAAAAGCATTAGTGCTCAATCCAAATGATAGCGACAGTGGTAACAACTTAAAATTTGCTCAAAAAAGAACCATTGATGAAATTAAAATAATCCCAAAAGTTGGTTTTGGAAAGCTAGTCCGTGATTTTACAGGGATTTATCATTACAATACCTGGGCCTGGATTTCAGTGGGGATTGCAACATCATTCTTGTTGTTTTTTCTGGGATATTATTTTTCACACACAACAGTGTCCAAAAGGATATTCTTTTTTGGAATGTTTGTCCTTATTTTTCTGATTCTGATAAGTGTCTCATCAGCAATTTTCGAAAAAAGTCATTATGACACTGAAAAACCGGCTATTGTTTTTGCAGAAATTGCAGAGGTAAAAAGCGAACCCAGAAATGGAGGTCCGGCACTATTTGTGCTTCACGAAGGGACCAAAGTGTACGTAGAGGAAATCATCGGAAAATGGAAAAAAGTGCAATTAACGGATGGAACGGAAGGCTGGATTGAGAGTAGCGCGATAAAGGAAGTGAAGTAGGTTTAGATTTCAGATTTTCGATCCAAAGATTTCTTTCTCTAGATAAGTGTTCTTTTTTATTCTCCATCTGTAGGTTGTCACCTGAAAACTACTGCTTTTTCTTCAAACCATCGTACCATTTCTCTATCGAAGGATACATAAACCGAGCTGTTTTCTGGATGGGATTATAAAACACAGATTTATCCAATGTCTCTTTTTTGGCTATAAAATTGTGATAATTTATTTTTTCGAAAACAGCGAATACAATTCCTAATATCAAAACAGTTTTTAATACCCTGAAAAAACCACCCCCCAATTTATTTAACCAGCCCAAAAAGGCTAAATCTGCTATTCCGGTGAGGAACTTCCCCAATAATGATATTCCAATCACAACAAGGATAAATGTGAGCACAAAAGCAATAACCTGAATAGTATGGGGATTCCAATGAACAAATCCTGCCAACATTCCTTTTATAAGAGAGGAAAATTTTATAGCCAAATAAATCCCAACTATTAATGAAACTAAAGAAGCTAATTCAATAAAAAGTCCATTTCTAATGCCTTTATACAAAGCAAAGGCAAGTAATACACCCAAAACCATATCTAAAAAACTCATAATTATATTTTATAAAGAAAAAGTGCAAATATAAAAGAAAGTTCAGTATCAATTGCCAAATTTCAAGTTCTTATCTTTGCCCAAATAATTATATGATTTATGATGTAATAATTCATAATTCATAATTCATAATTCAACAAAATGTCAAGAGACACACAACTTAAAGAACGCTGGGAACAGCTTGTAAATATACTTTCTAATCAGTTTTCTCAAGGAGAAGATTTAGATCTTGATGCAATTATTTATTTAATTGGCGTACAAGAACTGGGGAAAGTACATAGTGAATACAAGAAAGACGAAAAATTGAACCTGATGCACATCGCGATTTGCAGGTTATTAGAGCCTTATGGATTCTATGAATTTGAATTTTTTGATGAAGAAGGATGGCCGCATTACAAAGTAAAAGAGGAGTTGCCGCCACTAAAAGCTGGGGAGCAATCGGTTTTAATGAAAGAAGCCATTGTAAATTATTTTATTGAAAGAGAACTTATAGATTAAATTATAAAAGGAATTTAAGAAAATATAAATTTTTCATAAAAACGGTTCAAGCTCGGGTTTAAATGCTCTTACATTTTTTATATGGTTAAAAAAAGGATGTTTTAGGACTAAGGAAACAATGTCACAATTTAGAAATGAAACTTTAAACTTTAAAGAGTATACTTGGAACAAATTTCCTAAATTTGCACTCTCAATTATTGGATGAAAATGATAGACAAGATAAAAGAATATATTGGTGAAGCACAAGCCTTCTCAACGCAAAATACAGCCGATTTAGAAGCATTCCGAATTAAATTTCTTGGAACTAAGGGGCTTTTAAAAAACCTTTTTGCTGAATTCAAAAATGTTCCTAACGAACAAAAGAAGGAATTTGGACAAGTAATCAATTTGCTTAAAACGTCTGCCGAAGAAAAAGTAAAAACCATACAGGAAGCTTTAGAAAATAAAGAAGAAATCAAAGGTTTTTATGGGGATTTGACACGTTCGGCTGAACCCATAACTATTGGCTCCCGTCATCCTATTTCATTGGTAAAAAACCAAATTATTGATATCTTTTCAAACATTGGTTTCAACGTTTCCGAAGGTCCTGAAATTGAAGACGACTGGCATAATTTCACCGCATTGAACTTACCGGAATACCACCCGGCGCGTGACATGCAAGACACCTTTTTTATACAAACGAATCCTGATATTTTGTTGCGCACGCACACATCATCCGTTCAGGTGCGTTACATGGAGAACAACAAACCGCCAATTCGTACGATTTCTCCGGGAAGAGTTTTTCGTAATGAAGCCGTTTCCTCCCGTTCACACTGTATTTTTCACCAAGTGGAAGGTCTATACATTGACAAAGACGTTTCTTTTGCCGACTTAAAACAAACGCTTTTGTATTTCACCAAAGAGATGTTCGGAAAATCAAAAATCCGTTTGCGTCCGTCTTATTTTCCATTTACTGAGCCAAGTGCTGAGGTTGATATTTATTGGGGTCTGAAAACAGAAACCGATTATAGAATCACCAAAGGAACCGGTTGGTTAGAAATTATGGGTTGCGGAATGGTGGATCCTAACGTTTTGAAAAACTGTGGCATCAATCCTGACGAGTACAACGGTTTCGCATTCGGAATGGGAATCGAAAGAATCGCCATGTTGTTGTATCAAATCGGCGATATCCGTATGTTTTACGAAAATGACGTTCGTTTCTTGGAGCAATTCAAATCCTCAATTTAGTCAAAAGTTTTAATGTCAAAAGTCAAACGAAATAGCTGTTCTAGATTTTCATTCGCCTTTAAGACATTACGACCTTAGACCTTACGACTTACTTATGAAAAAAGATATTATCATCCCCGAGGTAGAAAACGTATTCCTAGCCGCAGTTCAGGAATGGAGCGACGATTTCATGGAAAAAGTATGGTACGCCTATTTAATAAACGATAGTGATTTCCTTATCGAAAGTGTGATGGTCGTTTCCAAAGCTTTTGGAACCATTGACGGCGAGATGAAAAAAACCTCTCTTTTGCGTCACGCTTTTGTGGAAGTTCCGCCCGTTTCCGTGATCAAAATAGAAATGATAGAAAAAAGTGTTGTGGCACTCAACAATGAATTTATGGTGACTTATTTCATAGGAGATAAATTACATGACAAGAAATTCATTTTCAAGGCACATTCCCTCCATGAGGATTTTGTCGAAGAAGTACCTATTTTATTCGTTGACGGCGTTATTGTGAGGTAAATCTATTTCGGCTCAAGCCAAATTAAAATAATTATAAAAGCAAAGGCACTATCTTTATATAGATTAGTGCCTTTGTTTTTATTTAGATTTAAAGAAATTTAATTGTTTTACAAGTGCTAATCTAACTGATCTGTTAGAGCCTTAAAAATAGTTTTAGCATCCCTACCTTCATATAAAATCGCATAAACGGCATCTATGATGGGAGTTTTGGCTCCGTACCCTTGATTGAGCTTATAAGCGCTTTTTGCAGCATAATACCCTTCGGCAACCATGCTCATTTCCATCATGGCGCTTTTTACGGTGTAACCTTTACCAATCATATTCCCGAACATTCTGTTTCTGGAGAATACAGAATACCCGGTAACCAATAAATCGCCTAAATATGCCGAATCGTTGATATTGCGTTTCATTTTATGGACTTTCTTGATGAATTTTTTCATTTCCCGTATCCCATTGCTCATCAACACCGACTGAAAATTGTCGCCATAGCCTAATCCGTGAGCCATTCCGGCTGCAATTGCATAAATATTTTTTAGCATGGCAGCGTATTCAGTTCCTATAATATCATCTGTAATCTTTGTTTTAATGTAGTTTCCGGATAGATTTTTAGCTACAATTTTGGCTTTTTCATCATCACCACAGGCAATAGTCAGATACGATAATCGTTCCATAGCCACTTCTTCCGCGTGACAAGGTCCGGTAATTACACCTATATTATAATAAGGAATGTCATATTTTACATGAAAATGTTCGCCTACAATCAAACTCGTTTCGGGAACGATGCCTTTTATCGCCGAAAAAATGATTTTATCTTGCAACGAAACGGTTAATTTTTCTAATTCAGTATCTAAAAAGGCAGATGGAATTGCAAAAATGATATAATCCGCATACCCAACAGCCTCATTGATATCACTGGTGAGTTTCAGTTTTTTGACATCAAATTCAACAGAACTCAGATAATTTGGATTGTGTTTGTAGGTTTTAATGTGTTCTATAGCAGCTTCATTACGCATATACCAAGAAATCTCCGAAAGATTTACACATAGCATCTTTGCAATAGCAGTTGCCCAACTTCCTCCGCCAATCACTGCAAATTTTATGTTTTCGGTCATTTTTTTATTAGATTTAATCAAAAGTACTTAAAAAAGTAGTGATTATACAAATAAAATTGGAACAAGAAACTGGCATCTTAAGAGTTTTCAAAAAGACACTATTGCTAACAAAAAAAATAAGTTTACTTTTTTTGTTTTTTAACACAATATGTATATTCAATTTGCGTTATATATGATTATAAATTAATCATTTAACAATTATAATGCATATTGAATTAGTTGGTTTTGTTTTAGTATTTTAAAAGGCGTTCCCATTTAAATAGGAGAACGCCTTTTTATTTGTGCCAATGTCAATCAGCATCAGGATTATTTGAATTAATAACTCATTTCTACAATGGTTTGTAGTTTTTCTAAAGTAATGTTTTGTTTTTCACCCAAAGCTTTCCAACCTCTCTTTTCAAAACGAGTTACAATAAAATCAGCCGTTTTTTCAAAGTCCTTTGTATAATCAGATAATTTGGTTTGCATTCCCATCGTGTGGTAAAATTCTACGGTTTTATTGATGGCTTCATTAGCAATCTCATCGTCACTTCCGGTTAAATTAAAAATGCGTTTCCCGTATTGTGCTAATTTTCCTTTTTTGGTTTCAAACATTACTCGGAATAAATTTGGACCTACAACTGCCAAAGTTCTGGCATGATCGATTTCGTATAAAGCCGTTAATTCGTGCCCAATCATGTGCGTCGCCCAATCCGAAGGAACTCCTTTTTGGATTAATCCGTTTAAAGCCATCGTACAACTCCACATAAAATTAGAAGCCAAGGCATAATCTGTAGGATTTTCAACTACTTCGGGACCTACTTGAATCAGCGTTTGTAAAATACTTTCTGCAATTCGATCTTGAAGGTATCCGTCATGTGGGTAGGTTAAATATTGCTCTAAAACGTGTACGTAAGCATCAACAACACCATTTTGCAATTGTCTTTTTGGTAAAGAGGCGATTACAGTTGGATCACAAATAGAGAATTTTGGGAACATGGCCGAACCACCAAAGTCTAATTTTTCCTGAGTGGCTTCAATCGTAATAACAGCACCAGAATTCATTTCGGTTCCGGTTGCGGGTAAGGTCAAAACGGTTGCAAAAGGCACTACTTTTGAACCTTCTGTAAACATGATTCTCTTTTTAAGAATATCAATTGGATTTCCGTCAAAGTGTACGGCTGCTGAGATGAATTTTACTCCGTCAATTACCGATCCACCACCAACAGCAAGAATAAAATCAATGTTTTGTTCCTTAATAATCGCTACGGCTTTCATCAATGTTTCAAAACGCGGATTGGCCTCTATTCCGCCAAATTCTACAATATCAAAACCTTTTAGGTTGTTGATTACTTGCTCGTGAATGCCGTTTTTAAAAATACTTCCACCACCATACGCCAAAAGAATTTTTGCTCCTTGCGGTACTAATGTTGGTAATTTTTCAATTTGTCCTTTTCCAAAAATTAAATGGGTAGGATTGTATAATTCGAAATTTAACATGTTTATTTTTTTGCGTTTAATTGATTTAATATTTTTTCGGCAACAAGTTTAGAGGAAGCCGGGTTTTGACCTGTAATTAGTAACCCATCTTCCACGGCATACGGTTGCCAGTCTGCAACTTTGCTATACGTAGCGCCATTATTTTGTAAAACATCTTCCAGTAAAAAAGGAACCACTTTAGTTAAACCTACCGCTTCCTCTTCGGTATTAGAGAATCCGGTTACTTTTTTACCTTTTACTAAAAACTCCCCATTTATTTTTACACTTTTCAAAGCTCCAGGAGCATGACAAACAAAACCAACTGGTTTATTGTGTGTGTAAAAAGATTCAATTAAAGCGATTGACGTTTTGTCTTCGGCTAAATCCCAAAGTGGACCGTGGCCTCCCGGATAAAAAACCGCATCATAATCAGACTCTTTTACATCTGCTAATTTATGCGTATTTTTTAGTTTATCCAATAGTTCGGTATCGGCATCAAATCGTTTAGTGTCTTCAGTTGCAGCAGATGGATCTTCACTTTTTGGATCAATAGGCGGCTGTCCTCCTAGTGGAGTAGCAATGTCTATGGCAACACCTTTATCTAATAATTCGTAATAAGGAGCCGCTAATTCTTCGGTCCAAAACCCTGTTTTTTCTCCTGTGTTACCTAATTTATCGTGACTGGTAACCACAAATAATACTTTTTTCATACTTTTTTTATTTTGTGCTGTTGCAGGGATGCAAGTTGCGGTTAATGCTATAATAAAAACGAATGCAATTTTCTTCATTACTGATTTTGTTTGTACAAATTTAAGGCGAATATGCTATTAGTAAAAATAATTTAAATTATGTTTGTGATAAATATATTTATATCATGGTCAATCTGGAATGGTACAGAACGTTCAAATCGGTTTATAAAAACGGAAATTTTTCTTTGGCTGCCAAAGAATTGTTTATCAGTCAACCCGCTGTAAGTCAGCAAATATCAATGTTGGAAGCGCATGTGGGGTATAAACTTTTTAATCGAAAGTCAAAAGGCGTAGAGCCAACGGAATATGCTAAGTTACTGAATAATCTAATCATCGAGGCTTTAGACCGATTGGAAAATGTGGAGAATGGTTTTCGTGCCAAAGCGTTTGATGCGAATCGATTGATTTCAATTGGAATTTCGAAACACTTGATGAGCAGTTTGGGAAGTTGTTTGATTTCAAAATTTGATTTTATTGATTTTAGTTTTTATGAAAATGACACGCTTTTTGAGCTGGTAGATTCTAAAAAACTTGATTTTGCGGTGGTAACCAAAAAATACGATACGTTTGACACGATTCAGAAAAAGGTGGGCGAAATCAAACAAGTCATTGTAGGTTCCAATACTATTGATGCCTCCGAATTAAAATCGAATATTAAAATCAAAGATTTCACGGCAATCGAACAGTGGTTGAATGATCAAAAATGGTTCAGTCATAATGCACAAATTCCACACATCAAATTATTTTGGTTGTATGTTTTTAATAAAAAAAGACCTTCGATGGTTCCTAATTATATCATTCCGTCCGAATATGAAATGCTCGAAATACTTTCCAGAAATACTGGAATTGGAGTAGTTTGGGATATCAATGCAAAGAATTTTATTGCGGCAAAAAAAGCGCAATTACTATGGAACAGCAAGCAAATGCCCAGTACGGAAGTGTTTTTATTATCGGGTAAAAATGAGAATCTGTGTACTATTTTCGAAAATATTGAAACAGAACTGAAACGGGCTTTGAGTTAACTTCTATAAAAATTATTGTGGTCAATATATTCCCAAACTTTTGGGGGCAACAAAGGCTGTACATTTTTCCCTTTTTTGATATTATCCCGAATAAATGTTGACGATATTTCAACAACTGGAGCATCTATCATGTGGATTTTTGGGTGGTCCTTAAACATTAGATTCTCTGCTTCGGTTGAAAGTCGAGGATAGACATAAATGGCATGATGTGCCAGAATCGCTTCGTAGTTTTTCCACTTGTGCAACGACTTGAGATTGTCTTCGCCCATGATTAAGGAGAACTCGTAACTTGGAAATTTTTCCTGTAAGTGAACTAGCGTGTTCACGGTGTAATTAGGTTGTGATAATTTAAATTCAATATCCGAAGGTTTGATTTTTGGAAAATCCTCGGTAGCAAGATGCACCATTTGCAAACGATGATAATCATCTAGTAAAGTACTTTTTTTCTTCAAAGGATTGTGAGGCGTAACCACCATCCATACTTGGTCTAAATCGGCATGTTCCGCCATGTGATTGGCAATGATGAGATGCCCAACATGTATGGGGTTAAACGTTCCGAAATAAAGACCTATTTTCATGAATTTAATTTAAAGATTTAAAAATTAAATGATTAGAAATAACTTTGAATTTTTCAATTCTTTAATTTTCAATCTTTTAATCCTTAACATAATTCTTTACCAATTGATGCGCTTCTTCCAAAGCAATATTTAAATCGTAGTTTTTTATAATAACGTCAAACTGTGGGGCTGTTGCCAATTCTACAGAAGCTTTGGCAATTCGCATGTTGATTTTGTCTTCACTTTCAGTAGAGCGTTCCTTTAATCTTCTTTTCAGCTCGTCTACGCTTGGTGGTTTTACGAAAACGGCTAAAGTCTCTTCGGGGAATTTATGCTTGATACGCAATCCTCCAGATACATCAATATCAAAAATCACATTTTTTCCTTTGGCCCAGATGCGTTCCACTTCGCTTTTTAAGGTTCCGTAGAAATTATCGCGATAGACTTCTTCCCATTCTACAAAATCTTCATTTTTGATGTGGGTTTTAAATTCTTCCAATGACATAAAGTAATAATCTTTTCCGTTTATTTCTTCACCACGTGCCTCACGTGTTGCTGCGGAAATAGAAAATTCAAGATTCAGATCTTCTTTGCTTAATAAATGCCTAACTATGGTGGTTTTTCCAGATCCAGATGGTGCCGAAAAAACAATTAATTTTCCTCCTGTACTCATGTTGTTATTTAATTCTAGTCGCAATGAATGTTTCTATTTTTATGCATAAAGACGCGATGAATCGCGTCTCTACCTAATATATTTTTACAATACGTTCAACACCTGTTCCTTTATTTTTTCCAATTCGTCTTTCATTTGAACGACTAATTTTTGCATTTGTGCGTGGTTGGATTTAGAACCCATCGTGTTGATTTCACGTCCCATTTCCTGGGTAATAAAACCTAGTTTTCTACCATTGGCTTCAGTTCCGTTGATGGTTTCCAAGAAATAATCGAGGTGATTGGTCAAGCGAACTTTTTCTTCGGTGATGTCTAATTTCTCTAAATAATAAATCAGTTCCTGCTCAAAACGATTTTCGTCAACGTTCACTTTTAGTTCTGAAATTGCAGTTTGCAAACGGTCTTTTATTGCCTGAACGCGCTCTGGATCTAGCGCTAAAGCTTCGGTCATGTATTGACGGATATTGCCTATTCGCAATTGAAATTCTTTTTCAAGAGACATTCCTTCATCTCTTCTAAAGGTCAAGATGTTTTGTAACGCTTCCTCGATAACGGTTTGTATTTGTATCCAGTCGTTTTCATCGATTTCATCACGCTCTATTTTCATGGTATCCGGCATGCGAATAGCCATTTTCATTAGTTCCGTTTCATCAGCATCAGCATAGACTTCTCTCAACTGGTTGATGTATGCTTTCACAATTGGCACATTGACTTTCGTCGAAGTTTGTTCCGCAGTACTTTCGATAAAAATAGAAAAATCTACTTTTCCTCTTTCCAGTTTTAGGGCAATTTGGTTGCGTAAACCCAATTCCATTTCGCGGTAAAGAGAAGGCATTCTCACATTCAAATCCAAACCTTTACTGTTTAAGGATTTTACTTCTACCGTGATTTTTTTGGTTGGTAATTGCAAAGTGGCTTTACCAAAACCCGTCATTGATTGTATCATATAATTTTCTAAAAGAGGTCAAAGATAAGGAAAAGCCACCGAACACCCAAAGAGGTGAATTACTGATGGTTTTGTTCTAATTTTGATGGTTTTTGGTCTACGCCAAGGCTTTCATTACTTGCAACATGTTTTGCTGTGTATTGCCAATATAAATTTTGTCGTTGATGATAAAAACAGGGCGACTCAAAAAGGTGTAATGTTCCAGAATGTATTTCTTGAAATCGGCTTCGCTTAAAGATTTATTCTTTAAATCCATTGATTTGTACAACTGTGCTTTCTTGCTGAAAAGTGCTTCATAACTTCCGGAAAGTTCGCGCATTTGTTCCAATTCCTCCACTATAATAGGGTCTTGTTTGATGTCGTGAAACTTAAAATCATGGTCTTTCGGTAATGATTTTATAATTTTCCTGCAGGTATCGCAAGAAGCGAGATAATATATTTTGTCCATGTAAATAGCGATTTCTTTGTGCAAAGAAAAATCATTTGATACGGAAAATGATTATTTTTATCAAAAAATTAGAAAAATGCATCAAACATTCCCTATTACCGAAAACAGTAGAAATACCTTGTCAAAGTTTTTGCAAGGATATACATTAGAGCAACTCAACGCAATTCCGGTGGGCTACAACAATAATTTGATTTGGAATATTGGGCATATAGTTGTGGTTCAGCAGATGTTGGTTTACAAATTGTCGGGTTTGCCTATGATGATTTCGGATGAAATGATCGAAAAATATAAAAGAGGCACCAAGCCGGAACAAGACGCAACCCAGGCTGATGTAGAGGAGATTCAATCCCTGCTTTTTGAAACCATCAATCAAACCAAATCTGATTTAGAGAACAAAGTATTCCAACACTTTCAGGAATTCACTACCATGAACGGTTTTACGATAAAAACTGCCGAAGACGCCATGTCTTTCAACGTCTATCACGAAGCTGTTCACACCGGAATGATGATGAGTATTCGAAAGTTTGTTTAGGAGCTATTTCCCGCTATTTGTTTCAATCTTTTACTTTTTTAAAGAAAAAAAGTAAAAGGATTTTCACTGCTATCGGGGCTAGGTTATTATGGGAACATGATAATTTAGGACTTTAAAAACGCTAAATTATATGGCCTTAAATTTCTTGTGTGGTTTAATTTTTTGAGGACCATTTATTATTTAACCGCCAAATATTCATTCACTTCTTTGTAAGACAACAACAATTCTTTTGGCCCATCCGCATACGATGCCGCTTCATAGGAATTGTAATAAAGGAGTAATCCTTTATCGGTATAGAAAATATTTTGTGGCAGATAAAATTTCTCGTCCTCAAACATTAGCCCAGTTGCGTTTATAGATTTGTTTTCCGGGATCTTATATTTGGATCTGAATTTTTTTTCGGCGAAAGCCATAAAAGCATTCTTGTTTTTAAACAATTGATTGTTCGGAATGTATTTCCCGGTTTCTGGATTGAAAATTAGCGAACGCAATCCTTCATAGCCATGAGCGCCACCGGTAAAGGTATAGTGCTTGATTTCGATGTTCAAAATACTATCCGATTGGTATTTTACACTTCCTTCTATTTTTCCTTCCCAGCCAAAAGTATCTTTCGGAAATTCTTTCTGAAGTTTTTCATAGGAATCAATAAACGAAGCTAACAATCCATTATAATTAGTAGAAGTATATGGCTTTTCGCCAAAATAAATAATCTCCTTCAATACTGAAAACACTTTTTTATTGATGCTGTCCGCAACAACGGGAACATCTTTTGCGACCGGAATTTTTACAGTTATCTGAGGGCAATTTTCCTTGCAGGGCAAAGTCGTTTTTTTCTGAAAAGATTGCTCTTCGAAAACCAATTCGTTAGAACAACGCGCCACAGAAAAAAGTAATACCGAAAAAAGGATAAAGTGTTTCATTTCAAAATTGTTAATTATATACAAAGGTATCAACTTGCGGCTTGGTTAGAATAAATTAAAAGGTAAATTTGTAAAACAATTCAGCATTTGAATATTAAACGATAGGAAATCGCAGGTTTCAAAATCACAAAATAAGAAGAATGTTGATGCCGGATTCCATTAAAAAACAAATATTATCTAGATATGAAATTTAATACTAAAGTTATTCACGGTGGTCAACACCATGATCCAAGTACAGGAGCAGTTATGCCGCCAGTATATCAAACGTCAACATTTGTGCAAACAAGTCCCGGACACCCGATAAATCCGGATTATGAATACAGTAGAGCTGCTAATCCTACCAGATCAGCGCTCGAAAATGCATTGGCAAGTATTGAAAACGGAACACGAGGATTGGCTTTCTCGTCAGGATTAGCGGCTACGGATTGTATTTTACGTTCTTTTAAAGCGGGTGACGAAATCATTGCGATGGACGATTTATATGGTGGAACGTATCGAATGTTCACCCGTATTTATAAAGATTCAGGCATAAAATTCCATTTTGTGGACATGAATGACATGGAGCAGTTCAAGTCATTAATCAATGAAAATACGAAATTGGTTTGGGTAGAAACACCAACGAATCCATTGATGAAGCTTGCTGATATTCAGGAGATTGCTAAAATCACCAAAGAGAAGAAAATCCTTTTTGCAGTAGATAATACTTTTGCAACACCTTATTTACAAAAACCATTAGACTTAGGCGCTGATATTGTCATGCATTCGGCAACTAAATATCTTGGTGGGCATTCTGATGTTATTGCAGGAGCATTGATTGTAAAAGATGAAGCTCTTGGAGAACAATTGCATTTTCAACAATTTGCAACTGGAGCCACACTTGGGCCAATGGACAGTTTTTTGGTTTTGAGAGGAATTAAAACCTTGCATTTGCGTGTGGAAAGACATTGTGAAAACGGGGGAAAAGTAGTGGAGTTCTTAAGTAACCATCCAAAAATTAAAAGGGTTTATTATCCAGGATTACCAAGCCATCCGTATCATGAAATTGCCAAAAAGCAAATGAGCGGTTTTGGAGGAATGGTTTCCTTTACTTTTGTTTCGGGTAAAAAAGAGGATGCGATTGACTTTCTTGAAAAGCTAAAAGTTTTCACTTTGGCCGAATCTTTAGGTGGAGTAGAATCATTGGCAAATCATCCTGCTTTAATGACACACGCATCGATTCCGGAAGATAAACGTGCAGCAATTGGAATTACGGATGATCTGGTTCGACTGAGCGTAGGTATTGAAGACGCCGAAGATTTAATCGAAGATTTGAAACAAGCATTAGCGTAAACAATATTTATAAAAAACAAAACCCCAATTCTAAATTCAGAATTGGGGTTTTGTTTTTTATAAAGGATTGTAATTGCTATTGTAAGTAATAAATATATCCAACATTTAACCAAACCAACCAGTCGTTTGCTTTGTTTTCTTTGTAAAGTTCCGGATTTGGATTTAATCCGTCCACCCAATTGGAGAAAAAATATTGGAATCTTAAATCGACCATTAAATCTCGTAAAGGAGTCAGTTTATAACGGGTTCCTACGCTTGTTACTACTGACCAAACCGATCCTCCTTCAGTAGAAAAACCATAATTTCGACCATCTGAAGGGGTTAAGTATTTAGGAAAAGTGGTTAATGGTGTCCCTAAAGGTCCCATTGTTGAATAGGCTTCGGCATTATAATAACTGAATTGTCCCCCAAGACTTATGAATGGTCCTAAACTACCAATGCTTGCAGTGAAATCACGAATGCTAAGAGGGAAATATTCCAGTTGCATTCCTATGTTAGTAACTGCAGTAGTTCCTCTCATGGCGCGTAATTGATCTGCTCTAAGAGAAGTTTTATTTGGTTCTACCCATTCTCCAAAATGTTTTAATTCGGTTTTATTATAAGAAAGTTCTGATCTTAACTTAAAATGGTCGTTAAAATAAGTTTCAGGAGTATAACAGTTACATTCAGCTTTGTAAGAGAAATTTAAATAATGAATAATCCCAATTCCGACACCAGTATTTCCAGAGTTTGTATTCAAATCGTGGCGTTCTCCATAATCAGATTGGAAAGCTACAGGTCCGGCTATAATTCCTACTTCATGCGAAAAACCAAATTGCGCATTTATATTATTTGAAAAACCAAATAATAGGAGTAAAGTAAGAATTGTTTGTTTGATCATTAGGTGATAAATTTTCAAATCCAGACAAATATATAAAAACATCAATCATTAAAACATCAATCATTAAAATTAAAAAATAAGTAAACAAATTCTTATTTGCTTACGAAAACTACAACGATTTCGTTGCAAACTGTGTTTTAAAAGTATATTTCTTTATAATTGCTTAATAAAAAGATAATTCTATCTATAAAACAAAAAAATAGACTTCGATATTTTTATAAAATGTATCTTTGTATACACCAACGAAAACGTTTTCTTAAAAGCGATTATTGTATTTAAGGAACTATTAATATTAATTTTGTTTGAATAATTTATTTCAAGATGGAAAATAAAATAAATCAATTTATGGCTCAAGTTGAGTCAAAAAATCCAAATGAGCCTGAATTTATTCAAGCTGTTAGAGAATTTGCTGAAACTGTTATCCCATTTATTGCGGAGCAAAAAAAATATGATGGAAAAAATTTGCTTCTCAGAATAGCTGAGCCAGAGCGTTCTATTATATTTCGCGTTCCTTGGGTAGATGATAAAGGCGAAATTCAGGTAAATAGAGGTTTTAGAATCCAAATGAATTCTGCAATTGGACCTTATAAAGGAGGAATACGTTTTCATCATACCGTAAATTTATCGGTGCTTAAATTTTTAGCATTCGAACAAGTATTCAAAAATAGTTTGACCACTTTGCCAATGGGTGGTGGTAAAGGAGGATCTGACTTTGATCCACAAGGAAAATCTGATGGGGAAGTGATGCGTTTCTGTCAGTCTTTCATGACTGAGTTGTGCAGGCATATTGGACCACAATTAGACGTTCCTGCCGGAGATATTGGTGTTGGAGCCAGAGAGATTGGTTATTTATTTGGCCAATATAAGAGAATAAGAAATGAGTTTACCGGAGTTTTAACTGGTAAAGGATTGGCTTATGGAGGTTCTTTAATTAGACCGGAAGCGACGGGTTACGGAGTTGTTTATTTTGCTGAACAAATGCTTAAAACTATTGGGCAAACTATTAATGGTAAAACAGTTTCTATTTCAGGATTTGGTAATGTTGCGTGGGGAGTAGCTTTAAAAATAAACGACCTTGGAGGAAAAGTAGTCACTATTTCTGGTCCTGATGGGTATATTTATGATGAGGAAGGAATCTCTGGAGATAAAATTGACTTTATGCTTGAAATGAGAGCAAGAGGTGATAATAGAGCTGAAGCTTATTTAGAAAAATATCCAAAAGCTAAATTCCACAAAGGGAAAAGCGTATGGGAAGTAAAAGTTGATATTGCGATACCTTGTGCAACTCAAAATGAGTTGAATGAGGAAGATGCAAAAAATTTAATTGCAAATGGTGTTATTTGTGTTACTGAAGCGGCAAATATGCCTTGTACGCTAGAGGCTATCAAGCTTTTCTTGAAAGCTAAGGTGCTTTTTGCTCCGGGTAAAGCTGCAAATGCAGGTGGTGTAGCAGCTTCAGGATTAGAGATGACACAAAACTCAATTCGTCTAAACTGGACGAGCGAGGAAGTGGACTCCAGATTGAAAGAGATTATGGTAGGAATACACAATCAATGCAAAAAATATGGTACTGACGAAGAAGGTTATGTAAACTATGTAAAAGGTGCAAATATTGCTGGATTTGTAAAAGTAGCTGATGCAATGCTAGCTCAAGGAGTAGTATAAATCAGGTTTAATTATAATTTAAAATGCCTTCTGCCGATGTTACGGATGGAAGGCATTTTTTTTGTGTAACAAAATTCTAATACTTTCGTTTGTTCTATATTTGTAAACCAATATTCATGCAAATAATGAAAAAGAACGGTTTATGTTTTTTGCTTTTACTTTTTATCCAAATGGGTTTTACCCAAAGTAATCTGTCGTGGCAAGGATATTTCTCTTACAATGAAATTAAAGACGTTTCAGAATCCAATACCGCAGTTTTTGCTGCTTCAGAAAATGCCTTATTTTCTAAAAATATAGCAACAAGCCAGATTAAAACTACCAATACTATTGATGGACTTTCTGGAGAAACCATTTCGGCATTATTCCACAGCACAACATTCAATAAAACAATTGTAGGATACGAAAATGGATTGATAATAGTCATTAATGAAACCGATGGAACCATACTCAAAGTGGTAGATATTATCAATAAACAACTTCCTTCAAACATAAAAAAAATCAATCACTTCATGGAATTCGAAGGTATTGCTTATGTTTCCTGTGATTTTGGAATTGTTCAATTCAATTTATTAACCATGCAATTTGGGGACACCTATTTTATTGGTACAAATGGCGCCGAAATAATGGTAAACCAAACAGCCTTGGTTAATGGATTTATTTATGCCGCTACAAATAGCGGTATAAAAAGAGCCACTATTTCAAATAAAAACTTAGTAGATTTTAGTCAATGGGGAACAATTGCTGGCGGAAACTGGTCTGGTATAGCGACATTAGGAACAGATTTGTTTGCTGTTAATACTTCAGGATATATCCATAAATATAATGCGAACACGAATTCGTTTACAGGATATTTAGCGCTTCCATCACCAGCTTTAGATATGAGAGCAACTGCGGGTTATTTGATAGTAACCACTTTAAACAATGTATATATTTATAACAGTCAGATGGTTTTGGTACGCCAAATAAACACAAACCAAATTACGGAAAGCACTCCCAGTTTTAATTGTGCAACAATAGTAGGCGACACCATTTTCATTGGAACAAAAGAAAAGGGATTAATTGCTACTTCTCTTTCTTCAATTACGACCTTCGAAAATACGACTCCCATTGGACCTTCACGGAATAATATATTTGCGCTTCAAGCCACATCAAATTCGCTTTGGACGGTTTATGGCGATTATACAGTAGATTATAATCCGTATGACTTAGATAGTTATGGCATAAGTAAATTCAGCACAACAGGATGGTTGAATATTCCGTATGAGAAAGTTTTGGGAGCTAAATCCATGACCAGAATTACAGTTAATCCCAGTAAGGAAAATGAAGTGTATGCGAGTTCTTTTTTTTCAGGATTGTTAAAAATTGAAAATGATGAACCGAAAATTTTGTACAATCAAACCAATAGCGGTTTAGAATCATTAACCTTTGCGGGTCCAAATTATATTGATATTCGGATAAACGGAGCAGCATTTGATAAATCCGGGAATTTTTGGGTCACCAATAGCAGAATAAAAAACGGGTTGAAAGTTTTGAAAACTAACGGACAATGGCAAAGTTATGCGATGGAAAATATTCTGGATTCAGCCATTGATACTAATTTTGGAACAATTGCCATTGATAAAAATGGTACGAAATGGCTTTCCACAAGTAGTGACGGTGTTATTGGTTTTAACGAAAGTAATAATAAATTTAAGAAAATAACCACAGGTCCTGATACCGGAAATTTGCCCATTGCTGATGTTAGAGTAGTTGCAGTTGATACCCGAAACCAACTTTGGATAGGAACTACAAAAGGATTGCGAATTTTGTCTAATGTTGGCAGTTTTCAATCTGAGGAGCAATTAACGGCTAACCCCATTATTATATTGGAAGATAACTTGGCCCAAGAATTATTGTACGAACAATTTATTACCGATATTGTTGTTGATGGAGCAAATAATAAGTGGATTGGTACTGCGGATTCAGGTGTTTTTTTGGTGTCACCAAACGGTCTGGAAACCAAGTATCATTTCACGACCAGCAATTCGCCTTTGCCCAGTAATGTTATAAATGACATTGATATCAACAGCACAACAGGCGAAGTTTTCATAGCTACCGCCAAAGGTTTGGTCTCTTTCAAAGGAGTCTCGACTGAAGCAAATGAGGATTTAAATAATGCGTATGTGTATCCAAATCCAGTGCGTCCTGAATATCTAGGAACCGTTAAAATTGCCGGATTACTCGATAGAGCCAATATCAAAATCACCGATATTGAAGGAAATCTAGTTTATGAAACTACTTCCGAAGGAGGAACTATAGAATGGGATACCACGGCTTTTGGAAAATACAAAGTGGCTTCTGGAGTGTATATGATTTTTATTTCGGCACAAGACGGAGTGGAAACTAAAGTTAAAAAAGTAATGATAATAAGGTAATTTAGAGGAATGAATTTTTCAATCTTTAAATTTTTCAATCTTTAAATTAAAATTGTGCTCGTAAAAACCAAAGCCATCGTCATTTCGTCATTAAAATTCCAGGAAAAAAGCTTGATTGTGAAATGCTTCACGTTGTCGCATGGTTTGAAATCTTATTTTGTTCGGGATGCTTTTTCTTCGAGAAAGTCCAATCAGAAAATTGCTTATTTTCAACCGTTGACCATTCTCGAAATTGAAGCGATTCATAAGAACAAAGGCACTTTAGAAAATTTCAAGGAAATAAAAATTGATTCTCCTTTTCATTCCATTCATTCGGATATTTATAAAAGTACAATCGTGATGTTCATTTCTGAAATGCTGCACCATTCGATTCATGAAGAAGAAAAAAACGAACACTTATTTACGTTTTTGGAAACTGCCTTGCATTGGTTGGATAACCACGATGAAATTGCTAATTTCCATTTGATTTTATTATTGGAAACTACAAAATATTTGGGCTTTTACCCTGATATTTCGGATATGGATATGCCTTTTTTCGAAATGAGCGAAGGTATCTTTACGCCCTTTCATGCCATTAGTTCGCTTACGGAACATGAAAGTAATTTATTCAAAAAACTCATTGATTTAAAATTCGATAACAATCAAAAAATATTTCATGTTATTGAAAGACAAATAGTTTTAAAAATTCTAATCGATTACTATAGTTTTCACTTGGACGGCTTTAAAAAACCAAAATCTCTGGACGTTTTGAAAGAGGTATTCTCTTGATCTTTGTAGTTCAAATTCTATGCTATTCTAAAATTGATTTAGATTAATTAATAACTTCTGTTTTAACTATTCGTTGTGTTTAGATCAAGTTAATTGACTGTAAATAAATGAGTTATTTTTTTGTTGATTTTAATGTTATAATTTAAGGGTGCTGTTAAAAGAACCTGTAATTTTTAAAATTTGACAATAATTATTGACTACATTTGATGTAAATAAGTAGTATTTTCTTTTTAACATTCTGATAGCCATAATCTTGACTGGTTCAAGTCTTTTTCAGTAATCTACTAATATTGTTAGTCACATTTTAAAACGCCATATCTTAAAAAATAATTTGTTAAAGCAGAAAGTCCCAGTTTTTTTTGAATTCACCTACAGCGTTTAATTATACCTTTAAATTTAAAATAGATCAGATGAAATCAAAATTAAAAAAAGTAGGAACATTATTGTTAGCAATTGCTTTTTCAAGTGAAGTGTCTGCACAAACAAAAGATGCTTCGCAGGATCCTAACATTGAAAGCAACATTAGAGGGTTTCTTAAAGTTCTAAATTCGGGTACAGGCAAGCCATTAGAGCAATTGTCTCCTGTCGAAGCTAGAAAAGTGCTTGTAGGTGCGCAAGCATCTGTCAAGGTTGATATGTCTGGTGTCGCAGTTACAGAAAAGACTATTGTTGAGGATGGCCAAAGCATTAAACTAAATATCGTTAAGCCTGAAAATGCAAAAGGCATATTGCCAGTATTTATGTTCTTTCATGGCGGAGGTTGGGTGCTGGGAGATTTTCCTACACATCAACGAATGGTTAGAGATTTAGTGGTGGAATCGGGTGCTGTAGCAGTTTTTGTTAACTATGCGCCATCTCCTGAAGCGCATTACCCTGTCGCAATTAACCAAGCCTATAATGCTACAAAATGGGTAGCTGAACATGGGGAAGAAATTGGGGTTGATGGTCAACGGCTTGCAGTGGCAGGAAATAGTGTTGGAGGAAACATGGCTACCGTTGTTGCATTAATGGCTAAAGATAAAAAAGGACCGAACATTAAATTACAGGTTTTATTTTGGCCGGTAACCAATGCTGATTTTGAAACAGAATCCTATAACTTGTTTGGTAAAGACCGATTCTTGACTAAACCCTTAATGATGTGGATGTGGGATAATTATACAACCGACCCTAAACAACGTAAAGAAATTTATGCGTCACCTTTGCAGGCTACAACAAGTCAGTTAAAAGGATTACCGCCAGCATTGGTGCAAACTGCAGAAAACGATATTTTAAGAGACGAAGGGGAAGCATACGCCCGTAAATTAGACGAAGCAGGAGTGAAAGTTACCGCAACACGTTATAATGGAATGATTCACGATTGGGGCTTGTTAAATGCAATAAGTACGATTCCCGGCACTAAATCAGCTTTGTTGCAAGCCGCTGCGGAATTAAAAAAGGCCCTTAAATAGCTTTAGATTTTATGCCAACAGCTAAAGGTGTGTTTTTATAAAAGCATCTTGGATTTCAGATCCAAGATGCTTTTTTTGGTTATCCTAATCTCCATTTTTTCAGGGGTAGATGCTGACATAGAAATTTTATTGATTTTTTATTCGGGCTTAAAAACTATTTATTACCATTTTATTTGTGCTAATCATTCCGATTTTTATTCCTTTTAAACCTCATAAAAGGATTTCAATGTTCTCGCTAACGCAAAAAATTGTCCTGCATCACCCATAATTCGTAACTATTTATTACTTTCGCACCTCGATTAAGAAAAGGATAAAATGAGCACAAAATTTACTGAATACAAAGGACTTGACTTACCAACGGTAGCGTCAGAAGTACTTGATTTTTGGAAGAAGGAAAACATATTTGAGAAAAGCGTAACCACTCGTGAAGGAAACCCACCATTCGTGTTTTTTGAAGGTCCGCCTTCGGCAAATGGATTGCCAGGAATTCATCATGTAATGGCGCGTGCGATTAAAGATATTTTTTGTAGATATAAAACTCAAAAAGGGTTCCAAGTAAAGCGTAAAGCTGGCTGGGATACGCATGGTTTACCAGTGGAATTGGGTACTGAAAAAGAATTAGGAATTACCAAAGAAGATATTGGAAAGACCATTTCCATCGAAGAATACAACGAAGCGTGTAAAAAAACCGTGATGCGTTATACGGACGTATGGAATGATTTGACTGAAAAAATGGGTTATTGGGTGGATATGGAAGATCCATATGTGACGTATAAATCCAAATACATGGAAACGGTTTGGTGGATTTTGAAACAAATCTACAACAAGGATTTGATGTACAAAGGCTACACCATTCAACCGTATTCTCCAAAAGCAGGAACAGGATTGTCTTCTCACGAAGTGAACCAGCCGGGAAGTTACCGTGATGTTACGGATACGACAGTTGTGGCACAATTTAAAGTGATTGACACGCACAAAGAATTGTTGTTCTCTAAGTTTTATGATTATATCACTTCAAAAAACTTACAGCATTACAAATTAGAAGCGTTGGATTTAGAGGATATTTATTTCTTGGCGTGGACGACAACGCCGTGGACTTTGCCAAGTAATACAGCTTTGACTGTAGGTCCAAAAATCGAATATGCTTTAGTAAAAACATTTAATCAATATACGTTTCGTCCGGCAACATTGATTTTGGCTAAGAATTTAGTTGGAAAACAATTCGGAAAAGGGTTCTTCGAAAGTGCTGAGCCAGCTGATTTTGAAAATTTCAAAGAAGGTGATAAGAAAATTCCTTATCAGGTTCTTGCTGAATGCAAAGGAGCTGATTTGGTTGATATTCGTTACGAACAATTACTGTCGTTTACTTTGCCATACCAAAATCCAGAAGATGCTTTTAGAGTAATTTCAGGGGATTTCGTAACTACCGAAGACGGAACAGGAATTGTACATACTGCGCCAACATTTGGTGCTGATGATGCAAAAGTGGCTAAAGAAGCTACGCCTGAAGTACCTCCAATGTTAGTTCTTGACGAAAATGGAACTCCGGTTCCGTTAGTAGATTTGCAAGGGAAATTCACTTCGCACATGGGTGAATATGCCGGTAAATATGTCAAAAACGAATATTATAATGATGGTGAAGCACCAGAACGTTCTATAGATGTTGAAATCGCCATTCGATTAAAAGAAGAAAATAGAGCGTTTAAAGTAGAGAAATATGTCCACAGTTACCCACATTGCTGGAGAACAGACAAACCTATTTTATACTATCCTTTGGATTCCTGGTTTATAAAAATTTCTGAAGTTAAAGACAGAATGTTCGACTTGAACGAAACCATCAATTGGAAGCCAAAAGCTACCGGAGAAGGACGTTTTGGGAATTGGTTAAAAAATGCCAATGACTGGAATTTATCGCGTTCAAGATTCTGGGGAATTCCGTTGCCAATTTGGAGAACCGAAGAAGGAACCGAAGAAATCTTAATAGGCTCCGTTGAAGAATTATACAACGAAATCGAAAAATCAATCGCTGCAGGTTTCCAAAAAGAAAATCCTTTCAAAGGGTTTGAAATTGGAAATATGGCGGAAACAAATTACGATTTAATTGATTTACATAAAAATGTAGTTGATGAAATTACTTTGGTTTCTGCTTCTGGCAAACCGATGACGCGTGAAGCGGACTTGATTGATGTTTGGTTTGATTCGGGTTCCATGCCTTATGCACAATGGCATTATCCTTTTGAAAATAAAGATAAAATAGACGAAAACAAAGATTTTCCTGCTGATTTTATCGCAGAAGGTGTCGATCAAACGCGTGGTTGGTTTTATACGTTGCACGCTATTGCAACATTAGTTTTCGATAAAGTAGCCTATAAAAATGTAGTTTCTAACGGATTGGTTTTAGACAAAAATGGGCAAAAAATGTCCAAACGTTTAGGGAATGCCGCAGATCCATTCGAAACATTAAAAGAATACGGTCCAGATGCGACGCGTTGGTATATGATTTCCAATGCGAATCCTTGGGACAATTTGAAATTTGATTTAGAAGGAATCGCTGAGGTACGCAGAAAATTCTTTGGAACATTGTACAACACTTATTCGTTCTTTAGTTTGTATGCCAATATTGATGGTTTCAAATTTGAAGAAGCGGAGATTCCATTAAACGAAAGACCGGAAATTGATCAATGGATTATCTCGGAACTGAATACCTTGATAAAAGATGTTGATAGCTATTATGCGGATTATGAACCAACGAAAGCGGCTCGTGCAATCTCAGAATTTGTACAGGAAAACTTGAGTAACTGGTACGTTCGTTTGTGCAGAAGACGCTTCTGGAAAGGGGAATATGCACAGGACAAAATTGCTGCTTATCAAACCTTATATACTTGTTTGTTAACCATAAGTAAACTGGGTGCGCCTATTGCCCCCTTCTTCATGGATAAACTTTACAGAGATTTAACTGTAGCAACACAGTCGGAAAAATATGACAGTGTACATTTGGCGGAGTTTCCGGTTTCGGTTGAAAACTATGTTAATAAAATGTTAGAGAGTAAAATGCAGAAGGCACAAACCATTTCATCATTGGTTTTATCACTCCGAAAGAAGGAAATGATTAAGGTGCGTCAACCGTTGCAAAAGGTAATGATACCAGTACTTGACGAGAATCAGAGAGCTGAAATTGAAGCTGTTTCTGACCTTATAAAAGCGGAGGTAAATGTGAAAGAAATCGTACTTTTGGATGATGCTTCGGGTGTTTTGGTAAAACAAATTAAACCTAATTTTAAAGCACTCGGGCCGCGGTTCGGAAAGGATATGGGCTTGATTTCTAAGGGGATACAAGGGTTTTCTAAAGAGCAGATCAGTCAATTGGACAAGGATGGAAGCCTGGATATTGTTATTGCAGGAAATAACGTAACTTTAACATTAGAAGATGTAGAAATTACATCACAAGATATTGAAGGCTGGCTGGTAGCCAATTCAAACGGAATAACGGTTGCACTTGACATTACAATTTCTGAAGAATTAAAACAAGAAGGAATTGCCAGAGAATTAGTAAACAGAATTCAGAATATCCGTAAAGATTCAGGATTTGAAGTTACTGATAAAATTAAAGTTCAACTGAAAAGGAATGGACTTTTAGAAGAGGCAATTCTTAAAAATGAAGCATATATAAAATCAGAAACATTAACCAGCGATTTAGTTTTTGTAGATGAAATAGAAAACGGTACGGAAATTGAATTTGACCAAATAAAAACAAAAATAATAATTACTAAATAACTTAGAATATGGTAGATGAAGCAACAAGATACTCTGACGCTGATTTGGCGGAGTTCAAAGATATAATCCTTAACAAAATTAAAAAAGCACAAGCGGATTTAGATTTGATAAAAAGTGCTTACATGAATGATTTGAATAATGGGACTGATGATACGTCACCTACATTTAAAGCCTTTGAAGAGGGAAGCGAAACGATGTCTAAAGAAGCAAACTCGCAATTGGCGATTCGTCAGGAAAAGTTTATTCGTGATTTGAAAAATGCACTTTTCCGTGTAGAAAACAAAACATACGGAATTTGCAAAGTAACAGGCAAATTAATTGGGAAAGAAAGATTGAAAATCGTTCCTCACGCAACAATGAGCATCGAAGCAAAAAACTTGCAACGATAAACCTCTTGTTGAACAATATTTAACGCTCCATTGGGAGCGTTTTTTTTGATTAAATTGTTACTTTTGCGCCATTAAAATTTATAAAATGTCATTACGAAAAGCGTATCTCCTTATTTTTATCATATTGCTTGTTGATCAAGTTTCAAAAATATACATTAAAACTAATTTTATTTTAGGCGAAGAAGTTGAAGTGTTCAAATGGTTCAAAATTCTTTTTATCGAAAATGAAGGAATGGCCTGGGGAACCAAAATCCCGGGAGCATACGGAAAATTATTCCTGACACTTTTTAGATTAGTTGCCGTTGGCGGAATTGCATATTGGTTGTGGGATTCTGTTGAAAGAAAACACATTTCTAATTACTTAATTGTAGCCATTGCATTAATTCTTGCAGGCGCTTTTGGAAACATCATAGATTCTGTTTTCTATGGAGTTATTTTTGACGATAGTCACCAGCAGTTAGCTACTTTATTCACAGACAAGCCTTATGGAACCTGGTTTCATGGTCAAGTTGTAGATATGTTTTATTTTCCTTTTTGGCATGGAAATTTACCGGCTTGGGTGCCAATTTGGGGCGGAAAAGAATTTACATTTTTCAACGCTATTTTCAACATTGCCGATATGGCGATTTCAACAGGAGTTGGGATTTTGATTTTTTTCAACAAAAAGGCTTTTCATCATAAAACAGCCTAAGTTTTTAAATTACTGTTTCACAAAAATAAAAAAGACCTATTTCATAATTGAATAGGTCTTTTTTATTTGATTTATTTGTTTTGCCCAGGAGCATAACTTTTAGCACTTTTTCCACCATATATTTTTTTGGCTTGTCCTGGTGGTAATCTTTTAGTCTTGTAAGAGGCTCTGTTCGAGTTTGTCCCTACTCTAACCGCACAGTTAGATAGTGAAAAGGCAAATACAGCAATTAAAAGAATTGTTGCAAATCTTGAGTATTGAATTTTTTTCATGGTTTTAATTTGGGTTTATATGCGAAAGTACGCATTCAGAATTAAAAAGAGTGAATTAAATTCGGTGTCACACAATAATCCAGTTTTACGTCGCCTTCAAAAATATCTGTAATCAATTCTTCGGGATCAAAGAAAGAAAGGCCAATTTTGATGGTTTCCGGTTTGCATTCCGATAAGAATTTGTCATAAAATCCTTTACCATAACCCACCCGATTTCCTTTTTTGTCGAATGCCAGAAGGGGTACAAAAACCACATCGATTTTATGCGTTGGGACTTCAATCCCATCGACAGGTTCGGGAATATTATATTCGTTTTTCTTGATTTTGGTATTGTCTGTCAAAAGATAATGAACCAAATTACACGTTTTAAAATCGCATTTGGAAAGAACGATTTCCTTGTCCTTTCCGGATAACAAGTGCAAAATAAATTCGGTGTTGACTTCTTTGTGTTCCGTAATAGGAAGGAAAATATGGAAATAGGTTTTCTCCCAAATAGGAAGTTCCAGAACTTTATTGGCGATAGCCAAACTCATTTCTTCCAATTCATTTTCCGAAAGTGAATTTCGCAAGGCTTTGTGCTTTAATCTTAATTCTTTTTTATTCTTCATCTTCTTCGTTAGTATTCGACATGTGATAAATAGCATCGCCTTCGTAAACAATAGGCGAATGATTGGCATTGATTACGTAACCGTCATTGGGCGCTTTTACTTTTCGTTCAAATTTTCCAAAAGGATCTGTTATGGTCGCGAGAATAGTTCCTTTTTTTACAAATTTACCTATTGTATCATAATCATGCAACAATCCGGAACATTTGGCTCTTATCCAGCCGGATTTTTCAATATAAATAGTGGGTGCTCTTTGTCTGTTAACATAATGTTTTGAATCCAGCATGTCAAGGTGAGCTAACAGGCGCTTTACTCCATTTACGCCTTCATCGGAAATAGTGTTGTTGATGTCTAGTGATTTTCCACCTTCAAAAAGTAGCATTTTTACATTCATTTTTTCACTCGAACTCCTGAAAGATCCTGAAATATTTTTAGAATATAAAGTGAAAGGCGCATTAAATACATCGGCCAATATTTTTAAGGCTGGATTATTTTGGGTAAGACGAATTTGTGGTGCATTGAAACGGCTGGCGCCACCGGCATGAAAATCGACTGCGTATTCTACAATTGGCATAATCTCCGTTAAAATATGAAAAGCAAATCTACTGGCCAGAGAACCAGTTTTACTTCCTGGAAAAACTCGATTTAAATCCCTGCCATCAGGAAATTCTCTTGATTTATTGACAAATCCATAGACGTTTATTATAGGAATACAGATGATTGTGCCTCTTTTCGGTTTGTTTATTTTTTTATGGATAAGTTGCCTGACGATTTCTACGCCATTGATTTCGTCGCCATGTAATCCTGCAGAGAAAAGAACCACTGGACCATCGATTTTAGAACGTCGGACAATAATAGGGATGTTCAGTTTTGTTGTGGTATGTAATCTGGCAATTTCCACGTTGATGGTTTTACTTTCGCCGGGAATAATGCTTTCGCCAAAAAGAACTATGGGTGTCGTATTGATTTTTATCATAAGATATTGAAAAGATAAAAATAAGGATAATAACGAATTAGAAAGTAAAATTCTGATAAAACTTTCGTCAGAAAGATTTCGATGACATTGATTTGTATTTCGTGATTTTTGAGATTAACTTTGTTACATGAATCTAATATCTTTAGCCTTACAAATACAGACCTTGCCTGATAATCCCGGCGTATATCAATATTACGACAAGGAAGGGAAAATTTTGTATGTAGGCAAAGCCAAAAATTTGAAAAAGAGGGTTTCTTCCTATTTTAATAAAATTCATGACACAGCCAAAACCAATGTGCTGGTTAAGAAAATTGTGACCATAAAACACATAGTAGTTCCTACGGAAACCGATGCGCTTTTATTGGAAAACAACCTTATAAAAACCTTGCAGCCCCGTTACAATGTGTTATTGCGGGATGACAAAAGTTATCCGTGGTTGTGTATCAAAAAAGAACCTTTTTCGCGCATATTTGCCACTCGAAGAATGGTCAAAGATGGGTCAGAATATTTTGGACCCTATACCAGTTTCAAAACGGTGCATACTATTTTAGAACTGATTAAAGAATTATATCCACTTAGAACTTGTAATTATGATTTGAGCAAAAGCAATATTGATAGCGGGAAATTCAAGGTTTGTCTCGAATATCATATTGGAAATTGCATGGGGCCTTGTGAAGGTTTTGAAACTTTGGAAAATTACCAGAAGCAAGTCGATGCGATTCGCGAAATCTTAAAAGGGAATTTCAAGGAAAGTATGAAAGATTTCAAGCGTGTAATGACGAATCTGGCTGCCGATATGCATTTTGAAGAAGCGCAAAAAATAAAAGAAAAAATAGAAGTGCTGGAAAATTACCAATCACGCTCCACGATTGTAAATCCAAAAATCACCAACATCGATGTGTTTTCGATCGTTTCGGATGAAAGTGCTGCTTATGTGAATTTCCTGCAAATTTCTCATGGTTCGATTATTCGTTCGCATACGATGGAAATCAAAAAGAAATTGGATGAATCCGATGAAGAATTATTAGAATTGGCGATTATCGAATTGAGAGAGCGTTTTCAATTGTTGTCTCGGGAAGTAATCGTTCCGTTTCACGTTGATTTGGGGGAAAAAATAAAAATTACGGTACCACAATTGGGAGACAAAAAACAAATTTTGGATTTGTCCATTCGGAACGCTAAGTTTTATAGAATCGAACAATTAAAACAACTGCAAATTGTAGATCCAGACCGCCATACGAAAAGGATTATGGCGCAAATGCAAAAAGATTTGCGATTGCCTGTTGAACCGCGTCACATCGAATGTTTTGATAACTCGAATATTCAAGGAACAAATCCAGTAGCGGCTTGTGTTGTTTTTAAAGATGGGAAACCCAGTAAAAAGGATTACCGTCATTTTAATATAAAAACAGTCGAAGGACCGGATGATTTTGCGTCTATGACTGAGGTAGTTTATAGGAGATACAAACGATTATTAGAGGAGGAACAACCTTTACCACAATTAATTATTATTGACGGAGGAAAAGGACAACTGTCATCGGCACTGAAGAGTATTGATGAATTGGGTTTGCGAGGAAAAATAGCTATAATTGGAATTGCAAAAAGACTGGAAGAGCTGTTTTATCCGGGGGATTCTATTCCTTTATATTTAGATAAAAAATCAGAAACCTTGAAAGTAATCCAGCAATTGCGGAACGAAGCGCACCGTTTTGGAATTACGCATCACAGAGATAAAAGAAGTAAAGCGGCACTAAATTCTTCGATAGAAAGCATTCCTGGCATTGGAGAAAAAACGATGCTGACTTTGATTCAGCACTTTAAAAGTGTTAAAAGATTGAAGTTAGCGACAGAAAAAGAAATTTCTGACGTTATAGGTGTATCAAAAGCCAAAAAAATTACCGAATTTTACAAGGCAGCAGATGAATAATTAATACATCTTTCGATTACCTACCAAATTGCTACTTATGAAGAAAATTGCGCTTTTATTCATTGTTTTATGTATGAGTTTAACCTTGTTTTCGCAGGAGCACAACCGACCAAAAATCGGTTTGGTTTTAAGTGGTGGTGGAGCAAAAGGATTTGCGCATATTGGAGTTTTGAAAGTACTTGAAGAAGCAGGAATCAAGATTGATTACATTGGCGGTACCAGTATGGGTGCGGTTGTTGGCGGGCTGTATGCTTCGGGATATAATGCAAGCCAGATTGATTCCATTTTTCAATCAACAAATTTTGATGAACTATTAAACGACTTTATTCCCAGATCTTCCAAAAATTTTTATGAAAGACGAAACGACGAATTATATGCATTGGTGCTGCCGTTTAATAGACTAAAAATTGGAATTCCTGAAGCATTGTCAAAGGGGATGTATAATTATAATTTATTGAGTAGAATTACCAGAAACGTCAGGCATATAAAGGATTTTAATAAGCTTCCAATTCCTTTTTTATGTATCGGGACCAATATAGAAACAGGAGAAGAAGTTTTGTTGAATAAAGGAAATTTGGCTCAGGCTATGATTGCCAGTTCGGCATTTCCATCTTTGTTTTCTCCTGTGGAAATTGATGGAAAACTACTTGTAGATGGTGGCGTTGCTAATAATTATCCTATTGAAGAAGTTAGAAAACTTGGAGCTGATATTATTATAGGTGTTGATGTTCAGAATGATTTATTGGACAGAACCCAACTTAAAGACGCCACAAAAATTTTGGTGCAAATTACTAATCTTCAATCAAGAGAAAGAATGAAGAGAAACGTAAAAGACACTGATATCTATATAAAACCAGACATCAAAAACTATGGTGTTATATCATTTGATAAAGGCAAAGAAATTATTAGAAAGGGAGAAGAAGCAACATTTTCTGTTTTTGAAAAATTAAAAGTGTTAGTTGATGAATCAAATCCATATAAGAAACCAGAGCTGAAAATAATTACCGATAGTTTACAAATTAAAAACATAAATTGTAATGAATTGGACAATTATACAGAAGATTATGTTATAGGTAAATTAAGGTTTAAACCAGGAGCCAAGACCACCTACAATGATTTGTTGAAGGGGATAAACAATATTAATGCGACTCAAAATTTTAGTGCCATATCCTATTCTTTGGATGCTAATCAAAACGGGGATGATTTAAATATCAGTCTGAAAGAAAATTCGACGAAGACCTATTTAAAATTTGGATTGCATTATGATAATTTGTTTAAAAGTGCTGTTTTAGTTAACTTGACACGTAAAAGAACACTTTTTAAAAATGATATAGCTTCATTTGACATTGTTTTAGGGGACAATATCAGATTCAATTTGGATTATTATGTAGAAAACGGATTTAAACTGAGTTTTGGTTTTAAATCTCAATTCAATCAATTCAATAGAAATGTTGCTAAAGGAATAAGTAATTTGAATTTAAGTGAAGTGAATTCAATTAATGTTGATTTTACCGACTTAACAAATCAAGCTTATTTTCAATCTTTATTTGTACAGAAATTTCTAATAGGAGGAGGAGTGGAACTTAAATTTTTAAAAATAAAGTCAGAAACATTGGCTAATGTAGATCCAATAATTGATCAAAGTAATTATTTAAGTGTTTTTGGGTATATGAAATTTGATTCTTTTGATAATAAATATTTCCCTAAAAAAGGATGGTATTTTTCAGGGGATATTCAATCCTATTTACTTTCTTCAAATTACACGGGAGATTTTAATCCGTTCTCTATTGCAAAAGGCGATTTTGGAATAGCAGCAACACTTTTTAAAAATACGACAGTAAAATTTCAAACTGACGCGGGATTTTCTTTTGGGAATGAAAGTGTAGCTTTTTTTAATTTTATTTTGGGGGGATATGGATATAATCCCATAAATAATTTTAAGTATTTATACGGTTATGATTACTTAAGTGTGGCTGCTAATAGTTATATAAAATCAACTGCAACAATTGATTACGAGTTCTATAAAAACAACCATGTCAACTTTTCAGCGAATTTCGCCAATATTGGGGATAGAATTTTTGAATCAGTAAATTGGATTTCGATTCCGAAATATTCAGGATATGCGGTAGGATATGGTCTTGAAACGGTAATTGGACCAGTAGAAATAAAACATTCCTGGTCGCCGGAAACTGGAAAAGGATTCACTTGGTTTAGTATTGGATTTTTATTTTAATTGTAATTTATTTCAATAATAATTCCGATATTTGTTATAATGAAAACAAAATGGCTAGGTTTATTAGATTATCTTCAATTCCTTATCAAGAGAAATCCTGAGTGAGTACCCTTTTTTTGATTAATCATAGCACATTATAAAGTAATCTCAACTTTAAATTGTTACACTTTTAAACAAAAAAAATCATGCCTTTATATCATAAATTAGGAAGTTTTCCTCAAAAGAGACACACACAATTCGAAAAACCAAACGGTGGTTTGTACTACGAACAACTTTTTGGAACAGAGGGTTTTCATGGCAATTCGTCCTTGTTATATCATGTTCACAGACCTACGCAAATAAAAGAAATTCTTAATTCTTACTCCGTTGAACCAAAAATTGCCATTGGGAAAAACATAAAATCGTTATTGTTAAAAGGATTTGAGTTAAAACCCGAAGATGATTTTCTGGACAGTCGCAAACCCATGCTGGTCAATAGAGATTGCACCATTGGATTAGCTGCGCCAAAACAATCCTTGCGTTCGTATTTCTATAAAAATGCCGATGCCGATGAAATGATTTTCATTCACAAAGGGAAAGGAAAATTGCGGACTATGATGGGAAATATTTCATTTAAATATGGAGATTATCTGATCATTCCACGTGGAATAATTTATCAAATCGATTTTGACACTTTAGAAAATAGATTGTTTTACGTCGAATCTTTTGCACCATTTTACACTCCAAAACGCTACAAAAACCAATCGGGTCAGCATTTAGAGCATTCTCCGTTTTGTGAACGGGATTTTATTTTGCCAAACGAGTTAGAAACGCATGATGAAAAAGGAGACTTTCTTATCAAAATCAAAAAAGAAGGCATGATTCACGAAATTGTATATGCCACACATCCTTTTGACGTAGTGGGTTGGGATGGTTACAATTTTCCTTATGGATTCAGTATTCACAATTTCGAACCTATAACGGGTCGCGTCCATCAACCGCCACCGGTTCATCAAACTTTTGAAACCGCGACTTTTGTGGTTTGCTCTTTCGTTCCAAGATTGTATGATTACCACCCAAAAGCAATTCCGGCACCTTATAATCACAGCAACATCGACAGCGATGAGGTTTTGTATTATGTAGACGGAGATTTTATGAGCCGCAACAATATTGAGCAAGGTCACATTACGTTACATCCAAAAGGAATTCCGCACGGACCGGCACCAGGAGCAATGGAGCGCAGCATTGGCCAAACCATAACGCACGAATTAGCGGTTATGGTCGATACGTTTCGCCCGTTAATGGTAACCGAAGAAGCGATGGGACTTGACGATGGACAATATTATAAATCTTGGGTAGAGTAATAAGGAGCTATCAGGGCTAGGGCTTTAGGGTAAACAACAATATCTTTTTTAAATTAGTAAATCTGTGTAAATCTATTGTAGCAGGATTATCCGCGTTCCAAAATTAGATTTGCCGAATCAAAAAATAAATCACAATGAGTAAAGAAGTAAAATCAGTAGAATACGGACTCGAAAAAATATTTGAAGGAGCGCAAGATTTTCTTCCTTTATTAGGGACCGATTATGTAGAATTCTATGTAGGAAACGCAAAACAATCCGCACATTATTATAAAACTGCTTTCGGATATCAATCATTGGCTTATGCAGGATTAGAAACCGGAGTAAGAGACAGAACCTCTTATGTGCTAAAACAAGATAAGATTCGCATCGTATTGACCACGCCATTAACGCAAGATTCTCCTATACATGAACATTTGAGAAAACATGGAGACGGCGTAAAAGTTGCCGCACTTTGGGTAGAAGATGCCACTAGCGCTTACGAGGAAACAATGAAACGTGGTGCGCGTTCTTTTATGGAACCAACAGTAGAAAAAGATGAATTTGGAGAAGTAATACGTTCCGGGATTTATACTTACGGGGAAACCGTTCATATTTTTGTGGAACGCAAAAATTACAATGGTGTTTTCTTGCCAGGTTATAAGGAATGGAAGTCTGATTATAATCCGGAGCCAACAGGATTAAAATATATAGACCACATGGTGGGTAATGTAGGTTGGAATGAAATGAATACCTGGGTTAAGTTCTATGAAGAAGTAATGGGATTTGTAAATTTCCTTTCCTTTGATGACAAACAAATTAACACCGAATATTCGGCCTTGATGAGTAAAGTAATGTCCAATGGAAACGGAAGAATTAAATTCCCAATTAACGAACCTGCCGAAGGAAAGAAAAAGTCACAAATCGAGGAATATCTAGACTTTTATGGTGGCCCCGGTATTCAACACATCGCTATTGCAACAGATGATATTATCAATACAGTATCTCAATTGAAAGCAAGAGGTATAGAATTCTTGTCAGCTCCTCCACATACCTATTATGAGGCAATTCCGGAGCGATTGGGAGCGCATATGAAAATGATGAAGGAAGATTTAAGCGAGATAGAGAAACTGGCCATTATGGTCGATGCGGATGAGGAAGGGTATTTATTACAAATTTTTACAAAGCCAGTTCAGGACAGACCAACGTTGTTTTTTGAAATCATACAAAGAATGGGAGCCAAAGGTTTTGGAGCGGGTAATTTTAAGGCCCTTTTTGAGTCTATTGAACGAGAACAACAATTGCGAGGAACGCTGTAAAAACGTGTTATTTTTATGTTGTGTTAAAAAATAATCAGTGAATGGCCTGTTTTTATGCAAATGTTGTGTTAAACTTTATTTGGAAGCTTTAAAAATTAGTTTTATTAATTAGCTTTGCACCTACAAAACAGGAAGGGGTGGTTTCCTTCCTATATTGATATAAATTTCATAATTTATAGTTTTTTGGTTAGTTAATAGCATAAAAACTCAGTCATTATTTGACTGAGTTTTTTTGTTTTAATATATTTGGAATAAAATTTGCTATTACAGTCAATAAATTGACAAAAAGTAATGAAAAAAATAATACTATTAATACTATTTGTAACAACCGTAAGTTTCGATTCTCAAAAAGAAGATGCTTATGACGTGGGCGAGTATTTTAAATTTAGAATTCATTACGGTATAGTGAATGCGGGATATGCTACGCTTGAAGTCAAAGACGCAATCTTAAATAATAAAAAAACTTTTCATGTTGTAGGTAAAGGATACACTACCGGAATGTCACGATTTTTCTTTAAAGTGGATGATTTGTATGAAAGTTATATTGATAAGGAAACTGGAAACCCATATCGATTTGTAAGAAAAATAAACGAAGGAGGCTACACTAAAAATCAAGAAGGTTTTTTCAATCAAACTACAAATAGAATTCTTGTAAAGGATTACAAACATAAAAACGAAAAGACAATCGTTATTCCCAAAAATGCACAAGACATTTTGTCCACTTTCTACTATTTAAGAAATTTTCCAAGTATCGATAAAATCAAGCCGGGAGAATCCGTAGCAATTGATATGTTTTTTGATGATGAAGCAACAAAATTTAAGATGAAATTTATAGGCCATGAAGATATTACAACTAAATTTGGGGTAGTTTCAACGATGGTTTTTAGACCCTTGGTGCAATCGGGGCGTGTTTTTAAAGAGCAGGAAAGTTTAACCGTTTGGATTTCGGACGATGACAATAAAATACCCTTGCGAATTAGAGCAAGTCTGGCTGTAGGTTCAATCAAAGCAGATTTAGATGAATTTAGAGGATTGAAGAATCAGTTTAAAATAAAAAATAATAATGGACAATAATGATAATTCTGAATCAATTTTAAAAGAAATTGAGCTTAAATTTGAAGCAATAAACCAGAAAACCGAGACGCATCTAGAAGGACTACTTTGGTCTAAGCCGATTACTTATTGGGATTATATTCATACCGATGCGTTGTTAAATCTTCAGATTCAAAGAACCACACTTCCTGACGAAATGGTTTTTATCATGTATCATCAAGTTAATGAATTAATATTCAAGATGATACTTTGGGAAATGAATCAAATTTCATATTGTCAGGATATAAAAATTGATTTTTTTACGGAAAGATTAATGCGAATCAGCCGTTATTTTGATATGTTGACCACTTCTTTCGGTATAATGGAAGATGGAATGGATGTAGATCAATACATGAAATTTAGAAACACCCTTACTCCTGCAAGTGGTTTTCAAAGTGCGCAATACAGATTAATAGAATTTTGTTCGACAGATTTAATAAATCTTATCGATTACCGTTATAGAGATACAATTGACAGGAATACTCCTTTGGAATTTGCTTTTGAGCATTTATATTGGCAAGCAGCCGGAAAAGATTATCACACCGGTAAAAAATCATTTTTACTCGAGGAATTTGAAAGAAAATACAAAGGAATGTTTTTGAAACATATGGAGGAATATAACACCATAAATATTTGGAAAAAATTTAAGCAACTTCCAAATTTAGATCAAAAAAATCCAGAGTTAATAAAAGCGATGCGCCATTATGACCATACCGTAAATATTACTTGGGTGATGCAACACTTGAATGTAGCCATAAAATATATTGATCAAAGCGGAAAAGGAAATGGGGAAGCTACAGGCGGAAGTGACTGGAAAAAATATATGCATCCAAAATACCAACGCAGGATATTTTTTCCTGAATTATGGTCGGCTGATGAGTTGGTACATTGGGGCGAATAAAATTAATTAGAATAAAAAATAAATATAGTTTGAAACAAGTATTAATAGCAATTATAGTGTTGTTTTCTTTAGTTTCTTGTAATAAATCTAATGATGTATTAGAAAAAGAAATTATAAAACCAGCAGCTAAGAAAATGGAGTTTGGGTTTAGGTATTCTGATTTTAATGTGGTTCACGATACGGTAAAAAAAGGAGATACTTTTGGTACAATTATCGAAAATCAAAATATTGGTAATAGGAAAGTATATGATATTATTAAAAAGGTAAAGGACACATTTGATGTTAGAACAATCAGGATAAACAAACCGTATACGCTACTAAGATCAAAAAACAAAACAAATAATTTACAGGTTTTTATTTATCAACCGGATGCATTGACCTATTATGTTGTCGATTTGCGTGACACGGCAGTGGTTGTATATAAAAAAACGAAACCTATTACTATTAAGACCCGTACAATAGGGGGATTATTAAAGAGTTCTTTGTCTGAAACTTTGGAAGATGCAAATGTAGAAGGTGCTTTGGCAAGTAAAATATCTAAAATTTATGCTTGGTCTATTGATTTTTTTAAACTTAAAAAAGGAGATCGGTTTGCTATTACTTTTACGGAACGATTTATAAATGACTCCGTTTATGATGGAGTAGATAGTCTTAAAGCTGCTTTTTTTGAATACAAAGGAAAAATAATTTACGCATTTCCTTATGCTCAAAATCCTTCTTCCAATAAAATAGAATATTACGACGAGGAAGGGAAAACATTGAAAAATTTCTTTCTTAAAACACCAATTAAATTTAGCAGAATTTCGTCTCGTTTTTCAACTAATCGATTCCATCCAGTACAACAAAGATGGAAAGCGCATAAAGGAACCGATTATGCTGCGCCATACGGAACCCCAATTACAACTACTGCTGCAGGAAATGTAGAGCAGACAGGTTTTACCGCAGGAAATGGGAATTTTGTAAAAGTAAAGCACAACGGAACCTATTCCACTCAATATTTACACATGTCAAGGATTTTGGTACGAAGGGGGCAGCATGTCAATCAAGGTCAGATTATAGGTCGAGTAGGAAGTACTGGTTTAGCGACGGGTCCTCATGTTTGTTATCGATTTTGGAAAAATGGCGTTCAGGTAGATGCGTTACGGCTTAAATTGCCTACTGGTGAACCAATGAGCGGTAGAAATAAAGAGCAGTTTTTAAAGGTTATTACTCCTTTAAAATGGCAATTAGATAGCGTTGCTAATTTGTAACAAAATTAATTTCGTAAATCATCATCATTCTTTTCTACTTAGTTTAAAGAATAATTGTAAACACATTTATCGTTAAAACTAATTTCAGTATTTTTGTCAAAAATTAAACAAAACTACAATCCAAAATAAATGGCTTTAAATACAATAAACCCAACAGAAACAGTAGCTTGGAAGAAACTTCAGCAGCATTACAGTGAAATGCAAAAAGCTTCCATGAAAGAACTGTTTCAAGCTGATGATTCAAGAACAGAGAAATTTAACTTGAAATGGAATGATTTTTTAGTTGATTATTCAAAAAATATCATCAACCAAGAAACGCTTGAATTATTACTTGAGTTGGCAGAAGAAGCTGGACTTAAAAGTGCGATAGCTGACTATTTTGATGGTGGAATTATAAATCAAACGGAAAATAGAGCAGTACTTCATACAGCTTTAAGAGCTAAAGAATCAGCTGTTATAAATGTAGAAGGGCAAAATGTAGTTCCTGAAGTTTATGAAGTAAAAAATAAAATAAAGGCATTTACTCTTGAAGTAACTTCAGGACAAAGAACTGGTTTTACTGGAAAACCGTTTACGGATATTGTCAACATCGGTATTGGTGGTTCAGATTTAGGACCTGCAATGGCAGTTGAAGCATTACAATTTTACAAAAATCATTTAAACGTTCATTTTGTTTCAAATGTGGACGGGGATCATGTAAATGAAATTATAAAAAAACTAAATCCTGAAACTACGCTTTTTGTCATCGTTTCTAAAACATTTACAACGCAGGAAACATTAACTAATTCTGAAACAATCAGAAAATGGTTTTTAGAATCAGCAAAACAAGAAGATGTTGCTAAACATTTTGTGGCGGTTTCTACAAATATTGTAAAAGTAACAGAATTTGGTATTAATCCTGACAATGTATTCCCTATGTGGGACTGGGTTGGGGGGCGTTTTTCTTTATGGAGTGCAGTAGGACTTTCAATAAGTCTGTCAGTTGGTTTTGAAAATTTTGACGAATTATTAAGTGGGGCCAATGAAATGGACGAACATTTCAAAACTGCTGATTTTGATAAAAATGTACCAGTGGTTTTAGCTTTATTAAGTGTTTGGTACAATAATTTCTTTGGTGCCGAAAGCGAAGCTTTAATTCCTTACACACAATATTTACAAAAATTAGCGCCTTACTTACAGCAAGGTACTATGGAAAGTAATGGAAAAAGTGTTGGTCGTGATGGCAAGCCAGTAAATTATCAAACCGGAACTATTATTTGGGGTGAGCCGGGAACCAATTCACAACATGCTTTTTTTCAGTTAATTCATCAAGGAACCAAGTTGATTCCTACTGATTTTATTGGATTTATAAAACCACTTTACGGAGATGAAGATCATCATGATAAATTGATGTCTAACTTTTTTGCACAAACCGAAGCATTGTTACACGGGAAAACAGAAGAACAAGTTCAAGCTGAATTCGATAAACAAGGTCTTGCTGCAGATAAAGCTGCATTTCTTTTGCCGTTTAAAGTTTTTGCAGGTAACAAACCTACAAATACTATTCTAATACAAAAATTGACTCCAAGATCGTTAGGCTCTTTGATTGCTTTATATGAGCACAAGATTTTTGTTCAAGGAATCATTTGGAATATATTCAGTTACGATCAATGGGGAGTTGAACTTGGAAAACAATTAGCCAACTCAATTTTAGAAGAGATTAATACTAAAAAAGTAAAAAATCACGATTCTTCAACTGCATTTTTATTGAATCATTTTCTTTCGAATAAATAAAACAGTTTTTAAATTTGATTTAATTAGGAAGATTACAATGACTCTTGTTAGTTTTTAAATTTTTAAATACTCAAAAGCCCCGATTTTTTATAAAATCGGGGCTTTTTTATGTAAGTAATTCAGTGATAGTGAGTTTTTGATAATGATTTCTATTTTTTAACAAATTGGTTTTTATAATATTTTTATCAGATGAATATATATAATTGTTAAAAAAGAATAATTAAATTATTTTTTAACAATTATGTTGCAATAATCACTTTAAAGCAAAAAATTGTGATTTAGATAGGTTTTCTTAACGTTTTCATAACAGTATGCGGTTTAAATGTTATAATTTTGCTAAAAATTAATAAATTAAACAAAAAACAAAAATGAAGAAAATTATTTTTATTTTGATTATTTTTTTATCAGCTGTTGGTCATTCGCAGGTTACTAGTTCTGCAATGTCTGGTACTGTTAAATCAAGTAGAGGCGAAACATTACCAGGTGCTTCAGTTGAGGTTGTTCATAAACCGACTGGGACAAAATATTTTTCAACAACAGGTTCTAATGGAGGATATGCTGTTCAAGGAATTAGGCCAGGAGGTCCTTACACTGTAAAAGTTACTTATGTTGGTTACAAAACAACTGAAATTACTGAGATTAATGCACCTTTAGGTAATAATATAACAATAAATATTGTTGTTGATGAAGAGTCAAATGTTTTAAGTGAAGTTGTAGTAGTTTCTACAAAATCAAAAGGAACTTTCAATAAAGGAAGAACTGGAGCTTCTCAACAATTTTCTAATAGAGAGTTAGTGGCTGTTCCTGTTACAGGAGCACGTTCAATAAACGCAATTACAAAATATAATGCTAACGCTGGAAGTAATGGTACTTTTGGAGGTCAGGATTCACGATTGAATAATTTTACTATTGATGGATCTGTATTTAATAATGGATTTGGTCTTGGAAGTGATTCACAAGCAGGAGGTAGAACGGGGTCAACAGCGATATCTTTAGACGCAATTGAACAATTACAGGTTAATATTGCACCTTATGATGTACGTCAATCAGGGTTTTTAGGTTCTGGAATTAATGCAGTAACTAAAAGTGGAACAAATGAAATTGAAGGTTCTGTTTATAATTCCTTTAGAAGCAACAAGAAGGATTTCATAGGAACTAAAGCTGGAGCTGCTGTAATAGTACCAGGAAAATTTAATGAAAAAATTTGGGGAGCTAGAATTGGAGCTCCAATCATTAAAGACAAATTATTCTTTTTTGGAAATTTTGAAACAATAGAAAATACAAGCCCGGCTACAACTTGGACTTCTACAGGTTCACCGCAACCAAGTGCTCAGGTTTCATTACCTACATTTGCAGAAATGCAAACGCTTTCAACTTTTTTGAAAGACAAATTTAATTATACAACAGGACCATGGGAAAATTATGATGCTTCAAAAATTTCAAAAAAATTCCTTGCCAGAATCGACTGGAATATTAATGACAATCATAAACTTACTGCTCGTTATGTTTTTCATAACTCAAATTCTGACGAGTTGACTTCTAACTCAAATTCATTAGGATTTGGAAATAGGAGAACTAGTGCACTTGCTATGTCGTTCCAAAACAGTGGTTATGTAATATTGGATAACACAAGATCTGTTGTAGTAGAACTGAACAGTAAATTAAGTAATTCATGGTACAATAACTTCATCGGAGGTTATGATAAACAAATTGAAGATAGAAGTTTACAAGGTGGTGGTTTATTTCCTACTATTGATATAAAAAATGGAGCAGCTACTTTTATTTCTGCAGGTTTGGACCCATTTACACAAGGAAATAAACTTAGTTATTCTACATTACACTTTACTGATAATTTGACGAAAACAATAGGAAATCATTCTTTGTTGTTTGGGGCTAATTTTGAGTATTTTAAATCAAGTAACTTATTTTTCTCGGGTTCAAATGGAGTATATGTCTTTAACTCATTAAGTGATTTTTATGCTGCGGCTAATCAATCTGCTAATACTGGTGGTGCTCCATCGACTACAGCATTACCAGCTCGTTTACAATTCAGATATTCTGCTTTACCAGGTGCAGTAGAACCTTTACAGATTTTGAAATCAAATAAATTAGACTTGTACACTCAAGACGAAATTAAAGTAAGTGATAAATTAAGAGTTACATTAGGTCTTCGTGCTTCAGCAGTTTGGTTTGCTGATACTGCACTTGAAAACACAAAAGTTACAGCAATGACTTTTGCAAATGGTGAAAAGTTCAATACTGGAGAAATGCCAAATACGCAATATTTATTTGAACCTAGAGTAGGTTTTAATTTAGATGTAAATGGAGATGCTACAACACAATTACGTGGAGGTAGTGGTGTGTTCACAGGAAGAGCGCCATCAGTATTTTTATCTAATGCTATCGGTAACAACGGAGTTCTTACAGGTTTTGTTGATGTTAGTGGTGCAGCAGTTGGAACAGGTGGATATGGTTTTACTCCAAATCCTAACAATTATTTTATTCCTGCAACGCCAACACTTCCCTCTACATTTGAATTAGCTTTTACAGCCAAAAAATTTAAATTTCCACAAGTTTGGAAAACAAATATCGCAGTTGATCAAAAACTTCCTTTTGGTTTCGTTGGGACTATAGAAGGGATCTTTCAACAAAACATTAATGCAATTCACTATTACAATACTAACTTTGAAGTACCGGTTGGGAATTTCAGCGGGCCTGATAAAAGGCCTGTATTTGCTAGAAATGACAATGGTGTCCGTGTAAATGACAATGTTTCTAGTGCCGTTGTATTAACAAATACTGATAAAGGATATTTTTATTCAACAACATTTAAATTAGAGTATCCTTACAAAAAAGGCCTTTGGGGTTCATTAGCCTATACACATTCAAGCGCGAATGATTTGTTATCTGCAGGTTCTATTGCTGCAGGTTCTTGGACTGGAGCAAGATCAATCAATGGTAACAACGATTTACCTTTGTCATTGTCTTCTAATAATACGCCACATAGAATAGTTGGTATATTAGGTTATAAAATCGAATACGGTAAAAATATTGGGGCAGCGACTTCTATTAATCTAGGATACATTGGAGAGCAAGCGGGACCATACTCTTATGCTTATGGAGGTGATATGAATGGAGATCAAGTTAATGGGAATGACCTGATGTATGTTCCAAACAATGCAAATGAAATCCGTTTTCAAACTTTAGCGGTTACAAATGTTGTAAATGGGGCAAATGTTGTAACAAATTATAGTGAAGCACAACAGCAACAGGCGTATGAAGCTTTTATTAAGCAAGATTCATATCTTTCTTCAAGAAGAGGTCAATATACAGCAAGAAATGGTGGAGTTTTGCCAATGTTACATAGATTAGATTTATCAGCGACTCAAGATTTTTATATCAAAATTGCAGGTAAAAAGAATAATTTTCAATTTAGAGCTGACGTGTTAAACTTTACTAACTTCTTGAATAAAGATTGGGGAGTAACGCAAAGAGTTACAAGCGCAGCCGTTTTAAGTTATAGAGCGACTACTGCTAATGTGCCTTTTTTCCAATTAGCTACACAAACAGATGCGGCAGGAACGAAAACTTTAATTAAAGATACGTTACAGAAAAATGCTTCAACTTTTGATGTTTGGCAAGCACAATTTACACTTAGGTATATATTTGGTAAATAATACCTGAAAAAAATATCAAAAAATCAAAACCACGCATTACAGCGTGGTTTTTTTTATGCCTTTTTTTCTTATATTTGTTAAAACAAAAATATAATTTATGTACGAATTCATTCAAAAATTTCATTCTGGTTGGGCTTATTTAGCACTTTTATTATTAGTAGTTGCAGTTGTTAATTCCTTTATAGGAATGTCTTCTAAAAAAGAATTTACTTCAAAAGATAGAAAAATAGCATTATTTGGTCTTATAGGAACCCACACACAATTGTTGATTGGTTTAATTTTATATTTTGTTTCACCATTAGGGCTTGCTTCATTAGGACAAATGTCAGATAAAGCGTTGCGTTTGACATCATTGGAACATCCGCTAATAAATATTATTGCAATTACTTTGATTACAATTGGATGGTCAAAACATAAAAAATTAACTACTAGCGAATCAAAATTCAAAACGTTTTCTATTTTTTATGGTCTAGGATTATTGCTTATTTTAAGTAGAATTCCATGGAAAATGTGGTTTTAAAAATCAATTAAAGCTCTAGAAATAGAGCTTTTTTTATCTGGGTATGGTTTTTGTAAAATAGATTTAACTAAAAAGATATAAATGAAAAAATTAATAACATTATTTTTTTTGCTGGCCATTGGTTTAGTTAGCAGTCAAAGTTCAATCTCAGATAGACAAAAAGCTATAATTCAAAAAGACTCTCTCAAAAAGGCTAAAGTAGCAGTTGAACAGCAAGATGATAAATTGGATTCTTTAATTACTTCGTTAGGGAAGTTTAAAATTTATAAAAAAGAAGCTCATGCATCTTATTATGCGGATAAATTTAATGGAAAAAGAACCACAAGCGGTACGAGATTCGATAATAATAAATATACTGCAGCACACAAAAAATTACCTTTTGGGACAAAAGTAAAAGTAACAAATGAAGCTAATGGTAAATCAGTAATTGTGGAAATTACTGATAGAGGCCCATTTGTCAGGTCAAGAGAAATTGACTTGTCAAAACGAGCTTTTAAGGATATTGCTTCACGTAAAGACGATGGAGGCATGAAGGTGACAATAGCCGTATTGAATAATTAAATTACCAGTTTTTGTAAGGATTATTGCTTAAATAGGAATTGTAATACCGTTTGTCATCGGTCACTTCCTCGTCTAACCAGCTTGGCTTTTCAAATGTTTCGGTTTCAGAGCCCAGTTCAATCTCAGCAATAATCAATCCTTCATTATCACCATAAAACACATCAATTTCATAAACGTGATTGCCTGATCTGACTTCAAATCGGGTTTTATCTATAACGCCTTTTTCACATAAAAGGAGTAATGCTTTAGCTTCTTCAACAGGAATTTCCTTTTCCCACTCAAAACGGGATAATCCTGATTCATTTGAAATCCCTTTTATAGTCAAAAATCCTTTCTCTCCTTTTATGCGAACACGAACGGTACGTTGCGGAACCGAACTTAAATAGCCTTGTGCAATATGATTTTCAGCGAAAGCGGTTGTCTTGAACGAATTGTCTTTAACCAAAAATTTTCTTTCTATTTCAATCATTTTATCGTTAAGTTTATTTAAGTATTTGTAGCAATTTCCAGCTATCCGTTTCAATTTCTCAATCATAAAACTTTTTTTCTATTTTAAAAAAAGGAGCTTCTGGGTCGCTCTTTTTTAAAAAGAAAAAATAGTTTTTTTCAATCGAAGATTTCCACTTTTATCTGGGCTAATCTCATGCTTCAAAGATATTAAATATTTTTATTACTGTTAATTTTATCTCTTTCAGAAGGGTTTATAATAGCTTACGCTAATTTTTTTTCATACAATAGACGATAGAGAAGGATATGGTTTTGGATTTTAACCGAATTTTACGTGCAACATTAAGTTTTTGAAAGTACTTCTATAATCATTTATTTATGATTAACTTAATGAAAGTTGGTGGGTCAATTTGTATTTTTACCAAAATTGAGCCAAATAATGAAATTATTTTTCAAAGTAAAACCCAAGCCAACTCCAGCTGGATTATTAACTAATTTTTTTGATGAAAGTCAGTTTTGGCGCGAGAAGGAAGATGATTTAGAGCCTTTAGTGGAGTTAATTCGGTTAATCCGCCCTTTGAAAACTAAAAATCTGGAAAGTATTGATTTACAAGAAATCCTTTCTTTTTTAAAGGACAATTATGGTATTCGAAAACAGTTCTCCATTTACATCAAAGAAATTTTAAAAGATAAAAAGTTCAATAAGATTCTTTCGGATGCAGCTATTTTGCAAGATGTTGATTTTGTTTTTGAAGTTAAAAAAAGGATTTTTTCTAAATTTTTACCTTATCAGCCACAAAAAAATACATTAGAATATATTCTCAATCAGGTTTTTTATCGAGACGATGACACGATTTGGATTAATAGAATACCCTCACAACAATTAGAAGAGTTGTATGGTCTTTTAAAATTCAAATCTATTTATGAAAGCACGGAACTCAATTCGGTTTTGTCAGAATTGTTATTTGGAATGCACTTAATTACACAGCGAATTAGTGGTCGTGCCATGGAAACGGATGTTATCAAAATGGTACCGGAATTTGATGATTATGAAAGTCCTTTCTCGGCTTTTGAAAAGGAATTATTTCAAATTGAAGACAAAATTAAAAATTCTGAAAAGCATTTTATCAAGTCGAATGATTTATCGTATGCGCAACTATTGGTTTTGCATAAGCAATGTGAAGAGTTTGTTGATAAAGCATTTCACAACAGTTCAAAATATGGAATTTCACTTCGGGTAAACCAAAATTTATTAAAAATCAGGCAACAATTAGAACGGTTAAAATTTTTAATTCCGCTTTTACTTGTAGATAAAGAGAACGATAAAAAGAGCAACGGAATAGCATTGGCGTTACACTTAATTAAATACAATTGCTACAAAAATAATGTTCGAAAATTTATTAGTGAAAGTACCCAACTGATTTCTTATGAAATAACGCAACATACGGCTAAAACAGGAGAACATTATATTACGGAAAGCCGAAAGGAGTATTTTAAAATGTTCCGGACAGCACTTGGTGGAGGATTTATTGTTGGAATAATGGGTGTAATTAAAGTCTTGCTTTCTAAAGCTGATACGAGTTTTTTTGGACATGCTTTTCTTTATAGCATGAACTATGCTTTTGGATTTATTGCGATTTATTTGTTGGGTTTTACATTGGCTACAAAACAACCCGCCATGACTGCTTCGGCTTTGATAAAAGCGTTGGAGGAAGGAGTAATAAAACAAGGTAAAGATGCCGAAAAATATAGAGCTTTTGCTATCCTTTTTGCACGCGTTTTTCGCTCTCAGTTTATAGCATTTGTAGGAAATGTGATTATGGCATTTCCGGTTTCGTTACTTGGTGTTTGGCTGATTGATTATACGCTGCATTATAATATTACTGCGACTAAATGGGAATCGTTACTGATTGATTTAAGTCCGATACATTCCTTAGCGATTCTTCATGCAGCTATTGCCGGAGTATTTTTGTTTTTATCCGGAATTATTTCGGGAAGTATTGCTAATAGGGATAAACACAATCAGGTTTTTTTCAGGATAACGGAACATCCTTTGCTGAAAAGAAGTTTAGGAAAAGACAGGACAATTAAATTAGCAAAACTGTATGAGAAAAGATGGGCAGGAATTGTTTCTAATTTTTGGTTTGGTATATTCATGGGAAGTACAGCATCTATTGGTTTGTTTTTAGGGCTGAATCTGGATATTCGACATATTACTTTTGGTAGCGGAAATCTGGCCTTGGCATTATACGGCGCAAATTATGCTGTGAGTGACTCGATGTTATTTTGGGGTGTTTTTGGAATTGGTATTATTGGTTTGGTTAACTTTATGGTAAGTTTTAGCCTGTCATTAGGTCTGGCATTTCGTTCGAGAGCCATTTCATTATTTGAGTTGCGCTTTGTCACGATTTCCATTTGGAATCATTTCAAATCACGTCCATTCAGTTTTTTCTTTCCTACCGAAAAGAAAAACAAATCGGTAGTAGTCGAGAATTATTTAAGTACCGAAGAACAAAAATAATTTTGGGATGTAGTAAACCATTCGAAAAATAGGATTGGGTATACAATTAGTTTAATATGCAGGAATTAATTCCAAATAGAAAAATCATACATGTTGACATGGATGCCTTTTATGCTTCGGTGGAGCAGATGGACAACCCGTTGTTAAGAGGAAAGCCTATTGCTGTAGGAGGTTCTGAAAACCGTGGCGTTGTTGCAGCGGCGAGTTATGAGGCTAGAAAATTTGGTGTTCGTAGCGCTATAAGTAGTGTTATGGCCAAGAAGAATTGCCCCGAACTCATTTTTGTAAGGCCACGATTTGACAGGTATAAGGAGATTTCAATTAAGATTCACAAAATTTTTCATGACTATACGGATTTGGTGGAGCCATTGTCACTCGATGAGGCGTATTTAGATGTAACCAATAACAAAAAAGGGAATCCTAGTGCTACTTTATTGGCACAGGAGATAAGACAGCGGATTTTTAATGAAGTAGGTTTAACAGCTTCTGCTGGAATATCAGTCAATAAGTTTGTGGCTAAAATCGCCAGTGATTATAATAAACCCAACGGACAAAAAACGGTCAATCCTGATGAAGTCTTTTCATTTCTGGAAGAATTACCCATTCGAAAATTTCATGGCGTTGGAAAAGTTACCACCGAAAAAATGTACCAACTGGGAATTTTTACCGGAGTAGAATTAAAAAGTAAATCATTGGAATTTTTAGAGAAACATTTCGGGAAGTCAGGAAATTTCTATTATAATGTTGTGAGAGGGATTCATAATAGTGAAGTGAAATCAAATCGAATTACAAAATCAGTTGCAGCAGAACACACTTTCGATGTTAATCTCTCTTCTGAAATTTATATGTTAGAACAGCTTGAAACTATTGCCGGTGCATTAGAAAGAAGGTTGAAAAAACACAATATCGCAGGAAAAACAGTCACTTTGAAAATAAAATACAGTGATTTCACGCAACAAACCCGAAGCAAAACTTTGCCTTATTTTATTTCTGATAAAGTATTGATAATAGAAGTCGTAAAAGAACTGTTGTATCAAGAACGGATGAAAGATTCCGTTCGGCTACTTGGGATTTCATTAAGTAATTTAAATACCGAAGAGAAGAAATTTGTTGTAGTGCAGTTAAAATTTGATTTTTGATTAATAATTGACCTCGTTCAACAATGGTTAAAGTATGAAATTTATAGTTTTGTTCTTATAAATAAAATTACATTTGGTTTTTAATACAAAATATCATGAGTAATTTTCAAGAATATGATGGAGCTATTGCAAAGTATCACAGTTGCTTGAACGTAAAAAAACCGCCAATTTTTTCTTGGGATTTCCATCATGAATTTTTACAGGAACTAAAGAATTCCTTTCTGGATTTAGATAAACTCAACTCATTTGCTGTTCAAAATAAATGGGATTATGACAACTTGGATTTAAAAACAAGACTCAAAGAGGAAGTAATAATTGTAACGGATATTAAACTGACTATTGTTTTTGCTTCGCATAACATAGTAAAAATGAGTGGCTATGAGCCAGGAGAAATTTTGGGTAAAAGTCCTAAGATGTTTCAAGGTAAGGAGACTAGCTTGGTTACTTCGAATGAAATCCGGAAAGCAATAGAGCTTCAAGAACCTTTTGAAAAAACGGTATTGAACTATAAAAAGAATGGAGAGCGGTATACTTGTTTGATAAAAGGATTTCCTATTTTTAACTTGAAAGGACAGTTAAGCCACTACATAGCTTTTGAGAAAGCAGCATAAAACGGAAAAACCTCTCTAAAATTAGAAAGGTTTTCTCATTATTGAAATATCTTACAATAGGCTTAGTTTTTACTGTTCAATTTAGATAACAATCTTAAAAATTCTATATACAACCAAACCAGTGTAATCATTAATCCCATGGCGCCATACCATTCCATGAATTTTGGCATTTTTTGTTCCACTCCTTTTTCTATTCGGTCAAAATCTAAAAATAGATTTAAAGCAGCAATAACTATCACAAAAACACTGATTCCGATGCTCATCATCGAGTTGCCATAATGAACAGGTACAAAGCTGGTAAACATAGAAAATAACCAAGATATCAGATAATAGGTCGCAATGGCAAGTGTAGCTGCCACAACAACGGATTTGAACTGTTCTGTTACTTTTACGATTTTATATTTATACAATCCTAAGCAAACCATGAACGTTACAAAAGTTGCCCCAACGGCCTGAATCACAATACCGGGATACATGGCTTCAAATATTGCCGAAATTCCACCAATGAATAATCCTTCAAATAAGGCATATCCAGGAGCTAAATACGGAGAATATTGTGGTTTGAAAGCCGAAATAACGACCAAAATAAGTCCTACAATAGCACCGCCAATTGCCGGAACCATTGGATTCATACCATTAAAAGCTAACCACCAAATTACCATGGCTGAAGCCGTAAGAAGTGAAAATAGAATTAGACTCTTGTTGATTGTCCCTGACAAAGTCATTTCTTGATTGTAATCAATCAGAGTTGCTTGGTGTACTTCGTCTTTTCTGGATACCGCTGACGAAAAAGATTTATTATTTAAAAATGGATTTTTCGAATTGAAACTCATAGTGATTGCGATTTTTTTGTTCCCCAAATATAAATTTTATTTTGCAGAAGAATGTTTAATTGTTCTTAATTTTTTTCGAATGAAAAATAGATAAGTTTAGTTTGTTTTTGAAAAATTAAACAAAAAAATCCGTCCAGTTTGATAACGGGACGGATTTAATATATTTGAAGAACTTAAAACTATTCTATTTCAGAAACTCTCAAGGTATTTACCATTCCTTTTTCTTTTATAGGCATTGCTGCTAGATTGATAAGGAAATCTCCTTTTTGTACAAAACCTTTTTGTTTTACGATTTCGTTAATGTCAGTTACCGTATCATCAGTACTTACTGTTTTTTCATAGAAAAAAGATTTTACTCCCCATAATAAATTAAGTTGTGTAAGGATTCTTTTATTAGATGTAAAAACTAAAATATGTGAATTTGGTCTCCAAGCCGAAATTTGGAAAGCAGTATAACCGCTATTCGTCAAGGTACAAATTGCTTTTGCTTTGATAACATTAGCCATAGTTGCAGCATGATGACAAATTGTTTTTGTAATAAAACGTTTTGTTTTTATCTGTGGCGTATTTTGTGGTACTTGAATAAGCGGAGAATCCTCAACTGCTTCAATGATTTGAGTCATTTTTTGAATTACTTGAACCGGATAATTTCCAGTGGCAGTTTCTCCTGAAAGCATTACAGCATCTGCACCATCCATAACAGAATTGGCAACATCATTCACCTCTGCTCGTGTTGGCGTTAGAGAAGTGATCATCGTTTCCATCATTTGCGTAGCAACAATAACTGGGATACGAGCTGTTTTAGCTCTGCGAATTAATTCTTTTTGAACTAATGGTACTTCATGCGCAGGAAGTTCAACTCCTAAATCTCCACGAGCAACCATTAAAGCGTCACAATAAGCAACAATTTTGTCAATATTTTCTAATGCTTCCGGCATTTCTATTTTGGCAATAATTGGAATTTTATATTCTGAGTGTTCTGCAATTAATTCCTGTAAGTCTTGTAAATCTCTTGGTGTTTTTACAAATGATAGTGCGATCCAATCCACATTTTGCCCAATAGCAAAAATAGCATCAGCAATATCTTTCTCAGTCATTGCAGGAAGAGATATTTTTGTGTTTGGTAGATTTACTCCTTTTTTAGATTTCAATTCACCACCTTGAATTACTCTTGCTATAACTTCTGATTTTTTATCAGTCTCAACGATTTCAAAAATAAGTTTCCCATCATCAAGCAAAATTCTTTCCCCTGGATTTACATCATTTGGAAAGTTTTGGTATTTCATGAATACTTTTTTTGCAGTTCCAAGGATATCTTCGGCTGTAGTAAATGTAATTAAGTCTCCATCATGTACAATAACCCCTTCTTCCATAACTCCTACACGAAGTTTAGGTCCTTGTAAATCTCCAAGGATTGCAGTTGTGTAACCAAACTCTTCATTTAGACCTCGTATCAGATTTATTTTTTCTTTTACATCTTCGTAGTCAGCATGTGAAAAATTCACTCTAAAAACATTTACACCTGCGTCAATCATGTCTTTAATGATTTCTCTTGTACTACATGCAGGCCCCAGTGTGGCTACAATTTTAGTTTTTTTGTTTGTAAGCATTGGTATTAAAAAATTAAATTGTTTTTTGATTTGATTTGATTTATATCTACGGTATAAAGTGTAGATATGTTATCGATTTTGTTTAATATAGTCTGTATTGTTGATACGCTCGTTGTATCTTCAATATTCTCTATTTTTAAGAAATAATCTACTTTTTTAAACTCAGGAAGTAAAAAGACTTTTGTTGCCACTTCCATTGTAACATTTGAAAATAAATTTTGGTTAATTCCTTTTTTATATTGAATAACCTCATTTTTATTTTGAATCAAATTCCAAGTGATTGCTTTTTCATTATCATAATAATAGAATCTTGAAAAATTTGTTTCCCCTTCTTCTATATTAATCTGAATTTCATTCTTGCTTTTGCTTAGATTTATTGGCAATAATTGATTAATAAAAAAAGCCAATCTATAGTCTTCTAATGAAGTGTGAATAGCAATTAGATAGTAATCTATTTCGTCAAATTCTCCAAGATCCAGTTTGTGAATAGCCATTTCATGAAAAAATAAGTTGTAAATATAGTATTTCTATCGAAGTTCTAACCTATCTAAATAGGATGTTTTTGTTAAATTATCAACGAAAACGTTATAGGTTTAGGAAAATGATGTTATTTTCTCTCCATTTTTTCTTGAAATGCAAAATAAGCACGTTGGGACGCTTTTTCTTCTGCCTTCTTTTTAGAAGTCGCTCTCGCTTTTGCAATTACTTTATCATCGATGCTGAGTTTAACCCCAAACAAGCGTTGTCCATCTATTGCATTGTCCTCAAAAATATCATAATGAAATATTTTCTTCTCTTTTTGACACCATTCTATAATTAAGCTTTTATAGCTGATGACTTTTCCTTCCAGTCTGGCAATATCCACATAGGGAACGACAACTCTTTTCTGAATGAATTTTTCACAGTAGACATATCCTCTGTCTAAATAGATTGCTCCAACTAGCGATTCAAAGATATTACCGTGTATGTTTTCGCCAAAATGTTGTAACGGCACTTTGCTTTCTATATATTGAACCAGATTTAAATCCTTTCCTAATTCGTTCAAATGTTCTCTGCTTACAATTTTTGAACGCATTTTAGTCAGATAACCTTCGTCTCCAGCTGGCGCTTTGCTGAATAAATGAGCTGCAATTACAGAGCTTAACATTGCATCACCTAAAAATTCTAATCGTTCGTAGTTGATAGGATTTCCTAAAACATCAAGTCGATTTGAGGAACGGTGTGTGAAGGCTTTTTTATAGTAATCTAAATTGATTGGGGCGAAGCCCAAAATTTTTTGAATAGAATCAAAAAAAATCCCGTCTTCTAGAGAACGGGATTTCGAAAATATTTTTCTAATTATACGCATTAATTTAGATGTCTAATTTTTTCACTAATACGCAAGCATTGTGTCCTCCAAAACCAAAAGTATTACTCATAACAACATTCATTTCTCTTTTTTGAGGCACATTGAAAGTAAAATTTAGTTTACTGTCAATACTTTCGTCATTAGTAAAATGATTTATTGTAGGGGGTACTATTCCGTATTTCATCGAAAGAATCGAGGAGATCGTTTCAATTGCTCCGGCAGCCCCAAGTAAATGACCTGTCATTGATTTAGTTGAATTCAAATTCATGGTATAAGCGTGTTCTCCAAAAACATGTAAAATAGCTTTAGATTCAGCCATGTCTCCAAGAGGTGTGGAGGTTCCGTGCATGTTTACACCATCAACATCACTTGCCTGTAAACCTGCGTCTCTTAAGCAATTCAACATTACATTTTTGGCACCTAATCCTTCAGGATGTGGAGCTGTAATATGATGTGCGTCTGCTGACATTCCGCCACCACCAATTTCGCAATAAATTTTTGCGCCACGAGCTACAGCATGTTCATATTCTTCAAGGACAAGAGCACCAGCTCCTTCACCTAGTATAAATCCATCTCTGTCTTTATCCATTGGTCTTGAGGCTGTTTTTGGATCATCATTTCTTGTAGATAAAGCATGCATGGCATTAAATCCACCCATTCCTGCGATAGTTACCGCAGCTTCAGAACCACCTGTAACCATAGCATCAGCATGACCTAATCGGATATAATTGAAAGCATCAATAATAGCGTTTGTAGAGGAAGCACAAGCTGAAACAGTTGTGAAATTGGGCCCTCTAAAGCCATATTTTATTGAAATATGACCGCCAGCTATATCGGCAATCATTTTAGGGATGAAGAAAGGATTGAATTTTGGTGTTCCGTCACCAGCAGCGAAATTAAGAACTTCTATTTGAAAAGTTTCTAATCCTCCAATTCCAGATCCCCATATAACACCCACTCTGTCTTTATCTAATTTTTCAAAATTGAAACCAGCATCAAGTACAGCTTCATCAGATGCAACCATAGCATATTGTGCATAGCGGTCCATTTTTCTGGCTTCTTTTCTATCTAAGAAATCTTCGGCATTAAAATTTTTCAATTCGCATGCAAATTGTGTTTTAAATTTTGAAGCATCAAAATAAGTAATTGGTGCTGCTCCACTAACGCCGTTAATGAGGCCGTTCCAATACTCTTCAATATTATTCCCAATAGGAGTAAGAGCGCCTAAACCTGTTACAACAACTCGTCTTAATACCATAAATTCTTTATTTTGTTATCTTTAAACAAATAAAACCCATGCTTTCTTTATTGTATTATTCCTACAAAAGAGCCATGGGTATTACAATAAATATATTTTGATTGAAGCTCAATCTCGAATTTAATTTTTTAAAAAATAATAACACCCGTTTACAAGATTGCAAACGGGTGTGTAATTTATTATTTCTTAGCTTCCTCTATATAAGAGATTGCTTGACCTACAGTAGCAATGTTTTCTGCTTGATCGTCTGGAATTTGAATGTCAAATTCTTTTTCGAATTCCATAATAAGCTCAACAGTGTCTAATGAGTCAGCTCCTAAATCATTAGTGAAGCTTGCTTCTGTTACAACTTCGTTTTCGTCAACACCTAATTTGTCTACGATAATCGCTTTTACTCTTGATGCAATGTCTGACATAATCTTTAATTTTAGAATTTAATTTGTTGGCAAAAATAAAAAACTTTATTTGAAAACAACTATTTAGTTAATAAATGTGAGGTCTAATTTATAAAATATATTTGACAAAGGCTTCTGAATGTTATTTAATTTCATTTTTTATGCCTTTTTTTGCGTAATTAAAATTGTCAGGTTATGAAAAAAATAGTGATTTTCGCCTCTGGATCGGGGACTAATGCTGAAAATATCATCAAGTATTTTGCTGCAACTGAAATTGCAAGAGTGGAAGCAGTGTTTACAAACAACCCAAATGCTAAAGTGGTTGAAAGAGCCAAAAATTATGGGATAGGAACAGATATTTTCTCAAAAGAAGAATTAAATGAAAGCAAAGTATTACAAAAAATAAATAACATCCAACCTGATTTGATTGTTTTAGCGGGATTTTTATTAAAATTCCCGGATAACATTATCGCGACATATCCTAATAAGATAATAAATATTCATCCTGCATTGTTGCCAAAATACGGTGGAAAAGGAATGTATGGTATGCATATTCATAGAGCAATTGTTGGGAATAAAGAAAAAGAAACCGGAATTACCATTCATTATGTGAATGAAAATTATGATGAAGGAAATATTCTTTTTCAAAAAAATGTAGTTTTATCAGGTGATGAAACTCCGGAAGAAATTGCCGAAATAATTCATGAATTGGAGCAGAAATATTTTCCGGAAGTGATAGAAAAACTGTTAAATCATAATTTATAATTTTGAATACTCACGATGTACATATTTATACGGATGGTGCTGCCAAAGGAAATCCCGGTCCCGGCGGTTACGGAGTGGTTATGGAATGGGTAGGGAAGCCTTATAAGAAGGAATTCTACGAAGGTTTTCGCCATACTACTAATAATAGAATGGAATTGCTGGCGGTAATTGTTGGTCTTGAAAAATTAAAAAACCCAAACACTAAAGTTTTGGTTATTTCAGACTCAAAATATGTGGTGGATTCCGTTGAGAAAAAGTGGGTTTTAGGTTGGGAAAAAAAGGGATTTGTTGACAGGAAAAATTCTGATTTGTGGAAACGTTTTCTGGTGGTTTATAGAAAACACAAAGTCAATTTCAAATGGATAAAAGGGCACAATAATCATGTCCAAAACGAAAGATGTGACGAGTTGGCAGTTATGGCTTCAATGCAAAAGCAACTTTCTGTAGATGCTTTCTATGAAAAAGAAGAAGAAAAGTTGTTGTAATACAATGGATTGCAGTAAAATAAATTAGCAAAATTTTACGACTGAGACCCTTTGCAATTTTACAACTTATGAGCTATCTTTGCGCTTTAATTCGAAACACAAAAAATGAATAAATTATTGATTGTTGGAACTGTAGCTTTCGACGCAATTGAAACTCCTTTTGCAAAAACAGATAAAATTTTAGGCGGCGCAGCAACATACATCGGACTCTCAGCTTCTTATTTCAATTTACAATCAGCAATAGTTTCTGTAGTTGGCGATGATTTTCCACAAGAACATTTAGATTTATTAACCGCACGAAACATTGATATTTCTGGTCTTGAAGTTGTAAAAGGCGGGAAAACTTTCTTTTGGAGCGGTCGTTACCATAACGATTTGAATTCAAGAGATACATTAGACACTCAATTAAACGTTTTGGCAGATTTTCAGCCAAAAGTTCCTCAAAATTTCAAAAATTCCGATGTAGTGATGTTAGGAAACTTACATCCACTAGTTCAAAGCAGTGTCATAGACCAAATGGGAAAAAAGCCTAAATTGGTAGTTTTGGACACTATGAATTTTTGGATGGACTGTGCTTTGCCAGAATTATTGGATGTGATTAAGCGTGTAGATGTTATTACAATAAATGATGAAGAAGCGAGACAACTTTCGGGAGAATATTCTTTAGTCAAAGCGGCGAAGAAAATTCATGCCATGGGACCAAAATATGTAGTGATTAAAAAAGGAGAACATGGTGCTTTGTTGTTTCATGACAAAGAAGTTTTCTTTGCTCCGGCATTACCCTTAGAAGAAGTTTTTGATCCAACAGGAGCAGGAGACACTTTTGCAGGTGGATTTGCAGGGTTTATTACCCAGAGTGAAAATGTTTCATTCGAAAACATGAAAAACGCGATCATTCATGGTTCTAATTTAGCTTCATTTTGTGTAGAGAAATTTGGAACAGAAAGAATGATTGATTTAGATAAAGAAGAAGTGCTGTCAAGACTGAAACAATTCAAATCATTGACGCAATTTGATATAGAATTATAATACATGAAACCTCGGAAACGAGGTTTTTTTTTAAATAAATTTGGCAAGAAATTACACGATTTAATTTTTGGTCTAATTATGGATGTTATTTTAGAACATAATAATTAGTGTCAAGTATTAAATCAACAAACACAACAACAAACAACAACACAATGAGCGACGCTTTACAACACGAATGTGGAATAGCACTAGTTAGACTACTCAAACCGCTTGAATTTTACAAAGAGAAATACGGAACGGCTTTCTACGGAATACAAAAAATGTATCTCCTTATGGAAAAGCAACACAATCGAGGGCAAGACGGGGCTGGTTTTGCAAGTATTAAAATGGATGTTGAACCAGGGGAGCGATATATAAGTCGCGTGCGATCCAATCATTCTCAGCCCATTCAAGATGTATTTAAACAAATAAATGAAAGAATAAATGAGGAGATGGCAGCTCATCCTGAATATGCAGATGATGTTGCGCTTCAAAAAGAAAATATTCCTTACATAGGGGAGTTGTTTTTGGGACATGTGCGTTACGGAACTTTTGGAAAAAATAGTATCGAAAGTGTTCATCCATTTTTGCGTCAAAGCAATTGGATGCATCGAAATCTGATATTGGCCGGGAATTTCAATATGACCAATGTAAAAGAACTTTTTCAAAACTTGGTAGAATTAGGGCAGCATCCTAAAGAAATGGCGGATACGGTTACGGTTATGGAAAAAATTGGACATTTTCTGGACAAAGAAGTGATGCAATTGTATCAAGATTGTAAAGAAGAAGGTTTGTCTAAAAGAGAAGCATCTCCTGTTATTGCGGAACGCTTAGATATTGCTAAAATTTTGAGACGTTCTTCTAAAAATTTAGATGGAGGTTACGCTATGGCGGGACTTTTAGGACATGGAGATTCATTTGTATTTAGAGATCCTGCAGGAATACGTCCAGCTTATTTTTATCAGGATGATGAAGTAGTTGTTGTTGCTTCTGAAAGACCGGTTATACAAACCGTTTTCAATGTGCCTTTCGAAAAAGTACAAGAAATTGAACCAGGAAATGCATTAATAATTAAGAAAAACGGAACTGTTTCAATGGAAGAGATTCTTCCTCCAACAGTTAAAAAAGCATGCTCTTTTGAACGTATTTATTTCTCCAGAGGAAGCGATGCTGAAATCTATCAGGAAAGAAAAAAATTAGGAAAATTGATTTTGCCTGCTGTTTTGGAAGCCATTGATGAAGATACGGATAATACGGTTTTCTCTTATATTCCAAATACTGCTGAAACATCCTTCTACGGATTAGTTGAAGCGGCTCAAGATTTTCTCAATCAAAGAAAGAACAATTACATTCTTGAAAACAGAAATACTTTAACTAAGGATTCTTTACAAGAATTGCTTTCGGTAAAAATCCGTACAGAGAAAGTAGCGATTAAAGATGCGAAACTAAGAACATTTATTACGGAGGACAGCAGCCGTGATGATTTGGTTGCCCATGTTTATGATGTAACTTATGGCGTTATCAAACCAACAGATAATTTGGTGATTATTGATGATAGTATTGTACGTGGAACTACGCTGAAAATGAGTATCATCAAAATGATGGACCGTTTGAATCCAAAACGTATTGTAATCGTTTCATCTGCGCCTCAAATTAGATATCCGGACTGTTATGGAATTGATATGGCTAAACTGGAAGGTTTAGTAGCATTTAAGGCAGCTTTAGAATTACTAAAAGAAAGAAACTTATATCACATTGTTGATGAAGTGTATTTGAAATGTAAAGCTCAGGAAAATTACATTGACAGCGATGTTGTAAATTATGTAACGGCAATTTATGAGCCTTTTCAACCGCAAGAAGTTTCAAACAAAATTGCTGAAATGTTAAGCTCTCCTGAAATCAATGCTGAAGTAAAAATAATATTCCAAACTGTGGAAGATTTACATATTGCTTGTCCTAAAAATTTAGGTGATTGGTATTTCACGGGAGATTATCCTACTCCTGGAGGGAACCGAGTGGTGAATCGAGCATTTATGAATTTTTATGAAGGAAAAGATGCGAGAGCATACTAATAATTGAGCAAATTAAGTTCTTAATCGGTTTTATGTGTTGTTTGTCTAATTTATTTGTTTTGATTAAACAACTGCTATAAATTTGAATCACCATAACATTAGTAGGTTAAGTTTATGGTAGATTTGGGGCAAAAAAGGTGGAAGAAATTCCACCTTTTTTATTGGAATAAAGTCAAAAATAAGATAAACAAAAAGCGCCGATTTCAAATTTTGAAATCGGCGCTTTTTGTTTTAAGATTAAAGAACCAAGACAACATTCATTTTTGAAGTCTTGATTCTTTCATCCTGTCTCTATTTTTATTTCTCTAAAGCATATCTTCTAGATACTTCCGTCCAGTTAATTACATTGAAAAAAGCTTCGATATAATCTGGTCTTCTGTTTTGGTAATGTAAATAGTAAGCATGTTCCCAAACATCCATTCCTAAAATTGGAGTTCCACCACAACCTACACCTGGCATTAAAGGATTATCTTGGTTTGGAGTTCCACAAACATCCACTTTTCCGCCTTTATGTACACACAGCCAAGCCCATCCAGAACCAAATTGAGTAGCTCCAGCTTTGCTGAATGATGCTTTAAATTCTTCAAAAGTTCCAAAAGCAGCTTCGATAGCAGCCAATAAATCTCCAGTTGGAAGTCCACCACCGTTTGGTGTCATTACAGTCCAAAACAAGTTGTGGTTGTAAAACCCACCACCGTTGTTACGGACAGCTGCGTTTTTCAAATCAAGATTAATCAAAATATTTTCAATTGTCTTACCTTCCATATCCGTCCCAACTATTGCGGCATTAAGATTGGTAGTATAAGCATTGTGATGTTTAGAATGGTGAATTTCCATTGTACGCGCATCAATATAAGGTTCTAATGCGTCATACGCATAAGGTAATTGTGGTAATTCGAAAGCCATAATTATGATTGTTTAGTGATTTATAAAAAATTTTATCAAATTTATACATTTAACTTTGGAAACGGAAACTCTATTTTGTTATAATTTCATTAAATTAATTGATAGTGTGCTATTTGTAATTGTAACAGACTTATTTTCAGGAGCTATTTCCAGTTTTCCGCTGCAATCTTTTTATTTGTCGAAAAGGCAAATAAAAAGGATTTCAACTTTAAAAGTAGTTCACTGAACTCCTATGTGGATAAAAGTCAAGTGAAGTAATCAGGGCTAAAAACGACTGTATTTTATAATGTTTTTTGCTTTTAAAACAAAAATTAAGGTTTGAATTATTTTATCAAGACTGTGCCATTGCCATACAAATAATGCTGATTTTTATACCGGGAATTTTCAATAAAGCATGGGAACAAGCTTCTAGTGTAGCTCCGGTTGTGATAACATCATCAATTAAAAGGAAATGTTTATGATGGTCTTTTTCAGTAAAGGAAACATCAAAAATAGTTTCGATTCCTTCACTTCTGCCTAATAGATTTTTCTTCGATTGCGTTTTTGAATACACATTCCGAATCAAAAGCGAATCATTATAATCTAAATTTAAACTCGAAGAAAGCGCTTTTCCAAAAGCTGTTACTTGATTGTATCCTCTTTCTTTTAATTTTCTTCGATGCAATGGAACCGGGATAATTTCATCAACAGTTTTTAATAATCGGATATTCTTTAAATCTTCGGCGTACCATTCGCCCAAAATTGTTCCTATTTCCTCGTGTCCTTTGTATTTCAAATTATGAATCAGTTCTTGAACAATTCCCTTTTTATGAAAATAAAATAATGCTGAAGTGTGAATTACAGGAATTCTTCCGTAAAATTTTTTGAAAGCATCATTCTCTGGATTTAAGTGATGATTGGTTAATGGAATATCATGTCTACAAACGGTACAAATCACATTTTCATTTACTACTAAAAACGAGCTGCAACCGGAACAGACTTTTGGAAAAAATAGATTAAGAACGCTTTTGAACATGTAATCAAGGATTTATTTATAAAAATAGACAAATCAATGCTTCAATCTTTAACAATTTTCTTTTTTTTAAGTTCACTTTTTATATTTTTGCACTATTATGGCAAAACAAGAAGATTTATTTAAGAATGTAATTTCGCACGCAAAAGAATACGGATTTATTTTTCCGTCAAGCGAAATTTACGATGGTTTAAGTGCAGTCTATGATTATGCACAAAACGGAGTAGAGTTAAAAAAGAACATACGCGAATATTGGTGGAAGGCAATGGTTCAAATGAATGATAACATTGTTGGTCTTGACGCGGCAATATTAATGCATCCAACGACCTGGAAAGCATCCGGCCACGTAGATGCCTTCAATGATCCATTGATTGACAACAAAGATTCAAAAAGAAGATATAGAGCCGATGTTTTGATTGAAGATTATGCCGAAAAGCTAAATCAAAAAGCAATCAAGGAAATCGAAAAAGCGCGTGCTCGTTTTGGTGATGCTTTCAACGAACAGGAATTTGTGACTACAAATGCAAGAGTTATTGAATACAAAGCCAAAGAAAGAGAGATTCTGGAAAGAATGGCTCGCTCGCTTGGTAACGAAGATTTAGAAGATGTGAAAGCATTAATCGAAGAATTGGAAATTGCTTGCCCAGAATCAGGTTCAAGAAATTGGACTGAAGTACGTCAATTCAACTTGATGTTCGGAACAAAATTAGGAGCTTCTGCTGATACAGCAATGGATTTATACTTACGTCCGGAAACTGCACAAGGTATTTTTGTGAATTTCTTGAATGTACAAAAATCAGGGAGAATGAAAGTTCCTTTTGGAATTGCACAAACTGGAAAAGCCTTTAGAAATGAAATCGTTGCAAGACAATTTATTTTCCGTATGCGGGAGTTTGAACAAATGGAAATGCAATTTTTTGTACGTCCAGGCGAAGAAATGAAATGGTACGAGCATTGGAAAACAGCCAGACTTAACTGGCATTTATCACTTGGTTTAGGAAAAGAAAATTACCGTTTTCATGATCACGAGAAATTAGCACATTATGCGAATGCAGCGGCTGATATTGAATTTAACTTTCCTTTTGGGTTCAAAGAATTAGAAGGAATTCACTCGCGTACTGATTTTGATTTGAAAGCACACGAACAGTTTTCAGGTAGAAAATTACAGTATTTTGATGCTGAATTGAATCAGAATTATGTTCCTTATGTAGTGGAGACTTCAGTAGGATTAGACAGAATGTTCTTAGCTGTTTTTGCAACTTCATTAAAAGAAGAAACGTTAGAAGATGGCTCTACTAGAACAGTACTGAAATTACCGGCAGTTTTAGCACCCACAAAAGCAGCAGTATTCCCATTAGTTAAAAAGGATGGATTGCCAGAAATAGCTCATAAAATCATTGAAGATTTGAAATGGGATTTCAATGTGGCTTATGATGAAAAAGATGCGGTAGGAAGGCGTTATAGAAGACAGGATGCATTAGGGACTCCTTTTTGTATCACAGTAGATCATCAGACTATTGAGGATGATACGGTAACGATTCGTCATAGAGATACGATGAAACAAGACCGTGTAAAAATCGCAGATTTGAAAGCAATCATTGAAAATGAAGTTTCGATGAAAAATTGGTTGATGAAAATGTAATTATTTTTTTTGTTCATATTAGAAAAGCTTTCCGAAACGGAGAGCTTTTTTATTTTACATAGGGTCAGTGATTTTTTTAATGCACAATTAATTATAAAAGAAATAGTTATTAATTTCTTTTATAATAAGAATTTATGCGCTTTGTCGGATTTATTTGCGCTTCATCTTAATGTATCAACATTTGTTAAAAACATATTAACAAGATCTATTAAAAAATGGTTAAATGCTTATTTTTAGACTGTTAAATAAGGGGTTTTATGCGATATTTTATGCTTTTGTTTAATTAGTTTCCCAAAACTACCAATATTACTTAATAATTTGAAGTGCATTTTACTTTGGAAATCTGATGTTATGCCTAACAATTTTAGGAATAGCCATTAATGAATTACTCGTACATTATTATTGACGATGATCAAGAAAGTGTTTCGAAAACGAAAGCCATTGCTGATAGTTTTTCGGAGCTTACTTTTGTGGCATCAGCAAATAATTACACGGATGGTTTAAATCTTATTTTAGAACACACCCCTCAATTGGTTTTTCTTGAAATTGACCCTACTAATGCAGCCAGTAATTTATCGTTAATACTCATTAATGAGTTGTATCGATATCTGAAAGTAATTCCGAAGATTATTGTTACAACCGCAAAGAAAGATTTGGCTTTTGAGGCTATTCAATATGAAGTAACAGATTATTTATTAAAACCATTAGTACGTATCGATATTGTAAAATCAATTTTAAAATTGAACAAATCGAATAATGCGGAAGAAGTCCTTTCGAAACAATCGCCAACTGTTGATGAAAAACCTATAGTTTCAGTTAGGCAAGAAGCCTCAAATCAGGAGCAGCCTCTTATTCTATGTATAAAATCATATGGTGATTACAGGTATATTGATGCTAAAGATATTTGCTACTTCCAAGCGGATAATAATTCTACTGACATACACCTAAATAATGGCGAAATGATAACTGCTTTCAAAACATTGAAGCATTTTGAAGGAATTCTTTCTTTCCCTTTTATTAGAATTCACAACAGTTATATTGTAAACCGAAATTACATTTCTAGAATTCATACAGGAAATGCAGTATGTTATATTAAAAACACCACTACAAAACTTCCTTTCTCCAAATCGTATAAGGCAAATGTTGACCTTATTATTTCTGATTTTTCTAACGGAAATTACTTGGAAATCTAAGAAATAGTCATTTACCATAATTTGAGTATCATTCACTCTCAAACGGCTATGTTCTACCATATACTTCTTTTTTTGTAGGAATTTTTAAGATTACCTATGTAGTTTTACGAAACAATTTCCTGCAAAAGGAAGTAAAAAAAAGTAAAAAAACATAACAACATAAAAACCCCAAATTATGAAAAAAGCAATCTTAACAATCGGTTTATTCTCTTTAGTAATGATCTTAACTTCATTTACTACACCAGAAACAAATAATAACACTGTAAAATCTGACACTACTGTTAATATCATTGGTGGTGGAGCAACAGGAGGAAATGTAAAAGTTGATATCATCGGTGGTGGAGCAACAGGAGGAAATGTAAAAGTTGATATAATTGGTGGTGGAGCAACGGGAGGAAATGTAAAAGTTGATATAATTGGTGGTGGAGCAACAGGAGGAAATGTAAAAGTGGACTAATAATTTAAGTGTATTTTTTAAATAATATTTAGGCTATCAATTATTTGATAGCCTTTTTTTATGTCAATAGTTTTATTTTACTATTTTTGGTAAAAATCATTAGCTGCTATTGAAAAATAAATACTACATATTTCTATTATTGTTTCTGATTTTTGTTTATTTTGGTTGTACCAAAAAAAAAGCAGAAGACATTCCTGTTACTTCATCAGAAGACAGTCTTTCTACTTATTTTTCATTGGCAAATGATTTTACCTTAGCACGTGAAAAGAGACAAGAATATAGTAATAAAGCTTTTGTTATAGTTGTGAATCAAGAGAATGATTCGCTAAATCGAGTAAGTCTATTCAAAGTTGCCAATCGATATTATAATATAAATAATTGGAGAGATTTTAATAAAACGGTACATCTTGTTTTGGAAAAGTCTGAAAGTGCCAAGGATACAATAAATATTACAAAAGCCTATACCTATTTAGGAGATTATTACGAATCACAATCAGTTTCAGATAGTGCTTTCATGTTTTATTATAAAGCAGAAAAAATGTATGCTAAACTGGGAGATAATATTAATTTAGGTAAAACATTATTTAGCAAAGCAAATTTACTTTATAAAGCAGGGGATTTTTTAGGAAGCGAAAAATCAGTGTTCAATGTTTTGCGTATTGTTAAAGGAGAAAAGAAAATAAATAGTATTTTATACGATGCTTATAATCTTTTAGGATTAATTTATAATGAGCTTGGGGATTATGAATCTGCTATCGTTTATAATAATAAGGCATTGACTGTAATTGATGATGAAATTATACCATTGGAATTTCAGTCTAGAGCCACTTCTTATAATAATATTGGTTTTCTCTATCTCAATTCACAAAAATACTTACTTGCAAAAGAATATTTTCAAAAGGGATTAGAACAGAAAAATCTAATTATTCAAAAACCATACGTTTATACAATGTTATTGGATAATTTAGCTTATGCTAAATTTAAATTAAATGAGACAGAAGGGCTTCCCGAAATGTTTTACCAATCTTTGAAACTAAGAGACAGTTTAAAACTAACTTCTGGTATATTTATTAATAAAATCCATTTATCAGAATATTTTGCTTCAAAAAAGGATACAGTCAAAGCGCTGCAATATTCCAAAGAGGCTTTGTTACTTGCTAGAAACACTAATATTTCACGAGATGTTTTAGTGGCTTTGAAAGAATTAGCTGTTATAGAGCCCGAAAAGGCATCTGATTATACTAAGGAATATATTCGTATCAATGAAAACTTGCAAAAAGCAGAACGAAAAATGGGAGAAAAATTCTCTCGTATAGAATATGAAACGGATCAAATAAAAGGCGAGAATACAAACTTGGAAACTAAAAACAGGAATTTGTTATTCGGGTTTAGCGCTTTTACGATGTTAGGTTTGTTTTTGTATATTATTAAAGCCCAGAAAACTAAAAATAGAGAATTGTTGTTCAAACAGGAGCAACAAAAGGTAAATGAGGAAATCTATAATTTAATGATTTCGCAGCAAAGCACCATTGAGACGAATAGAATTGTGGAGAAAAAAAGAGTTGCGCAAGAGTTACACGATGGGGTGTTGGGAAGAATGTTTGGAGTACGTATGAATTTAGATGGCTTGAATAAATTTAATGATGAGATTGCTGTTAATCAAAGAAATAGTTATTTGTCAGAATTAAAAAATATAGAACAAGATATTCGTGAAATTTCACATGATTTGAATAGAGAAAAATCAGAATTAATTAATAACTTCGTTGCCATTGTAAACAATTTATTTGAAGAACAAAAAAAGACATTTGAACCAAAATTAGTTACGATCATTGATCCTGCTATAAAATGGGAGTCATTAAGTAATGCAGTTAAAATAAATTTATACCGAATTATTCAGGAGTCACTCCAAAATATTAATAAGTACGCTGATGCGAATACTATTAAAGTTAAAATCAAGAAAAAAGGAGATGATTTATTTTTGTCAATAAATGATGATGGCGTTGGGTTTAATGTAAACAAAGCTAAAAGAGGTATTGGTATACAAAATATACAATCTCGAACAAATGAATGTGATGGAACAGTAGAGATAAAATCAAATAAAGGAGAAGGAACAACTATTACAATTACAGTCCCAATAGAACAGAAACAAATACTTACAGAGAAATGACAATTGCCTCAACTGAAAAGATAATGATTCAAAATAATATATTAATTGTTGATGATCACCCTTTTATTATTGAAGGGTATAAGAATGCGATTACAAGATATAATCCTAAGGAATTTCAGTTTTTTATTAGTCAAGCTAAGGATTGTAAATCGGCATACGATATTATTACAAATTCAGATACTTTAGCTTTTGATATTGCTTTTTTAGATATTAGCATGCCACCTTATGAAGAAAAAGGTATTTATTCTGGAGAAGATTTGGCTAAATTGATTAATGAAACCATGCCTGATTGCAAAATCATTTTGCTTACCATGTATACTGAATTGCTAAAAATAAAGACCATTATTAAAACAATAAATCCAAATGGATTAGTAATAAAAAATGACCTAACATTTGACGAATTACTTTTTGCCTTTGATAAAGTCATAAACAATAAAATTTATTATAGTCAATCTGTCCAAAAAATGTTAGACTTAGGAGAAAAGGACACAATAGAAATTGATCAATTTGATAAGCAAATTTTATTTCATTTGTCAAAAGGCACTAAGCTGAGTGAGATTCCGCAGTATATTCCGATTTCATTAGGAGAAATTGAAAGAAGAAAGCTAAATCTAAAAGAGTTATTGAAAATAGAGAATGATAGTGATATTGATTTGATACGCGAGGCAAAAAATCAAGGATTGCTTTTTTAGCTTTTAAATGAATTTTAAACAAAAAACGACACTTTTTCAGGTGTCATTTTTTGTTTAATTTAGAGATTTCTATTCGCTCAAAGCATTCCAACCACGCGCTTTTAAAGCAATTTTTGTATTGGCTCGAGTAACTAAATGAATTCCTTCACTTTCTTGTGTCATGTGACCAATAATCGTGAAATTTGGATTTCCTTTTATTTTTTCAAAATCTTCCATAGCAATGGTGAAAAGCAATTCGTAATCTTCTCCCCCATTTATCGCAACTGTTGTACTATCGATGTTGAATTCTTCACAAACATTAATAAATTGAGGATCGATTGGTAATTTGTCCTCATATAAATTACAACCCACTTTGGACTGTTTGCACAAATGCATAATTTCCGATGACAATCCATCCGAAATATCAATCATTGAAGTTGGTTTTATTTCCAAAGCGTGCAATAAGGTACGGACATCTTTTCTGGCTTCTGGCTTTAATTGACGTTCTATTAAATAGTTATACGCATCTAAATCCGGTTGTGAATTTGGATTAACCTGAAAAACTTGCTTTTCTCTTTCCAAAACTTGCAACCCCATATAAGCAGCTCCAATATCGCCTGTAACCACTAATAAATCAGTTTCTTTGGCACCGTTTCTATAAACGATTTCTTCTTCATCAGCTTCTCCAAGAGCTGTTATACTGATGATTAATCCTTTTTGGGAAGAAGTGGTGTCGCCACCTATAACATCTACATTATATTCACGTGCTGCATGCGTTATTCCTGCAAATAATTCATCTAATGCTTCCAAAGGAAAACGATTAGAGACCGCAATGGAAACCGTGATTTGCGTTGGCTTTGCATTCATCGCACAAATGTCAGAAACATTGACTACGACCGCTTTATAACCCAAATGCTTTAAGGGCATATAAGCCAAATCGAAATGTACACCTTCAATTAATAAATCAGTTGAAATGACTACTTTTTTGTCTTTGAAATCCAAAACAGCAGCGTCATCTCCAATTCCCTTTAATGTAGAAGGTTGATTGATTTCAAAGTTTTTTGTCAAATGGTCTATCAATCCAAATTCTCCTAATTGAGCAATACTTGTGCGTTGTGGGGTTTTATCTTCGATCATTATTTAAATTGTTTTGAGGTTGCAAATATACAAAGAAATATTCGCCTTGAATTCTATCAAATTCTATCAATTTTATCCGACCTTTAGAGTAGTAAAAATTTGTAAAAAATGAAGACATTTGATATCGTTACCCTTACCGTTAATCCTGCTTTAGATAAAAGTACTCACTTTAAAGGCTTAGTCCCAGAACAAAAAATACGATGTGATGAACCGCGTTATGATGCGGGAGGTGGAGGAATCAATGTTTCTAAGGCGATCTCCCGTCTAGGAGGGACGTCTTTAGCAGTCTTTACTTCTGGTGGACCAATGGGTAAAATGCTTGAGGAATTGGTGGCTAAAGAATCGGTTGAATTTAAAGCAATCGAAGTCCAAACCTGGACAAGAGAAAGTTTTGTCGCGGTAGATGACAACACCAATTCACAATACCGATTTGGGTTTACAGGCGGAAAAATTACTACCGAAGAAAGCAAAAGAATATTAGAAACCATAGTTAATATTAAACTAAAATTCCTAGTTGCCAGTGGCAGTTTGAATGAAGGTTTGTCAGTAGATTTTTATCAAAAAATTGCAGAAATTGCAAAAAAATCAAATGCTAAGTTAATTGTGGACACCTCTGGTGAATCATTAAAAAAAGCGTTAGAAATTGGTGTTTATATGATCAAACCCAATGTTGGAGAACTGGCAAAATTAATAGGCGTTGAGCGATTGGAACTGGAAGAAGTAAACGAAGCCGCCAAACAAATCATTGCAAAAGGCGGCGCCGAAATCGTAGTTGTTTCACTTGGTCCGCAAGGCGCAGTTTTAGTTACCAAAGATTCCTATGAATTTGTCCCTGCTCCTAATGTTGCAAAAAAAAGTACTGTGGGTGCCGGTGATAGTATGGTGGGTGGAATGGTTTGGGCGCTTTCGCAAAATAAAAGCTTAAAAGAAGTCATCCGTTGGGGAGTTGCTTGCGGATCGGCAGCAACGATGAATGAAGGAACCCAATTGTTTAAATTCGAAGATGCCAAACGATTGTTTGAATGGTTGAAGAATAAATAGAAACAAAAAAACCTGACAATTTTCACATCGTCAGGTTTCATCTATAATTTAAAATTGCTTTGCCAGTTCGCTTCGCTCGGGTCAGAATTTAAAATAATTTTTAGTCATTCAACTTCAATACCGCCATAAACGCTTCTTGCGGAATTTCAACATTTCCAACCAGTCTCATACGTTTTTTACCTTTTTTCTGTTTTTCCAATAATTTACGTTTACGAGAAATATCCCCACCATAACATTTGGCGGTAACGTCTTTACGCAACGCTTTTATCGTTTCACGCGAAATAACTTTCACGCCAATAGCCGCTTGCACCGGAATGTCAAATTGCTGGCGCGGAATTAATTCTTTTAATTTCTCACACATTTTTTTACCAATTTGATACGCATTATCAGCATGCATCAGGGAGGACAAAGCATCCACAATCGTTGCGTTCAATAAGATATCCACTTTAACCAAATTAGAAGTTCGCATCCCTATTGGCGTATAATCAAACGAAGCATATCCTTTAGAAACTGTTTTTAAACGGTCGTAAAAATCAAATACAATCTCTGCCAACGGCATGTCAAAAGTCAACTCTACGCGTTCTGTAGTCAAATACGTCTGATTCGTAATCAATCCACGTTTTTCGATACACAAACTCATTACATTTCCAACATAATCAGATTTGGTAATGATAGTTGCTTTGATAAAAGGTTCCTCCACATGGTCTAAACGAGAAGGCTCCGGCAAGTCCGAAGGATTATTTACGATAAGCGGTGTTGTAGGATCTTTTTTGGTGTAAGCCAAATACGAAACGTTGGGAACGGTAGTAATAACAGTCATGTTAAATTCTCTCTCCAAACGCTCCTGGATAATTTCCATGTGCAACATTCCCAAGAATCCGCAACGGAAACCAAATCCCAAAGCTGCCGAACTTTCCGGTAAAAATACCAACGAAGCATCATTCAACTGCAGCTTTTCCATAGAGTTTCTCAACTCCTCGTAATCTTCAGTATCCACAGGATAAATCCCCGCAAAAACCATTGGTTTCACATCTTCAAAACCTTTAATTATATTCGTTGTTGGCGTTTTTGCATCCGTCAATGTATCACCTACTTTTACTTCTTTTGCTTCTTTAATTCCAGAAATCAAATACCCAACATCCCCCGCTGAAATGACTTGTTTCGGAACTTGATTCAGTTTCAAAGTACCAATTTCATCTGCAAAATATTCATTTCCGGTAGCCATAAATTTTATCTTCTGGCCTTTTTTAATCTGTCCGTTTTTTACACGGAAAATAACTTCGATTCCTCGAAACGGATTGTAATGCGAGTCAAAAATCAACGCTTGTAGCGGTTCGTCAACACTTCCTGATGGAGGTGGAATTTTTTCGATGATGGCTGCCAATATATTTTCTACACCAAAACCAGTTTTACCCGAAGCGTGAATAATATCCTCTAATTTACATCCCAGTAAATCAATAATATCGTCACTTACTTCCTCTGGATTCGCACTTGGTAAATCTACTTTGTTCAAAACGGGAATAATTTCCAAGTCGTTTTCCAAAGCCAAATATAAATTCGAAATCGTTTGTGCCTGGATGCTTTGCGCTGCATCTACAATCAAAAGCGCACCTTCGCAAGCCGCAATCGATCGGGAAACTTCATACGAAAAATCCACGTGTCCCGGAGTATCAATCAAATTCAGGATGTATTCTTGTCCTTTATAGGTATATTCCATCTGAATCGCGTGACTCTTAATCGTAATACCACGTTCGCGTTCTAGGTCCATGTTGTCAAGCAATTGCGCTTTTTCTTCACGAGCGGTTACCGTTTGTGTTGCACCAAGTAATCGGTCCGCAAGGGTACTTTTCCCGTGATCAATATGTGCAATTATGCAAAAATTCCTTATGTGTTTCATTTTCTGTTTATATCAAATTTATTTTGGTTTACCCTGAATTGTTTCAGGGCGTGACCACAAGGGTCGTGCTTTCCACTACAATCTTTTCCTTTTTAAAGAAAAAAGGAAAAGGATTTTTGCTACAATCCCTCACGCAATCGCCAAACAGCGACAATTAATCTGCAAATATAAGCTAAATTCAACAGTTTCAAAGTCCCGAATTCGCAAACTAATCGGTTTAATACTAAGTCTTTCTTCTTTCTTCTTTTATCCTTTCATCTAAAAATCGTAATTTTGCACCAAAATACATGAAGATGGTCAAGATTGGCAACATAATATTACCCGAATTCCCTTTACTTCTCGCGCCTATGGAAGATGTGAGCGATCCGCCTTTTCGCAGGTTGTGTAAAGCCCATGGTGCCGATATGATGTATTCGGAATTTATTTCTTCCGAAGGATTAATACGGGATGCCATCAAAAGCCGAATGAAATTAGATATTTTCGATTACGAACGCCCTGTCGGAATCCAGATTTTTGGCGGAGATGAAGAAGCCATGGCGATGTCCTCCAAAATTGTTTCAGCTGTAAACCCGGATTTAATAGACATCAATTTTGGTTGTCCTGTTAAAAAAGTAGTTTGCAAAGGTGCCGGAGCCGGCGTTCTCAAAGATGTAGATTTGATGATTCGTTTGACACAAGCTGTTATCGATAGCACCCATTTGCCAGTGACTGTAAAAACCCGTTTGGGTTGGGATGATAATTCCATTAATATTGATGAAGTTGCGGAGCGTTTGCAAGACATTGGCGTAGCCGCTTTGAGCATCCATGCCAGAACGCGTGCCCAAATGTACAAAGGCCATTCTGACTGGTCCCACATTGCCCGGGTGAAAAATAATCCCAGAATTACGATGCCTATTTTTGGAAACGGCGATATCGATTCTCCGGAAAAAGCATTACACTATAAAAACGAATACGGTATCGACGGCATCATGATTGGTCGTGCTGCAATTGGTTATCCTTGGATTTTTGACGAAATCAAACATTACTTCAAAACGGGAGAACATTTACCGAAACCCACTGTTGTTGATAGAGTCGAAGCAGTTCGAAATCACCTCACTTGGGCAATGGAATGGAAAGGAGAAAGATTGGGCATTGTTGAAACAAGACCACATTATACCAATTATTTTAAAGGAATTCACTCTTTTAAACCATTCAAACAACAATTAGTAACACTAGATCGACCTGAAGAGTTATTCGCTGCTTTGAATGAAATCGAAGAGGTTTATGTGGGTTATGAGGTTGTTTAACTAGATCTTTCAAACACAAATTCCACTAATTTACACAAATTATTTCGTGTAAATTAGTGGAATTTGTGTTTTATTTTTTTAAATCTGAAATCAAAAATCGTTAATCTTCACCCGAGCTTTTGCGAACAGGCTAAGCAATTAAAAATCTCATTCCAACAACTTCTTACTCACGCGACTACTTGCAATCAATGAAGCAATAAAACCAAGCGTGACAATTGTTCCCATAACAATCAGTACATTTTCGAGAGAGAAAACTACAGGATACGCCAGTGTGGGTGTAATCATAACCAGTTGAAAATGTTGTTGCAGTAATACAATTATAACCCCTAAAACCAGTCCAATAATTCCGCCAAAAACACTCAATAAAGTGCCTTGAAGCAGGAATATTTTTCGCAAATCTTTGATTTCAGTTCCTAGATTAAAAAGGGTTTTTAGGTTTCCTTTTTTATCCAAAATCATCATAATCAGTGCGCCAATCAAGTTGAAAAGAGCCACAACAATCACTAAGGTAAAAATTAAATACACAGCAATGTTCTCGGTATTCAACATTTTATACAAGGATTCGTTGAGTTGAGCCCTGTTTTTTATAGTAACAGTATTATTAAAAATGGTTTGAAGTTGGTCGATGATGGCACTTTCATCAGCACCAGCTTTTTCTTTGATTTCAATCCCTGAAACTTGATTGTTTTTATATTCCAATAATTCTTGTGCTAAACCTAAATCGGCAAAAACATATTTCGAATCAAGGTCTTCGCTGATGGCATAAATCCCAACAGGAATAATCTCCGTTTTATTAAAAGCTTGTTCGGGATTTTCGATAGCGCCTTTCCCTGGTTTTGGAACTAAAACTTCCAATTGATGATTAAAATCAAATAGTCCCATTGAGAATTTTTGGGCAATTCCGTAACCAACCACTACTTGATAGGTATTCGGTTTGAGCCATTGCCCGTTGAAAAGTTTCTTTTCAATAGCATTTACTTTACTAAAGTTGGAATCAACTCCTTTCAAGTACGTAACTTCCTGCTTTCCGTCAAAAGTAAATAAAACACGCTCTTCTATTATTTTAGTGTAAGAAGCTAGCCCATCAATTTTCTTGATTTGGCTTTCCTGAGTCGGAGAAATAAGAAAGGATTTCCCTAAAGTACTGCTTATTTTTAAATCGGGATCAATGTCATTGGTAAACGAAAGACTAAAAACTTTCAACCCGCTAAAAACAGATAAAACCACAAACAAAGCCATTGCGCCAACAATAATTCCCATGCTGGCAATCCGATTGATGATATTGATCGCATTGTTTTTACTATTGCTACGAATATAGCGTTTGGCTATGTAAAGGGGGAAATTCAAATTTTATTGAAATCTGCGTTTGTCCAAAAGATCTCTATTCTCAATAGGATTGTCTTTGTTAGCTAAGGCATTGTCAATTTTTTCGATATAGTCCAAAGAGTCGTCGATAAAGAAAACCAAATTGGGAACTTTTCTTAATTGTAAACGAACACGCTGTGATAAATCATGTTTTATTGTTTTAGAATTGGACTTCACCGCCTCTAAAATCTCTTTTGCTTTGTCCTGAGGGAAAACGCTTAAATGCACTGTAGCCACGGATAAATCTGAAGTTACAACAACCTTGGATACCGAAATTATCAAATTTGTAACTCCGTTTTTTCTCACTTCACCTTGCAGAATGTCAACCAAATCTTTTTGGATAACCCCACCTATTTTTTTCTGTCTATTTGTTTCCATGCTGCAAAAATACTACTTTTAAGTTTTATCCCGAAGTTTCGGGACAAATTTTAAAAGTAACCTAGCAATAGTTGAATTTTTAGAAGCTATTTCCTGCTATTCGCTATATCTTATGTGCCGAACCCCGGCACATAAGGATGTCGCTTCTATCAGGGCTAGGGGATTTGGGAAATTAGAACGCTAATTCTAAATCAGAAATCTAAAATCGTTAATCAGAAATCTAAAATCTTAATGCAAAGACCTTCCTTCTCCATATACGACGCATCGGCAGGTTCCGGAAAAACCTACGCGCTTGTCAAAGAATACCTGAAAATCATTCTTGTTGCCAAAAAAAATGATGCTTATCGCAACATTCTCGCCATTACGTTTACCAATAAAGCGGTTCACGAAATGAAAAGCCGTATCGTAGGAAGCTTATCCGAATTTGCCAAAGACGAACCAAGTCCAAAAGCGCAGGATTTAATGCAAGATTTGGCTATAGATATCGAACTTTCTATCATTGAAATAAAAACCAAATCACAGCAAATCATCAAGCATATTATTCATAATTATGCTGCTTTTGATATTTCGACCATCGATAAATTCACGCATAAAGTGATTCGTGCCTTTGCACACGATTTGAATTTACCCATGACCTTTGAAGTCACCTTGGATACCGAAAATTTATTAATAGAAGCCGTCGATGCAATCATCGCTCAAGCTGGAGAAGATGAAACATTAACCAAGCTGTTAATTGATTTCACGATGGAAAAAACTGACGATGACAAATCTTGGGATATTTCTCGTGAAATTCTCGAAACCGGCCGGTTGGTTTTAAACGAAAATAATAGAAATGAAATCACTCATTTTCAAGATAAATCCATCGCTGAATTTGTCGAAATAAAAAATAAACTATCCGAAGCCTGTAAAGACTTAGAAAAGCAAACTATTATTTTTGCAGAAGAAGCGCTAACGTTAATTGATAAAAACGGAATTGATGTAAAATCTTTTTCCAGAGGGACTTTTCCAAATCATATCAATAGTATTCAGCAAGGAAAATTCAATCCCAAGAATAAAACTTTTCATGAGTTTGATGATATTGCAATCAATAAAACGGCAAAAGATCGAGCGATTATTGAAAACCTTATTCCTGAATTTTTGCTAATTCTTACTAAAGTTTACACGGCTTTCGAAAAGATAAATTTCTATAAAGCGTTCCTGAAAAACATTACGCCATTATCATTACTAAATACCGTAAGTAATGAATTAGCCAAAATTCAGGAAGAGCAAAATGTACTTTCTATTTCAGAATTTAATGCGATTATTCATCGAGAAATCCAAAATCAGCCAGCTCCTTTTATATATGAACGATTGGGAGAGCGTTACCGTCATTTTTTTATTGATGAATTTCAGGATACTTCTGAAATGCAATGGCAGAATTTAATTCCGCTGATTGATAATGCGACTTCTAGTGAAATTGACGGTGAAAAAGGCACTTTGATGATAGTGGGTGACCCGAAACAATCCATTTACAGATGGCGTGGTGGAAAAGCCGAGCAGTTTATTGAATTGAGCAAAGACCAGAATCCATTCAATAATCCGGAGAAAGTTCTGGAGCATTTAGATAAAAATTATAGAAGTTATTCGCAGATAATCGAATTCAATAATGATTTTTTTAAATTGTTATCGAATGAATTCGAACATTTGGATTACAAAGATTTATATGAAAATCACAGCCACCAAAAGATAAATGATAAAATGGGTGGTTATGTGAATATTTCTTTTATTCCAAAAGTAGAAACTTCGGAAGAAGATGATGAGGCCTTAGATAAAACAGAATTGTATGTTTTAGCGACATTGAATACGATTCAAAAAGTACTACAACAAGGATTTGAATATAAAGACATTGTTATTCTGACTAGAAAACGAAGTCAGGGAATTGCGATTGCAAATTATTTGACGGAGCAAGGTATTCCGCTTTTGTCATCAGAAACCTTGATGATTCAAAACGCAACCGAAGTTCGATTGATTATTCATTTACTAAAATACTTGAAAAACAGTTCTGATTTGGAATCCAAAGCAAATTTTCTTCAATATTTAGCTCAAAATAGTCAGGATAAATTACCAATTCATGATTTTATTGCTCAAGGAATGGCGTTGTTTCAGGAAACTGATTTCGAAAATTGGTTGATGAGTTTTGATGTTTCGCTTTCGTTTCAAAACATTAGAAAAAAATCATTGTACGAAGCGGTGGAAACTATAATAAGTAAATTCCTAAACCCAAAGATTAGTAATGCTTATGTTCAATATTTCTTGGACATTGTTTTAGAACGAGACATTCGCAACCAGGCAGGAATTTCTGATTTCTTGAATTTCTGGGATAAAAATGCGGAAAAATTTAGTATTCCATCTCCGGAAGGGACTAATGCAGTTCGGATTATGACCATTCACAAATCGAAAGGATTGGAATTTCCGGTTGTGATTTTTCCTTTCGCTGAAGAAGATTATAATCGAAAACCAAAAGATAAATTATGGCTTAATGCTGAGGAACAGGATTTTGGTTTGCCTAAAGTTTTAATCGATAACAGCAGTGCGGTGGAAGGTTTTGGAGAGGAAGCATCATTCGTTTACAATCAAAAAAAGCAGGAAGAATTATTGGACAATATCAATGTTTTATACGTTGCTTTAACAAGGGCTGAGGAGCAGTTGTATGTGATTTCGAACATGAATTTATCCAGTAAAGGCGAAATTCCAAAAAATAATATGTGTAGCTTTTTCATTAATTATTTGGGTAACAAAGGCCAATTCGATGAAAATAAATTGGAATATAAATTTGGAAATGCAACGAAATTATCTTCAGCAAAACAACACGTCGATACTTCAAAAACAATTCCTTTAGTTTCAGAAATTCTTAATCCAAAGAATATAAAAATAGCACAACGTGAAGCTTTAATGTGGGGAACACTGCAGCAAGAAGCCATAGAGTATGGCAATGTTATTCACGAAATTTTATCTTTTGTAAGAACTAAAAACGATATTGATTTGGCGGTTATAAAATCTATTGAAAATGGATTAATTACCCTGAATCAAAAAGAATTAGTTTATAAAACGATTCAGGAAATTGTCAATCATTTAGACCTTTCAACTTATTTTGCCGAAGGAAATGAAATTTTGAATGAACAAACTATTATTCAAAAAGAAGGAAAAACAGTAAAACCGGACCGAATGGTTTTAACAAAAAACAAAGAAGTATTGTTGTTGGATTATAAAACTGGAACACATAATGTTAAATACCAACAGCAATTGGAGAATTATCAGGATGCTATTGAGAAAATGGGATACAAAGTAGTTAAAAAGGCATTGGTATACATAGGGAAAGAAATCGATGTAGTAAATTTGTAAGCTACTATTGAAATGAATAAATAACGGCTTTAATAAACTTATAAAATGTACGGAAAAATCAAAGAATACTTACAGTCAGAATTGCAAACTATTGAAGATAACGGAATTTTCAAAAAAGAAAGAATCATCACTTCTCCGCAAGGAGCAGAAATCACTATTTCTACAGGTGAGAAAGTTTTAAATTTTTGTGCTAATAATTATCTTGGATTATCATCGCATCCAGAAGTAATTCAGGCTGCTAAAGATGCTTTGGATACACACGGTTTCGGAATGTCATCAGTTCGGTTTATTTGTGGGACTCAAGATATCCATAAAATATTGGAAAAAAAGATTTCTGAATTTTATGGGACAGAAGATACTATTCTTTATGCCGCCGCTTTTGATGCTAACGGTGGTGTTTTTGAGCCGTTGCTAGGAGAAAATGATGCAATAATTTCAGATAGTTTAAATCATGCTTCTATCATAGATGGGGTTCGTTTGTGTAAAGCGGCTCGCTATCGTTATGAAAATAGCAATATGGAAGATTTGGAGCAACAATTAATCAAAGCTACTGAGGCTGGAACTCGTTTCAAATTAATTGTTACTGATGGCGTTTTTTCTATGGACGGAGTTGTGGCCCCTTTGGATAAAATCTGTGATTTAGCAGATAAATATGATGCAATGGTAATGGTGGATGAATGTCATGCTGCCGGATTCATAGGAGCAACCGGAAAAGGGACACTTGAGGCAAAAGGCGTAATGGGAAGGGTAGATATCATTACTGGAACATTAGGTAAAGCCCTTGGAGGAGCAATGGGTGGGTATACTACTGCTAAAAAAGAAATTATCGAAATATTGCGTCAACGTTCCAGACCTTACTTATTTTCTAATTCCCTTGCGCCAGCCATTGTTGGAGCTTCTATAAAGGTTTTTGAAATATTAGAAAGAGATACTGTGTTACGCGATAAGTTAGAATGGAATACAAATTATTTCAAAGAGGGAATGAAAAAAGCTGGCTTTGATATTATTGATGGTGATTCAGCAATCGTTCCTGTGATGCTTTATGATGCAAAATTGTCCCAAACTATGGCAAATGAGCTTTTAAAAAGAGGAATTTATGTTATTGGCTTTTTTTTTCCAGTGGTCCCTAAGGATAAAGCAAGAATCAGAGTGCAGCTGTCTGCAGCACATACAACCGCTCATTTAGATAAGGCAATTAGTGCTTTTATTGAAGTTGGCAGAATGTTAAATGTTGTGTAATTTTGATTTGAAGTTATATAATTTCCACTTTTAGCGATTTTTATAGGTTTTTTTTAACATTTCATTTTGTAGTTAAAAATTTACGAGTTACTTTTGTCTGTAATTAACTAAATTGTAATTAAAAAAATTAAGTATGAAACATCTTAACAAACTTTTAGTTGCCGTAATGATGGTGATGGGTTTAAGCTCTCACGCACAAGACAGTAACAATCCATGGGCAATCTCTTTTGGGGTTAATGCCGTTGACACTAAAACTAGTGCTGGTGGTGGGCATAATTGGTTAGACCGACATTTTTCTCAGCCTTTCGCTGTTAAAGACAACTGGAACATTCTTCCTTCTGTGTCATACATTAGTGTATCTAGATACATAGGAGATAATTTCTCTTTTGGACTTACTGGTTCTGTAAACAAAATTGATAAATATGTGAAATTTAATCCGACTGCTGTTGGTCATGATTCTCGCGGATACATAGTTTCTAATCCTGGAGACTTAATGTATTACGGTGTTGACGCAACTATCAAATACAGTTTGATGAACTTAATCAACTCTAAAGTAATTGATCCGTCATTATCTGTTGGTGGAGGATATACATTCTTTGGTGAAAGTAGTTATGGAACTCTTAATCCAGGTGCTGGTCTTACTTTATGGTTTACTGAAAACATTGGATTAGAACTTGCAACAAAATACAAAAAATCTTTTGGTGATAGAGAAGATGCTTCGGGAACTCCTGACGCTCCATCACATTTTCAACACAGTGCAGGTCTTATCTTCAAATTTGGAGGTAAAGATACTGACGGTGATGGAATATATGACAAAGATGATGCTTGTCCAGAAGTTGCTGGTTTAAAACAATTCAACGGTTGTCCCGATACTGACGGAGATGGAATTCAAGATAGTGCTGATGCTTGTCCAGAAGTTGCTGGTTTAGCTGCATTGAACGGATGTCCTGATACTGATGGAGATGGAATTGCTGATAAAGATGATGCTTGTCCAGATGTTGCTGGTTTAGCTGCATTAAAAGGTTGTCCAGATTCTGATGGAGATGGAGTAGCTGATAAAGATGACAAATGTCCAACTGTTGCAGGTCCTAAAGAAAACGTAGGTTGTCCTTGGCCAGATACTGATGGAGATGGTGTTTTAGACAAAGATGATAAATGTCCAGACGTAAGAGGAACTGTTGCTAATCAAGGTTGTCCAGAAGTTTCAGAAGAAGTTATGAAGACTTTAAATAACTATGGTAAAATAATTTTGTTTGATTCTGGTAAAGCTACTTTCCAAAAAGGAACTTACACAGTTTTACAATCAATCACTTCAATCTTAAAAGAATATCCTTATTCAAGATTCATGATCGAAGGACATTGTGATAGTGATGGTAGTAATGAACTTAACCAAACGTTATCTGAAAACAGAGCTGCTGCAGTTAAAAATTATTTAATTGAAAACGGAATTGCTGCTGATAGACTTAGATCTACAGGTTTTGGTGAAACTAAACCAATTGCAACTAACAAAACTGCAAAAGGTAAAGCAATGAACAGAAGAGTTGAAATATCTTTGATTAAAGAATAATTTCTTTCTAGAATATTTATGGAAAACGCCTCGATTTATCGGGGCGTTTTTTTTATTTTTATAAAATGACAAATACTTCTTTTTTAGATAAAATAGCCGCCGTTTTAATTGAAAATTATTCTGATAATCTTTCCAATACAATTGTAGTTTTACCAAACAAACGTGCTAAAATATTTTTGATTGAAGCGCTGAAGAATCAGGTAAGCACAAATATACTTTCTCCTGAAATTATTAGTATTGAAGATTTTATTCAAGACATCGCCGGCATTCGTACTATTGATCCTATTGAGCTATTATTCGAATTCTATGAAGTTTATTTGTCTATTACAGAAAAAACAAACCAACAATCATTCGAACTCTTTGCCAATTGGGCGAAAACACTTTTACAGGATTTTAATGAAATTGATCGCTATTTATTAGATCCTTCCCACATTCTTTCGTATCTGAAAGATATCGAAGACATTAAAAAATGGGGAATTGAAGTTGAAAACAAAACTGTATTATTAGAAAAATACATCGATTTTTGGAAATTACTACCCAATTATTATCAATCCCTTTATACCCATTTATTGAATAAAGGAATCGGTTATCAAGGTCTGATTTATCGTGAAGCGATAAACAATCTAAACCATTTTTCGAATTCTGTACAAAATAAACAATTCTTGTTTGCGGGTTTTAATGCACTAAACGCGGCCGAAGAAAAAATAATCCAACATCTTATCGCTTCTGATCTAGCCAAAATATATTGGGATGTGGATCAGACGTTCCTAAATGATCCGTATCATGATGCAGGATTGTTCGTAAGGCGTTTCAAAGAAAGTTGGAAACATTATAAATCGCATCCTTTTGAATGGATTGTGAATGATTTTTCGCAGACTAAAAACATTCATGTAATTGGAACACCAAAAACAATCGGTCAAGCCAAAATTGCTGGAAGTATTATTGAAAATGTCATCAATGCAAATCCTGAAGGCAAGCTTGACAAAGTAGCTGTGGTTCTTGGCGAGGAAAATCTTTTGGTTCCCCTTTTATATTCTTTGCCGTCAAGCGTTGGTGCTTTGAATATTACTATGGGTTATTCGAGTAAAAACAATCCAGCTCAGATTTTAATTGCGAAACTGTTTAAAATGCACACGAATTCTTTGTCTAGAAATGCCAAAAGTTACGTATTGTATTATAAAGATGTATTGGATATTTTGACGCATCCATTGGTGGAACCTTATGCGAAAACGAATGCGCTAGTCAAAATAATTAATCAAAACAATTACACTTTTATTACCCATCATAAATTGATAGAATTGAATGCAAATCCATCGGAGTTGTTTCTGTTGTTATTCCAAAAATGGGAGAATGGATCGGTTCCAGTATTAGAGACAATTTCTAAATTATTACAAACAATAAAGAATAATTTAAGTAATGATAATGAAGAAGAGAAAATTACGAAGGCATTTGTTTTTGCCATTTTCAAAGTCATTAATAAATTGATTAATTACTATTCGAAACACGAACACATCGATAAAATAGAAACGCTTTATGCTATTTACAAGCAAGTAATTGATTTGGCTGAAGTTTCTTTTGAGGGGGAACCTTTGAATGGTTTACAGATTATGGGTGTATTAGAAAGCCGTGTATTGGATTTTGATACGGTTATTGTCACTTCGATGAATGAAGGGAAATTTCCAGCGGGTAAATCACAAAATTCGTTTATTCCGTATGATGTGAAACGTGAATTGGGATTGCCGACATTCAAAGAAAAAGACGCGATTTACACGTATCATTTCTATCATTTGTTACAACGGGCCAAAAACATATACTTGCTTTATAATACCGAAAGTGAAGGACTGGATGCGGGTGAAAAAAGCCGTTTCATCACGCAATTGGAAGTGGAAAAACAGGTCAATCATACGCTTACTCATGAAATTTATAATGCTGTTTTACCTGAAACAGCATATCAACCGACGGTAATTCCAAAATCGGAAAGTGTTATGGTGCGATTGAAAGAAATTGCAGAAAAAGGGTTTTCTCCATCGGCATTGACGAGTTATATTCGAAATCCGATTCAGTTTTATTTCCAGAAAATTTTACGCATCAGCGAAGTCGAAGAAGTGGAAGAGAATATTGCCTTGAATACCTTAGGGACCATTATTCACGAAACGTTGAAAGTGCTTTACGAACCGTTCATTGGAAAGTTTATTTCGGAAAGTGATATTTTAAACTGTTTCAAACAAATAGACGCTGAGGTTTTGAAGCAATTCAAATTGGTTTACAAAGAAGGTGAAATCAAAAAAGGGCGAAATTTGTTGGCTTTTGAAGTAGCCAAACGAAATGTTTCAAATTTTTTGAAGGAAGAAGAAAAAAGTATTAAAAACGGCGATGCGATAAAAATTCTAGCTTTGGAACAAACTTTTGGAAGAACTTTAAATCATCCGAATTTGCCTTTTCCGGTATTGATAAAAGGAAATGTAGACCGAATTGAAGAGCGCAACGGAATCATTAGAATTATCGATTACAAAACTGGTAAAGTAGAAAAAGCAAGCGTCACTCTGAAATCCTGGAAAGGATTAACCGAAGATATTAAAAGCGATAAAATCATTCAGGTTTTGGCTTATGCGTTCATGTACGAAAATGAGGCAAAAGGAAAACCAATTGAAGCGGGAATTATTTCTTTTAAAAATTTGAAAGCAGGTTTTCTTCCGTTTAATTTTAAAGAAGACAAAGAGGTTAATTCAATTATAAATGAAGAAGTTTTGAGTAATTATTTGGAACAGATTGTCATCTTGTTGAGTGAAATTTTAAATGAGAATATTCCTTTTGAAGAGAAAATAATTTAAATCTTTTTAAAAAAAGCTAATAAAACTTTTAATAATTCTTCCTGATTCTCAATATGGGACATGTGTCCGTCTGGAAACGTAACCAGTTCAACTTGGGTGTTTTCTGTTTGTTCTTTAGTTTCTTCGTAATTTAGAACAGGATCTTTTTCGCCAAGGATTAATAGTTTTGGATAGGGTGTCAGATGCAATAAAACTTCCCGGTCTTTTCTTGTTTTCATTCCTTCCAGTGAGGCAACGATTCCTTGAAGTGGCGTCTTTAAAGCTTCTTTTTTTACTTTTTCAATTTCTGATGAAAGTTGCTCTCTGTTGGTTTCACTGAATAAATTAGCAATGGATAGTGAAACAAAATTAATGAAAGATTGTTTTACGGCTTTAATAGCTCGATCCCGATTTATTTTTCGTTCCTCACTATCGGCTCTTGCGGTTGAATTTAATAAAACCAATCCTTTTATAGTATCAGGATACAATTCCGCAAAAGCCAAAGCCACATAACCCCCCATAGAATGCCCGACAAAAATGGCTTTCCGGATGCGAAATTCCGATAAAACAGCGTGAACGGCATCAGCATTGTCCTCCATCGTTTGCACGTAACTCAAACATTCCGTTTCGCCATGTCCCAATAAATCAATCGTGATGACGCGGTTTTTTTTAGCAAACTCCGGAATATAAAAATCCCACATGCCTTTGTTCTCCAAGAAACCATGAAGTAAGACAATAGCGGTTCCTTTCCCGGTATCGGAATAGGAGATGTTGGTATTTTTAAATAGAATTTGTTTCAAAATGAAAATTTAGTCTACAAAAGTAACATTTTATTTTTTTAACTATTTAAGAAATATAAAAGCATAGAAGTAATTCATGAAAGCGCTTGTATTAAAAATAGTATATTTGAGAAAAGCATTTGTAATATGAACAGACTTGTTATTCTTGGAAACGGATTTGATTTGGCGCATGGGTTGCCTACTTCTTACAGGGATTTTATTGATGATTATTGGAGAGGAATTAAGGATTCAAATCATAATGATGAGTTTGTTTCATTTGATTGTAACTCTAAGGTAGAGTTCGAGAACGTCAAAAATATTGATTGTATATCAAAACAATTTATTGCACTTAATCAAGAAGTTAAGTTTTCTGAAGCTGAAATTTACACGGAATATGGTAATAATATTCTAACTGGAAAATATCCAAGAGCTCATATTCTTAATTATAAAAATATTTTTTTTAGATTAATCAATCAGAAATCGATTCAGAATTGGGTTGATATTGAAAATGAATATTATACACAATTGAAAGGTATTGTTAATTTAAAGCCAGAAAATAGATTAGTAGATAAAGATGAGTTTGAAATTTCAAGAAAAGATAAAATAATAAAACTTAATACAGAGTTTGATCAAGTAAAAAAAAGTTTAGAAAAATATCTCAATGATAAAATAATTATAGATGAAGAAAGAGTGACAACTATTTCTGATTTATTAAGAATTAATTTAGGAGAAGATAAATATTTTTTAGAATTTCCAAGTCAAGATTATAATGAATTAAAGGATTTTTATAAAGAATATAGTCCTGATAAAAGAAAAGAAATAATTACTTATTGTTTAAATTTTAATTATACAAAAACTATTGATAAATACATAAGTTTCACCAAAGAATATGGTGAAGATAGGAATTTTGGAGAAGTTAAAAATTTACAAATTCATGGAAGATTAAATGACAATGGTAATAGAATTAATTTTGGTTTTGGAGACGAGATGGATGATAATTATAAACTTATAGAAAACATTGATGATAATGAATATTTAAAGTATTTTAAATCTTTTCAATATCTTCAAAACTCAAATTATAAAACGCTTTTAGACTTTATTGAGGGTAATAATTTTCAAGTGCAGATAATGGGACATTCCTGTGGTTTGTCTGACAGGGCTCTGTTAAACACCGTTTTTGAACATGTAAATTGTCGTTCTATAAAAGTATTTTATCATAATATAAAAGATGAAAATGGTAAAGTAATAAAGGATAATTACACTGAAATTATTCAAAATATATCGAGACACTTCAATAAAAAGAGTTTAATGCGGTCAAAAATTGTAAACAAAAATCTTTGTCAACCATTGCCCCAAATTTAAAAAAAATATTTTAAGATAAAAAACGGCTCTCATCTCCGAAAACTGTTATTATTTTGTCATTTCAACGAAGGAGAAATCACATAAAGCATAGGGATGCGATTTCTCCTTCGTTGAAATGACAAATTGAAAGTTTAAATTATATACTAAAATCGTCTGTCGCCATCCAGAAGACTTCCTAAACCGCCTAATAAACTGCCTTCGTCACGACTGCTTCCGCCAGCTTTTGGCGCAGATGCAATGATTCTGTCGGCGAGTCGGCTGAAAGGTAAGGATTGCACATAAACCGTTCCCGGACCGCGAAGTGTCGCATAAAACAAACCTTCGCCGCCAAAAATGGAATTTTTTATCCCGCCAATAAATTCAATATCATACTCTACATCTTTGGTGAAGCCAACGATACAACCCGTGTCTACTTTTAGGATTTCGCCTGCGGCTAATTCTTTTTTAGCCAATGTTCCGCCAGTATGGACAAACGCCAGACCGTCGCCTTCTATTTTTTGCATGATGAAACCTTCGCCACCAAAAAGTCCACGACCAAGTTTTTTAGAGAATTCGATTCCCACAGAAACGCCTTTGGCAGCGCAGAGAAAAGAATCTTTCTGACAAATAAATTTTCCGCCAAATTGTGTCAAGTCAATTGGGATAATTTTCCCGGGATAAGGCGATGCGAATGAAACTTTGCTTTTGGTATTGTTTTGATTGATGAACGCAGTCATAAAGAGACTTTCGCCTGTCAGGACTCTTTTTCCGGCGCTTAAAAGTTTACCGAACAACCCGTTTTCCTGTCCGGATCCGTCTCCAAAAATGGTTTCCATTTGGATATTATTGTCCATCATCATAAAACTTCCCGCTTCGGCAATTACAATTTCCTGAGGGTCTAATTCTATTTCCACATATTGCATTTCCTCGCCATATATGTGGTAGTCTATTTCGTGTGCTTGCATGATTTCTGTAGTTTAAGTTTTTTTAATAAGTCGGAAACTGGATTATAAAGTTACAGTTTTTAGATGGATTTTGGAATACATGGTGTTGGGTTCTAGATTTTCTGGTTGAAGTGCACCCAATAAAAAACGGCGTACATTGCTGTAAGCCGTTCTGATTATATCTATTTGAAAGGAGTTTAACAGTTCATCAATGTTTCAATTTCGTCTATTTCAATGGGAATATTACGCATCAAATTAAATGGTTCGCCCGTTTCCTGAACGATTACGTTATCCTCCAAACGGATTCCGAAACCTTCGGCAGGAATGTAAATTCCAGGTTCGACGGTGAAAACCATATTGGCTTGCATGGGTTCTGTCAGGATTCCATAATCGTGCGTGTCCAGTCCCATGTGATGGGAAGTTCCGTGCATGAAATATTTTTTGTAAGCGGGCCATTCCGGGTTTTCGTTTTGGACATCAGCTTTGTCGAGCAATCCTAAACCAAGCAATTCTGAAGTCATGATTTTTCCCACTTCAACATGATATTCTTTCCAAAGTGTTCCTGGAGTAAGCATTTTGGTGGCTTCATTTTTTACTCGTAAAACGGCTTCGTAAACAGCTGCCTGTCTGTCGTTGAATTTCCCTGAAACAGGAATCATTCTGGTCATGTCGCTCGAATAATTGGCATATTCTGCAGCCACATCCAATAAAATCAAATCGCCTGCTTGGCATTGTTGGTTGTTTTCGATATAATGCAACACATTTGCATTGTTTCCTGAAGCAATAATTGGCGTGTAGGCAAAACCTTTGGAACGATTGCGAATGAATTCGTGAATCAGTTCGGCTTCGATTTCGTATTCGGTTACATTTGGTTTTACAAAGGATAATAATCTTCGGTATCCTTTTTCAGTAATGTTACAGGCATTTTGGATTAAATCCAATTCTTCGGTTTCTTTTACAGAACGAAGGCGTTGCAATATCGGGTTGCTTTTTGCAACAGCATGCGCCGGATATTTTTCTTTCCACCATTTTACAAAACGGGCTTCACGGGTTTCGGTTTCTACGGTGGCGCGGTAATGTTCGTTGGTATTGATGTAAATCGTATCCGAATGGGTCATCATTTCGAATAAAATTTTCTCAAAATCCTGAAGCCAATGCACGGTTTTGATTCCTGAAACTTCAAAAGCGCGTTCTTTGGTCAGTTTTTCCCCTTCCCAAATTGCAATGTGTTCGCTAGTTTCTTTTAAGAATACCATCGCTCTTTGATGTTCGTATGGCGCATCAGGAAAAAGCAATAAAATACTTTCTTCTTGGTCTACTCCGCTTAAATAAAAAATATCACGGTGTTGTGCAAAAGGCATGGTGCTATCGGCACTTATTGGATAAATGTCATTAGAGTTGAAAATAGCAACGCTTTTTGGCTTCATCTGAGCCATGAATTTGGTGCGATTTTTTATAAATAAATCCCGGTCAATTTGATGGTATTTCATGGTAATACAGTTTAAACTTTTAATTACTCAAAAATACTAAGTTTAAATCGTTTTTTATTATGAATTCGTCAAATTTTAAATAAAAAACACAAAATAAAATAAACGGACGTCTATCGCATTTTGTGTTTATATAAAAACAGGATTTAAATGATTTAATCAACCCATTTGTAATAGCGAGCTCCTACTAGATTTGGGATTTCTTTTTCTATTCTTTCTAAAATCCATTCGTTTTTTGGTAGTCGAATGCTTTGTTTTTGTTCTTTTTTATGGAGTTTTTCATAAGTTTCAAAATCAATTTCAAAGCTTTGTTCTAAGGTTTCAAAAAGTTTAATACCAGCTAGTGCCGTTTTCCAATCGGACTGAATTTCTCCTTCGAAAACTTTGGATTTAGAACCGCTTCCATACGCTAAAAAGCCAAATTTTGAATTTGAAATTTCTTTCTCCGTATCATAAAAATGTGCCAAAGTAGAAAGTAAGCCCATAAAAATGGAACCGGTATATAAATTACCAATTAATGAAGAAGCTAATTCAGCGGGCATTAATTTTTCAGTTACAAAATTTTGGTATTCTTCAGATTTACTGATTCCCTTCAATTTATTTTGGTATTCCGAAGCGTCTTCCTCTCCGGAGATGATTTTATTTTCGGCATCCAAAGCATAAATTTCAGACAACATGCGACGCCCTTGGAACGAATAAGGTAAATGCATAATGATGCTTGCCCATGAATTATAGATGGTTTCGCTCGTGTTTTTTAATTTTTTGAACGAAAAATAGGCGTTTCTGGTACGATCCATATAGCATTGGTTGGAATATTGTCCGTCAAAAACAGGTTGGTCCTTGTGAATTTCTATTTCGGCTTCCAGATTGTCAAACCATGATTCGTTGGTTGCATTTCCTGTAATTTCTTCTTTCGAAAGTGTTCGGAAGGGTTTGAAAAAGTCAAAAACACCTTTTGTACTTGTCGCCCAATTGTTGTCAAATGCAATAATCCTTGGGTTTGAAGTGATCAACATGGCTAAAGCTCCAGCGCCTTGGGTGTATTCTCCGGTTGAATTTAAATCGTATTTTGCAAAATCAGTAGTGACAACAATTGCTTTTTTGGCTGGGTTTAATTTTACGAAATCAATACAGTTTTGCAACGCATCAACGCCGCCAATACAAGCAAATGTAAAATCAACTACATCACATTCGGATAAAGTGTTTTCTCCGAATTTTTGCTCCATTAAGGCGATTAAAAAAGAACTTATTGGTTTTGAACTATCAATAGCGCTTTCGGTTCCAACATATATTCTTGCAATTTCATTTAGATTCAGATTGTTTTCTTGGATCAGTTTAGTCAAAGCGTTTGCAGCAAAAACTACTGTATCTTGATGTGAATCAGGTAGTGTCATTTTGATTAAACCCAAACCTTTTTCTAATTTTTCTGGTTCAATATTTCGGGCCTTCGCCAAAGTTTTAATAGGTAAATGTATTTTAGCAACATCAAAAGAGATGGAATCAATTCCTGTTTTCATTATTCAATTTTTAACATGTAAAGTTAGAAACGCATTCTCTTGGTACAATTATTTTAGGAAATAAAATTAAGGTACTTAGTGTTTTTATTAATTTAGAAATAAATAATAATAAAAATTATTGAATCGGTAATTTTAGCCTCTTTGAGGATTGATTTTTGGTAAATTTCATTATGTCTTATTTAAGATTTATTTCTTTTTTGTTTAACCGATTATTTTGCTGTTTTTTGAATTTTGTTTGATTTTTAAGGATTTCTTGGTGTTTTGTGTAAAACACTTTAAAATCATTATAAATAACAACGAAAAGGTTGTAGTTGCTGTCTAATTGCTTTATTTTTGTAGAATTTTTTAAAACAAATTATATAAATCTTATGGCAAAATCTGCATTATTGAAATCGTCAATAGCAAAAAAAGTAGCTATGGCGCTTTCAGGACTTTTTTTGATGTTGTTTCTAGCACAGCATTTTTTTATCAATATGACATCGGTATTTAGTGCCGATACTTTTAATTCAATATCCCATTTTATGGGAAATAATCCATTAGTTCAATTCGTAATACAACCTATATTAATTGTAGGGGTTGTTTTTCACTTTATTATGGGTTTTGTTTTGGATTTTAAAAATAGAAGTGCGAGGCCAATTGCTTACGCAAAGAATAACGGAGCTGCAAATTCTTCTTGGGCTTCAAGAAATATGATTATTTCGGGTTCAGTAATTTTGGCATTTTTAGGATTGCATTTTTATGATTTCTGGTTTCCGGAAATGGTGTACAAGTATGTAGAATGTAATCCGTTAGATGAAACAAGGTATTTTCATGAACTAGTTGCTAAATTTGAAAGCCCGGTTCGTACAGTATTATATAGCTTGTCTTTTGGATTGTTAGCATTACACTTACAACACGGATTTAGTTCTTCTTTTCAATCTGTAGGATTTAATAATAAATATTCTAAAGGATTGAAAAATTTCGGATTAGGATTTGCTTATGTAGTTCCTGCCGGATTTATTTTCATTGCACTTTTTCATCATTTCAATCATTAATATTCAATTATAATGGCATTAGATTCAAAAATTCCTAGTGGTCCAATTTCGGACAAATGGACAAATTATAAAGATCATATTAATTTAGTAAATCCTGCTAACAAACGTAATTTAGATATAATTATAGTTGGTACAGGTTTAGCTGGAGGTTCTGCTGCTGCAACATTGGCAGAATTAGGATATAACGTAAAAGCTTTTTGCTTTCAAGATTCGCCACGTCGTGCGCACTCCATTGCTGCACAAGGGGGAATAAACGCTGCAAAAAATTATAAAGGAGATGGTGACTCTGTTCACAGATTGTTTTACGATACTGTAAAAGGGGGAGATTATCGTGCTCGTGAGGCTAACGTACACCGTTTAGCTGAAGTTTCGTCTAATATTATTGACCAATGTGTGGCACAAGGTGTTCCATTGGCTCGTGAATATGGCGGATTATTAGATAACCGTTCTTTTGGAGGAACTTTGGTTTCTCGTACTTTTTATGCACAAGGGCAAACAGGTCAACAATTGCTTTTGGGTGCTTACTCAGCAATGAACCGTCAAATTGGTCGTGGTAAAGTAAAAATGTACAACCGTCACGAAATGTTGGATTTAGTAGTAGTAAACGGAAAAGCAAGAGGAATTATCGCTCGTAACTTAGTTACCGGTGAAATAGAAAGACACTCTGCGCATGCTGTTGTTATTGCTTCTGGAGGATACGGAAACGTTTTCTTCTTGTCAACCAACGCAATGGGATCTAATGCTACTGCAGCTTGGAAAATCCACAAAAAAGGAGCTTTCTTCGCAAATCCTTGTTACACACAAATTCACCCAACTTGTATTCCAGTTTCTGGAGATCACCAATCGAAATTGACATTAATGTCAGAGTCATTGCGTAATGATGGTCGTATTTGGGTTCCTGCAAAATTAGAAGATGCGCAAGCGATTCGTGAAGGAAAGAAAAAAGCAACCGATTTATCAGAAGGTGAAAGAGATTATTTCTTAGAAAGAAGGTATCCTGCTTTTGGTAACTTAGTGCCTCGTGATGTAGCTTCACGTGCTGCCAAAGAAAGATGTGATGCCGGTTTTGGAGTAAACAAAACAGGTGAAGCAGTTTATTTGGATTTTGCCGCAGCGATTCAACGTTACGGAAATGAGCAAGCGTATGTAAAAGGATTGGACACTAAGGATACTAAGTTAGTGACTAAATTAGGTACTGAACTTGTAAAAAGTAAATATGGGAACTTGTTCCAAATGTATTATAAAATTGTAGATGAAGATCCTTATACTTCTCCAATGATGATTTACCCTGCGGTACATTATACAATGGGTGGTACTTGGGTTGATTATAACTTGCAAACTACAATTCCAGGTTGTTTCTCTATTGGAGAATCGAATTTTTCTGATCACGGAGCCAACCGTTTAGGAGCTTCGGCTTTGATGCAAGGTTTAGCTGACGGATATTTCGTATTGCCATATACTATTGGAGATTATTTAGCTCCAGATATTAAAATGGGAACTATTTCTACCGATTTACCTGAGTTCGTAGCTGCTGAGAAAGCAGTAAAAGATCAAATCGAAAAATTCATCAACAATAAAGGAACGCATTCTGTTGACTATTTCCATAAGAAATTAGGAAAGATTATGTGGGACAAAGTTGGTATGGCTCGTAACGCAAAAGGATTAAACGAAGCGATTGTAGAAATTGCTGCTTTACGTGAAGAGTTTTACAAAGAAGTAAAAGTTCCTGGTGATGCTAATGGATTGAATCAAGAATTGGAAAAAGCGACTCGTGTTGCTGATTTCCTTGAATTGGGAGAATTATTCGCTAAAGATGCTTTACATCGTAATGAATCTTGTGGAGGACATTTCCGTGAAGAATACCAAACAGAAGAAGGGGAAGCACAACGTGATGATGAGAACTTCGCTTACGTAGCTGCTTGGGAATACACAGGAAAACCAAGTGAAGCTGTTTTACACAAAGAGCCGTTGGTATTTGATAACGTGAAATTAGTTCAAAGAAGTTATAAATAATAGTCTAATGTCTAACGTCTTAAAGTCAAATGGCTCCGTGTCAATCGACTTTCGACTTTCGGCTTTATGACTTTCAAACTAAAAATATGAAACTTACATTAAAAATATGGCGTCAAAAAAATGCCGCTGCAGAAGGAAAAATAGTCGAATATCCTATTGATCATATTGAACCGGATATGTCATTTCTTGAAATGCTTGACATTTTGAATGATGAATTAATCATGAAAGGGGATGAGCCAGTAGCTTTTGATCATGATTGTCGCGAAGGAATTTGCGGAATGTGTTCTTTGTATATCAATGGTGAAGCACACGGACCGGACAGAGGTGTTACAACGTGTCAATTGCACATGAGAATGTTCAAGGATGGTGATACCATTTTTATTGAGCCATTTAGAGCAAAAGCATTTCCTGTAATTAAAGATTTAGTTGTTGACAGAAGTTCTTTTGACAGAATTCAACATGCTGGAGGATTTATTTCAGTAAATACCTCTGGAAATACAATTGATGCCAATACTATTCCAATAAACAAGAAAGATGCGGATGATGCTTTTGATGCAGCTGCTTGTATTGGTTGTGGAGCTTGTGTTGCGAGTTGTAAAAACTCATCGGCTATGTTATTTGTTGCTGCAAAAGTATCTCAATATGCTTTATTGCCGCAAGGAAGAATTGAAGCTACTGATAGAGTTTTAAATATGGTTAGCCAGATGGATGCTGAAGGTTTTGGTAACTGTACTAATACTGGAGCTTGCGAAGTAGAGTGTCCAAAAGGAATTTCTCTTGAAAACATCGCTCGTATGAACAGAGAATATATGTCTGCAAGTTTGAAAGGATAAAACCGATAAACTGAAATTTATAAAACGCATTCAATGTAAAGTTGAATGCGTTTTTTTTTATCTTTATAAAAATGATTTCAAATGAAAACGGCACTTATACAATCCTCTTTATATTGGGAAAACCCAAAAGCCAATCGAAACTATTTCGAAGAAAAAATCAAAGCAATTGATGAGAATGTTGATTTGATTGTACTTCCTGAAATGTTTACATCCGGCTTTACGATGAGTCCAGGAAATGTGGCGGAGACGATGCAAGGTGAAACCGTAACGTGGCTTAAAGTATTGGCAAAAGCCCAAAACACGGCTATTACGGGGAGTTTAGTTATAGAAGAAAACAATAATTTTTACAACAGGATAGTATTCGTTTTTCCATCAGGAGAAATACAATTCTATGATAAGAAACACTTATTTACTCTTGCCGGCGAAGACAAAGTGTACACGAGCGGAACCCAAAAAATTATTGTGGATTATTTAGATTGGAAAATTTGCCTGCAAGTATGTTATGATTTGAGATTTCCGGTATTTTCCAGGAATTCTGAGGATTATGATTTGTTAATTTATGTAGCAAGTTGGCCCAAAATAAGGATAAATGCTTGGGATGCATTGCTTAAAGCCCGTGCCATAGAAAATATGTGTTATGTGATTGGGGTTAATAGAATAGGAGAAGATAACAATGGCTATGAATATAGCGGACATTCACAAGTGGTAGATTTTCTTGGAAATTATAGTGTCGAACCGGTAGAATCTGAAAGTATTTTCTACGCTGAATTAAGTAAGGAAAAGATACTACAAACCAGACAAAAGTTAGGTTTTTTGAATGATAGAGATGTTTTTGAAATAAAAAAAGGATAATTTTATTTATTCTTTTTTATCTGTTTTCTTTTTAGGTTCAGGAATGTAAGGAATACTCAGATCAAAAATTTGGTTTACATCCCAATTAGGGCGAACATCTATTTCTTTAGAAAAATAGATCACTTCTTCTGCTTGTCTTTTTTCTAAATAATTGCCCGAATCCCATTCTTTGTTTTTGTTTTCATCATAAATAGCTCTGAGTGTATAAAGCCCGGGTTCAATTAAATTAAAGTCAACTGTTGTGTTCTTTTCAGTGTATTCAGTACCTAAAATTTCTCCTTTTGTATCGGTCAATTCTACAATCACAGGAAATTGTTTCACATTTTGTAAAGACACACTAAGATTTCCGTATTCATCAGTACTTTTGGTGGTTATTTTATAAGATAGTGTATCATTAGATTTTTCAAAAAAATCAATTAATGCACCAGGAAGAATGGAAATGCTATAGTCTTCTGCGGGTTCTTTCTTAAAATCGAAATACAATTTCTGATTAAATTCGTCATATTCAGTTGTAAAAGGAACAGGAATAGCTCCTTTGTTAACTAATTTTATTTTTGAATTGTCAAAAGTTACCAATGGTGTAGCAGATTCTAAAGTAAATCGTTCTTTAAAATTTGACCCGCTATTTTGTACACGAGCAATATTTAGACTGTCTTTTTTCTGGTCTTTAATTTTAAAGGAGAAGTTTGCGTTGTATTTGTCTTGGGCTACAGCCAAGGCTAATGAGTCGGTTTTTATGGGTTTGTACCATATTTGTAACGAATCTTTTTTAGGTAATTGCGTAACAATGGAGGGAATGATTTCATTGTGATTTTTCAAGATTATTTTAGGTCTTGAATTGGTTTTATTTATCTTTCCTTCGTATCCCATCACTAATCGATTTCCAGACACCTGGCTTGGTTTGTAAGCCTTGAATGAGGAAACTTGTCTGAATAATGCTAATTCGTAAATTGTGTCGTTTGGAACGGTAATGAATTGCTTGCTAAATCCAATTTTATCTTTTTTTGGATTGAATTTATTATTGTTATTGTAGTCTTTCATTGCTACAAGAAGGTATTTTCCTGCTTTAAGATTCTCAAGACGAAATGTTTTTAGACTATCCAATGTGCTCGTTATGTATCTCGGGTTTTTAGTATACACGATTGAATCCTTAAAGGTGTCATTTACTTCATACAGCATGACTGAAACGAATGATTCCACTTCTTTTTCATAGGCATCTTTTACAGTTCCGCTAAGGGATAAAGAATCGATATAGTCTCCCGTTGAAAACACATATTTGAACTGGTTTAATGGATTTTCTTCATTATTATCTGCAATACTCTGGCCAAAGTTGAAACTATAAGTCGTATTAGGTTGCAGCGTGTCCTTTATTTTGATTGTAATAAATTTACTTACGGTTGTAGGAAGAATCAAAGGTTCGTTTTTCATTGGTGGTGAAATAACCAGCTGTTTGTTTAGATTCTTTAATTTTATATTTTCGTCAAAGACCAATTTAATTTCATTTCCTTTGAAATTGGTATTGAAATTCTTTGGGAAACTTGTTTTTAAAACGGGAGCAATAGTGTCTTTTAAGCCTCCGGTAATGCTTCCTCTTTTTGCACAGCCAATTATAAGTAAAAGCAGAAATATGGAAATATATTTTAAATTGTTTTTCAACATATCAAATCAAAATTAGAATCTACAAAATAACAATTATAATTAATGTAATCGAAACTTTTTATCGAATTATTATGAGGGATTTAACTAGGCTTACTTTTATAATTCCTCTTGTTTTTTATGATTTTTAATGTTTAAATTTACATGGGTTTAATGTTGGTAAATTTTAAATAATACAATTTTTCTGCCTTTAAATTTTATAAATTAATCTTAGTTGAATATTTAAATAATGAGAAAAATAGAACATATTGGAATTGCAGTTAACGATTTAGAAACGTCAAATTTAATTTTCGAAAAGCTATTTGGTGTTCCGGCTTATAAGTTCGAAGAAGTGGAAAGTGAAGGGGTTGCGACTTCTTTCTTTAATATTGGTCCTAATAAAATTGAGCTTTTAGCAGCCACTAATCCCGATAGTCCTATTGCGAAATTTATTGCCAAGAAAGGAGAAGGAATACATCATGTCGCTTTTGATGTAGCGGATATCGTACTGGAAATAGCGCGTTTAAAAAAAGAAGGCTTTGTTGTTTTGAATGAAATCCCAAAGAAAGGGGCCGATAACAAACTAGTCGCTTTTTTACATCCAAAAAGCACGAATGGTGTTTTGATTGAGCTATGTCAGGAAATACGATAATTTTTTTTAGATAAAAAGGTAGGATTCTAATCTTCAGTTGGTTTCGATTAGTAAATTCTTAATAATGAAACTATCTGAAAATCTAAGTCAAAAATATTTGGAGCAAATGAAAAATAGTAGTAATATTGCAAACTCTTAACCGGTCCTATAGCTCAGTTGGTTAGAGCACCTGACTCATAATCAGGTGGTCCCTGGTTCGAGCCCAGGTGGGACCACATAAAAAGCCTTTCAAAATTCTTGAAAGGCTTTTTTTATAACAATATAAAAAGCAAATTTCATGTAAAAAAATCATACTTTTGTCACGAATACTCTTGTTTTTGTTAAAACGATATGTTTTTTTTGCAAAAGAATAAATATGATGGAAAAATATTCGTGTTAGATAATTATCTCTTATTTTTCTGATTTATGAAAGTTATTAAAAAAAAATTTTTCACTATAATCTTATTTACGCTTGGCATTTTTAATGTTTTGGCTGCAGGTCCTCCTGCGCCAGCGCCTCCGCCTCCGCCTCCAGGTTTGCCTATTGATGAAAATATTTTTATTTTAATGATAATTGCAGTTCTATTTGGTATTTATATCATTTGTAGCTTTAAATTAAAAACAAAAACTCCAATTTAAATTGGAGTTTTTGTTTTTATAGGGTTTTTGTGGTTTTCTATTTGTTGGCGTATAGTCTTGCGACGTATTTGCCTATTACGTCAAACTCAAGATTAATTTTTGTGCCTACTTTAAAGGAATTAAAATTGGTATGTTCATGCGTATATGGGATAATTGCTACGCTAAACTGATTTTTATTTGAGTTTACTACAGTCAAACTTACTCCGTTTACCGTAATTGAACCTTTTTCAATGGTAATGTTGTTTAGTGTTTCGTCATATTCGAAAGTATAAAGCCAACTTCCATTAGTTTCGTCGGCTACGATGCAAGTTCCTATTTGGTCAACATGGCCTTGAACTATATGGCCGTCGAGTCTGTCGCCCAACTTCATTGCTCTTTCAAGATTTACCCTGTCTCCCTCTTGCCAGGAACCTAAATTTGTTTTTTTTATAGTCTCATCAATGGCAGTTACGGTATAGGAAGTGTCATTTAAGGCAACTACCGTCAAACAGATTCCATTGTGAGCTACGCTTTGGTCTATTTGTAATTCGCTGGTGATTGATGAATTCATTGTGATATGAATGTTGTCTTTCTCTTTTTTTATTTCTTGGATTACACCAAGGGTTTCTATGATTCCTGTAAACATTTCTTATTTTATTTTACTAAATTTGCACTTCAAAATTAGCAATAAATAACGTGAGGTCATGATGAAAAAAGCAGAAAATATAATCGTAGGAATTTCTATAGGAGATTTGAACGGTATTGGAAGCGAAGTGGTACTGAAAACATTCGAAGATTCTCGCATGTTGGAACTTTGTACACCAGTTATTTTTGCCAATGTTAAAATAATGTCATTTGTAAAAAAGAGTTTCGAATCTGCTTCTACGCTTCATGGGATTGATAGGTTAGATCAAATTGTTCTGGGTAAGATTAATATTTTGAATCTTTGGAAAGAGGGCATTGATTTAAATCCAGGCACAAATGATGAGAAGGTAGGGGAATATGCTATAAAATCTTTTGTTGCCGCAACCAAAGCTTTGAAAGAGGGATTGATTGATGTGTTAGTAACAGCGCCAATTAATAAATACAACATACAGTCAGAAACGTTTAAATTTCCGGGTCATACTGATTATTTAAATCAAGAGTTAGAAGGAAATGCGTTAATGTTGATGGTTCAGGATAATTTAAGGGTTGGTTTGTTGACAGATCATATTCCTTTGAGTGAAGTTGCATCACATTTGACAGAAGAATTGATTAAGCAAAAAATAGAAACCGTAAAGCAATCGTTAATTCAGGATTTTAGTATTAACAAGCCGAAAATTGCTGTTTTAGGATTGAATCCACATTGTGGTGATGGAGGAGTTATAGGTACAGAAGACGATTTGATAATAAAACCGGCATTGAAAAAAATATTTGATAAAGGAACGTTAGTTTTTGGTCCTTTTGCGGCAGATGGGTTTTTTGGCAGCAATCAATATGAGAAATATGATGCTGTTATTGCAACTTACCACGATCAGGGTCTAATCCCTTTCAAAACATTATCTTTTGGAAAAGGAGTGAATTATACGGCAGGTTTAAATAAAATTAGAACCTCGCCAGACCATGGTACCGCTTATGATATTGCAGGAAAAGGTATAGCGGATTACAACTCCTTTAAAGAGGCAATTTATCTTGCGATAGATATCTTTCATTCTAGAAATCAATACAAGGAAATCAGTCAAAAACCTTTGAAAACAAAAGAAAAACAGTTGTGAACAAAAAAAGGTGAATAACATTATTAGATTTGTAATAATTTTATATCTTTGCACTCCCGAAGTTTAGGGTAAATTGTTGTTGAAATGAGCAAGACAAAAGAATATTTAATTCCTTTCGTAGGATTAAAGCTAGGGAAACATCAATTTGAATATCAAATAAGTAATGCGTTCTTTGAAATCTTTGATTATAATGAATTTCAAAATTCAGACATCAAAGTAAATGTAGTTTTAGAGAAAAAAAGTACAATGCTGGAGTTAAGTTTAAAGCATAAAGGAACTGTAAATGTTCCTTGCGATCTTACCAGTGAAGATTTTGATTTGCCTGTTAAAGGTAAAATGAAATTGATTGTTCGTTTTGGAGAAATGTATAATAGTGACAATGAAGAATTGTTGATTTTACCACACGGAGAGTTTGAAGTAGATATTGCACAATATATCTATGAAATGATAGTATTGTCTGTGCCTCTAAGACGAGTTCATCCAGGAATAAAAGACGGAAGTTTAAATACCGAAGCCTTGACAAAACTGAAAGAACTGACAATAAAAGAACAAAAAAAAGAGCATAAACAAGAACAAAAAGAAGAAAATATTGACCCGCGTTGGGACAAATTAAAGCAACTATTAACGGATAAATAATATAGTAAAATGGCGCATCCTAAGAGAAAAATCTCCAAAACAAGAAGAGATAAAAGAAGAACACATTACAAAGCTACTGTAGCACAAATCGCGACTTGCCCAATCACAGGGGAAGCACATTTATACCACAGAGCCTACTGGCATGAAGGGAAAATGTATTACAGAGGGCAAGTTGTTATAGATAAATCTGTAGCTGTTGCTTAATACATTTTTGTAAATGATATTCGAACTCTCACATCGTGAGAGTTTTTTTGTTGTTTATAATTTTCATTAAATAAGAAGTTCTAAATCAATACGTTTTGGTATTTTTTTTGTAATTTTCAAGTCTTTTAAGAATTTTTCAAATGGTAGCATTTGATAAGAAATAATCGAATACAATGAATACAATTACCGCCGCAATTACCGCTGTTGGAGGCTATGTGCCAGACTTTGTGCTTTCAAACAAAGTGCTAGAAACAATGGTTGACACAAATGACGAGTGGATTACCTCCCGTACAGGAATAAAAGAAAGAAGAATCCTTAAAGATGAAGATAAAGGAACTTCCTACTTAGCCATTATGGCAGCAAAAGATTTATTGGCTAAAGCAAACATTGACCCTTTAGAAATAGATTTATTAATAATGGCAACCGCTACCCCGGACATGCCGGTAGCATCAACAGGTGTTTATGTGGCCACTGAAATAGGAGCTATAAATGCTTTTTCTTACGATTTACAAGCCGCATGTTCCAGTTTTTTATATGGAATGTCAACAGCTGCAGCTTATATTCAATCGGGTAGATATAAAAAAGTACTTTTGATTGGGGCTGATAAAATGTCCTCTATCGTTGATTATACGGATAGATCAACCTGTATTATTTTTGGGGATGGTGCCGGAGCAGTTTTATTCGAACCTAATTATGAAGGTTTGGGATTGCAAGATGAATATTTGCGTAGTGATGGTGTAGGTCGTGACTTTTTAAAAATTCCCGCTGGAGGTTCTTTAGTTCCTACAACTTTCGAAACTGTAAAAGACAATAGACACAATATCATCCAAGATGGTAAAACTGTTTTTAAATATGCAGTTACAAATATGGCTGATGCCAGTGAACTTATTTTGAAAAGAAATAATCTGACCAATGACGATGTAGATTGGTTAGTTCCGCATCAAGCAAATAAAAGAATCATTGACGCTACAGCGAGCCGAATGAATTTAGAAGATTCAAAAGTTTTAATGAACATAGAAAAATACGGAAATACCACTTCTGCAACGTTGCCTTTAGTACTTTACGATTTTGAATCTTTATTTAAAAAAGGAGATACTATTATTTTTGCAGCTTTTGGAGGAGGATTTACCTGGGGCTCTATTTACTTAAAATGGGCATACGATAAAAAATAAATTTAAACTAAAATAAATAATTATGGATTTAAAAGAAATTCAAAATCTAATCAAGTTTGTAGCAAATTCAGGTGTTGCAGAAGTTAAATTAGAGATGGATGATGTTAAAATCACCATTAGAACAACTTTAGAGGGGAATGTAACGGAGACCACATATGTTCAACAAATGCCGGCTCAAAACGCACTTCCACAAGTAGCTCCACAACAAATCGCTCCCGTTGTAGCTGTTGCTGAAGCTCCAGTAGTAGAAAATTCTCATTATATCACTATAAAATCTCCAATTATTGGAACTTTCTATAGAAAACCATCGCCGGATAAACCTATGTTTGTTGAAGTAGGGAAGACTATTTCTAAAGGAGATGTGCTTTGTGTTATTGAAGCAATGAAATTATTTAACGAAATTGAATCTGAAGTGTCTGGTAAAATTGTAAAAATATTGGTTGACGATATGTCTCCAGTAGAATTTGACCAACCATTATTCTTAGTAGATCCATCATAAGAAATTTTGAATGATGAATTTTGAATGAGAAATTGTTTTTCGATCATTCAAATAATTTAAAATTTATAATTTATAATTTAAAATTTCAAGAAGATGTTTAAAAAAATACTAATTGCAAATAGGGGAGAAATTGCGCTTCGCGTAATTAGAACATGCAAGGAAATGGGTATAAAAACAGTGGCTGTTTATTCTACTGCTGATGCTGAAAGTTTGCATGTAAAGTTTGCTGACGAAGCGGTTTGTATAGGGCCACCTCCAAGTAACTTATCCTATTTGAAAATGTCAAATATTATTGCCGCTGCCGAAATTACGAACGCAGATGCAATACATCCAGGTTATGGATTCCTTTCTGAAAATTCAAAATTTTCTAAAATTTGTCAAGAACATGGTATCAAATTCATCGGAGCATCTCCTGAAATGATTGATAGAATGGGTGACAAAGCTTCTGCAAAAGCAACTATGATTGAAGCTGGTGTTCCATGTGTTCCAGGTTCAGTAGGAATTTTAGAATCATATGAACAAGCCTTGCAATTATCGAGAGATTTTGGTTATCCAGTAATGCTTAAAGCAACTGCTGGTGGCGGTGGAAAAGGAATGCGAGCTGTTTGGAAAGAAGAGGAATTGTTGAAAGCTTGGGAAGGTGCCCGTCAGGAATCTGCAGCCGCTTTTGGAAATGATGGAATGTATCTGGAAAAATTAATCGAAGAACCTCGTCATATTGAGATCCAAGTAGTAGGTGATGCTTACGGAAAAGCTTGTCATCTTTCTGAAAGAGATTGTTCCGTTCAAAGACGTCATCAAAAATTGACTGAAGAGACTCCATCTCCATTTATGACAGATGAACTTCGTGCTAAAATGGGTGAAGCAGCTGTAAAAGCAGCAGAATACATTAAATATGAAGGTGCCGGTACAGTAGAATTTTTGGTTGACAAACACCGTAATTTCTACTTTATGGAAATGAATACCCGTATTCAGGTAGAGCATCCTATTACAGAACAAGTTATTGATTATGACTTGATCCGTGAGCAAATTATGGTTGCTGCTGGAATACCTATTTCAGGAAAAAACTATTTGCCACAATTGCATGCCATCGAATGTAGAATAAATGCGGAAGATCCTTATAATGATTTCCGTCCGTCTCCAGGAAAAATCACAACACTTCATATGCCAGGAGGACACGGTGTTCGTTTAGACACGCATGTTTATTCGGGTTATACTATTCCGCCAAATTATGATTCCATGATTGCAAAGTTGATTACAACTGCACAGTCACGCGAAGAAGCGATTAGCAAAATGAGAAGAGCATTAGATGAATTTGTGATTGAAGGTATAAAAACTACCATTCCATTTCACAGACAATTAATGGATGATCCAAGATACATTGCAGGAGATTATACAACTGCTTTCATGGATACTTTCAAAATGAACGATCCAGAATAATTTAGAATATTCAATTCAAAATATAAAACCTCACGAAAGTGAGGTTTTTGTTTTATAAACGTAATTCAAATTAAAGAGTTTCTTTCAGCCATTTGAAAAACTCCCCTTGCCAAACCTGAGCGTTCTGCGGTTTTAAAACCCAATGATTTTCTTCCGGAAAATATAAGAATCTACTTTTTATACCTTGCAATTGAGCTGCTTGAAAAGCTTCCTGTCCTTGACCAATTGGTACCCGAAAATCTTTACCACCTTGAATAATTAAAATAGGTTTATTCCACTTCTCGACCCTATTTATTGGGTTGAATGTAGTATAGGCTTTTTGTGCTATTGTATTTTCTTTTTCCCAATAAGGACCATCAAAGTCCCAATTACAAAAGAAAACTTCCTCAGTAGTTCCGAACATGCTTTGGGTATTAAAAACGCCATCGTGAGCAATAAATGTTTTAAATCGGTTGTGGTGAATTCCTGCTAAATAAAATACAGAATAACCACCATAACTGGCACCCACGCATCCCAAACGTGCTGCGTTAACATATTCTTCTTTCGTTATATCGTCAATAGCCGAAAGATAATCGTCCATTACTTGTCCTCCCCAGTCTTTACTAATCTGCTCATTCCATTCCACTCCATGACCCTGCATTCCACGACGGTTTGGCGCCACTACAATATAACCGTTAGCAGCCATTAACTGGAAATTCCAACGGAAGGAATAGCCTTGTGTCAATGGAGCTTGTGGTCCTCCTTGACAAAATAAAAGAGTTGGATATTTTTTTGATGCATCAAAATTAGGAGGGAGTATTAGCCAAACCAACATTTTTTTGCCATCGGTGGTGGTAATGTATCTTCTCTCGGTTTTGCTTAACGACAAGGAATTATAGACAGCAGTATTTACGTTTGATAGTTGTTTCCAGATGTTTTCATTTAAATTAAAAGAAAAAATTTCTGATGCATGATTCATGTCGGTTCTGGTAATGATGATCTCGTTGCCTGAAAAACCAATTAAATCATTGACGTCAAAATCGCCAGTAGTGATTTGGCTAACCTTGATTGCTCCCGAAGCTTCGGGATTTGTCAGTCCGGGAAAATTAACTTCAAATAACTGTTTTGTCCCATCAATTGGTGCAATAAAATAGATTTTTTGTCCATCATTACTCCAAATAAAATGATTTACGGTGCCATCCCAATTAGCTGTCAGGTTCCTGTTCATTCCTTCAAAACTAACAATTATATCATTTTTATCGGCCTCGTAACCATCACGTTTCATCTGTAGCCAAGCCAGATTTCCTGTAGGAGAAAATTGTGGAGCAGTATCGTAACCCAGATTTTCTTCGGTTCGGTTAATGGTTTTTCCAGTTTCCAGATTGTACTCGAAAATATTAGTATTGGTAGAAGTAGCGTATGCTGTTCCCGCTTTTTTCTTGCAAACATATAAAATGCTTTTGCTATCTGGTGACCAGATATAATCTTCATCACCGCCAAAAGGTTTTTGTGGGCTATCAAAATTCTCTCCTTTCAGAATGTCAATCCCTGCAGCACCTTCTTTGTTTTCTTTGTAAAAAACATGGTTGAATTTGCCTTCGTTCCAAGTGTCCCAATGACGATAATCCAATCCATTGTAGATTTGAACTTCTGATTTTTCCAGTTCCGGATAAAAATCTTTTCCGAGAACCTTGTCGATTTTTACTTCTTCATTATAAACAATATATTTCCCGTCTGGAGAAATATTCTTGTCTTTTAATACGGCTTCGGTCTCTTTTATTTCGGTTGGATTTCCACCAATTGTGGATAAGGTGTAAAATGTTGTCTCCGATTTATTTTCTGTGACGGAAGGAGTTTCAACTTTATAGACTACACTTTTTTCATCTTTGGAAATACCTAAAGGAGTTATTCTTCCTAATTTCCAAAGTAACTCGGGGGTCATTACATCTTGTGCCATAGCATATAAACGAATTAAAATATTTTTTTCTTCTTAGCTATAAAAATAGCCAATTTAATTTGATGTTTGTCGTTTTGATAATTGCTTTTTAGCCCCGATAATAGTGGAAATCCTTTTATTTTTTTTCTTTAAAAAAATAAAAGATTATAACGGATAGCGGGATTGGCTTCTAAAAATTATTATTTTTATAAAAAATATTTGGACATGGATTTGAGTTATTGGGAATTAAAAAACTGGTTTACAAACGTAGATTACACGATTGTAGGAAGCGGTATTGTGGGCTTGCATGCTGCATTACGCTTGCGCGAAAGATTTCCTGACAGTAAAATTCTTGTACTGGAAAAAGGGATGTTGCCACAAGGGGCCAGTACAAAAAATGCCGGTTTCGCCTGTTTTGGAAGCCTTTCGGAAATTATAGACGATTTAAAATCCCATTCAGAAGAGGAAGTACTCAATCTCGTTCAAAAACGGTGGAAAGGCCTGCAATTGTTACGAAAAAGACTTGGTGACGACACGATTGATTTTAAGCCTTACGGCGGTTATGAGTTGTTTTTGAATACCGATGAAAATAGTTATGACGAATGCGTTGGGAAATTGCCTTTCATCAATGAAATTTTAAGATTACTTTTTAAAGCGGATGTTTTTGCTAAAGAAGTGGATCGTTTCGGGTTTGGCGGCATTCAGGAGTATTTGATTTTTAATCCTTTCGAAGCGCAGATTGATGCCGGAAATATGATGCAAGGATTGCTGAAACAGACTAGTAATGAAAATATTTTGATTCTGAATCAACAAACGGTAACATCGTTTATAGATAAAGAAAATGGTGTCGAAGTGGCGCTTGGAGATTTTAGTTTTGTCACTAAGAAATTATTGTTTGCCACCAACGGTTTTGCAAATGCGCTGACCAATGGAGCGGTAAAACCGGCCAGGGCACAAGTTTTGATTACAGAGCCCATTAAAAATTTAGATATAAAAGGTACGTTCCATCTCGATAGAGGTTATTATTATTTCAGGAATATTGGCGACAGAATATTGTTAGGCGGGGGTAGAAACCTTGATTTTGAGACGGAAACAACAACCGAATTTGGTCAAACAGAAATTGTACAAAAAAAATTGGAACAATTATTAAAAGAAGTAATTTTGCCGAATCAGGATTTCGAAATTGCACACCGTTGGAGCGGAATCATGGGCATTGGCAACAGCAAGAATCCTATCGTTTCGCAACTATCAGATAATGTATATTGTGGCGTCCGATTGGGAGGAATGGGAGTGGCCATAGGAAGTTTAATAGGAAAAGAATTAGCAGAATTAGTATAATGGCAACGAGAATAACACCAAAAAGATCAAAACAACCCGCAAAAAAAGAATCAACAACATTTATGAACAAACTAACCCGTTTTTTATTTAAAGTTTTTTTATGGTTTATTGGGCTCTCTTTGTTTTTTGTGGTGCTTTTTAAATTTGTTCCGGTGCCGTTTACTCCTTTGATGGTGATTCGTGCCATTGAAAATAAAGTTGCTGGAAAAGAAGTTTATTTCAGCCATGATTGGGAACCTCTTGAAAATATATCCGTTAATTTACAAAAAGCAGTGATTGCCAGTGAAGATGGAACTTTTTTGAAACACAATGGTTTCGATTTTACTGCAATGCAAAAAGCCTATAAAAGCAATGAAAGAGGCCGAAGAATAAAAGGCGGAAGTACGATATCACAACAAACTGCCAAGAATGTATTTCTTTGGCAAGGGCGTAGTTATTTAAGAAAAGGATTGGAAGCTTATTTCACCGTTTTGATAGAAACCATCTGGGGAAAAAAACGCATCATGGAAGTGTATTTGAATAGTATCGAAATGGGCGACGGTGTATATGGTGCGGAAGCAGCGGCGCAGCACTGGTATAGAAAAGATGTCTCAAGTTTGACACTACAACAAGCCGCAGGAATTGCCGCGATTTTACCTAATCCAAGAAAATATTCGGCTACCAGTTCTTCGTCTTATATCAATAATAGAAAATCTAAAATTGTCCGTATCATGCGACATGTGGGGAAACTAGAATATTAGATTTGTTGGTTAGAAGATAATCGCACAAAAACTAAAAAACCGTAAACTCTTAATTAAAAGATTTTACGGTTTTGTTTTGTGGAGAATACCGGATTCGAACCGGTCACCTCTTGCCTGCCAGGCAAGCACTCTAGCCAAATGAGCTAATCCCCCAAACTAGATCGCAAATATAAGATATTAATAAAGCAAAAAGCAAATTTCATAAATACAAATCCATACTATTTGAAAAAAAAGCAAAAGCATCCTTTACTTTTTTTAACTTTACATCAAAATAGGTGCTATGGTAACAGAAATTCCAACAGGTTCGCTCATCACAACAATCGAAAATAAAATCGCAACAGTTGAATTTGGTCATCCGGCGAGCAATTCCTTTCCAAGAGAATTGTTAGACCGTCTAACAAAGGAGTTCAATAGGTTGAGTACGAATGCTGCTGTATCGGTGATTATTGTAAAAAGCGAAGGCACGGCTGCTTTTTGTGCCGGAGCTTCGTTTGATGAACTTTTGGCGGTTTCTAGTCTAGAAGAAGGAACCAGATTCTTCTCGGGATTTGCACATTTGATTAATGCCATGAGAAATTGCTCCAAACTAATTGTTGGGCGCATTCACGGAAAAGCAGTTGGGGGTGGCGTAGGAATTGCTTCGGCTTGCGACTATATATTGGCAACAAGCAATGCTTCGATCAAATTATCAGAGTTGGCGATAGGAATTGGACCCTTTGTAATTGAACCCGTAGTTTCCAGAAAAATTGGAAAAATGGCCATGGCCGAAATGACTCTGGCAGCACACGAATGGAAAACCGCCGATTGGGCAAAAGACAAGGGTTTGTATGCCAATACTTTCGAAACTATCCAAGAACTTGATAGTGCTGTAGCTGATTTCAGTGCTAAATTATCGAGCTATAATCCAGAGGCCTTAGCCGAAATGAAAAAAGTGTTGTGGGAAGGAACCCAAGATTGGGAAACACTATTGCTGGAACGTGCCGCTATTTCGGGGAGATTAGTATTATCTGATTTTACCAAAAAGGCGTTGTCTCAATTTAAAAAGTAATCTTTTTAGAATTTGTTTCAGGAGCTATTTCCTGCTGTCCACTATATCTTTTGAGAAGGTGAAGAAAAATCACCTTCTCAAAAGGATGCCGTTTCCATCAGGGCTAGGCACCATTGGAATCCAAATACCAAGATTTACAACTCATTTCTCATATCAATTTGCTAAATTTGCATTCAAAATTAAACTTCGATGAGCAATATCAGAATTACAAAACAATTTAGTTTCGAAACCGGTCATGCTTTGTATGGTTATGACGGGAAATGTAAAAATGTTCATGGGCATAGTTATAAATTGTCAGTAACCGTTATAGGGCAGCCAATCGAAAACCGTAACGACGTAAAGTTTGGAATGGTAATCGATTTTTCTGATTTGAAGAAAATTGTAAAAGAAGAAATTGTAGATCAATTTGACCATGCAACGGTTTTTAACGAGACCACTCCTCATATTGAATTGGCATACGAATTGAAGAATCGGGGGCATCACGTTATTTTGGTAGATTATCAACCAACAAGCGAGAATATGGTAGTCGATTTTTCTCAAAGAATAATGAGGAGATTACCGGAAGGAATTAAATTGTTCTCCCTAAAATTACAGGAAACCGAATCTTCTTTCGCCGAATGGTTTGCAAGTGACAATATGAAATCGATACTGTAGCTTCATGAAATTACCCAATAACAAAAAAATATATTTCGCCTCCGATCAACACTTTGGAGCCCCAACCCCGGAATTGAGTTTTCCAAGAGAACAAAAATTTGTGGCTTGGCTCGATGAAGTGAAAAAAGATGCGGAAGCTATTTTTTTAGTGGGTGATTTATTTGACTTTTGGTTCGAATACAAAACAGTGGTTCCCAAAGGGTTTGTTCGTGTTTTGGGCAAACTTGCCGAAATTCGCGACGGCGGAATTCCTATATATTTCTTCGTGGGAAATCACGATTTATGGATGGAAGACTATTTTCAGAAAGAATTGAATATTCCGGTGTACCACGACAATCAAGAATATACTTTTGGAGATAAAACGTTTTTAGTGGGGCATGGCGATGGGAAAGGTCCCGGCGACTTGGGGTACAAACGCATGAAAAAAGTGTTTACAAATCCATTCTCAAAATGGCTTTTTAGATGGCTTCATCCTGATATTGGAGTAGGATTGGCGCAATATCTTTCGGTGAAAAATAAATTGATTTCCGGAGATGAAGATGTGACCTTTCTTGGAGAAGACAAGGAATGGTTGATTCTCTATTCCAAAAGAAAACTAGAAACCAAACATTACAATTACCTTGTTTTTGGACACCGTCACTTGCCAATGAAAGTAACGGTTGGTGAAAATTCCGAATATGTTAATCTTGGTGACTGGATAACGTATTTCACGTATGGTGTTTTTGATGGCGATACTTTCGAAATCAAAAAAGTATGAAAACTAATTCATCCCTACACCATGTAAATAATCATCCAGATTCATTTTAAACAAAGTCCCTTCCACCAAGTCTTTTACGGCATTTAATTCTTCCATGGAAACGGACAAATCAATTTGGGAACAAGGTGTTTTTAGTAAGAATTTGTGGCATTTGTTTTTAAGTTCGCAATCGTCACAACATTTATTTAGTATGCTACTTTCTTCAATGCAATATTTAAAAATTTGGAGTTCGTGTTTGGTAAAATAAAACCCCGTTTCTCTAAAAATCAATTGAATTTTGTCTGTCAATACTTCATCTTCTTTTTTCCAGTAAAAAGAAGTTCCTGAATCATTGTAGTATATCTGTTTTATTTCTTTCATTTGAAAATTGTTTGAAACAAATATAATAATTATTTAGATTTATTCTAAATAAAAAAATATAAAAAAAGAATAAAAAATCGGTAAGAAATCCTGAGATTATTTTACCGACTAGCTATATAAAGTGTTTTGAGAAAAAAGCTCTGTTTGTTAATCGCCTTTTTCATGTTCGTCAATGTCCTTTTGTAAATCCAGTTTTCTAAAGGCTGGCGAGAATATTCCCGTTCCAAGCACTATCAAAAGTGTCATGCTTCCGCCAAAAACAACTGCAGTTACCGTTCCCATTAATTTTGCTGTTAATCCACTTTCAAAAGCACCCAATTCATTGGAAGAGCCCACAAAGATTGAATTCACTGCCGAAACTCGGCCCCGCATGTGATCCGGAGTTTTCAATTGCAAAATAGTTTGACGTATCACCACCGAAATTCCATCAACAGCACCGCTTAAAAATAATGCCAATACAGACAACCAGAAAATAGTGGAAAGTCCAAAGACAATGATACAGATTCCAAAAGCAAAAATCGCTGACAAAAGCTTTATTCCCGCGTTTTTATTCATTGGCACATAGGCTGAAATAATCAGTGTTAAGAAAGAACCAACAGCTGGAGCAGCTCGCAACACACCAAAACCTTCAGGTCCGACTTTTAAAATATCCTGGGCAAAAATAGGTAACAAAGCTACCGCTCCGCCAAAAAGAACCGCCGCCATATCCAGCGATAAAGCTCCCAAAATGGTTTTGTTGTTGAAAACAAATTTCACGCCCTCTTTCAAACTTTCCATAATGGGTTCCCCAATTTTTGGATTCAAAATAGGCTTGGCTGCTATTTGGGACAAAACGATTAAAGAAAAAACGGAACATAAAAAAACGGAACACATTGACCAGTGAACACCAATCAAAGTAATTGAAAAACCCGCTACAGCAGGTCCTAAAACAGCGCCTATTTGCCAAACCGTACTACTCCATGTGGCTGCGTTTGGATACACTTTTTTCGGAACAATCAATGATAAAAGCGAAAATATCGTTGGGCCGAGGAAAGAGCGTACAATTCCCCCCAGAAAAACCAAAAAATAAATGCCATACAAAATTACTTTTGTAGAATACCCACTTACAATGGGCGGCCATGTTAACATGAACAACCCAAAACTGATTGCCGAAAATCCTAAAATACACTTGAAAAGAAGTCCTTTTTTTTCCTTTTGATCCACAATGTGTCCTGCGAATAAGGCCATAGCAATAGCAGGAATTATTTCCATTAATCCAATGATTCCAAGTGAAAGTGGATCTTTGGTGATGCTGTATACTTGCCATTCAATAACAATAAACTGCATGGACCAGGCAAAAACCATGGCGAAACGTAATAATAAAAAAGTGTTGAATTCTTTATAACGCAAGGCTGCGTAGGGATCGTGTTTTTTCATTTTTGGAACCTAATTGTTTAATATCTCTTAATCTTAATTGTAAACTTACATTTCCTTTCCATTCATTTTCATCAATAGAATAAACTATTTCAAAAGGTTGTCCGTTTTTAGTAGTTTCTAATTTATTGCCCAAGCCAAAACCAATCGCAGCAATGCCTTCGGAATTATTTTGTTTTACAAACAGTTTTAAATGCTCGTCTTCTTGTCCCATTGGTTTTCCGTAACCAGTGTCTTTTGCATTTTTGGTCAGGAAAACGGGTGTCATGTTTTGGGGTCCAAAAGGCTCGAATTGTTTTAGAATCCGAGTCAGTTTTGGCGTAATATCGGCAAAATTGATTTCGGCGTCAACCGAGATTTCCGGAGTCAGCATATCAGGATGAATGGTTTTTTCCACTTCTTTTTCGAAAGCATCTTTGAAAAGCTGATAATTTTCTTCCTTTAAAGTCATTCCGGCTGCATACATGTGACCGCCAAATTGCTCTAAATGTTCGGCACAAGCTTCCAATGCATTATAAACATCAAATCCTTTTACGGAACGCGCCGAAGCTGCATATTTATCGCCACTTTTGGTAAAAACTAAGGTTGGACGATAATAGGTTTCTATCAAGCGGGAAGCCACAATTCCAATTACCCCTTTGTGCCAATCTTCTTGAAAAACTACGGAAGTGAATCGCTCTTTTTCCTGATTGTCTTCAATTTGCGAAAGTGCTTCTTTGGTGATTTGTTTGTCTAATTCTTTTCGATCCGAATTGTATTTTTCGATTTCAGAGGCAAATTGTTGCGCCTGCTCAAAATTAAATTCGGTTAATAATTCCACCGCATGATTGCCGTGTTTGATGCGTCCCGCAGCATTTATTCTAGGGGCGATGATAAAAACGACATCGGTAATATCTAAGGTTTGTTTTTTTACTTGGTGAATCAAAGCTTTGATTCCGGGTCTCGGTTGAGTGTTGATGACTTGTAATCCAAAATATGCCAAAACCCTGTTTTCGCCAGTCATCGGTACAATATCAGCCGCAATTGCAGCTGCCACTAAATCCAAATAAGGGAACAAGTCTTCAATAGTTTCCTCACGGTTTTGGCCTAAAGCCTGAATCAATTTGAAACCAATTCCACAGCCGCATAATTCATCGTAAGGATAGTTACAATCGTCCCGTTTTGGATCGAGAACGGCAACGGCTTCGGGTAAATTTTTCCCGGGTCTGTGGTGATCACAAATGATAAAATCAATGTTTCGCTCTTTGGCGTAAACCACATGATCAATGGATTTTATACCGCAATCCAGAGCAATAATAAGCGAAAATCCATTATCATCGGCAAAGTCAATACCTTTAAAAGAAATTCCGTACCCTTCATCATAACGATCCGGAATATAAGTGGTAACGTTAGGATAATAGGTTCTTAAATACGAAGAAACGAGCGAAACAGCTGTTGTCCCATCAACATCATAATCGCCGAAAACGAGAATATTTTCCTGATTTTCAATTGCGTTTTCAATTCGTTTCACTGCCTTTTCCATATCTTTCATCAAGTACGGATCGTGTAAATCATCTAAACTGGGACGAAAAAATCGTTTGGCATCTTCAAAAGTTTCAATGCCACGTTGCACTAATAAGGTGGCCACAAAATCTTCCACATTCAAAGCTTGAGCGAGATGTTTCACGGTTTCTTCGGAAGGTTTTGATTTAATGGTCCAACGCATATAGTTTGGTTTTTATAGTTAGGAAAGAGTTTTACAATTTTAGCAATGCTATTTTGAGATCAAAGCTATTCTATCAAATCGAATTCCGTTCCATCCTGTTTTCATGAAATTACGAATGTTTTGATGATCCGTTCCTTCTGGGTTTTTCAAAACGTCGTCAAAATAATAGGCTCCAAAACAGGCCAATGTTTCTGCTTCTGTTAAATTTTGTAATTGGGCGAAAGCAAATATTTTGCAAGAACCGGAATTTTCTCCTGCGGTATTGATTTGAGAACCGTTGTGAAATGTAGTTGGAGTAAAAGTATAGTTTTCTTCAATGGTGGCAATGGTATCAGTAAATGCGATTGCTTCTGGAGTTTGTCTTAGTTTCTCTAAGAAAGATGTTGTATTCATATTTATATTATTCTTCTGATGAAAATTTTGATTTTTTAGGGTCTTTAGTAATTATTTTTCCACTTACCACCACGACGATTTCTCCTCTTGGCGCTGTTTTTTCAAAATGGGCTACGACTTCTTTAACCGTTCCACGAATGTTTTCTTCGTGCATTTTTGATAATTCCCGTGAAACTGATATTTGGCGGTCTTCGCCAAAATAGGTGATGAACTCCGCTAAAGTCTTTACTAATTTATGCGGGGAAACATACAAAATCATGGTTCTGGTTTCTTCTGCTAAAGCTAAATAGCGAGTTTGACGTCCTTTTTTGTCAGGCAAAAATCCTTCAAAAACAAACTTGTCATTGGGTAAACCGCTATTGACTAATGCAGGAACGAAAGCCGTTGCGCCGGGTAAACATTCCACATCAATTCCATTTTCTACACAAGCGCGGGTCAATAAAAAACCGGGATCAGAAATGGCAGGCGTTCCCGCATCCGAAATCAAGGCGATATTTTCTCCTGCTTTCAATCTGGAAATTAAATTTTCGATGGTTTTGTGTTCGTTGTGCATGTGATGGCTATACATATGTGTGCCAATTTCGAAATGCTTCAACAATTTTCCACTGGTTCGCGTGTCTTCGGCGAGAATCAAATCGACTTCTTTAAGAATCCGAATCGCTCGAAAAGTCATGTCTTCGAGATTGCCGATAGGCGTGGGAACGATATATAATTTTGACATAAATTAAAAAATTAAACGCATCCCGAATTTTCGAGATAAGAAGTAAAACGGAATGAATTTTAAAACTTAAAATCCATTCCGTTTTTTATTATTTTGTTTTTGTTCAAAGGAACACTCAGAGCAATTCAAACAGAATTACAAGAATTTTTTCTCGATAATGTCCATAAAACGTTCCTCGTAATCTTGTTTTCCTTCCCAGTTATTATAATCTGGTTTTACCATTTCCTGAATAAAATCTCTGGTTTCGTAGAACGTATCAAACGTGATTAATTGATTTAAAACACGGTTGTAATCCTCGCTGCTGTTGCCAAAAAGGTGTTTTGTAAATGCAATGCGATCATTCAAATCGATAGTGATGTTTTTTGCTAATTTTTCGTTTAAGGAAGGTGTTTTTGGTTCCACCGGTTCCGGTTTCACTTCTTCAAAGGTGTCCAATTGTTTTTCTTCGAAATCAATGGCAATGGCGGTAGGAATGTTTTCTAGCGGATGTACTTTTACAAACTGGGCATCACTATAATTTCCCCCTAATAAATCTTCGAAAGAAATCTGTACTGCTTCCGGCTTCTTTGGCGTTTCAATTTCAGCTACTTTTTCTTCTTCAACTTCTTCCTCTTCTTCTGATAATTCGAAAGCAGGAAGGAATGGAGGAGTTTCCGGCGCGGTTATTTCTTCTTCAATTGCGGTTTCCTCTTCCGTTACTATTTCTTCTTCAATTGCAGGTTCTTCCACAGCAACGATTTCTTCTTTTTTCTCTAAAGGCGTTTCGGTAGTTTCCTCAGAAATTATTTTTTCGGCAACAATAGTTGCAGCTGGTTGAAATAGCCCAGTTTTTTCTACTATGATTTCTTCAACAACGGTTTTGTTTTCAGGTTGCACAGTTTCTTTTTGGTCAAAAACTTCTTCAATTTTTTTTTCTATTTCAGTAATTCCAATAGTTGGTTTTACGTCACTAAAATGCTCGTCTACAAATCGCAAGACAGAAAGTTTTTCATACAGTTTCTGCGTTTCCAGATATAATTGATTGATATCAGATTTATTTTTTAGTTGTAATATTCTGTGTGCAATGCTGATTAAATCGGCTTCCAATTTTTTTTTCATAACTTTGAAATTATAGTGTGTTAGGCGGGTCTTTTTCAATAAATTTCTTCCTGAGTTTTATTTAGCATAAGGAAGAAGTAACCTTTAATAAAAATGTCATACTTTTGAAACGACGTAAAAGTATAAAATTTTCAAGTCGGTTTTATCCGTTACAAAGTAATAAAAACTATTCATTCTTTAAGTCAGAAAAATACAAAATGTTTCTCGAAAATACAGTAAATCATAAAGAACAATTTGGTTGGATTGAAGTCATTTGTGGCTCCATGTTTTCGGGTAAAACCGAGGAACTCATCCGCCGCTTGAAAAGAGCGCAATTTGCGAAACAAAAGGTTGAAATTTTCAAACCAGAAATTGATACACGCTATCATGACGATAGGGTAGTTTCGCATGACGCTAACGAAATCCGTTCCACGCCCGTTCCAGCTGCTGCAAATATTGCTATTTTGGCGCAAGGTTGTGATGTGGTGGGCATTGACGAAGCGCAGTTTTTTGATGACGAAATCGTTAAAATTTGTAACGATTTGGCGAACCAAGGAATCCGTGTCATTGTTGCCGGATTGGATATGGATTTCAAAGGAAATCCTTTTGGTCCGATGCCCGCATTAATGGCCACTGCCGAATATGTGACCAAAGTGCACGCCGTATGCACCCGCACCGGAAATCTGGCGAATTACAGTTTTCGTAAAACCGATAATGACAAACTCGTCATGTTAGGGGAAACCGAAGAATACGAACCGTTGAGCCGTGCCGCTTATTATCATGCGATGCGGAAAGATCAGGAGAAGTAAATCCTCTCCCCTCCCGAAGCTTCGGGACTCTCCAAAGGAGAGGGAGCCAGAACTGGATTGAAATATAAAAGTATGAAAATTTAAAAAACCCTTTTAGAGTTTAAAACTCTGAAAGGGTTTTTCATTTTGTAGAAACATTGTTTTTTTGGATTGCTTTAAAGAAAAACTGCGCAATAAAAACAGATAATCCATAATGTTTATTTATCAGTACTAAATCTCAAATCGTTAATCAGCAATCTAAAACCAATAATCTTACATTTTTTTCCTCATTCTCGCCACCGGAATATCGAGTTGTTCTCTGTATTTTGCAATCGTCCTTCTTGCAATTGGATAGCCTTTTTCTTTAAGAATTTCGGCTAGTTGATCGTCTGGAAGTGGTTTCTTCTTGTCTTCTTCCTCAATAGTATTCTGAAGAATTTTCTTGATTTCCAGCGTAGAAACATCTTCCCCTTGATCATTTTTCATCGATTCCGAAAAGAATTCTTTTATCAGCTTGGTACCATAAGGCGTTTCCACGTATTTGCTGTTGGCCACACGCGAAACAGTCGAGATATCAAGACCTACCATATCGGCAATGTCTTTTAGAATCATCGGTTTCAACTTGGTTTCATCGCCGTCGAGGAAATATTCTTCCTGATAATGCATAATGGCATTCATGGTTACAAAAAGCGTTTCTTGGCGTTGGCGTATCGCATCAATAAACCATTTAGCCGAATCCAGTTTTTGTTTGATAAATTGTACCGCATCTTTTTGCTGCGCTGATTTATCACGTGAATCCTTATAGGTTTGCATCATTTCCTGATAATCTTTGGAAACGTGAAGGGAAGGGGCATTTCGTCCGTTTAAGGTCAATTCCAGTTCACCATCCACAATTCGGATGGCAAAATCAGGAACTACATTTTCAGTAACTTTATTGTTTCCGGTAAAGGAACCACCTGGTTTTGGATTCAGTTTCTCTATTTCGTGAATGGCTTTTTTAAGCTGCTCATTCGAAACATTGTATTTTTGAATTAATTTATCGTAATGCTTTTTGGTAAACGCATCAAACTGATTTTCGATAATATCGGTTGCTAAGGCAATGTATTCCGTTGGGGTTTTGTGTTTTAATTGCAACAACAAACATTCCTGCAAATCACGTGCTCCCACGCCCGAAGGTTCCAGTTCATGGATGACCTGCATCATTTTTTCCACCATTTTCTCATCGGTGTAAATCCCTTGGGTAAATGCCATATCGTCCACCATATCAGGAACACTGCGACGGATATAACCCATGTCATCGATGCTTCCTACCAGAAATTCGGCAATTTCACGCTCTTCATCATTCAGGATGAACGTATTCAACTGATTGATTAAATCTTGGTGAAAACTTACAGGAGCCGCAAAAGGCGTTTCGCGATCATCGTCATCGTCACTGTAATTGTTGGCCTGTGTTTTATAATCGGGTGTTTCGTCGTTGCTTAAATATTCGTCGATGTTAATGTCTTCGGCATCAATTCGCTCCGATTCGGCATCATCATAATCATCATAATCTTCGTTGTCGAACTCATCTTTCTCGTAATCCTCTTCCTCTTTTCCAGTTTCCAAGGCTGGATTTTCGTTCATTTCTTCCAATAAACGTTGTTCGAAAGCTTGCGTAGGCAATTGAATTAATTTCATCAACTGGATTTGTTGAGGAGATAATTTCTGGGATAATTTTAAATTTAAGAATTGCTTTAGCATTTTTATTGTTTAAAAGTTTAAGGTTTAAGGTTTAAGGTTACAGAAATTTCGACAACTTTAAACTTTAAACCTGAAACAAATTTTTAGAATTCCGCATTCATTGGCGTTCTAGGAAAAGGGATCACATCACGAATGTTGGTCATTCCCGTTACAAACAATACCAATCTTTCAAATCCAAGGCCAAAACCGGAGTGGACCGCTGAACCGAATCTTCTAGTGTCTAAATACCACCATAATTCTTCTTCGTCAATTCCCAAGGCTTTCATTTTTTCAACCAAAACATCAAAACGCTCTTCTCTTTGTGAACCGCCCACGATTTCTCCAATTCCCGGGAAAAGGATATCCATCGCGCGAACTGTTTTTCCGTCTTCATTCAAACGCATGTAAAAGGCTTTGATATTTGCTGGATAGTCAAACAAGATTACCGGACATTTAAAGTGTTTTTCCACCAAATAACGCTCGTGTTCACTTTGTAAATCGGCACCCCATTCGTTAATGATATAGTTGAATTTTTTCTTTTTATTTGGCGTACAATCTCTTAAAATATCAATTGCTTCCGTGTACGAAACACGTTTGAAATTGTTTTCCAAAACAAAGTTTAATTTGTCAAGTAAAGCCATTTCGCTTCTCTCCGCAACTGGTTTCGATTTCTCTTCGTCCAATAAACGTCCTTCAAGGAATTTCAAATCTTCCGGACATTTGTCCATCGTGTATTTGATTACATACTGAATAAAATCTTCGGCTAGATCCATGTTGTCGTTCAAATCATTGAAAGCCACTTCCGGCTCAATCATCCAAAATTCCGCAAGGTGACGCGAAGTATTCGAGTTTTCGGCTCTAAATGTGGGTCCAAAAGTATAAATCTGACCCAAAGCCATGGCAAAAGTTTCTCCTTCCAGTTGTCCCGAAACCGTAAGGTTCGTTTCTTTCCCGAAGAAATCTTCCTTGTAATTCACTTTCCCGTCTTCGGTTCTTGGTGTTCCGTCAAATGGTAAAGCGGTAACTTTGAACATTTCACCGGCACCTTCCGCATCCGATCCCGTGATGATAGGCGTATTCACATACACAAAACCTTTCTCCTGAAAATAACTGTGAACGGCAAACGACAATACGGAACGTACTCTCATAATCGCACCAAACATATTGGTACGCACTCTTAAATGCGCATTTTCACGCAAGAAATCCAAGCTCGGTTTGTTTTTTGGTTGTATAGGGAACTTCTCCGCATCCGAATCTCCAAGGATTTCCAGTTTGGCTACCTGAATTTCAAATTGTTGTCCCGCGCCTTTACTTTCTACCAAAGTTCCTGTTACAGATATTGCTGCACCAGTAGTAATTCTCTTTAAAGTCTCATCCGGAGTATTCTCAAAATCGACAACACATTGTATATTATTGATAGTTGAACCATCGTTCAACGCGATAAATTGATTGTTTCTAAAAGTTCTCACCCATCCTTTTGCATTAACTTCATGAAGCGTCGTGGTACTGTTTAGTAAGTCTTTAACTTTTGTGTGTCTCATTTTAAGTATATAATTGATATTGAAAATTGTCTTGTAACCGAAGTGCAAATATAAAGGATTTGTTTTAAAAGTCATTGCGAGAAATAGGGTAATCTGGCTGTCATTGCGAATTTCTGAAGCAATCTCCCGCTATCCGCTATATCTTTGTGTTTTTAAAGAAAAAACACAAAGGATGCCGCTACTATCGGGGCTAAACGAAGGGAGGGATTTGGAGTTTCAAGAAATGTTTTTGAGGGATATCCTGCACCGTTTTTTTTAACCTTGTAGGTGTTATAATAATGAATTTGAATACCTACAAGGTTAAAAAAAACCTTGCAGGATAAAAGTGCGAATTGACTAAATCGATTATAAGTTACCACAATTCCCTAGCCCTGATTGAAACGGCATCCTTTTCTTGTCTCTTTTTTGAGACAAGAAAAGATAGAGTGTAAAGCGGGAAATAGCTCCAAATAAAAAAACTAATTCACTAATTCGACTTCTACAAGGTCTTCTTTTTTGGCTTTTTTCTTTTCAAAAGTCAATACCAGTGCCGGTAAAACCAATAAGTTAGCAAACATGGCAAACAACAGCGTACAAGAAATCAAACCGCCAAGCGCAATGGTACCGCTAAAGCTGGAAAGTGTGAAAGTCGCAAATCCAAGAATCAATACCACCGAAGTATAGAACGTACTAATTCCGGTTTCTCTCAACGCACTGAATACTGATTTTTTGACTTTTCCGTTGTTTTGCAGTAAATCGTGGCGGTATTTTGCCATAAACTGAATCGCATTATCCACCGAAATCCCGAAAGCTATACTGAAAACCAAAATAGTAGATGGCTTCAACGGAATGCCAAAATACCCCATCAATCCGGAGGTGATGCAAAGCGGCAAAACATTAGTGATTACGGATGCCATTACCATTTTACCTGATCTGAATAAATAGGCCATTAATAATGCTATCAAGAAAATGGCGAAAATCAGGGATTCAATCAGGTTGTCAATTAGATAAGAAGTTCCTTTTTGGAAAACCAACGCTTTCCCGGTCAGAGTGACTTCATAACGGTCTTTTGGAAAAACTTTGTCTATTTTTTGTCGCAACTGGCCTTCCACTTTTGCCATTTCCTCGGTTCCGATATCTTTCATGAAAGTGGTGATTCGGGCATATTGTCCCGTAGAATCCACATAACTTTTCATCAAATTTTCTTTGGTGTTTTTGGTGGCATTTTTGGCATACGAAAGGATGAAAGCCTGTTCTTGCGAAGTAGGTAACTCGTAATATTCCGGATTGCCGTTGTAATACGCTTGCTTGGAATATTTAACCAAATTTACAATAGAAATAGGTTTTGATAATTCTGGAATGGTAGCAATGGTTTCTTGCAGTTCATCCATTTTTTTCATCGTGGACAACTTCATAACCCCTTTTTTACGTTTGGTGTTAATCATGATTTCCAATGGCATAACGCCGTTGAATTCCTTTTCGAAGAAAACAATGTCTTTAAAGAAAGAGGCGCTTTTTGGCATTTCACCAATCAAACTTCCCGAAACTTTCATTTGTGAAACCCCAATTACGCTAAATAAAAGTAGTAAAGCGTAGATGATATAAATCGTTTTTCGTTTGTATTTTACAATGTTCTCCACCCAATCCAACAAGGTTGAAATGTAAGTTTTGCTCAAGTGATACAAGTGTTTTTCCTTTGGTAAAGGCATAAAACTGTAAAAAATTGGCACAACAACCAGCGTCAACAGGTATACGGAGATAACGTTGATGGAAGTCACTAATCCAAATTCAAAAAGTAAATCGTTACCCGTAATCATAAATGTGGCAAAACCGGCAGCTGTTGTTAAATTCGTCATCAGCGTAGCAACACCAATTTTAGAAATTACACGTTGTAAGGCTTTGGCTTGATTATTATGCAGTTTTATTTCCTGTTGGTATTTATTAATCAGGAAAATACAGTTTGTAATCCCAATAACAATAATCAATGGCGGAATAATAGCCGTTAAAATCGTGATTTTGTAATGGAATAATCCCAATGTCCCAAAAGACCACATCACTCCAAAAAGCAAAATACAAATGGATATAAATGTCGCTCGAAACGAACGGAAGAATAAAAAGAAAATTAATGAAGTGATAAACAACGCTGCACCAATGAAAAGACCAATTTCGCCTTTCATGTTCTCTGCATTTATCGTTCGGATGTAAGGCATTCCCGAAACACGAAGATCGATTCCGGTTGTTTTCTCGAATTTCTCGATTTTTGGAACCAGATTGTCAATGATGAAAGTCTTTCTTCCTGCCGTATTTACAATTTTCTTGTTTAGATAAACCGCTGAACGAATACTTCCCGATTGTTTATTGAATAATAATCCTTCGTAAAAAGGGAGGCTGTTAAAGAGTTCGTTTTTTATTTTCTGTAAATATCCTGGGTTTACAGTTTGAGTTTGGTCGATAAGTGGAACCAATTCAAATTTTTCTTCTGCTTCGTTTTTTTGTAATTTTTTTAAATCATTCAAAGAAACGACTAGTTCTACTTCTTTGGAATTTTTTAAACCAGTCATCAATTCATTCCAGGCAGCAAAAGCTTTTGGAGTGAAAAAAGTGTTGTCTTTGAAACCGATAACAATCAAATTGCCTTCTTCGCCAAACTTGTTTAAAAAATCTTCGTATTGTTGATTTACAATGTGTTTTTTAGGAAGTAAATTGGCTTCAGTATACGTCATACCAAGGTTTTTCCATTGCAATGCCAGAAAAACGGTTAGGGCAAGAATAACTCCTAGTATTGCGATTCTATTTTTAAGTACAATTCGGGCGATTAATTCCCAAAATCCTACTGTTATTTTCTTTTTCATAGCTGTTTTAAAAATGCATGCAAATGTAATGAAAACCGTTATAAATCATAAAGTTTAAAGCAAACTTTTTCTATTGTTACAGGGATAATTCTTTGTTTTTTATTTTACATTAATATAATTTATGAGATATAAATTATATATTTGGTTTTCTCATCTTTGCATTTTTAAAAGAGGAGTAAGTTCACATAAAAATAAATATGAAAAACTACAAAAATGCATTATTTTATTTCGGTGTAACCGGTGGTTTCACTGCTTTAATGTATTGGATTATTAAAAAAGGAAAACATTTAGAAGGAAGTAAAAAAATTACCGGTGCTACAAGTGAGAATGGTTCTTGGAATGATTTTATAGCTTCTATGCAACATAGTTTTCAAGATCCTTTAGCGATACTTTTAGCCCAAATTATAACGATAATACTTGTAGCCCGTTTTTTTGGCTGGGTTTTTAAAAAAATTGGGCAACCCTCAGTTATAGGGGAGATTATCGCTGGGATTGTTTTAGGCCCCTCTTTATTAGGGATGTATTTTCCTGAATTTTCAGCTACATTGTTTCCGGTGGAATCGTTAGGAAATTTAAAGTTTTTAAGCCAAATAGGATTGATACTTTTCATGTTTGTCATAGGCATGGAACTCGATTTGAAAGTATTAAAAAATAAAGCTAATGAAGCCGTTGTAATTAGTCATGCCAGTATAGTTATTCCTTTTGCACTGGGGATTGGGTTAGCTTACTTTGTTTACAATAGATTTGCTCCCGAAGGCGTAAAATTTCTTTCCTTTAGTTTGTTCATGGGAATTGCGATGAGTATAACTGCTTTCCCTGTCTTGGCGCGAATCGTTCAGGAAAGAGGAATCCATAAAACTAGGTTGGGCGCGATTGTTATTACCTGCGCTGCTGCTGATGATATTACTGCTTGGTGTATTTTGGCGGTGGTAATTGCGATAGTAAAAGCGGGTACATTCGTTAGTTCATTATATATCATTTCACTGGCTATAATATATGTTCTATTGATGATTTTTATTGTAAAACCTTTTTTGAAAAGAATAGGGGATTTATATGGAACTAAGGACAGTATAGTAAAACCGGTTGTAGCCATCTTTTTTCTGGTTCTGATACTTTCATCATATGCAACTGAAGTTATTGGTATTCATGCACTTTTTGGGGCTTTTATGGCAGGAGCTATTATGCCGGATGTTCCAAAATTCAGATCTATATTTATTGAGAAAGTCGAGGATGTAGCCTTGATACTTTTATTGCCTTTGTTTTTTGTTTTTACAGGTTTAAAAACGGAGATCGGACTTCTTAATGATCCTTATTTATGGAAAGTGACGGGATTTATTATTCTGGTTGCGGTAGTCGGGAAGTTTTTAGGGAGCGCTTTAGCTGCTAAATTTGTAGGTCAGAGTTGGAGAGACAGTTTAACCATTGGTGCTTTGATGAATACCAGAGGATTGATGGAATTAATCGTGCTGAACATTGGATTAGAGCTTAAAGTGTTGACTCCCGAAGTGTTTACAATGATGGTAATCATGGCTTTGGTCACTACTTTTATGACGGGGCCGGCTTTGGACTTAATCAATTATATCTTTAAAACTAGAGATGGTGTTGACGCTGAAGAAGAAGCAAACCATAATAAGTTCCGAATATTAATTTCGTTTGGTAATAATGAAAAAGGAAAATCGCTTTTACGATTGGCCAATAGTTTAGTAAAGAAAACAAAAGAAACGTCCACTATTACAGTTATGCATTTGTCTTTGAGTGATGAAATGCACCAGTTTAATATGGAGGATAAAGAGAAAAATAGTTTTATTCCAATTGTTGAAGAATCTCAAATACTAAAACAGGAAATCACCACTATTTTTAAAGCGACGATTGATATTGAAACGGATATTGCTGATATTGCGAATCAAGGAGATTACGATTTGTTACTTATAGGTTTAGGAAAATCAATTTTTGAAGGCACAATCCTTGGAAAAGTAATTGGTTTTACCACAAGAATAATCAATCCGGACCGATTGATTGACAAGTTTACCGGAAAAGAGGGATTGTTTGAAAATTCCCCCTTTGATGAAAGAACCAGGCAAATTATTTCTAAAACCAAGATGCCTATTGGGATTTTGATTGATAAGGATTTGCAAAAAGTGGACGAAGTTTTTCTTCCGATTTTTAGTTCTGAAGATTCGTTTTTGTTGGATTACGCCCAGAAATTAATTTATAATAACAATTCTAAAATAGTGATTTTGGATGTAAATGGCCATATCGATTCCAATTTTGTGATTAAGAGCGCCATAAATTCTTTGGAACAAAAATATCCTAAAAATATCACTTTGATGCGAGACAAGATTCTTGAAGAGGAGTTTTTGTCAAACGAAGACTTAATGGTGATTAGTCATGAAAATTGGAAAACGCTTGTGGATTCAAGAAGTGTGTGGCTGAGAGGGGTTCCGTCAGTTTTGATTCTAAAACACTAAAGATGAACTGGATTTTATTAATTATTGGTGGTATTTTTGAAGTGGGTTTTGCAACCTGTTTAGGCAAAGCCAAAGAAAGTTCAGGAGTTACCGCTACACTATGGTTGGGTGGGTTTTTAGTTTGTTTAACCATTAGTATGGTGTTACTTTATAAAGCCACACAAACATTGCCTATAGGAACTGCTTATGCGGTTTGGACTGGAATAGGGGCCGTAGGAACAGTTTTGGTAGGGATTTTTGTTTTTAAAGAACCAGCTGATTTCTGGAGGGTTTTCTTTATCACTACTTTAATAGCTTCGATTATTGGACTTAAATTCGTGTCAAGTCATTAAATGCAAAAAATAATGTCACTTTTTAAAGTATTGTAAACATAAAACATGGATCAAATTTTAGAAAACGATGGTGTGATTTATATGTTTCTGGCGATTATTCTGATTATGATAATCGCGCTTTGCTATGTTATTTATCGATTAATCCAATCAGGAAAAGCAAAAGAAAGTGTTGAGGAAAAGTTTCATTTACTGGAAATGAAAGTAAATAATTTACAGTTGGAAACATTAGAGTCCAAGCTTAATCCCCATCTTTTTAAAAATATTCTCAATTCAATTCAGTCACATGCTTACCAAACCTATTTTGCATTGGATAAATTGGCGAATGTGCTGGATTACATTTTATATGAAAGCCAAAAAAAGTTTGTTTCTTCAAAAGAAGAAATTGAGTTTGCACTGAATCTAATAGAAATCAATAAAATTAAAGTGAGTCCGCTTTTTGAATTGAAAGTAAAAACTAAAATCAATGAAGGCGAAATGCTTTATGAACAACGACTTTTAGCACCTTTAATTTCGATAGATTTAATAGAAAATGCGTTTAAACATGCTGATTTGCAAAGTGCCGATGCCTTTATTTCTGTTTTATTTGAATTCAAAGACAATTGTTTCTATTTGACCGTTTCGAATAAAATTTCAGATAAAAAGACCTTGAAAAAAGAACGAAGCGGCATCGGAGCCACGACATTGGAACAAAGGTTAAAAATTATATACAAAAATCAGTTCAAACTGGATAAATTTGTCGAAAATGACATTTATATCGCGCACTTAAAAATCAATCTTCTTGAATACAAAACTCAAATGCTTGCTGCTGGACGATGAATTACCGGGATTGACCTACCTGAAAATACTTTGTGAGCAAATTCCGGAATTAGAAATCGTAAAGGCATTCAACAATCCCGAAAAATTACTGGCAGAAATTCCAAAACTCGATTTTGATTTGTGTATTTCTGATATTGAAATGCCAGGAATGGATGGTTTGACTCTTGCGAGTTTACTGCAGAATAAATTAGTCATTTTTACCACTGCCTACAAAAACTATGCTGCGGAAGCATTTGATATTGATGCTGTGGATTACATCACAAAACCGGTTACAAGAGAGCGTTTGCAAAAAGCAGTTGCAAAGGCGTTAGAACGATTCAATAAACCTTCGATTACAAAAAAATTCATTCATTTGAATACTGATAAAGGGAAGGCATTGTTATATTTCCATCAGATCCAATACGTTAAAACTGCCGTGACTGACAGTCGGGATAAGGAAGTGTTTCTTGTTGATGGCGGTTCCCTGATTTTAAAAAACATTAATTTTGATTCGCTTTTAAGTCAGCTCCCTGAGCCTGATTTTTGCAGAGTGAATAAAAAGGAGATTATTGCGATGACGGCGGTGAAATTTTTCAATCATAATGAAATTACGCTGAACCATCCGGAAGAAAACGGAAAATTCACCACATTAATCTTGAGCGAAACCTATCGTTCTGATTTTTTAATAAAAGTGAAAATCTAACTTATTACAAAGTTTTCCAATCTTGTTACATTCGGAGGAAATTACCTCGTGTTTCCCTTTATTCCTCAAAAATCACTTCCCATATTTGCATCGCAAAACATTGATAATTTAAAAAGAGGTTGTATGAGAAGTTTTAAAAATTCGTTTTTTTATCTGATAATTATAGGCGGATTTTCTGCTTTGATGTATTGGATTGTCCTAAAAGGGAAAACGTTGGAAATAGGACAAAATATTGTTCGTCACCAAATAGAAAAAGGACATTGGACTGATTTCTTAACATCGATGAACCACAATTTGCAGCATCCTCTAGCCATTCTTCTGGCGCAAATCGTCACTATTATTTTGGTAGCTCGATTTTTTGGATGGGTTTGCAGAAGAATTGGGCAGCCAACAGTAATAGGGGAAATGATAGCAGGGATTGTTTTAGGTCCCTCTTTAATCGGGATGTATTTTCCTGAATTTTCGGCAATGCTGTTTCCGAAAGATTCGTTAGGCAACTTGCAGTTTTTGAGCCAAATTGGATTAATTCTTTTCATGTTTGTTATAGGAATGGAATTGGATTTAAAAGTGCTTAAAAATAAAGCCCATGACGCTGTTGTGATTAGTCATGCCAGTATTATTATTCCGTTTACTCTAGGTTTAGGACTTGCTTATTTTATATACCATTCTTTTGCTCCTCCAGGTGTTGAATTCCTTTCTTTTGGATTGTTTTTGGGAATTGCCATGAGTATTACAGCATTTCCGGTTTTGGCGGGTATCGTTCGGGAACGTGGAATTCATAAAACTAAATTAGGAGCAATTGTAATTACCTGTGCCGCTGCTGATGATATTACGGCATGGTGCATTCTGGCAGCCGTAATCGCTATTGTAAAAGCGGGTTCGTTCACCAGTTCGTTATATGTTATTGCACTGGCTATACTCTATGTAATTGTGATGCTAAAAGTGGTTAGGCCTTTCCTGAAAAGAGTCGGGGATTTGAATGCTACAAAAGAAAGTCTGAACAAACCCGTTGTGGCTATTTTCTTTTTGACATTATTATTGTCTTCTTATGCGTCTGAGTTGATTGGGATTCACGCTTTGTTCGGCGCATTTTTGGCTGGGGCAATTATGCCGGAAAACAATAAATTCCGTACTATTTTTATCGAAAAAGTAGAAGACGTTTCCGTTGTAATCTTACTTCCTTTGTTCTTTGTTTTTACTGGTTTACGAACCCAAATAGGATTAATCGACGATCCTTATTTATGGAAAATTACAGGCTTGATTATTTTGGTTGCAGTGGTCGGTAAGTTTTTTGGTAGTGCTCTTGCGGCAAAGTTCGTAGGGCATAACTGGAAAGACAGTCTCTCTATTGGTACTTTAATGAATACAAGAGGTTTGATGGAATTAGTCGTTTTGAATATTGGGTATGATTTAGGTGTTTTGTCTACCGAAATTTTCACCATGATGGTTATTATGGCATTGGCAACCACCTTTATGACCGGTCCGGCTTTGGATTTAATCAATTATGTTTTTAAAACCAAAAGCAGCATTGTACCGGAAGAAATTAGCAATAAGAGTAAATATAAAGTCTTGATTTCTTTTGCCACACCCGAAAAAGGAAAAACATTATTGAAAGTAGCCAATAGTTTAGTCAAAAAACAAAGTGGGAATACGATTGTTACCGCAATGCATTTATCATTAAGTTCAGAGTTGCATTCCTTTGATGTAAAAGATTATGAGCGAGAAATGTTTTTACCGGTTGTTTCGGAATCGGAAAATCTTAATCAAAAAATCATCACGCTTTTCAAAGCGTCAAATGATATAGATTCAGACATAACGGATACGGCTAATCATGGCGAATATGATTTGTTATTGGTAGGTTTGGGACAATCTATTTTTGAAGGAACATTACTGGGTAAAGTACTTGGTTTTACAACAAGAATCATCAATCCGGATCGTTTGATTGATAAATTTACGGGAAAAGAAGGCTTGTTTGAAAACTCTCCTTTTGATGAAAGAACAAGGCAGATTATTGCCAAAAGCAAAATGTCGGTTGGAATTCTTGTCGATAAAGAATTAGACGAAATCAATCGGGTTTTTATGCCTATTTTTAGTGATGAGGATGCTTTTTTGATTGAATTTGCCCAAAAATTGATTCACAATAATGGTTCTCAAATTACGGTTTTGGATGCGGTGGGTCACATTAGAAACGATAGGAAAATCCAAGAAGGAATTCGTTCGATAGAGCAAATAGCGCCGAATCACATTATGATGATGCAGGAAAGGACGATTAAAAAAGAATTTTTAGAGCAACAGGATTTGATGATTATTAGTTTAGAAAGCTGGAAAAAGTTGCTTGACTCCCACAGTATTTGGCTCAATAATACATCATCGGTATTGATTATAAAACCGTAAAAATAGTTGAATTAAAAATAAAGTCCTGCATTTTTATAGAGACATGCAGGACTTTATTTTTAGTTTAAAGCGCTAAATTAAGTACATAACTTTTACAGCAATATTATCTTCAAATTTAGGAAGTTGCTTGAGCTCCTAACGGTAAAACCGACTTAATTCCAAATCTTTAAAATTTGATTGAGTTCTATTCCTGATTCAAAAAACCTTTGTTTAAAAGTCTTTCAGACTCGTTTTGAAATCTATTTTTCTGAAGTCAAAAATCATTCTGTTGCGACAAAAATAAAACAGATATGTCTTTTTTAGGACGACATTTTTTGAGATTTATTCTTCTTAATATTAGAATTTTAAGAGTTTGTAAAAACAGCTACACAACGAGTAAATATGCATATGAACGACTTTATTATGTTATGCAAATTTGTTTTTTTTATTTTGTTTTTTAATGTAAGTTTTTTCTTTTAGAAAAACATGATTTCAAAAATGAATTTATTAAAAATAATGCAGATACTTTTATGAAAATATTTTTACCTAAGTCTACTTTTTTTACAATTATATTTTTATTGTTTGCTTTTTCTGGAAATGTAATTGCACAAACATATACAATTACTGGAAATGTAAATGCTAGTACTTTAAGCTGCAATACATTTACAGGGTTTGATATAATAAACATTGGTAATGGGGCTACTACTTCTAATTTAATAATGAATGGGGATTTAGACTTGACAACTTGTTCCTTAGGACCAATTCAAATAATAGTAAACAATGCTACAATCGATTTTTCAACAGCTAATAAACGGGTGTACCTTCCAGAAGGTTCTTCAATAGTATTTGTTAATGGCGGAACTTTAAACCCTGCTGGGGGGACTAGTGGAGGTTGTACCGGAAATGATAGGGTATATATAGGTGGTGTACTAATGGCAACTTGTCAAGGAGGATCGGGTTTTTTGGGTTTTGATGACTTAATTACTTTAGGTGGAACTGGGAGTGCAACATCAAATTCTCCAGTTTGTGTTGGAAACTCTATTAATCTTAGCGCATCTCCATCACCAAACGGAGGGCCATACACCTATTCATGGTCTGGCCCCAATGGGTTTTCAAGTACTAGCCGGAATCCTACTATTACTAATTCTGTAACTGCAGCTGCAGGTATATATACAGTAACAATGACTTCAACAACTCTAAGTTCTAATAAATCCATTGTAGCTCAAGCCACAATTGTCGTTAATTCTGGCTCGACTACAGCAGCTCCAACAGTGACTCTTACACAGCCAACTTGTTATGTTTCAACAGGAAACATAACAATAACAGCACCTACAGGTTCTGGAATGAAATACAGTATTGATGGCTTAACATACATAAATACAAATGGTGTCTTTGCTACATTGGTTTCGGGAACATATAATGTAACAGCCAGGAATTCATCTGGATGTATTTCTTCAGGAACTAGTGTATCTATAAACGTACAGCCAGCAACGCCAGTACAGCCAATTTTAAGTACTGTAACACAGCCAACCTGCACCACCTCAAAGGGAAGTTTTACAATAACTAATTATAATGCATCTTATACCTATGTTGTAAGTCCGTTAGCAGGAGTGACAATTTCTGGAAATACAGTGACTGCGCCAACTGGAAGTTATACCTTAACGGCTACCTTAGGAACTTGTACCTCTATTGCATCATCTAGCAAAGCAGTTAATGCACAACCTGTAACGCCAACTGCAGGCTTAACAAGCAATGATGCTGATAATACATTTTGTTTAGGGACATCGGTAACATTTACTGCTTCAGGCGGAACGAATTATAATTTTAGAGTAGCTGGAACAAGTGTTCAAAGTGGTGCAGCAGTAACATTTAACACAACTGCATTAACTAATGGACAAGTAGTTGATGTGATAGTTACGAATGCATCAGGATGTACTGCAACAAGTTCAGGAATTACTAATACAGTAAACTCTTTGCCTACAGCTCCAACATTTACACCGGGAGATATTACACAACCTAATTGTTCTACAGTAACTGGAAGTGTCCTTTTGAGCGGTTTGCCGGCAACAGGCGTTTGGAATTTATATCAAAATGGTAGTGTAACACCATTAATAACTGCAGGAGCAGGAATTAGCACAACTATTACTGGTCTTTCTACAGGAACTTACACTTATACGGTTTCAAATGGTACTTGTATGTCGGTTGTTTCTGCCAATGTAGTGATAGATCCAGTAATCACCGCAACTTGGAACGTTATTTCGGGTGTTGGGTCTTGGACTAATGGACCTCCAACAAGTGCAAAATCCCTTATTTTTAATGGATTATACTCTTCAGTTTCTGACGTTGATGGTTGTTCTTGCCAAGTGAATTCAGGTAGTTCGGTAACTATTTTATTAGGAGGAACTCTAAAAATAACTAACGGGGTTGCTGTTTTAGGCACAGGGATATTAACATTCGAAAATACTGCCAGTTTGGTACAAATTAATGATAATGCAATAAATTCAGGAAACATAACTTATAGGAGAAACAATTCCACAACTAGGGAGACAGATTACACCTATTGGTCTTCGCCAGTGGCAGGGCAAACATTGAAAAAGGTTTCTCCCAAGACCCCATCGAATTTTTTTTATTCGTTTAATGCAGCTGTAAATGATTGGAACCAAGAGAATTCAGCTAATGTTATGACAATAGGTCTTGGTTACATCATTAGAGGACCGCATTATACATCAATACCACCTCCAGGGTTCTATGAAGCTATTTTTCAAGGGGTACCAAACAACGGAAATATTTCTATTCCAATTCCATTTACAGGAAAAGCAACTTCGAATCTTATAGGTAATCCTTATCCATCCGCCTTAAATGCAGATTTGTTTTTAACAACAAATAGTGCAGTATTGGATGGAACCCTTTATTTTTGGACACACAAAACAGAAATTGGCATTGGAGTTAGCAATCCAGGTACTGGAGTTTATGCCTACTCATCAGATGATTATGCGACTTATAATCTAACGGGAGGAACAGCAACAAGAACAGGTAACATTGTAGGACTTGTTGAGGAAACATCCAATAGACCTTCTGGTAAAATTGCTTCGGGACAAGGATTTTTTGTAAGTGGTAAAGCTGCTGGTAATGTGGTATTCAATAACAGTATGCGTATTTCTGGAGGGGCTTCTGGTGTAAATAACGCTCAGTTTTTCAAGGTAACTAAAAATTCAAAAACAATAAATACAATTGAAAAACATCGCGTTTGGCTTAATTTAAGCAACAATCAAGGCGCGTTTAAGCAAACCTTGGTTGGTTATGTTACCAATGCCACTAATGGTTATGATGATGCTTTTGATGGGCAGAGTTTTGATGGGAATAAGTTTGTTGATTTTTATAGTGTTAACGAAAGTGAAAATTTAACAATACAAGGAAGAGCCTTACCTTTTGATGAAAATGATAAGGTTCCTTTGGGCTTTAGTTCTACTATTAAAGGTGTTTTTTCAATAGCTATTGATGAAGTAGATGGATTACTAGCGTCTCAGGATATTTTTATTGAAGATAAGAAAAGTAATTGTGTCAAAAACCTAAAAGAGGGAGCATATAGCTTTTCAACAGAAGCAGGAGTTTTCAACGATCGTTTTATATTGCGATATACAAATACCAATACCAATAAAACTTTAGGAAAGGATACTTTTAATACATTAGAAAATATAGTTTTGGTTTCTAAAGATAAAAATGAATTAAAAATAAAATCAGAACTTGAAAATATAAAACGAATTACCGTTTTCGATTTACTTGGAAGAAAAGTGTTTGATAAAGGAGGAATAGAAAGCAATGAATTTAATATCTTAAATAGTACTTTAAATAAGCAAACTGTAATAGTAAAAATAACTTTAACTACTGGCCAGATAATTTCTAAAAAAGTTATTTATTAGAAACATTTGATCAATTTGACAACGATTAAAAAATCCCATTCTGAATAAACAGAATGGGATTTTTTGATTTAATAAATAAAAATTAGGAACAGTTAATCTGTTTTCCGCTCATTCATGATAAGTCTATTGTGAATTTAAATCCCTTAAGACCTTCTATCGCTAACATGGCTTCCCCCAAAATCATATTTCTGTAAAAAACAAAATTAATCATTTTTGTAAGTAAATATCACTAAATGTGGGTATTGCGGTATAAAAACATAGTCTCTACTTTTATAGATGTTGCTGAGAGCAAAAACTGCGGATTATCTCACGATTCATATTGGAACCATAAATTCAATTTAAATTTGAAAGCAAAGCTATATTTTTTCGTTATTTTGTTTGGTCTTTTTTTTATGAGTCCAATTTATTCCCAACAAGGGAAAGTAGATTTAGCGTTTAATACCTTCGATGATGGACTTCAAGGGGATGGCTTTGATAATACAGTTAGAACTATTTCTTTGCAAACCGATGGAAAATTAATTGTAGGAGGGGATTTTTTAAATTTTAATGGTACTGCAACCTCGTATTTATGTAGATTGTTTTCAGATGGATCTAAAGATATTTCCTTTGGATCAGGCTCCGGTTTTAACGGGAAAATATATTGTTCTCTACTGCTCCCAGATGGGAAAATAATTTTGGGTGGATCTTTTACCGCTTTTAATGGCTCAACTGTTGGACGATTAATACGATTGAATAGTGATGGTTCTTTTGATGCCACTTTTAATACTTCACTAGCCGCAAACACTGGTATAGTCCATAATGCTGCTTTGCAAACTGATGGGAGTATAATTATTGTAGGCAGTTTTACAAAATATAATGGGGTAAATGCGAATCATATAGCTCGTATATTGTCAAACGGAAATTTAGATGCTTCTTTTATTACGGGTTCTGGTGCTAGTGGTGCGGCAGAAGAAGTTCAGGTTCAAACTGACGGTAAAATAATTGTGGCAGGCTCTTTTATTTCATTTAGTGGCACTACTTGTAATAGAATAATCAGATTAAATGCTAACGGTAGTATTGATGCTACTTTTGGAATTGGAACAAGTTTTAATGGTGACATTGGGGCTCTTTTTTTACAGTCAGATGGTAAAATTTTAGTTGGAGGTGATTTTACAATTTTTAATGGGACTTCAGCCAATAAGATAATTCGATTGAATACTAATGGTTCCATTGACGGAAGTTTTATTTCCGGATCAGGATTTGGCACTAGTGGAGTCGATATTATCAAAGCGAATTCTGTCGGTGCAATTATGGTTGCTGGTTCTTTTGCCAGTACTTATAATGGAACCGATGTGAACCGATTGGTTTTATTGGAACCTAATGGAGTTATTAGCTCAACTTTTGATATCGGATCTGGACCAGCAACAGCAACAGTATATGCCTTGGTAGGCGATTTAAATGGGTCGTGGTATGCAGGCGGTTCTTTTTCTGTTTTCGACTCACAAAACCAGGGACGTCTTGCTAGAATTGATGCCGTTGGAAGCTTAGATATTGGCTATCTTACCGCTGGTGTAGGTTTTGATAATTCGGTTTTAAAAGTCATTTCCTTACCGGATAATAAAACAATGGCTTTTGGAAGTTTTACTAAATTCAACGGAACGAGTGCTAATAGAATCGCTTGTTTGTTGGAAGATGGAGCTATCGATGCCTCTTTTAATTCTTTAGGGGTTGGAGCAAATAATATAATTAAGAGCGCTGTTATACAAACAGATAATAAAATTATTTTAGTAGGTAGTTTTACAAATTATAATGGAGTTGCTGTTAACAGAATAACGAGAGTGTTATCCAATGGGGATTTAGATACTTCATTTACAATTGGTACAGGGGCTAACAATCAGATCTATGCTGTAGCACTTCAGCCTGATGGGAAAATAATTATTACTGGAAATTTCACAATTTATAATGGTGTTTCTTCAAATAGAATCGCCAGATTATTACCTGACGGAACTCTTGATTCGGGCTTTAATATTGGTTTGGGTGCGGACGCTATAGTAGAAACTATTTTATTACAATTAGATGGGAGAATAGTTTTAGGTGGACGGTTTACAACTTTCAATGGGATTTCGTACAACCGAATGGTCCGCTTGAATAAGGATGGAAGTATCGATTCGGGTTTTTCTATTGGTGTTGGTTTTGATAAATACGTATATACAATTGCCCTGCAATCGGATAATAAACTAATTGTTGGAGGAACATTTTTAAATTATGGAGGTGCTTCTGCAAAAAGAATAGCCAGACTGAATAGTAATGGTAGTTTAGATACTTCTTTTCCTTCAGGAACAGGTTTTAGTAATGGAGAAATTAGAACAATTTTGATCCAACGTGACGACCGATTGCTGATAGGAGGAACTTTTTCTGGAACTTATAATGGAGTTTCTGTCAAACGTATGGTCCGATTGCTTGCGACCGGAGTTTATGACACTACTTTTTTAGTAAATTTAAACAGTACGTTGTATAGTATTTGCTTTACTCCAAATAACAAAGTGATGATTAGCGGAAATTTTAATTCTATTTCAGGAGTAACAAAACATCGTGTTGCTCGAATTAAATTATGTACTAATAGCTCTATTTGGGATGGTACTGCTTGGAGTAATGGTTTGCCTTCGGCTGAGAAAACAATTATATTCACTGGGAATTATCCTCTTTTTAATTCGATGAATGCCTGTTCTTGTTTAATAAGTGCGGGGAATACAGTTACAATTCCAAACGGAAATACTTTAGGATTAATTTTTGATTATTCAGGATTAGGGACATTAGTCTTTGAAAACAATGCATCTCTTTATCAATCCGATGATCAAATCATTAACACAGGAAGTATTCGAATAAAAAGACAAACTACGCCAATTCTTAAAACGGATTATACTTATTGGTCTTCGCCAGTTTTAAATCAAAAGTTGATTGATGTATCTCCTAATACACTTTCGGATAAGTTTTATTCTTTTGACGCTATCACAAATAAATGGCATAATGTAGCGCCAACAAGTGTAATGGGTCTAGGAACCGGTTATATCATTCGAGGTCCTGAAAGTTTTTCAACAATAAATCGGGCTACTTACGAAGCTGTTTTTACGGGAGTTCCTAACAATGGAATTGTTTCGGTTCCAATAACTTCAATTAGTACTTCAAATCTTATAGGAAATCCATATCCTTCAGCAATTGACGCAGATGTTTTTATAACAACAAATGCCGGAATCACAGATGGAACTATTTATTTATGGACACATAATACGGCTATTACAAATAATGTTTACACCTCTGATGATTATGCGGTTTATAACTTGTCAGGAGGAATTGGAACAAGCGCAGCATTAAAATTGGGAGTAAATAATACTAAACCTGATGGTAAAATAGCCTCTGGACAGGCTTTCTTCGTAACTAGTATAAATGGAAGTGGAGCCGCTGTATTTAATAATAGTATGCGTGTTATTGGGAATAATACGAATTTTTTCAAATCTAATTCAATAAAAAAATTTAACGGGTTGAATATAGAGAAAGACCGAATTTGGCTGAACCTTTCCAATAGTCGGGGAGCTTTCAAACAAACCTTAATCGGTTACATAGAAGGAGCTACTAACGATTATGATACTAGTTTTGATGGAGAAAGTTTCGATGGGAATGTATATATAGATTTTTATAGTATTAACCAGGACAAGAATTTAGTAATTCAGGGTAGAGCTTTGCCATTTAGGCAAACAGATATTGTTCCGTTAGGTTATAGTACCACTATAGAAGGTGTTTTTACAATAAATGTAGATGCTGTCGATGGATTACTCTCCAGTCAGAGCATCTTTATTGAAGACAAGTCAAATAATACAATCTTTGATTTAAAAAGCGGAAGTTATACGTTCAATACAAAAATTGGAACTTTTAATAATCGTTTTGTATTGCGCTATACGGATAAAACATTAGCTACAAATGAATTTGAAATAGTGAATAATTCAGTTTTAGTATCTAATAAAAATAAGCAGATACAGGTAAAATCTGCTTCGGAAATAATAGATAAAGTTATAATTTATGATTTGTCAGGAAGAAAAATATATCAAAAGAATAATTTGAATGATGTTGAGTTTTCTGTTTTTAATTTGGTTCCTAGTCAGCAAATTTTGTTGTTAAAAATTGTATTTAAAAATACTAAAACGGTAGTCAAGAAAATCATGAATTAAGATATGTGAATATTAAAAAATCAAAAAATGCATTTTGATATAAAAACGACTTGCTTTAAGTGACTTTGGAGCTCATGTCTTGATTAATATTTAATTTTTTGGGAGTACGTATTATGGCTTCTTCATTTTTATAATCTATCCATTTCTGCCCTTTTAGTTTGCGCATAAAGTTGTCAAAATAACGCATAATCATTAGGTTGTAAGCAGCTTTTGATAGGCTGGATGTTTTTCGTGGGAAAGCTCGTAAACTCATTGAAAATCCAGGTTCGAGGTATTTCATATAATGCCAATATCCTTCAGGCATGTATAGCATTTCTCCATGATTTAGTTTGCAAATATATCCTTTTGCTTGTTTTAAAGCGGGCCATTTATCAAAATCAGGATTGTCAAAATCAATATCTTCTCTGCAGATTAATGAATGGGGAATTTTATATAAAAAAGGAGTCTGATGGGGATTAAATAAAACACATTGTTTTTGACCATCAAATTGAAAATGGAGTATATTCGAATAATCGATATCAAAGTGCATAAATACTTTGGAGTTTTTACCTCCAAAAAAAAGCATCGGTAATTGTTTTATTAAACGTAATCCAATATCAGGCCATTTAAAATCCTTGTGAAGAATAGGTAGTTCCTTCATTAAATCACACAAGAATATTCTGTAATTCGTAGGTTTTGATTGTAATAAATCAATGTAGTTTGCCATCTTCATTTTGGCATGAGTCTAATTAAAACCATCTTTGTGAGAAACGGGTCTATTGTCATACAAAGGAACTACTTTTTCACCTGCAATAGATTTGATGTAGTTGAGGTTCCATTTTTTGTATGCCGGCCAATCTTGTGTCAAGTTTTCAACAACTAAAGGTTTTTGTTTTTTTTACATAATTAGTATAAAAATCATCTTTCGAAATGGTTTTAACACGCTCTATTTCGGTAAGATCTATTTTCATGAATTAAAAATTAAAAAATGCTCTTAATTTTTAGGCTAAGAGCAAAATTAGAAAAGCTTTAATCTATAGTGAAATCAATACTATTTTTCTTTCGTAGATGCTTCAAGATTTCTCTCAATTGTGTGTCCTGGTCTTGACCATTTTGGTTTTTCTCCAAGAGGTGCGAATTGTGAATCTGCTGCTTCAATTGTTTGAGGTTGAGAAACTTTTGTAAATGCTTTTTGAGGGTTTAAACCCAACATTTCAAACATTTTCATGTCTTCATTTACATCTGGATTCGGTGTAGTTAATAGTTTGTCTCCTGCAAAAATAGAATTGGCACCAGCAAAGAAACACATGGCTTGGCCTTCGCGGCTCATGTTCATTCTTCCTGCGGATAAACGCACTTGAGTTTCCGGCATAATAATTCGGGTAGTGGCTACCATTCTTATCATTTCCCAAATTTCTACCGGTTTTTCTTCTTCCATTGGCGTTCCTTCAACAGCAACCAAAGCGTTTATTGGCACGGATTCCGGTTGGGGATTTAGTGTAGAAAGTGCTACAAGCATTCCTGCTCTGTCTTCAATGCTTTCTCCCATTCCGATAATTCCACCGCTACAAACAGTGACATTCGTTTTACGAACATTCTCTATGGTTTGCAAACGGTCTTCAAAACCGCGTGTTGAAATTACTTCTTTATAATATTCTTCTGAAGTGTCTAAATTGTGGTTATAGGCATACAAACCAGCTTCTGCCAAACGATGCGCTTGGTTTTCGGTAATCATTCCAAGGGTGCAGCACACCTCCATGTCAAGTTTATTTATGGTGCGAACCATTTCCAGTACTTGATCAAATTCAGGACCGTCTTTTACATTTCTCCAGGCTGCTCCCATACATACACGGGAAGAACCGCTTGATTTTGCGCGTAAAGCTTGTGCTTTTACTTGACTAACCGACATTAAATCATTGCCTTCAACAGCGGTGTGATAACGGGCGGCCTGTGGACAGTATCCGCAATCTTCTGGGCAACCGCCTGTTTTTATGGATAATAAGGTCGAAACTTGAACGACGTTAGGATCATGATGTTCTCTATGAGTAGAAGCTGCTTCATAAAGCAAATCCATCATAGGTTTGTTATATATTGCTATAATTTCTTCTTTCGTCCAGTTATGTTTTGTAATGCTCATCGATACGATTTTTTGATGCACCAAAAGTAGTCAAATTGTTCTAAAGAAGCAATGGAATAGTATCTAAAAGCTGATTGGAGAATAATTTAACAGACAATGTTAATCTGTTGTAAGGCGGTTGTTCCAATATAGCATGAGCAACATAGTAACAATTACGGAAGATGCAATTCCTTCAAATAGTAAGCAAATAGAATAAGTGTTTACGGACGGGTTTCCGCCAAATAAAAATGTTTTTGATAAGGATTTTACATAGGAGTCCCCACCTTGCATGTAGCTGTAGACTACTAATCCGATGATACTTAAAAACACTCCTATGAGTGATGTGATCATTGCTGATATGGCATTGGTAATAAAGTTTTTTTTACCTTCAGCAACATTCATTTCGATGGTTTTGTTAACGCCATAAAAAACAAAAAATACATTAACGATGCGTAAATAAAATAAATCAGCGTAGCCTAGTGCATTCATTAACAAAAAATAGATTGCAATTCCGGCAAAAATAATACCTCCGTTTACTAATTCTTTAGGTAGTTTCATTTGATTATTTTTTATAATTAAAAATAGAACACATATCTGAATTATCTAAAGAGTTTTTTTTTGAACTAAATGAATAGAGCGAAAGAGAAAAGCGTATGATATAGTTGTTGGAATTTGTTTTTTCTTTGCAATTGAACGCAGAGAAAAACGTTAATTTCTAATTGATTTATTTTTAATGTTTGTCTGAAGAGTAACGGCTTTCCCAGTATAGGAGCAACATAAATGTTACAATTACGGCTGATACGATTCCTTCAAAAAGTAGAGAAATTGAATACGTCATCACGGAGGGATTTCCTCCAAATAGAAAAGTTTTTGACAATGATCCTACATAAGCATCGCCACCTCTTGAATAGCTGTAAATTATTAATCCAATGGTGCTTAAGAAAATCCCTGTGAGCGATGTGGTTAATGCTGAGGCAGCATTGGGAGCAAGAAGAGTTTTCCCTTCTGTAAAATTTGTTTTTAAAGTTCTGTTGGTCCCATAAAATACGAATAGGACGTTAAGGAGGCGCAAGTAAAACAAATCAGCAAGACCCAAAAGCTCCATTAACAAAAAGTAAAGTCCTATTCCGAGGAAAATTATAAATCCGTTGTAAAATTCTTTTGGCAGTTTCATAGGATTAATTTTTAGAAGAGTTAAAAATAATACGGCGATGATAAATGATACATATATTCAAATTTACAGAAAATATGACAATATTGTACGAAATGTGTTAAAAAATAATCTTAGAGAAAGCTAAATTTTATTAAGGTAGGTTAGTGCAGTTTCTTTGTCTTTTTCAAGTTGCTGTTTTAAAAGCATAACAGACTCGAATTTTTGTTCTGAACGGATTCTGTGTAACATGGAAATCCTGATTTTTTGATTGTATAAATCTTCGTTAAAATCAAAATAATGAATTTCTATAGATTGACTTTGCCCTTCAACAGTAGGGTTGAATCCAATATTCATCATTCCAAAAACAGTTTTTTGATAGATGGTGCTTTTTACAATATAAACCCCGTTTTGTGGAATAAGCTTGTAGTTTTCTTCAATTTTTAGGTTGGCGGTTGGGAAATTAATAGTTCTCCCTAATTGTTTTCCTTTGACAATAATTCCGGTCAGGAAATAATCATATCCTAAATATTCATTGGCCAAATCCATATCTCCATCTAGCAATGCTTTCCTGATTTTAGTAGAACTCACAGAAATATCATTTATTTCCTGAACTGATATTTGTTCTACTTCAAAATCGTATTGTTTTCCAAAATCAATAAGATCATCAATATTAGCAGTGCGATTTCTCCCAAATCGATGGTCGTAACCAATAATTATTTTTTGAATATGAAAACGATCTACAAGAACGGTTTTGACAAACTCTTCGGCAGTTAATCTCGAAAAAGTCTCGTCAAAAGGATGGATTACAAGATTTTCAATACCTATTTCTTCTAATAAATCTATTTTTTCGTCAATGGTATTAAGTAGTTTTATGTCGGAATGTTCCTGTAAAACCATTCTGGGATGAGGAAAAAAAGTAAGTACTAAACTTTCGTAATTCTCATTTTTAGTTTTTTGTATTACTTTTTCCAGAATTTTTTTGTGACCAATATGAACTCCGTCAAAGGTACCTAAAGTTAGGATTGTTTTTTTTGTGGAACTGAAATCGTTTATAGAATGAAAAATTTTCAAAGCAAATGTTTTATAATAGTGCAAATTTATACTATCTATTTTAAAAGTAACGGTATGAGGAATTGATTTTCGCATAGGTTTCTAAAAAAATGGCTTAAAAACAAAAAATAGACATTTAGAAGCTATGAATTCATTCAATATATTAGGGATTGCGTTGATACATTAATATAAATACTTTAATTTTGATGCTAAAATGTTTTCAAATCATGAAAAAAATTATACTGTTTTTTATTGTTATTCTCTCCAGTTCAATAGCGCATGCGCAAAATGGTTCTCCTTGGAAAAGAATAGATCAAAATAAGGTTGCTTTTTCAGATAAGATCAGTCCTAAGCTGAGTGCTGATAATCAATTGTTGTTTAAATTAGACGAAGTTGCGATTAAACAATTTTTGGAACCACTTCAGAATAATACAGCAAAGGAAAATAGAATTGAAATTTCTATTCCGAATATGAATGGTGTTTTAGAAAAGTTTTCAGTTTGGGAATTCTCTAATTTTGAGCCTGAGTTGCAGGTAAAATATCCAGATATCAGAGCTTATAACGGTATTGGAATTACAGATCGAAATGCATCGCTTTATTTCAGTTTCTCACCAAAGGGAATTCAAACCATGATTTTAAGGGGAGATAGTGGGTCGGAATTTATTGAACAAGATTCTAAAGACAAAACGGTATATGTTCTTTTTAATTCCAAAAACAGAACCAGAGGAAGTTTGCCTTTTTCCTGTAAAACCGAAGATGTAGCTTTAAACAAACAATTATTAAATAAAACTAGTAAAATTTCAGCTAGTAATAAGGTTTTTAAAACTTTAAAACTGGCGTTGTCCTGTACAGGGGAATATGCTGCCTATTTTGGAGGGACTGTAGCGGGTGCTTTGGTAGGGATGAATGCGACTATGACACGAGTGAACGGTGTTTTTAATAAAGATTTAGCTGTAAAATTGAATATTATCGCAAACAACAATCTCATAATTTATACTAATGCGGCTACTGATCCTTATTCTAATGCCACTGCAGGAGCAGGAGGAGCGTGGAATCAAGAGCTACAGAGTACATTAACCAGCACTATAACAGATGGAGGTTATGATATAGGCCACTTATTTGGCGCTACTGGAAGTGGCGGTAATTCTGGTTGTATCGGTTGTGTGTGTGTGAATCCCACTACTGCTGATCCATTAGCAAAAGGGAGTGCTTTTACCTCGCCAGCTGATGCAAAGCCACAAGGCGACACCTTTGATATTGATTTTGTTGCTCATGAAATGGGGCATCAGCTGGGAGCACAACACACCTTTTCTTATACGCTTGAAGGAACAGGTGTAAATGTAGAGCCGGGAAGCGGGTCAACGATTATGGGGTATGCCGGGATTACAGATTATGATGTTCAAACCAATTCGGATGATTACTTTGCTTATGCAAGTATTAAACAAATACAAGATAATCTTGCTGCAAAAACGTGTCCTGTAAGTACAGCAATAAGTAATAATCCACCAACAATTAGTGCTGGTTCAGATTACACAATCCCCAATGGTACAGCTTTTAAGTTGACAGGTACTGGTTCTGATATTGATGGGGATGCTATTTCTTATTGTTGGGAACAAAATGACACAGCTACAACTACAAGTGGAGCAAATAGTATCGCCTTACCGACCAAAGCAGATGGTCCTCTTTTTCGATCTCTGTATCCAATGAGTTCCCCTATACGGTATATGCCTTCTTACAATACTGTATTGTCCGGTAAATTAACCACAACATGGGAATCAGTTTCCACAATAGCAAGAACACTTCACTTCACTTTAACAGGCAGAGATAATACTACTGCTGCAATTGGAACGGCTCAAACCAATACCGATGAAATGATTGTTACCGTAAGCGGAACAGGCCCATTTGCTGTTACCTCACAAAATACAGAAAATTTAAGTTGGTCACAGGGAACCACGCAAACCGTAACTTGGAGTGTAAATGGGTCAAATGCTTTCGCTGGATCTACAAATGTAAATATCAAACTTTCTACAGATGGTGGATTAACATTTTCCACAATTTTAGTTTCGGCTACTCCAAACGATGGTTCTCAAACAATTACAGTTCCAAATGTTACTGCAAAAAAATGTAGAATTTTAATTGAGCCAACCGCAAATATTTATTATGCCATAAATAGTAAACCATTTGCTATTGGATATACGGTTGCTTCATCTTGCAATACGTATGCTTTTGCAACCCCTTTTCCCATACCGGAATCACCGACTTATACTTCTAAAACGGTTAATGTGCCTAGTTCGACTGGAACTGTCTCAGATGTAAATTTTGCAGTAGGTTTTACTCATTCGTATTTGTCAGATGTGCAAATAGAGGTGGTAAGCCCGCAAGGTACTACTGTGAAATTATTTGAAAGAAGCTGTGGGGATACTAATAATAGTTTAATATTGAATTATGATGATTTGGGAGGTATACTTGCTTGCGGAACTACAACTGCTCAAACGGTGGCTCCATTTGAACCATTGTCTGCTTTTAATGGGCAAGATCAACAGGGAGTTTGGACACTGAGAGTTCGAGATGCTTATACGGCTAATACGGGAACCTTAAATTCAGCATCAATAACCATTTGCACGGAAACCTTTACTTTAGCAGCTCCTGATTTTCAAATAAATGATTTAGTCTTGTATCCAAATCCAAACAAAGGGAATTTTAACTTAAAATTTACCAGTGATTCTACTAGTACAAGTAAAATACTAGTACACGATTTGTTAGGTAGAAAAATTTTCGAAAAAGAATTTGGAATTCAACAAAATTTCAATGAAAATATCCAATTAAAAAATGTTCAGTCGGGACTTTATTTATTGACGGTAATTGATGGAGATAAAAAAGAGGTAAGAAAAATAGTGATCGAATAATCAAAATAGAATTTACTAAAAAAGGGAAACGTTTTTAAACGTTTCCCTTTTTTTATTTTCCATTAAATGTGGTCATTGTGATTTCTAATCCTGCAGTTCCAAATGATTTTATAATATCGGAAGCTAATTCTAATCGTTCTGGGAGTACTCCTTTTTCGGCATCATCCCAGTCTCCCAGAACATAATCAATTTGTTTTCCTTTTTTGAATTCATCACTAATCCCAAAACGGAATCTCGTGTAGTTCTGCGTATTCAAGACAAGATTGATATTCTTTAATCCATTGTGTCCACCGTCGCTTCCTTTTGGTTTGATGCGAATGGCTCCAAAGGAAAGGTTCAAATCATCGGTAATGACTAAGATATTTTCCAAAGGAATATTTTCCTTATCCATCCAGTATTGTACCGCTTTGCCACTCAAATTCATGTACGTGTTGGGTTTCAAAAGTAAAAAAGTTCTTCCCTTGAATTTATATTCGGCAAGGGAACCCAGTTTTACGGTTTCGAAGTTGACTCCTTCTTTTCTGGCCAAGAAATCGACTATTTTAAAACCGATGTTGTGTCTTGTGTTTACATATTCGGCGCCAATGTTGCCGAGTCCAACTATTAGAAATTTATTACTCACGCTTTTTATATTATTTTTTTGGTGTTCGTGAACCTCCGGTTTCATACAATCTGTAGTGTCGTCTATTTTTGTTGATGTGAATAAATTTGAAATCCATTTTATCATGCTGCAAAAATAGACTTAATTAGATTCTTGAACTATTAGATTTTTAGAAAATAGGTGTTTGCTGCAAAATATTTCTGGATAGCCCTGCTGACCGCTTTATCTTTTTATACTGAACTTGTTTCAGGATAAAAAGATAAAGCGGTCAGCAGGAGGAGTGTTGTTCTGAAAACGAATGGCTGTGCTCCTAAAAATAAAATTAGGATAATGAGATTTCTCGTTCCTCGAAATGACAAAATAAAGATCAAAAAAAAAGCACCAGTTTTACAACTGATGCTTTCTTGAATGATTGAAAAAATATTATTTTTTCTTTCCTTTTACAGGAGCTTTTGCTGCTTTCGCTGCTTCTTGAGCTGCTTTCATAGCCGCACGAGAGATTCTTACTTGAGCAACAACTGTGTTTTCTGGGTGAACCAATTTGTAGTTGTCGTTAGCTAATTTAGTAACGTACAATTTGTTTCCCATTTCAAGTGGAGTAATGTCAGCTTCAATAAAATCTGGAAGATTTTTTGGTAAAGCTTTTACTTTAAGTTTACGCGTATTCAAACGTAAAACACCACCTGCAAGAACTCCTTTAGAAGTTCCAACCACTTTTACAGGAACTTCCATAGTGATTTCTTTGTCATCAAATAATTGAAAGAAGTCAATATGTAAAATCTTGTCAGACACCGGGTGAACCTGAATGTCTTGTAAAATGGCGTTAAATGATTTTCCTTTTCCAAGATCGATCTCAACTGTGTGAGCGTTTGGAGTGTAAACCAAGTTTTTGAAAGCCATAACTTCTGCTGAGAAATGAACTGCCTGATTTCCTCCGTATAATACGCAAGGAACCAATCCAGCATTACGTAAGGCTTTAGTCGCAACTTTGCCCACGCTTTCTCTTTCTGATCCTTTAATTGTAATCGATTTCATTGTAAAAAAAATATAGTTATTAAATAATATTACTTGTTTGGCTTCTAGCTTTTGGCTATCAGCATGACTTTAAGACATTGACTTCACGACTTATGTCTTACATTATAAACTTTCCACTAATGGAATTGTTGTGGTGCACCATGTGCATAACTTCGGCAAAAAGTGGTGCACAACTCAACACTTTTATTTTGTTTGATTCTTTCTTTAATGGGATAGAATCGGTAACTATTAATTCGCTCAATTGCGAGTTTTCTATTTTTTCGTAAGCACCACCGGATAAAATAGCGTGGGTACAAATGGCTCTTACACTTAACGCTCCTTTTTCGATCATTAAATCTGCGGCTTTCGCCAAAGTGCCTCCGGTATCAATCATGTCATCCACTAAGATTACATTTCTACCTTTTACATCACCAATTAATTCCATGGTGTCGATAATGTTTGCTTCTTTTCTTTGTTTGTAGCAAATAACTACGTCTGAATTTAAAAATTTAGAATACGCATAGGCTCTTTTAGAACCTCCCATATCTGGTGACGCAATCGTTAAATTGTCTAAACCTAAACTTTCTATATACGGTATAAAAATAGTCGATGCAAAAAGGTGATCTACTGGTTTTTCAAAAAATCCTTGAATTTGATCCGCGTGCAAATCCATGGTCATTACTCGTGTTGCACCTGCAGCATCTAATAAATTAGCTACTAATTTAGCTCCTATCGGAACTCTAGGCTTGTCTTTTCTATCTTGTCTTGCCCAGCCAAAGTAAGGAATTACTGCGGTAATGTGTCTTGCCGAAGCACGTTTTGCAGCGTCAATCATCAGTAACAATTCCATCAAATTATCGGCAGTTGGAAAAGTAGAACAAACAATAAAAACGCGTAAACCCCTGATAGACTCTTCATAAGAAGGTTGAAATTCACCGTCGCTGTACTTTGACATAGTAATTTTCCCTAACGGAATTCCGTATTGCTCTGCTATTTTTTCTGCAAGATAGACACTTTGTGAACAAGCAAAAATTTTAGCTTCTGGTTCTAGGTGTGACATTTAATTTGTTGTTTTGTAGTTAGTTGTGTGTTCCGTTTTTAGCGAGGTGCAAATTTATAAAATTTATTCAACTCTGAAAGGAAAATTTTAAGTATTTTTAGTTGAACATTTAATATTATTTTTTACATTTGCACCGTGTTAAAGGAATTGATGGTTGATTTAAATACAATCACATCTTTTATTGCGTTTGAAGTAACTGTCGTTATTTCATGTCTAGCTAAGCCCGGATGGCGGAATTGGTAGACGCGCTGGTCTCAAACACCTGTGGGAAACCGTGCCGGTTCGACTCCGGCTCCGGGTACAAAAACCGCTTCGAAAGAAGCGGTTTTTTTGGTTTTATACTTTTCCTGTTTTCTAAAAAAAATAAAATATTTATAAAAAGAGACAGTTTTTCAACTATCTCTTTTATTCTTAAAATTAAACCCTTCAATCCTTTGGCTTATGGATATGAGGTTTTAAATCAGGATGTTTTGGCTGATTAGGTGGCCGTAACTCGCCTTCTTTCATCTGGCGTTTTAGGTTTTGGACCTGGCTTGATAGCTTGAATTTTTTCCATAATAAGTGTTTTAAATTAGATGTTTTCATAAGATGAATACAAGCAAATAACATCAATAATACTATCGTTTCATTACGGAAAACCACAATTTGGTAAAATTTAACCTATAAAAAGTGTAGATTTTATAATTTAAAATTTCTTTTGCATTATCTGAAACCCTCATTTTTTAGTATGTTTTTCATCAATATAAGACATAGACATTCTAAGTTCATCAGTCACATAAAGATATTGATTACTAGTTACTTGATCAGTATCTAATGATTTACTGTACCAATTTAGATTTCAACATGTGTTTTTATTCGTATGCTTAAGGTCATACTCTTCATTTGCAGCATTTTTTATAATCAAATTGGTTTTTGTGATATTCTAAATTGGGTTATGAAATTTTAGTGATATCGTTATTTATATAAATTTATTTTTGTATTCTTGTAAGTGTAAATTAAACACTTAATTATGAAAAAAATAGTTTTGCTAGCTTTATTGGCTGTATCATTGACTTCGTTTGCGGGGAAACCAACCGCTTATTATTTTGTCAATTCGGATAAAACAATAAAAATGGAATTTAATCTAACTTCAAGCAAGACGCCGTCTTACAAAGTTTTCTTTAAAGATAAATTGGTTATCAATACCTCCGATTTGGGGATTATAAGAGAAGATGCCAATTTTTATACCGGTTTAAAAATAGTAAATGTTTCTTCGTCAACACCAATTAAATCAACCTATTCCATGTTGCAAGGGAAACGAAAACAAATTTCTTATGCTGCAAATCAATATACGGTGCGCTTACAAAATAGTACCGGAGAAACTATGGATATTATTTTTCAACTATCCCGTGATGGAATTGCGTTGCGATACTATTTTCCAGAAACCTCAACAGCAATCAAAAAAATAGTCGAAGAGAAAACCACTTATAATTTTGATTCTACCACAAAAGCTTGGTTGCAACCTATGTCTAAAGCTAAAACAGGATGGAAAGAAACCAATCCTGCTTACGAGGAACATTATGCGATGGGTGTTCCCGTAAATACAAAACCCGCGATTGGAGAAGGGTGGGTGTATCCGGCTTTATTTAATACGAATGAGACTTGGCTTTTAGTTTCTGAAACCGGATTATCGAGTAATTACTGTGGTACCCGATTGGTGTATAACGATGCATCAAAAGCAATGCAGGTAACCTTCCCACAAAAAGAAGAGATTTTTCCCAATGGCGCATTGAATCCAGAATCTAAATTGCCATGGTATACTCCTTGGCGAATAGTTGCCATTGGATCCTTAAAAACAATTACTGAAAGTACATTAGGAACTGATTTGGCCGATCCGGCAATTCCTATTGACACTTCCTTTATAAAAAGTGGTTTGGCTTCTTGGAGTTGGGTTTTGTTAAAAGATGAATCTATTAATTATGAAACTACAATCAAGTTTATTGATTATGCTTCTAAAATGAATTGGGCGTATTGCTTAATTGACGCCGGTTGGGATACCAAAATAGGCGATGTTAAAATGAAGGAATTAGTGGCTTACGCCAAAGAAAAAAATGTAAAAGTACTGGTTTGGTACAATTCATCGGGATCGTGGAATAGTACATTAGAGGAGCCTAAAAGCAAATTACTCACACATGCCGATAGAGATAGGTAGTTTTCGAGACTTAATGATTTAGACATTGCTGGAATAAAGGTAGATTTTTTTGGGGGTGACGGACAATCGATGATTGCCTATTACCATGATATGTTAAAGGATGCTGCTGACCATAAATTATTAATAAATTTCCATGGGGCTACTTTGCCTAGAGGATGGCAACGCACGTATCCTAATTTAGTTTCAGCAGAAGCAGTCAAAGGGTACGAGTACATTAGCTTTTTTCAAGATATTGCTGATTTAGAACCAACGCATTGTGCGATGCTTCCTTTTGCAAGAAATGTTTTTGATCCAATGGATTTTACGCCAATGGTGTTAGATGCAGTTCCAAATATAAAACGAAGAACGACTCCAGCTTACGAATTGGCATTGCCTGTTTTATTCTTATCCGGAGTGCAACACATCGCCGAAATACCGGAAGGAATGGCCAAAATGCCCGCCTATGTTGTCGATTATCTAAAAGATATTCCAACTAATTGGGATGACTCTAAATTTATTGATGGGTATCCCGGAAAATATATTGTAATGGCAAGAAAAAAAGATAACGTTTGGCATATCGTTGGAGTTAATGGAGAAAACACGACAAAAGAAATGGAGATTGATTTGTCTTTTGTAACCAATAGTAAAGGTTTTATTATTTCTGAAAATGAGAAAGGATTTCAGCAAAATGCAGTGTCAAAAAGCACTAAACTAAAAGTAACGATGAAACCTCATGGTGGTTTTGTGGTGAAGATATAGTATTATAAAAGGATCTTATTAATTCTAAAAAACCTCGAGAGTTTGTGCTTTCGAGGTTTTTTTTTGTGAAAAATTATTGTTTAATTCTATTTATAGGCAAGAGAATGAGTTTTTTCATATTGCAAATTTGTGTCTTGAAATTTGTCAGGAATGACAAAGAGATGATTTAATTTCTTTGCTGTATAAAAATAAACAAGCATAAAAAAGCCCGAAAGTGTTACTTCCGGGCTTACTAACTAATTCCATATGATAAACCAAACCATTCAACTTATTAATTATGGTATAGAAAAATAATCTATAATAGTTAGCGTCTTTTTATTAAATTTATTTTACTGAAAACTTAAATGTAGTTTTTGTTTTGTAATTCTCCCCGGGGCTTAAAACCGTAGATGGAAAATCTTTTTGATTTGGAGAATCTGGATAATGTTGTGTTTCTAAACACAAGCCAGTTCTGTGTGCATAAGTCCCACCATTTCTCATTGGTAAAGTTCCGTCTAAAAAGTTTCCGGTATATAATTGTATTCCTGGTTGGTCCGTGTATACTTCAAGCAATCTTCCGCTTCCTGCATCATAGGCAGAAGCTGCAAAACGTTCCCCTTTGCCTTGATTGTTTAGTACCCAACAATGATCGTAACCCAATCCTTTTTTCAACTGATCGTCTTTAACTTCGATGTCTTTTCCAACAACTTTAGGTTTTCTAAAGTCGAAAGGTGTATTCGTTACATCGGTCAATTTACCTGTAGGTATTAAGGTTGCATCTACTGGAACTAATTTGTCAGCATCGATAGTTATTTCATCATTTAAAATAGGTTTAGAAAAATCAGATGATAAATTAAAATACGAATGTTGCGTTAAATTCACGATTGTTTTCTTGTCTGTAGTCGCTTCATAAAGTACATCTAGGGAATTGTCATTTTTTAACGTGTAGGTTACAAAAACGGTCAAGTTTCCTGGGTATCCTTCCTCCATGTCTTTACTCACATACTTCAATTTCAAGGAAGCGCTATCGCCACCTTTTGCTTCGGCGGCAGTCCAAACGACTCTATGAAAACCTTCTGGTCCTCCATGTAGAGCATTTGGTTCGTTATTGATAGCTAAAGAATATTCTTTTCCATCCAAAGTAAATTTACCTTTTGCAATTCGGTTACCATATCTTCCGATAAGGGCTCCAAAATAAGGATTGGGTTTCATGTATTGTTCCAAAGAATTAAAACCGATAACAACTTCTTCTGAAACTCCCGCTTTGTTAGGCACTTTTAAAGAAGAAATAATACCACCATAAGTAATAATATTTACTTCCATTCCTTTTTGGTTTTTCAGCGTGTAGCGATCAACTTGTTCGCCTTTATCCGTTTTACCATATGCCGCTTTTGCTATAGATACTGAGTCTGTAGCTTTAGCTTCTAAAGCAGTTTCATCGGCTCCGGCTTTTTTATCTCCTTTACATTGAATACTCATACTTGCTAAACTCATAATGGAAATTCCATAAATACAACGTTTTACTATATTCATAATTTTAAATTTTTGGTGTTACATGCCATGTTGAAAAAGGTGGTAATACGCTTCGTTAGCATTGATTTTATCTTTAAAATCTCTGATAGTAGTTTTCTCATCGATAACAAGCAATTCTATTCCTGCAATATCGGCAAAATCTTCCATATATTCCGTGGTGATCACTTGGCTGTACACCGTATGATGTGCACCACCTGCTAATATCCATGATGTTGCTGCAATATCGAGGTTGGGCTTGCAATCCCATAAAACACGTGCAACAGGAAGTTTAGGCAAATCAGCCATAGGCGCTACCGCTTCTACTTCGTTTACAATCAATCTGAAACGGTTACCCATATCAACTAATGAAGCATTAATTGCATTTCCTGCAGCTACATTAAATACTAAACGAACTGGATCTTCTTTTCCTCCAATTCCTAATGGGTGTACTTCGCAAGAAGCTTTTGCATCAGCAATAGAAGAACAGATTTCTAACATATGCGAACCTAAAACATATGATTTTTCAGGTGTAAAATGATACGTATAATCTTCCATGAAGGAAGTTCCGCCTTGGCTTTCAAGACCTACATTCATTACTTTCATTGCTCTAAGCATCGCTGCAGTTTTCCAGTCACCTTCACCACCAAAACCGTATCCATCAGCCATAAGGCGTTGTACTGCAATTCCAGGAAGTTGTTTTAACGAACCAAGATTTTCGAAAGTATCTGTAAACGCTTTGAAACCGCCTTCTTCAAGGAAAGCTCTAAGGCCTATTTCTATTTTAGCAGCTTCTACTAATGCTTCTCTTTGAGCACCTCCTTTTTGAAGCGCTGGAGCTAATGTATAAGAGGCTTCATATACTTCAACTAGTTTGTTTATGTCGGCATCAGAAACCGTGTCAATATGTTTTGTAACGTCCGAAGAGTCGAAACCATTTACCGAAAAACCAAAACGGATTTGGGCTTCGACTTTATCTCCTTCGGTTACTGCAACTTCACGCATATTGTCTCCAATTCTGGCAACTTTTAAGTTTTGGAATTCATCCCAACCTAAAACCACTCTGGACCAAATAGCTAATTTTTTTTGAACACGTTCGTCTTCCCAATGTCCCACAACCACTTTGCGTTTTTTACGCATTCTGGACATGATGAAACCAAATTCTCTATCTCCGTGAGCCGATTGATTTAAGTTCATAAAGTCCATATCCATTGAAGCCCATGGAATTTCAGCGTTGAATTGTGTGTGTAAGTGGCACAACGGTTTTTTAAGAATGCTTAAACCACCAATCCACATTTTAGCAGGCGAAAAAGTATGCATCCAAGCCACAATACCAATACAGTTTTTGTTCGAATTAGCTTCTAAACATACATTAGTAATTTGAGATGGAGACTTTACTACATCTTTATACACGATTTTTACGGGTATATGTGATGAAGCATCTAATCCTTTTGCAATGTGTTGTGAATGTTCCGCTACTTTTCGTAGTGTTTCTTCACCATATAATTCTTGGCTTCCTACTACAAACCAAATTTCTTTTTGAGATATATCGATCATGTTTTTTGTTTAATCGTTTATTTGTTTAATCGTTTAACTGTTCAATGTGTTGGACAATTACTGTCCGTAATACGAGTCTTTTCCGTGTTTACGTTCGTAATGTTTTTTTATTAAGGAATCTTTTAGTCTTGGTGCATTTGGGTTAATTAGTAATGTCAAGTGAGCCATTTCGGCGACTACTTCTAAAACTTTACTGTTATAAACCGCTTTTGCAGCGTTTTTTCCCCAAGCAAAAGGACCGTGATTTCCGATTAGAATCATTTCGACTTCTTCGTAAGAAAGGTTTTTTTCTTTGAAACAATCCAAAATTTGAATTCCGGTATTGTGTTCGTAATTTCCCTCGATAAGCGCATCACTCATTGGAGCTGCACAAGGAATATCAGATGTTAAGTGATCGGCATGTGTTGTTCCAAAGATTGGAATGTCTCTTTGTGATTGCGCCCAAGCCACAGAATAAGTAGCATGAGTGTGTGCCACACCGCCAATGTTCGGCCAGTTTTTATATAAATAAGCATGCGTTTTTGTATCCGATGAAGGACGCATGTTACCTTCGATAATGTTGTTGTCAAAATCCACAATAACAATGTCTTCCGGTTTTAAATCTTCATAAGGAATGCCACTAGGTTTTATGGCAAAAACGCCATTTTTCCTATCTACAGCGCTTACATTTCCAAAAGTATATACTACTAAATTCAATGCGTTTAATTGCATGTTTGCTTCGTAGCATTCTTGTTTTAAATCTTTATACATAGTGTTCTGGTTGTAGTTTTTTAAGAGACGGATCTGCAAAAGAGCTTAATTGGTCATAGGCTAACAACAATTTGTTGTAGGCTGCAACTTTATCTAATTGAGGGAAATATTCTCCGTCAAAATCGCTTCCCATTTTTTGACTGGCTTCAATTACATTAGGATAAATTCCTGCCGCAACTGCTGCATAAATAGCTGCACCTAATGCCGGTGTTTGATCCGAAGCTGCAATTTTAATAGGCTTGTTCAAAACATTAGCCAAGGTTTGCATGATATAAGGTGATTTTCTCGCAACACCACCAATTCCGATGACACTGTTTATTTTTACCCCTTCTTCTTCAAAACGGTCTACTATTTTCTTAGAACCAAAACAGATGGCGTTAACTAGTGATTTGAATAAATGAGGTGCTTTTGTGCCTAATGATAAATTAGAAATGGCGCTTTTTATTTCCTGATTGGCATCCGGTGTTCTTCTTCCGTTAATCCAATCTAAGGCGATTGGAACACTTTCTGATAATGGGATTTTTTCTGCTTCAGCTGTCAATTTTATAATTAAATTATCGCTCATTTCTTCTTTTAGTTGCTCTTTTTGAGTATCAGTCAAAAGGGTAGAAGTAGCTAATAAATTATCCGTTGGCCACAGTAGTAATTCTTTATACCAAGCCAATAAATCTCCAAAAGCGGATTGACCAGCTTCTAAACCAATGAAACCAGGGATTACGGATCCGTCAACTTGTCCGCAGATTCCACGTACTGATTTAGTTCCTATTGCCTCTTCTGAAGCAATAATAATATCACAAGTTGAGGTTCCCATAACACGAACCAAGGTATGTTCTTCTATTTTTGCTCCAACAGCACCTGAGTGCGCATCAAATGTTCCAACAGCAATAACTGTATTTGTGGTAAGTCCCAATCTGGTAGCCCATTCTTGGCTTAAATTTCCTGCTACAAGATCTGATGTATATGTTTCATCGTACAATCTTCCGCGAAGTGCCGCAAGATAAGGATGTAGTTTCCCCAGAAATTCTACTGAAGGTAAACCGTTCCAGTCTTCGTGCCACATCGCTTTATGACCAGCTGCGCAACGGCTTCTTTTAAACGATTTTAAATCTTTATTGTCAATCAATAAATACGTCATTAAATCACAATGTTCCATCCAAGTGTAAGCGGCATTTTTTACAGCTTCATCTTGTTTGGCTATGTGCAAGATTTTTGCCCAAAACCATTCGGAAGAGTAAATTCCTCCAACATATTTTGTGAAATTTTCTCCACCCCAAGTAGCGGCAAGTTCATTGATTTCATTCGCTTCATTTATAGAAGTATGGTCTTTCCATAATACCATCATGGCATTAGGGTTGTTCTCAAAGCCTTTTGTCAAAGCCAAAGGTGTCCCGTCTTCAGTAACTGGTACTGGTGAAGAACCGGTTGTGTCAATGCAAATACTTCGTATTAGGGAAGGGTCTACATTGCTGTTTGCAACAACATATTTTATGGTGGATTCTAATCCTTCGATATGATCTAAAGGGTGTTGACGAAACTGATTTATAGATGCGTTACAATATTCTTTATTTTTCCAACGCTTGTAGTGACAAACATTCGATGCCAATTCCTGCCCGTTTTCTGTATCTATTAAAATCGCTCGAACAGAATCTGTTCCGTAGTCTAATCCTATAACGTAATTTTTCATTCTAAAATCTTTTTAAGAGAAATGCAAATATAAATATATTTATTTTATAAGTGTATAAAAAACACTTAATTTAATTTAATTAGATCATTTTTATCAAAACATCAATAAAATAGTTGTTTATGAGTAAAATAAAAAATAAATGTCAATAATACAATTATTATGTTGTGATTATTTCAACATTATCTTCAAAACGGTTACCGAATAGGCTGGAAGGTTCATTTTAGCTTTCTCTCCTTTCAACTTTAATTCGTTTTCTGTAGGGCTTATTTTTTTGGGATTAGCAAAAGAGTTTTCGTCTTGCAAATTTGGACTTGTAAGTGTAATAACAGTTCCTTTTGAGGCTAATTTGCTTCCTTTTAAGTCTAAATTTACTTCTTGTGCCGTTGCAGCCGTGTTTACTAATTTTACGATTACTTCTTTAGTGTTTACATCTTTTACCGCTGAAGCAAAAAGATTATTTTGTCCAATTACTGGTTTTCCGTCTTTTGTGATGGCTATTAAATCGGTTCCTTTATTAGTTGAAAATAATTTTTGCACGTAATAATTAGCGGAACCATAGGCTTCTAAATTGTTGAACCAAAGTAAATCCGGTGTCCATTGCCAAGCTTCTTCATGCGCCATCAATGGAGCATAGGAAGTTAGGTTCACCACCTCGGCGTTTCTTTCTAAACCGGTCATAAAAGCAGCTTCAGAAAACGCACATTCCCAATTGTTTTTGTTATCAGGACTTGCAATAGCCACACTTTGGGCAGCATATTCACCTGCGAAAACTTTAGGCCCTTTTCTGTCGTATTTATCATAACGAGTTGCATTTTCTCTAAACCATTGTGGGTTTTTATAATAATGTTCATCAACGATTTCGGCATTTAACTTTTTAAGTTCCTGCATGCCGTAATCAAAATAATCGCCTTCTGGAAATGGACCGGCTCCTGACACGATGGTCATTTTTGGATATTTTGATTTAATCGCTTTTTCAAATACTTTAAATCTTTCGATGTATTGAGGTCCCCATTGCTCATTTCCAACACCAATAAGTTTTAAATTAAAAGGTTTTGGATGTCCCATTTCAGAACGGATTCTTCCCCAAGGAGTTTCAATGCCACCATTTGCAAATTCAATTAAATCCAAGGCATCTTGCACGTAAGGATCTAACTCATCCATTGGAACTAATTCTCCAGTATTGAATTGACATGCCATTCCACAACTTAAAATAGGTAATGGCTGTGCGCCAAGATCTTCTGAAAGTTGGAAATATTCAAAAAATCCCAATCCAAAAGTCTGAAAATAATCAGGAGCTGGTTTATGGTCAAACTCGGTATTCCATCGGTTGATTAAGGTTTCTCTTTTATCCACATCACCCACGGTTTTTTTCCATTGGTACCGTTGTGCCAAAGTTCTTCCTTCGACAATACAGCCTCCGGGGAATCTCAAAAATCCAGGTTTCATATCATAAAGTAATTGAACGATATCTTTACGCAAACCATTTTTTCTATTTTTCCAAGTGTCTTCTGGGAATAGGGAAATCATATCTAGATCGATTGTTCCTGTTCCTTCGAAAGTGATTTTTAACTGCGCTTTTGCTTCTGTTTGAGTAGCTGTAAATTGTGCAGAATAGGATTGCCAATCAGTAGCTGTCGGTACAATGATGGTTTCGCCTAAAACCTTTTTATTTCTGTCAATAAATTGGATGATGATTTTTTTAATGGCTCCGTTGTGATTAGCCGCTTTTAGAGAAAGATTATAACGAGCATCTTTTTTTATTCCCATTCCTCTAAATCCTTCATTAATCATTTCAAATCCTTTGTCATTATTTACAAGAACCCTGCAAAAATTTGGATTGGTTTTATTTTCCAATACTTTGATGGTTGTTGCAATACCTGATTGTTCATTGAAAGAATGTTTGTCGCTATTTGGTTGCTTCCATCCCATTAGTGGCGTTTCAAATTCGAAAGAACGGTTTTTAATCATTTCAGCATATAATCCACCATCCGCGGCAAAATTGATGTCTTCAAAAAAGGCACCATACATCGTAGGTTGAATTTTAGTAATTGTATTGGCAATATTAACTTCGAGATTCGTTTTTTGGGCATTGACATATATACCATTCAGTAATAGGCCACAAAGGGTGATTTTAGTAATTAAATTCGGTTTCATTTTTTTCATTTTTTTTAAAGTTAAGGTTTGAAGTTTCTTGAATTGAACTCTAAACTTTAATTGTTTTTACTATTTGGTCTTTATCTTTTTATAATCAATCCAATTTTTATTTTTTCTAACACCTTGTCAGACAAGCTAGGCTTATTGGAACGGATTTTAATTTTTTGATGAGGGTCATTTCATCTATTTTTAATTGCGTTATTGAACAATAGGCCATAAATTGGCATCCCATTTCAATTCTTTGATTTCTAATTTTGGTCTTCCATTATTCTTGGTTTCATAGGCATGAAAAACAATATAATCTTTCCCGTCAAAAGTATAAGTACTGTTGTGACCAGCTCCGTACCAGTTTTCATTTCCTTGAATAAGTAATGTTCCACCACCTTCGTTTAATAATTTTCCGTCTTTATCTACATAAGGACCTGTAATACTTTTTGATCTTCCCACGACTACTTTGTAAGTACTTTTTTCGCCGCGGCAACACAAATCCCAAGAAAGGAATTGATAATAATACCCGTTCTTTTTGAATATAAAAGGAGCTTCCAAGGCGCCATCTCCGGGATTAGTATCGGCTAATTCAAAAGTTCTTTTGCGCTTTGATATGGTAAACCATTCTTCTGGTTGAGCTAGTGATTTTAAATCAGGATTTAATTTGACCATTTTTAAACCATCCCAAAAAGAGCCAAAAGCCAACCAAGGCGTGTTATTTTCATCGAATGTTAAATTCGGATCTATGGCATTCCACATATCACGGTTTGGAATTGATTGGATTACAATTCCGTGGTCTACCCATTTATAAGCAGGGTCTTTTGAATTTAAAGTAGTATTAGTTGCTACAGCTATAGCCGAAGTGTTTTTTGCGAAAGCAGAAACTGAATAATACAAATAATAGGTGTTGTTGTGAAATGAAATATCGGGTGCCCAAATGTGATTTTTGAAATCAGGTACGACTGAGTCAACCCAAACCGGTTTTTCTTTAAATACAGCAGGTTCCGGATTCCAGTTTTTCATGTCTTTAGAACTAAAAACACTAATTCCTTGTCCCGTACAATACAAATAATACGTGTCTTTTTGTTTAATCATCACGGGATCATGAACGGTAATGTCTTGCGCCCATGAAGGAATTGTCATTGTCAGCACAAGCATGAAGAGCAGGAGATGTATTTTTTTATATAATTTCATGTTTTATTTTTTTTTAACCATATAAGTCATTTAAGAAAATGTAAGTTTAAATGGTTTTATTAATCGTTTGTGTTTAAAGCAATTCCTGAAAATTGCTTACTGCGTTATCCCTTCCGAAGTCATAATTACTCGTTTCATAGTTCCATCTTCATTGTAATATAAACGGTCCACACAAACGGATCTTCTAAAACTGCTACCGTTAGGCTGAGTACCTCCATTGTGATAGATAAAATAAGAGTCTCCTTTGAAATCAATTATAGCTTGATGATTTGTATTCGAGTTGCCGGCAAGTTCATTTAAAATTCCTTTGTATTCCCATGGTCCTTTAATAGACTTGCTCATGGCATAGGCTATTTTTTCAGGAAATTGATAGGCATAGGACAAATAATACCAATTGTTATGTTTGTGAATCCAAGGTGCTTCGGTATAATTGGGTAAACTGATGGTCTGTATTGGGCCGTCAAGTTCAATCATGTTAGCTTTCAATTTTGCATAATGGCAAACAGTATTTCCCCAAAAAAGATAGGCTTGGCCATCATCATCATCAATTATAACAGTTGGGTCAATATCATCCCAATCGATCTTGGTTTGTGTGGTCATGTCATTGGTAATAAGAGCCTTTCCTAAAGCATCTTTGAAAGGACCTGTTGGACTGTCGGAAACACCAACACCGATCGCTTTTCCATTGATAGTTCCATGTGAAACGGTTACATACCAATAGAATTTTCCGTTGCGTTCAATAACTTGAGCAGCCCAAGCATCGGATTTTGCCCACGTAAAATCAGTCACTTTTAGCGGTACGGGATGTTCTTGCCAATGCACCATATCGGATGAGGAATACACCAACCATTCATTCATTTTATAAAAATTGAAATCATTTGGCGCTTCATCATGGCCGGCATAGAGATATACTTTGTCTTTGTATACCAAAGCTGCAGGATCTCCCGTGTATTTGTCTTTGATAATGGGATTATTCATTGTCAAAGTTGGATTTGCATTTCCATTGGCGTAAGCCGTAACCTCATCTGGCTTTATGGTTTTGCAAGACGCAATAAGTACCAAAAGCGATAGGATGGAGAGTGTTTTTTTCATTTCTTTAAAGACGTTACAGCTTTTTACTGTGTTTGTTTTATCCAAATGCCCTCTCCTGTAAAGAAACAAAAGGAGCATTTTTTACTAACTAATCTAAATATTAAAAGAATCTATCAATCTATTTTTTTACCCCAAATTGGAACTCCCGCAGCGGTAAGTCCAGAATAAGAAATGGTTACTTTACGAGTGCTTTTTTCCCAGTCCCAAGCATCACTAACTTTACATTTTATGCCATTGACGTTTAGTGTTTTGTTAGTGCTGTCATACGACCAAGTTCCAGTAACTCCACCGCTTACTTTCTTGTCAGCGGTTAAATATATTGTAGTTGATTTTTGAATAACTGCATATTGATAATTCATGGTAATTTGCTCCCATGTTCCAATGAATGACGCGTCGCTAATGGTAGTTTCTGGTACTGCAGCATATCTTTCGGGATCAACTACAGGCCAGCCGTCTTCTGTCCATTTTATGGCGCGAACATGTCCCATCATGAGGGCATTTGATGCATTGATACCTGGTACATCCTTTGGCAAACGAGCCTGAGAAGCATAGAACCATTGTTTGGTATCTGGATTTTGAAAAACGGAACAATGCGCAAATCCAACCCATCCGGTATGGTTGTTAAATCCATAAGGATGCGTAAGCATTGGCCAAGCATCAGCTCCATTGGTTACATTGGCACCGTTGATTCCTAGATAGGGACCTGTAATACTTCTGGAACGGCAAACTCTGGTGTTGTAAGGAACATCTAAACCATCATAAGCCAAGAAAAGATAATAATATTGAGTGTCCGGATTGTAAATAATCTCTGGACCTTCGGAGCCTTGCCAGCGACTAGTGGCACTTCGAGAAGCAATACGTGTTCCATAATCACTTAACGTTTTTAATTGATCTGGTTTTCCTGTAGTTGGATTCAGTTTAAGTGCTGCAATACCGGAATGCCATGAACCGTAAATTAAATAATGTTCGCCCTCTGGAGTAACGGTAAAAGTAGGGTCGATAGCATTAAATTTGAAATAAGCATTTTCCCAATTTCTGGTACCTGTAAAAGAATACGGTTTTAATCCGTCTGGCTCAGAGCATACTACCATTCCTTTGTCAACCCAAACATTAGTGGCTAAATCGTCTGATTCTGCCAATCCAATAAAGGCTCTCTCTGACCATGAATAAGTAAAATCGGCTCCTGTAATCGGTTCATCTACCACAATGCTGTAATACATTCGGTATTTGCTGCCTACTTTTTTGATGTAAGGCGCCCAATAGCCGTATCTAGGATTTGCAATTGCTGGTAAAGCCGGAACCATACGAGCCCTTTTATTATTCAATGAATCTTTTACCCAAGCTGGTGCTGTTGTCATTGAAGGTCCCATATATTCCCAATTTACAAGATCTTTAGAACGTCTGTAATGAAAATGCCCGTGTCCATCATGTGCGTTTCCATAAGAAGCATCTGTTTGGTACATATAATAATAATCGCCACATTTTTCGACAGAAGGGTCGTGTACATTGGCTAAATTCCATTGCGAATTAGAACCCCATGCAGCAATGGAGGAATAATTATCTGCATAAGTAGGTCCTGCAAATGTTGGTGTAGGAGTTGGTGTAGGCGTTGGTGTCGGTGTTGGAGCAGGGCTCGGACTGTCATCGCTACTGGAACAACTACTCACGGATAGTATCAATAAAAAAAGTACTAAATAGGGTACTAACTTTATAATGGAATTTGATTTTTTCATTTTCGTGTTTTTTATTTCCCTTCTAGAGTTACAACAGAAAAAGGAGGAATTGTTATTTCAAGTTTGCCTTTTTTAATTTCAAATCCTTTAAAAATTACGGGTTGAATTTTTGTTGGATTGTCAAATGTATTATGGTCTTGCAATTTAGTTGAAGTGATTATGGTTCCTGTAACATTTTTAATTCCAAGTTCTTTTATGTCAATCTCTATTTTATTTTCTTTTTTGGAGTCAATATTTACCAATGAAACATGAGTTAAGCCTTTAGCGTCTTTTGAAGCCGAAATATTTATGGCTGGTAAATTTTTGTCATTGAGTGTGTATAGAGGCGACTCAAATGTTAGGGGTATTAAAGTAGCGTCTTGGTGTACGCTATACATTTTCATTACGTGATAGGTTGGCGTTAACAACATTTTTGTTTTATCGGTAAGAATAACCGCTTGTAGTACATTGACGCATTGAGCCAAATTGGCCATACGAACTCTGTCGGCATGATTGTTGAAAATATTCAGGGTGCTCCCCGCCAAAACGGCGTCTCTCATGGTGTTTTGTTGGTATAAAAAGCCAGGATTGCTGCCTTTTTCAACTTCGTACCAACCGCCCCATTCATCAACTACCAAGGCTATTTTTTTCTTTGGATCGTATTTATCCATAATGGCGGAATGTTTAGTAACGAGTTCCTCCATTTTTAATGCTTGTGTCATGGTTCTGAAATAAATGTCTTCGGTAAAATCAACACCATCTCCTTTTTTGTCCCAATCAATTACGGAATAATGATGTAAAGCTACTCCGCCAAGCATATTACCTGGGATGTTTTTCATTAAGGTTTCAGTCCAGTTATAATCGGCACTGTTCGCCCCAGAAGCTACACGCATCAAGCCTCCTGTGTTGGACCAATCGGACATAAAGGTGGCATATTTGCGGTATTCACCTGCGTAATAATCGGCTGTCATGTTGCCGCCGCAACCCCAAGCTTCGTTGCCAACGCCCCATATTTTTACTTTCCAAGGTGCTGTTCTGCCATTTTTAATACGCAAATCACTCATTGGGCTTTTCCCATTAAAATTCACGTATTGTACCCAGTCTGCTAATTCTTGAACCGTGCCACTACCCATGTTTCCGGCTAAATAAGGTTCGGTACCCAGTAGTTCGCATAGGTTTAAGAAATCGTGGGTTCCAAAACTATTGTCTTCGGTAACGCCGCCCCACCATTGGTTTACAATTGTTGGTCGTTCTTCTTTTGGTCCAATACCATCTTTCCAGTGGTAGGTATCGGCAAAACAACCGCCCGGCCAACGTAAATTTGGTATTTTTAAGTCTTTTAAAGCCGCTACAACATCATTTCGAACGCCGGCCGTATTGGGTATTTTTGAAGTATCCCCAACAAAAAAGCCACCATAAATCGATCTTCCTAAATGTTCTGCAAAATGTCCGTAGATATTTTTATTGATAGTAGGTGCATTTGCAGTATTTTTTATAGAAAGTACTGTGGTTTCTTTTTGCGCAACAATAATTTGATTGCAAAAGATAAAAACAAATAATAGTAATAACGCTTTTTTCATGATGTCTTTAAGTTATAATATCACATGGTAAATTTTACCATGTGATATTAAAGTTTTAACTAATTCAAATAAATAATATTAGTATCCGGTATTTTGAATCGTACCTGGATTGTTATCCATTTCTAATTGTGGTATAGGGAAGTATTCTCTTCCTGTTGCATAAGAATTAAATTCAACGTCTCTTGATTTTAACCATGCTAATTTTACTGGATCTTGCAACCAACCCCAGCGACGAATGTCATCAAAACGGTGTCCTTCTAATGGGAATTCCAAGAATCTTTCGTGTCCAATTTGATCTCTCATGGTTGCTTGTGACAATCCTGGTTTTGCAGTAGCTAAATTAGGCAATCCTACACGAGTTCTAACCATTTGAATGTACGTATAAGCCCCCGGAGTATCGCCAGTTTCGTTTAAACATTCGGCATACATTAACAATACGTCAGCATAACGTAATAGACGTTCGTTTATACCAGAACGCCAGTCAAATTCGTTTGCATACGCTCCATCAGAATTTTGATATTTTCGGCAAAATAAATCATTTAAATCTGCTAAATTTCCTGCATAAACAGTAGCGAAATTTTGTCCGTAAAGTTGCATTCCACCTGGTTTGTTATAGAACATAGTGGCATCTAAACGTGGATCTGTTGTATTTGCCGTAGTTTTTTCTTGTTGGAACTCATTAAATAATGTTCTTGTAGGTTGTACATCTGTCCATCCAAAAGCTCTAGGTCCATAGGTAATGGCTCTTGCTGATGTTTTTCCCCATCCTGTAGCTGGAGCACCACCCCAACCTAAATCAACACCACCTGCACTTCTGCTGAATTGTACTTCGAATAGCGATTCTGAATTGTTTTCGTTAGTGTCAGTAAAGTTATCACGGTAATTAGAAACTAAAGAGTAAACTCCTAAATCGATGACTTGTTTAAATGCAATTTTCGCATTTGTGAAATCTTTGGTAAACAAGTATGCTTTTCCTAAATATCCTAAAGCTGCTCCTTTTGTGGCACGTCCTTTTTGACCTGCATCTAAACCAGTAACATTGGTGTATGAAGTAGGAAGTAAATCTGCTGCTGCTTTAAAATCAGCAATAACTTGTTTCCAACCTTCAGCTTCTGTTTTTTGAGGATAGAAAGCAGCAATTTCTGTTGGTAAGGGTACGTTTTTAAACATATTTACCGCATGAAATAAATACAATCCTCTCAAGAAATAGGCTTGACCCAAGATTCTGTTTTTAAGCGCTGTATCGGTCATGTTGATGGTGGCAACATTGGTCAAAACTTGATTAGCACGGTAAATTCCTTGATAATAAGTTTCATAAGCCCAACCATAAATGGCAGAATTTGAAACATTCGAGTTGAAACGACCTACATTGTACATTGCATCCCATGGACTGTTACTTCTGGAATCATCCCCTTTTAGGTCTAATAATAAAGGAGTACTTCGCATGTAAGTACCATCAGTTAACAAACTACCATAAGCGGCATTTACACCTTCTATAGCGTCTTGATCCGTTTTCCAGAATGAATCTGCAGCATCATTATTAGGGTCAAGCTGAATTAAATCTTCATTGTTGACACAACTTGTTGTTATAACTGCCAGTGAAAAGAAACCAGCTAGATAATTAAATATTTTATATTTCATTTTGATTCGTTTTAATTAGTTTGGTTGTTTTTAAAAATTCACTTCAAGTCCTAAAGAAACAGTTCTAGGATTTGGGAATGAACCACCATCATATCCTCTAGAGAAAGATCCGTCGTTGCTATTAAAATCAGGATCACTTCCTTTATATTTACTAATAGTCAATAAGTTTTGTCCATTTACATACACTTTTGCTTTTTGAATAAAACTTTTAGAAGGAACTGGAATTTGATATCCAATTTCCATAGTCTGTAGTCTTAGGTAGTCTCCATTTTCTATAAATCGATTAGAGTCTCTACCGTTTGCATTAGGGTCACCAATAATTGGGCGAGGAACGTTTGTATTGGTATTTGTAGGAGTCCAATAATTAAGTTCATCGGTACTGTGGTTTCCATATTGTCCTGCCATTAAATTGCGGTATATACTATTGAAAACTTTATTTCCTCCAGCACCTTGCCAAAACATAGCGATGTCCCAGTTTTTGTAAGAACCACTAAAGTTGAAACCGTAGCTATATTTAGGAATCGTTATCCCTTGAAATGTTCTGTCTAGATCACTAATCATACCGTCGCCGTTGATATCTTTGAATTTAATGTCACCCACTCCTGCATTGGTTTGTGTTGGTGATGCAGCAAGATCTGCGGCGTTTTGAAAAATACCAGCGGTTTCATAAGCAAAAATTTCGCCTATAGACCTGCCTACTACTGTTTTTGAAGCAGCACCATAGATTGGATTCCCATTGATACCAATTTGTAATACTTCATTTTTCAACGTTCCTATATTGGCAGATATGCTGTATTTGAAAGCATTGTCGTTGTTGTTGTACGTTGTAGAAAATTCAAAGCCTTTGTTTCTCATTGCGCCGGCATTTGTTCTAATAGATGCTGGGAAAGCACCTGTAGAAAACGGTAATGGAACATCAACCAATAAATTTGTAGAATTTTTCACAAAATACTCTGCAGTAAATTGCAAGTCATTGTTGAACAATCCAAGTTCAAGGGCTACATCGGTCGTTTTTACATCCTCCCATCGTACATTTGGATCTAAAGATGCTACAACTGTTGTACCAGGAGCCAATTGATTATTAAAATCATACCCCGCAAAACTATTGATTGTTGTGGCGAAAAAATACGGAGGAATAGTATTGTTTCCTAATTTACCATAACTACCTCTTAATTTGATAGTGTTTACCCATTCAGGCAAGTGAATAAATTTTTCGTTACTTAATTTCCAAGCTCCAGAGAAGGAGTAGTTATTAGCGGTATTGTTTTTTTCGCTAAAAAGAGATGTTTTGTCTTGTCTAAAGTTAGCTTGCAACAAATAGCGATCGTCATAAGAATAATTGATTCTGCTTATATATGATTTACCAGTTATGGTTACATTACTTTCTCCCGTACTAGTATCATCTGCATATTGGAGTTTACTTATTTCACCAGAATCATAGCCTACACCTCTTGACCAGTGATTATAAGAATCGTTGCGTTCTTGTACCCAGCCAGCCAAAATATCAAATTTATGTTTTTCGATGTCTAATGAGTAGGTTAATGTGTTGTTAAAGAATGTTTTGTCATTGCTGCCTGTTGATATATCTAATGAAGCTTCTTCTTTGGTAGTAATATAATACCATCCTAAATCACTTTGTGGAATGTATCTTCTGTTTTCATAATCCAATCGGTCAAAACTGGCGTCAATTTTATATTTTAATCCTTTTACAATTTCATATTCTCCCCAGACATCTCCAATAAAGCGGTTTCTTTTTCCATTGTTTTCTATTAAGTTATTAAATCCTATAACATTAAGTGATATGGCTCTTTGTGTTAAGTTGGTTGTACCTCCGTAACCACCTAATCGGTTTGCATCATAAACCGGCATTGTAGGAATTGCACCAACTAAAGCCCCGACTGCATTTTCTCCTACATAACTGTTAAAATTTTCTTTGTCAGATTGTGTATATCCTATTTTAGTACCGTATTTGAATTTCCCCTTTTTTCCATTCAAATTCAAATTCATAGACAATCTTTCATAGTCTTGAGGAGATTTGATATAACTGCTGTTTTTGAAATAATCCATATTCATATTATAGGCTAATTCTTCAGCACCGCCATTAAACGCTAACGAGTGGTTTTCTATAACACCAGTTTCATATGCGGCATTTTGCCAATTAGTATCAACATTACTAATATAAAGTGGATTTGTTGGGTCATTTCCTGGAGCTACACTTAATCCAGCATTTTTTTCTGCAGCACTGGTAATCGTTTGATAACCTACTCTGTCAGTTACTGACCATTTTTTGGATACATTTTGAAAACCAACAAGAGATTTATATTTGATATTTAGTTTCCCTGCTTTTCCTTTTTTGGTTGTAATAATTACAACACCATTAGCACCACGAACTCCGTAAATAGCTGCCGATGAAGCATCTTTAAGTACTTGCATCGATTCGATATCTCCTGGGGCGAAATCAAACGGAGAATCTACAATCATTCCATCAATTACAAAAAGAGGGTTGTTGTTAGTAAACGAGTTAAGCCCTCTAATTTTAATATTTACAAATCCCCCTGGTTCACCAGAAGATTGTACCGTTACACCAGCTACTTGTCCCTGAAGCATTTTTGCGGCATCATAGGTTACTGTTTTTTTTGCGGATTCCATATTTACAATGCCAACTGATCCAGAAAGGTCTGATTTCTTTTGTGTTCCGTACCCAATAACAACTACTTCATCGAGTTTATTCAAATCATCATTTAATACTATGTTTATTAGAGATTTGTTTCCAACAGTAATTTCTTGATTTGAAAATCCTATGTAAGAAAAAACAAGAACATCTTTTGGGGTGGCTTTTATTGAATATTCTCCATTAAATCCAGTAACTGTAACTGTATTAGTACCTTTTATTGAAACATTTACACCAGGTAAAGACATTGCATCTTTTGTAGACGTAACGGTTCCCTGAATGACCTTAGCTTCTTGAGCAGAAAGAGTATAAGTAGAAAATAACATAACTACTATCGCTAGTAGCCATTCTTTTCTTGGCAATAAAAAATTGCAATAGAAAAATAATCGTTGGTTTGTTTTCATTCTGTTTTGTTTTGGTTAATTTATAAGTGTGTATTTTACATTTGTAAATTTAATTAAAAAATATCTATAAAAACAAATTAATCTGATAAAAAAAGTAGTAAAAAAAAATGTATCTCGTAATTTAAGTGTAAAAACAACACTTAAAAGTTGTGATTTTTTTAAAAAAAAGCAAATTTTTACAATTACTTTGTGTAAAATTTACGCTTTGCTTCAAAAAACCAACAATTATATAAAAAATCACCTTTCTTAATTATTTTAAAAAAAGAGGGAAATAGTTAACTTTTAGATTGTTTACGGCTTGTCTTTTTTAATAAAAGGGCCAAATTCTACAACAATAAATCGTTAATAATCATCTTAATCGAACGAAATGGGAAAAAGTCGGATTACAAATCTGGGTTTTCTGTTTTGATTTTTGGAATCACTAAGTGTAAAATCTACATTAATAAAATTATGAAACCTAAAAGGAAGTTTATATATTTACCCTAAAAAGCGTAGTATGTTAAATAGTTATAGTTCTGCTGACAAGGTTTTATTAGCAGTAGATTGTATCATTTTCGGATTTGATCATGAAGGATTAAAAATACTTTTGATTAAAAGAGATTTTGAACCTGAAAAAGGGAAGTGGTCTTTAATGGGGGGATTTCTTAGAAAAGATGAGGTATTGGATAGTGCAGCTATTAGAATACTTGATAACTATACTGGACTTCAAGATATATACATGGAGCAATTGTATACGTATAGTGAAATAAATCGGGATCCGGTAGAAAGAACCATTTCTGTCGCTTATTATGCTTTGATTAATATTGAAAATCATAATGCCGAATTGACTCAAAATTATCATGCCCAATGGTTTAGTGTTGCTCAAGCTCCTAAACTAATTTTTGACCATGATTCGATGGTAGAACACGCCATTAGAAGATTGCGTTATAGAACTTCTATTAAGCCTGTTGGATTTGAGCTTTTACCGGAGAAATTTACGATGCGTCAATTGTTGGAATTATACGAAGCTATTTTAAGCAAAGAACTGGATAAGAGAAATTTTATCAGTAAAATAAACTCGTTAGATATTCTTGTGAAATTAGAGGAGAAGGATATGATGTCTTCTAGAAAAGGGTCCTATCTATATACATTTGACAAAGAAAAATATGATGCAAAATTATTGAATGATTTTGTTTTGAACTTATAAATAGTTTTAAGTTTTAATCTGAAATCAACTTTTTGAATAAGAAGGTAGTTCATTATTTCAGGAAATTAAAAAGGAAGCCTCCATTATGTGAGACTTCCTTTTTTTGTGTAATTAAGTAAAAATGGGAAGAAATAATCTTATTTTCTTTGATTTACTACAATTTCAAGATTTTAGATTATTTCCTATAAATTAAAACTTCCATCCTATATAAAATGGCTAAAATAGGGCAGTTCTAAAAGATTAAAGATTCGTATTAACTATTCCCTTTGTTGTAATCAGCCAAAAAAGTAGCTAAGCCGCTATCCGTAAGTGGGTGTTTCAGTAATCCTTCGATAGCGCTTAATGGGCCTGTTATTACATCGGCTCCAATTTTTGCACAATTCAAAATATGCATGACGTGACGTACTGAAGCCGCCAAAATTTGTGTTTCATAACCGTAATTGTCGTAAATCAATTTGATTTCAGCAATTAATGCCATTCCATCAGTAGAAATATCATCTAATCTACCAATGAAAGGGGATACATAAGTGGCTCCGGCTTTTGCAGCAAGCAACGCTTGACCTGCAGAAAATACTAAAGTACAGTTGGTTCTGATTCCTTTGTCCGAAAAGTATTTTATCGCTTTTATACCATCTTTAATCATCGGGATTTTTACCACGATTTGAGGGTGCAAAGCTGCTAATCTTTCTCCTTCGGCAATCATTCCTGCTAAATCAGTTGAAATCACTTCGGCACTAACATCACCATCAACCAACTCACATATTTTCACATAATGAGCAATAATATTGTCAGCTCCCGTAATTCCTTCCTTTGCCATTAGCGATGGGTTAGTGGTTACGCCGTCTAGGATTCCTAAATCATTGGCTTCTTTTATGTCTTTTAAATTTGCGGTATCGATAAAAAATTTCATGTCTTTTATTATTTAGTTTTTTTGGTTGTTTATTTATTTACTTTCTTCAATATATTTAAGGATTGCTGTACAAGCATGTTCACTTGTAAATCCGAATTTTTCATCTAATACAGTTGCGGGGGCTGAATAGCCAAAATGATCCAATCCAATCACTTTTCCACTATCGCCAATCAAGCCTTCAAGATTTACCGGAAGTCCGGCTGTAAGTCCAAATACTAACGTTCCTTTTGGAATGATACTGTCTTGGTACGCTTTTGATTGTTGTTTGAATAAACCTTCGGATATAATTGACGCTACGTTTATTTTTAGATTTATCTCTTTTTCTAATATAATAGCTGCTTCTAAAAGTGTGGCAACTTCTGATCCATTTGCGATTAAAGTAATGTCAGGATTTTGCGTAGATTTCACTAAATAACCTCCTTTTGTAGCTTCGGTTGCCTCTTCGTATCTTGACGTTCCTTGCGCAGGAATGTCTTTAATATTTTGTCTGGAAAGAATTAGGCCAGTCGGTGTTTTGGTATTGTTTAAGGCCATGTTCCAAGCTACCGAAGTTTCTATTGCATCGGCTGGGCGTAGCGCCAATAAACTTTGGTCTCCAGAATGGTTCTTTATTTTTTCCATTAAACGGATTTGTGCTTCCTGTTCAATTGGTTGGTGCGTTGGTCCGTCTTCACCCACTCGGAAAGAATCGTGTGTCCAAACATATTTTACCGGTAGTTCTTGAATTGCTGCTAATCTAATGGCAGGTTTCATATAATCGGAAAACACAAAAAACGTGGCCACCACAGGAATAACGCCTCCATGAAGTGCGATTCCATTGGCAATAGCCGTCATGGTCAGTTCCGCAACTCCAGCTTGTAAAAAGGCTCCATTGAAATCATTTTTTTGTAATATGGATGATTTTTTTAGGAATCCATCTGTTTTATCACTGTTAGACAAATCTGCCGATGAAACAATTATGTTTTCCACGTTTTCTGCTAAATACGCAAGTACTGCTGAAGAAGCATCTCTTGTGGCCGCATTGGGTTTTTGGATAACACTGCTTAAATCTAATTCAGGTAGTTTTCCAGATAAAAACAAATCCATCTTTTGAGATAATTCCGTATTCTCTTTTCTCCAAGTTGTAATTTGCAATTTTTTATAGGCTGATTTTTCAGCTTTTATTGCTAGTATTTTGGCATAATGCGTTTCAACTTCTTCAAAAATGGCAAATGGATTTTCAGGATTTGCATTTAGATTGATAAGTGTTTTTGTATAATCTGCTTTGGTTTCACCAATTGGTTTTCCGTGTAATTCACATTCACCTTCATACATGTCGCCGGTTGCAGTAACAGTACCTTTTCCCATAATTGTTTTTCCAATTATCAAAGTGGGTTTTTCTGATTCTTCGTGCGCTTCATTCAGCGCTTTTCTGATTTGTGCATGGTCATGACCATCTATAGTTATTACATTCCATCCCCAAGCTTCATACTTCATTGCAGTATCTTCAGAGGTGACTTCATGGGTCATAGAAGAAAGCTGCACATCATTAGAATCATAAAACATAATAAAATTATTCAATCCTAAATGTCCTGCGATTCTTCCTGCTCCCTGAGAAATTTCTTCCTGTACACCACCATCGGTAATGAAACCGTATATTTTATGATTGAAGAGTCCTTTAAATCTTGCATCTAAAAATTTCGCTGCAATTGCTGCTCCCACACCCATAGCATGCCCTTGTCCAAGAGGACCTGAAGTATTCTCAATACCTCTGAGTACATCTACTTCTGGGTGGCCAGGTGTAACAGAACCCCATTGTCTAAAATTTTGAAGATCTTCTTTTTTATAATTACCCAATAAATAATATTGAGAATACATTAATGCAGATAAATGTCCGGCATCCATAAAGAAACGATCTCTAAAAGTCCAATCCATTTCTGTAGGATCAAAATTCAGATATTCAGTGTACAAAATATGCATGAAATCGGCACCGCCCATAGCACCTCCGGGATGTCCTGACTTTGCTTTTTCTACCATTGAAATGGCAAGTGCTCTTATATTATTGGCTGCTAATTGGTCAATTTTTTTATTCATAATTTAATTATAATAGTTTTCTTGTAATTAGAAAAAATACATGATTCGTTTTTATTGTAGTTATTCCAACATAGAGATTCTAAAGTTTCTAAATCATTTCCAAATGGTTTGGCTCTGAAATGGTTGGTTCAATATTAAACATGCTAATAGCTTTAAAAGTATTGTTGTGTTTGATTATTTGTAACCAGTCCTTTTTAAGTTGGTCAAATAAAATGCTGTTTTTTAGGGTTTAACGTAGGAATTAATAATAAGTGTAAAAAATACATTTGCAAATATATATAAATTTATTCTACAATAACAAATAAATTATTTTTCTTGCTTTTTTTTAATGAGAACCATATTTTCTTTGCCAATAAAAAATGGTATTTATATTTTTTTAAAATTATGAATGTAAATAAGGGAATTATTTTTTATAAAGAATTCCTAATAATCAAGGCACTCTTGTTTTCAATTTGTTCTTTTTTTCCTTTCAGAATCATCTCAGCTAGAATTTTCCCCATGGCTACAAAATTTGTTGAAATTGTGGTTATACCATTTTCGACAATTTTTTTTAATGGACTTTCATTATAGGAAATTATACCAAAATCACTGCCTATTTTTAGGTTTTGAAGCTTTGCTTTTTCGATTACAAGAACTAAATCCCTATCACTGGGAATGATATACACTTCGCCTTTTTTTATTTCCCGATTCTTAAATTCAGTGATTACTTCATAATTAAAAGCGTAGTCTTTGCAAAAATTATCGAAACCCATTTTCATGCCTAATGGCTCCCTGAATCCTGGAAAAATCATAATCAGTTTTTCGTATTTGCTTAATTTAGATTTTCCTTTTAGTAACCCGTTATAAATATCTTTTTTATGATTCTGGTAAATAGCGGGATAGTCTTTTAATTCGGAATTGGTTTGGTCTAATATGATTACTTCATTTACTGGTAGGGTTTTTATAATTGAAGCTGCTTCAACTAGGTTTGTAGGCATTATAATATATTTTGTGTAGTTGCCATTACTGTCATTTATTAGTTTTCGGAAAACTTGAATGTTAAAATGGTGAAAGAAAATATCTACTTGAACGTCTTTTCCAATGTTTTCTAAAAAGGAATTGTAAAGGTCTTCCTTGAAAATATTTAGCTCTTCAAAAAGTAAAAATATCCGTTGTTTTATTCTGACTTCTGTACTTTTTATATAGTATCCTTTTCCAAGAATAGCGTAGATAATCCCTCTTTTTTTCAACTCATCATAGGCTTGTAAAACAGTATCTCTGGATAATGAAAATTCGAGACATACTTTGTTTATAGAGGGGAGCTTTTCATCCTTTTTTAAATAACCATCTTCTATGGTCTTTTCAATAGAAGAAATGATTTGTTTGTATTTTGGGATACCCTGATTATTTTGAACGGTTATGATTTTCATAAAGAAATGGTTTTTGCAAATATATTAAAAACTGGTAGGTACTGGTATGTTTATATGCGTAATTATTTTACTTTTGGTTTTTCATATTTCATAAAAAAATAATCAAAATAAAATACATATCACATTTTATGACTGAATCTGTAATGGAATTGTTTGGCTTGATGGTTGATGGCGAAGCTGTTGATTCTTATGAATTAACTAATAAAAATGGAATGCAATTGAAGGTTGTTACTTATGGTGCTACTATTACATCATTGAAAATGCCATTAAAAAACGGTAAAATGGTGGATGTAGTTTTGGGGTTTGACACTTTAGAGGCTTATATAAAATCATTTGATTTAGAAAGTGCTCCTTATCTTGGAGCAACTGTCGGCAGGTTTGCCGGAAGAATAAAGGATGGTGCTTTTAGTTTGAAAGGAAAAAAAATCCATTTAAATAGAAACAATAATAATCATTCGTTGCATGGTGGAAATACAGGGTTTAGCCAAAAAATTTGGAAGGTCGAGAATGTAAATGAAGGTAGAAACCCATCAATAACGTTGTCGTATTTCAGTCCTAATAATGAAGAGAATTATCCAGGAGATTTATCAGTTATGGCAACTTACACTTTATCTGAGGAAAACGAATTGATTATAGCATACAAAGCAAACACTACTCAGGACACAATTGTGAATTTAACACATCACAATTATTTTAATCTTGATGGTCACGAATCCGATATTTTAGAACAGGAATTGATTGTAAATTCCGAAAAAATGTTAGAGACAACAAATGAAAATATCCCAACTGGAGGGTTCATAAACACTGCTAATTCTTCTTTTGATTTTAGTAAACCAAAAAAATGTCCTTCAAAAATTGACACTACGTTTGTTCTGGAAAAAGAAAATGAATTTGCAGCTTCGCTCTTCAATAAGAAGAATAATCTAAAAATGGCGGTTTATACGAATCAACCAGGAGTTCACATATATGTTGGCGGTAATTGTTTCAATACGATAAAAGGGAAAGAAAATGTGGATTATCATTCATTGAGCGGTATTTGTTTTGAAACGCAAAATTTTCCTGATGCGCCGAATCAGCAACATTTTCCGAATTCAGTTTTGAAAAAAGAGGAGACCTATAATCACAAAACGATTTATAAGTTTCAATCTTTTTGATAAAAAAACTAATAAAAATAACATCAAGTTCCATAAATTTCAAAAAGGAACACTTACAATTTCTAAACAATGAATGATATTTTAATTAAAAGAACGACCGCTTTTTTTGAAGAGACATTTGGTACTGAACCACAAAAAATAGTGCTTTCTCCAGGAAGAATTAACATAATTGGTGAACATATAGATTATAATGACGGATATGTTTTGCCAGCAGCTATAGACAAAATTATTTGTTTTGCTTTCGAAAAAAGCAATTCAAATACATCAAGAATAATTGCGATAGATCTTGACGATGAATTTGAAATGGACGTTACTGCTTCAATGGAATTGACGGATAATGTTTGGACTAATTATATTCGTGGTGTAGTTAATCAATTGAAAATAAATAATTTTGAGTTCGAAGGCATTAACTGTGTTTTTAGCAGTAATATTCCCGTTGGTTCTGGTTTGTCATCTTCTGCAGCTTTAGAATGTGGTTTTTTATTTGGAATTAATGAGCTTTTTAATTTAAATATAAAGCCAATAGATATCGCACTAATGGGACAAAAAGCGGAGCATTGGGTTGGTATTAATTGTGGGATAATGGATCAGTTTTCGAGTGTCATGGGACAAGAAAATAAAGTGATAAAAATTGATTGCAGAACCTTGGAATATGAATACCATGATGCTAATTTCAGTGATTATTCTTTGATTTTATTCGATAGTAATGTGAAACATTCTTTGATGACATCGGCTTATAATGAAAGAAGACAGCAATGTGAAGAAGGTATCGCTATTATTAAAAAAAATTATCCAAAAATCAATAGTTTTAGAGATTGCACCGAAAATCAAGTGAATAGTTTGAAAGACAAAATGAGTGCTGCAGTTTTCAAACGAAGCCTTTTTGTAGTAAAAGAAATCAATCGTGTTGTCCAAGCATGTAAAGCCTTAGATAGCGGTAATATCGAAACGTTAGGCCGACTAATGTTCGAAACTCACGAAGGATTATCACTTGATTATGAAGTAAGTTGCGCTGAATTAGATATGATTGTTGACACGCTTAAAAAAGAAGAAGCTGTAATTGGTTCCCGACTAATGGGCGGTGGTTTTGGTGGTTGTACAATCAACTTAATAAAAAAGGGGCATGAAGAGGGTGTTAAAAAGAAACTTTCGGCACTTTATTTTGATACTTTTGGGATAGAATTAAAAATTTATGATGTTAAAATCGGTAACGGAACATCACTTTATAACAATAATTAGAATGAAAAATTTTGACATCAACGAAGATCCGCACAGACGATATAATCCGTTAATCAATGAATGGGTTTTGGTTTCTCCGCACCGTTCAAAAAGACCTTGGCAAGGTCAAAATGAAACCGTTACATCAGACGCACTTCCAGAATATGACCCGACTTGTTATTTATGTCCAGGGAATGTTCGAGCGAATGGTGAGGTAAATCCAGCGTATGAAAACGCTTTTGTTTTTGAAAATGATTTTGCCGCTTTAAAGCAAGAAGAAATTGCATTTGAAGAAAATAAAAATGAAACTTTTTTCAAAGCACAACCAGAAAGAGGAATCTCCCGAGTGGTTTGTTTTTCTCCAAAACACAATTTGACGTTACCGGAAATGCCTGTTGTTGCAATTGAAAACATCATTCAGACTTGGCAAAAAGAATATACGGATTTAGGTACTGTTGATTATATTAATCACGTTCAGATTTTTGAAAATAAAGGAAGTGTAATGGGCTGCAGTAACCCACATCCGCATGGACAAATTTGGGCACAATCGTCCTTGCCAACGGAAGTGGAGAAAACACAAAATAATCTGAAAGCCTATTACGACAAACATCAAAGCAATCTTTTACAGGATTATTTGAAAGAAGAATTAAAACTGAACGAACGTATTGTAAGTGAAAATGATCATTTTGTGGCATTAGTTCCTTTTTGGGCAATCTGGCCTTATGAAACAATTATAATCAGCAAGCGTCATTTTGGGAAAATAACTGATTTTACTGAAGCAGAAACAACTGCTTTTGCGACGATTTTAAAACAATTGACTACAAAATATGACAATCTTTTTGAAACTTCATTTCCGTATTCGTCAGGAATTCATCAGTCACCAACCGATGGGGAATCTCATCCGGAATGGCAATTTCACATGCATTTTTATCCGCCATTGTTGCGTTCTGCAACTGTAAAAAAATTTATGGTAGGTTACGAAATGATGGGCGAGTCGCAAAGAGATATTACTCCAGAAAAGAGTGCTACGGTATTAAAAGAACAGTCAGATGTTCATTATAAAAGTAAAATATGAAAATACTAGTTACTGGTGGTTTAGGTTTTATTGGTTCGCATACTGTTGTTGAATTACAAAATGAAGGTTTTGAAGTTGTTATTATCGATAATCTTTCAAATTCATCTGAAGAAGTTTTAAAAGGAATAGTTGCTATAACAGGCAAAACACCTGTTTTTGAAAAGCTGGATTTGAGAGAGAAATTAGCGGTTCAGGATTTTTTCAAAAGACATTTTGATGTAAGCTGTGTAATTCATTTTGCAGCTTCTAAAGCGGTTGGTGAAAGTGTCGAAAAACCATTGTTGTATTATGAAAACAATATTAATACTTTAATCTATTTGCTTCAGGAATTGCAACAAAAACCAGAAGCTCATTTTATTTTTAGTTCATCTTGCACTGTTTATGGTCAAGCCGAGACGATGCCTATTAACGAAAATGCATCGGTTAAACCTGCAATGTCTCCTTATGGAAATACGAAACAAATAGGCGAAGAAATCATTACTGATGTTACAAAAGTAAGTGGTATAAATGCTATTTTATTGCGTTATTTTAATCCTATTGGCTCACATCCATCAACAGAAATTGGGGAATTACCTATTGGAACTCCGCAAAATTTGGTGCCATTTATTACCCAAACAGGAATTGGATTGCGAAAAGAATTATCCGTTTACGGAGATGATTACCCAACACCTGATGGAACTTGTGTACGGGATTATATTCATGTTGTTGATTTAGCAAAAGCGCATGTTATTGCTTTGCAAAGGTTAGTTGACAAAAAGAATTTAGATAAAATAGAAATTTTTAATCTTGGAACCGGTACGGGAAGTTCTGTTTTGGAAGTGATTAATGCTTTCGAAAAAGTAAGCGGACAAAAATTGCCATACAAAATTGTTGCTAGAAGGGAAGGGGATGTGATTTCGGCTTACGCCAATACTGATAAAGCGAACAGTATTCTTGGTTGGAAAACACTATCAACTCTGGAAGAAGGGATAGCAAGTGCCTGGAAATGGGAGCAAAAAGTTAGGAATAATAATTAGTTAATAATAAAAAGCTATTAATAGCTGATGAAATCAATTAACAAACAAAAAATAATTGCGAAAGAGCTCTATAAATTAGCGAGTTAATTACATTCTTTTTAGAATTTAACTTATTTAACAATAATAAATGTAAAAAATACATTTGTAAATGATGTTAATAAAGTTTTTTATTTTACTTTTGACTTTCGTAATTCATAAAAAAATTATGAAATTAAAACATATATCATAATTTATAATGCATTATTTAATTTATAATAATTTTACGCATAGGATGTTGAACAGTGGTAAATATAAAAACAGTTCAATTAATCACTAAAAAAAGAAATAACCCACAACAATAATCTCATTTATTTATATTAATTTTCTAAAAAACAAATTACTCATGAACCAGAACCTCGCTTTTGCGGATTACGCAGTTTTTATTATCTATTTTATTGTGGTATCCACTTATGGATATACCATTTATCGCAAACGTGAAAAAAATGAACACGATGCCAAAGCTTATTTTTTGGCAGAAGGAACATTGACTTGGTGGGCGATTGGAGCTTCTTTAATTGCTTCTAATATTTCCGCAGAACAGTTTATTGGGATGAGTGGAGAAGGATTCTTTTTAGGAATCGCTGTTGCTGCTTACGAATGGGTTGCTGCTATTGCTTTGATTATTGTAGCCGTTTGGTTTATTCCTGTTTATTTAAAAAACAAGATTTACACGATGCCTCAATTTTTAAAAACAAGGTATAATGAATCAACTGCTTTAATTATGGCTGTTTTTTGGTTATTCCTGTATGTATTTGTAAACTTGACTTCTATTTTATATCTAGGAGCTGTAGCTATTAATGGATTAGCCGGAGGTGAATATTTACATGTGATTATGGTAGGTCTTGCTGTTTTTGCCTTGTTGATCTCTTTAGGAGGAATGAAAGTTGTTGCTTATACTGATGTAATTCAGGTTGCAGTTTTAATAATAGGTGGATTGGTTACTTCTTATATCGCTTTGACTACGGTTGGACACTATTTTGGAGTGGGCGAAAATGCTATTGCAGGTTTCAAAGTATTGATGAGAGAAGCACCAGAACATTTCAAAATGATTATTCCTAAGCCAACTGCGGCTTCATCACAAAACGATATCAATAAATACCTTACTTTTCCTGGAATGCTATCTTATTTAGCGGGTATTTGGATTATCAATCTTAATTATTGGGGGTGTAACCAATACATTACGCAAAGAGCATTAGGAGCTGATTTACAAACTGCCCGTACCGGTATTTTGTTTGCAGGTATTTTAAAATTATTAATGCCACTTATTGTTATGTTGCCAGGTATCGCCGCTTACGTTTTATACGAAAATGGACATTTGCCTCAGTTAGTAGGTGGAAAAGACGGTGCTTATTCTGCAGTGTTAACTTTCTTGCCAACCGGTCTAAAAGGGTTGTCGGTAGCAGCTTTAACTGCGGCTATTGTAGCTTCGTTAGCTGGTAAAGTAAACAGTATTTCTACTATTTATACGTTGGATGTTCACAAAAAATACATTCAAAAAGATGCTACAGATAGAGCTCAGGTAAACATAGGAAGATATGCTATTTTTGCAGCCATGCTTCTTGCGGTTTTATTTACTTGGAATGATTTATTAGGTATTGGTGGTGTGGGTGGTTTTACTTACATTCAAAAATACACAGGTTTTATTAGTCCGGGAGTATTTGCCATGTTTTTCCTTGGGATGTTCTGGAAAAGAACTACTGGTACTGCAGCAATAGTAGGTGTTATAGCCGGTTTTCTATTATCTGTTTTATTTAATGAATTTGCGCCAGCTTTATTTGGTAATGAAACATTGCTTTACACAGCTTACACAAATGGTAAAGGTGGATTTGAAATACCGTTTCACATCTGTATGGGATTATCATTTATGTTTACAATGCTTCTTATGATTGGAATAAGTTTCGCTGGTCCAAAAGTAAATCCTAAAGCATTTGAATTAGATGCCGAAATGTTTAAGGTAAAACCTCAAACAACAGTATTGATTGTAATCACATTATTGATTATTTTTGCTTTGTATGCTAAGTTTTGGTAATATTATTTTAAAAAACTAGTTTTTTGATTACTATTGTAATCAGATTAAAATGCCGTTTAGTTAAGTTTTTCAGTTAGTGATTAATCAATTGAAATGTTTAACTAAAGGGCTTTTGATTTTAAAGGGGTGTATATAAAATTTAATTGGTATGAAGGGGCTTTTAAAAGAAAAAAATTTCTCATTTGCGGTTGATTGCATCATATTCGGATATGATGGTCAGGATTTAAAATTGTTAGTTATAAAGAGAAGTTTTGAACCATTTAAAGGGAAGTGGAGTTTAGTAGGAGGTTTTTTAGAAGATGATGAAAGTGCTGAAGAAGCAGCGGTTCGCGTACTTAAAGGACTTACCGGCTTAGATGGCTTGTATATGGAACAGTTGCATTGTTTTTCGGAACCCAAAAGAGGTGGTGCGGAGAGAATCATTTCTGTAGCCTTCTTTGCTTTAATTGATATTCAAAAATACAATCAACAAATCAATGAAGACTATCATCCTGCTTGGTTTTCTATTAATCAATTACCCGAATTAATTTTTGACCACTCTGCTATTGTCGAGCTGGCCAAGGAAAAATTGCGTTATAAGGCTGCGCTTCATCCACTATTGTTTGAATTGTTGCCGGATAAATTCACCATGCCACAATTACAGAGCCTTTATGAGGCTGTCTATAACATGGAATTTGATAAAGGAAATTTCAACAGGAAGTTGTTGTCTACAAAATTGTTGGAAAAGTTGGAAGATAAAGATATGCTTAATTCAAAAAAAGGAGCATTTTATTACACTGTAAATTTAAAGAAATATAGTGCTGGTTTTAAAACCTTTTTAAATTTTGTTTCCAGCCAATATATCAATGAATAATATTTTTGTCGAAACAGAAAAAAGCTAAAAAAGCTTTCGTTTTAGGCGAAAGCTTTTTTATAAAGTAAGAATTAGTCTTTAGTCTATGTTAACTATTGCTTCTTGTTTCCAGTTTTTAACAGAAGCTATTCTGTTGTTGGAATAATCAACTTCACTTAAATTACTAAAGCCATTGTCGCCTTTTTCAGACCAAAAAAACCATTTGCCGGTTTTAACGCCATTTGTATATTCACCAGATGAAGTTTTATTTCCTTTTTCATCAAAAGAAACCCAAACACCTTCTAATTTTCCGTTTTCAAAAAAACCTTCTTGTTGCACTTGTCCATTTTCAAAAAAGTAAGTTGCTCTAACCTTTTTGCCAAAAGGTTCCAATACTGGTTTTGATTCTTGTGCAAAAATCATCCCTGAGAACAACATTGCAACTAAAATAATACAATTTTTCATATCTATAGTTTTTAATATTTATATTTCTTCACCAAAATTAACGAATACTTTACATTAAAAAAACTTTTTGATAACAATTTAATAACATTAGACAAAAGCTTAACATTGGAAAATAAATTGAAGTAAAAAACAATAGTGTAAAAATTCACTATTCTCAATTCATTATTCATAATTAGTCCTAAATTTGCACCCGAGCCCACAGGGCGAACAGATGAAATAATCTAAAATTTGGATCATGTATAGAAGTCATAATTGCGGCGAATTGAACGCCTCACATATTAAAACAGAAGTTACGCTTGCCGGTTGGGTTCAGAAATCTCGTGATAAAGGATTTATGAATTGGGTTGATTTGCGAGACCGTTATGGAATTACGCAATTAATTTTCGACGAAGGTCGTTCTGACAAAACGGTTTTCGAATTAGCAAAAACCTTAGGGCGTGAATTTGTGGTTCAGGTAAAAGGAACTGTTATTGAGCGTGAAGCAAAGAATAAAAATATTCCTACAGGAGAAATAGAAATTTTAGTTACAGAACTTAATATTCTTAATGCTTCGTTGACGCCTCCTTTCACGATTGAAGATGAAACGGATGGTGGTGAAGATATTAGAATGAAATACCGTTACCTTGACATTAGAAGAAATCCTGTGAAAAACAGTTTGCTTTTTCGTCATAAAGTAGCGATGGAAGTGCGCAAGTACCTTTCAGATTTGGATTTTTGTGAAGTGGAAACGCCTTATTTGATTAAGTCTACTCCGGAAGGAGCAAGAGATTTTGTTGTTCCTTCTCGAATGAATGAAGGACAGTTTTATGCTTTACCACAATCGCCTCAAACCTTCAAACAGTTGTTGATGGTGGGTGGTATGGATAAATATTTCCAAATCGTGAAATGTTTCCGTGATGAAGATTTACGTGCTGACAGACAACCAGAATTTACACAGATTGATTGTGAAATGGCTTTTGTGGAACAGGAAGATATTTTAAATATTTTCGAAGGGTTGACAAGGCATTTATTGAAAGAAATAAAAGGTGTAGAAGTAGAGAAATTTCCAAGAATGACCTACGAACATGCCATGAAAACATACGGAAATGACAAACCGGATATTCGTTTTGGAATGGAATTTGGCGAGTTGAATGAAGTAGCAAAAAGTAAAGAATTTCCAGTTTTTAATGCTGCGGAATTAGTGGTGGGAATCGCTGTTCCCGGAGTAGGGAATTATACCCGTAAGGAAATAGATGGATTAATTGACTGGGTAAAGCGTCCTCAAGTGGGTGCATCAGGAATGGTGTATGTAAAATGCAACGAAGATGGAACCTATAAATCATCGGTTGATAAATTCTACGATCAAAATGATTTGAGTAACTGGGCAAAAACAACAGGTGCTCAACCGGGAGACATGATTTTTGTGCTATCTGGACCAGCAGACAAAACACGTGGGCAACTAAGTGCTTTGCGAATGGAATTAGCAACCCGATTAGGTTTGAGAAAACCAACTGAATTTGCGCCGCTATGGGTTGTCGATTTTCCTTTGTTGGAATTTGATGAAGCAAGTGGTCGTTACCATGCCATGCACCATCCTTTTACGTCTCCTAAGCCGGAAGACATGCATTTGTTAGAAACAAATCCAGGGAAAGTTCGTGCCAATGCGTATGATATGGTTTTGAATGGAAATGAAATTGGCGGAGGATCAATCCGTATTCATGATAAAGCGACGCAACAATTGATGTTTAAATATTTAGGTTTCACCGAGGAAGAAGCGAAAGCGCAATTTGGATTCTTAATGGATGCTTTCCAGTTTGGTGCACCGCCACACGGAGGTTTAGCTTTTGGATTGGATAGATTAGTGGCGATTTTAGGTGGACAAGAAACTATTAGGGACTTTATTGCTTTTCCAAAAAATAATTCAGGTAGAGATGTTATGATAGATGCGCCCTCAGCAATTGACGAATCCCAGTTAAAAGAGCTCCATATAAAAATTAATTTAGTGTAGTTTGTCGTTTAAATTTGTTAGAAAACGTTGAATATCAATATTTTTACAAAATAAAAAGAGAAGAATGTCTTTCGTATTATATTAAATATTACATTTGCTCCATTATAAATTATTATTACTATTACAATGCGTACAGGTACAGTTAAATTTTTCAATGAATCTAAAGGTTACGGATTCATTACAGACGAAGAAACAGGAAAAGACATTTTTGTTCATGCATCAGGAATCAACGCGGAAGAATTACGCGAAGGTGACAGAGTTAGCTATGAAGAAGAAGAAGGAAGAAAAGGAAAAGTTGCTGCGAAAGTAGCAGTGATCTAAGCATAAAAAAAATAATTTTTTTTGCCTACGAATGTTTAAAACGTTCCGATTATTCGGAACGTTTTTTTTTGTCTTATACTTTTTTGACTATTGAAATAACACACCTTTGTTTAAGTTTGTTAAAATTTAAAACGTTAAACACTTCTTAATATAATTTTTTTTCTTATTTATAATTAATAAAAACTGTAAATTTACAACGATATAGTGCAGATGTATTTTTAAATTTTCATTGTTATTTAATAATTTGAAAGTTATCTTTGTGCCTTATTTTTACTTAAAAAACAACTATAAATATGCAATCCGACCAATCAAGTTATATTCCAATTTTAATGCAGTTTATTTTAGCTGTAGGTTTTGTAGTAGGGACGATATTCATTTCGGGAAAATTGGGGCCTAAACGTAACTCTGAAATCAAAGATAAAAACTTCGAATGCGGTATCGAATCAGTAGGTAACGCAAGAATTCCGTTTTCAGTTAAATACTTTCTTGTTGCTATATTGTTTGTGTTGTTTGACGTTGAGGTAATTTTTCTTTACCCGTGGGCAATCAATTTCAAAGAATTAGGAATGGAAGGAATGGTTAAAATGGTAATTTTTATGCTTTTGCTTTTGGTAGGTTTTTTCTACATTATCAAAAAGAAAGCGTTAGAGTGGGAATAAAGATTTATTTTAAAAGCTGGATTCTAAATTTTAAATGGTGTCATTGTGATTTATAATCCAAATTTTATAATTCAAAATAATAAAAAATGAGCGATTCTAAAATAAATATGGTTGAGCCACCAGAAGGTGTTGTTGGGGAGGGTTTCTTCGCTACAAAACTGAATGATGTTGTGGGAATGGCTCGTGCTAATTCATTATGGCCTTTGCCTTTTGCAACCTCTTGTTGTGGGATTGAATTTATGGCTACAATGGCTTCGCATTATGATTTAGCACGTTTTGGTTCGGAGCGAGTGAGTTTTTCTCCTCGTCAAGCGGATATGCTTATGGTGATGGGGACAATTTCAAAAAAAATGGCGCCAATCTTACGTCAGGTTTATGAGCAAATGTCAGAACCTCGTTGGGTAATCGCTGTTGGTGCTTGTGCTTGTTCGGGTGGAATTTTTGATACCTATTCTGTTTTGCAAGGGATTGATAAGGTAATTCCGGTCGATGTTTATGTTCCGGGTTGTCCGCCAAGACCAGAGCAAATTGTTGATGGTGTTATGAAATTGCAGGAACTAGTAAGAAACGAATCTGTTAGAAGAAGAAGTTCTCCAGAATACCAAGAATTATTGGCTTCTTATAATATCAAATAAATAATGGCGCTAGAAACAATACAAATCCAAGAAAAATTAGTTGAAACATTTGATTCAGCTGTTTTTGAATTCAAGCAGGAAAAAGACATATTTTCATTTGAAGTCGCTGCCGATAAAATTACGGCGGTGATTCTTTTTTTGAAAAATGACCCAACATTACGTTTTCATTTTTTAACTGACTTGTGTGGGATTCACTATCCTGATAATGATGTGGATCATCAATTTGCAGTTGTTTATCATTTGCATAATTGGTACGAAAACAAAAGAATTAAAATCAAGGCATTTATCAACGGTGAAAATCCAGAAATAAAAACGATATCTAATATTTTCTTAAGTTCAAATTGGATGGAAAGAGAAACGTTTGATTTTTATGGGATAAACTTCATTGGTCATCCACAATTGAAACGTATTTTGAATATGGATGAAATGATTTCTTTTCCAATGCGAAAAGAATTTCCAATGGAAGATAGCGGAAGAACGGATAAAGATGACCGCTTCTTTGGAAGAACGACAGACAATTATTAAAAATACTCACTATTATAATTTTTCACATTAACTAAATGTCAGAACTATTATTACCACCAGAGCATCGCTATGCTAAAAGAATTGCAGCCCAACTAAACGAAGATGGAAGCGAGCTTTCTATCCTGAATTTAGGACCTACTCACCCAGCGACACACGGTATTTTTCAAAATATCTTGTTGATGGATGGGGAACGAATTCTAGAAGCGGAACCAACCATTGGTTACATTCACAGAGCTTTTGAAAAAATAGCGGAAAACCGTCCTTTTTACCAAATCACCCCTCTTACGGATAGAATGAACTATTGTTCATCGCCTATAAATAATATGGGTTGGTGGATGACATTAGAGAAATTATTGGATATTGAAGTGCCAAAAAGAGCGCAATATTTAAGAGTAATTGTAATGGAGTTGGCAAGAATCACGGATCATATTATCTGTAATTCAATTCTTGGGGTGGACACCGGAGCATATACAGGGTTTTTATACGTGTTCCAGTTTAGAGAAAAAGTATATGAAATCTACGAAGAAATTTGTGGTGCTCGTTTGACTACTAATATGGGAAGAATTGGTGGTTTCGAAAGAGATTGGTCACCAGAAGCTTTTAGGAAATTAGATGTGTTTTTAGAGGAGTTTCCGGCAGCTTGGAAAGAATTTGAAAACTTATTCGAAAGAAATAGAATTTTTATTGACAGAACGGTAAATGTAGGGGCTATAACAGCTGAACAAGCTATGGCTTACGGATTTACAGGTCCAAATTTACGTGCTGCGGGGGTTGATTATGATGTTCGTGTAGCGCAACCGTATTCTTCTTACGAAGATTTTGATTTTATTATTCCTGTTGGAAAATCAGGAGATACGTACGATCGTTTCTGTGTTCGTAATGCCGAAGTTTGGGAAAGTTTGAGTATTATTCGTCAAGCATTGGCAAAAATGCCGGAAGGAAATGACTTTCATGCTGACGTTCCGGATTATTATCTCCCACCAAAAGAAGATGTCTACACAAACATGGAATCATTGATTTATCATTTCAAAATTGTAATGGGAGAAATTCCTGTTCCGGTTGCGGAAATTTATCATCCTGTAGAAGGCGGAAACGGGGAATTAGGTTTTTATTTAGTTACAGACGGAAGTAGAACGCCTTATAGATTGCATTTCCGCAGACCTTGTTTTATTTACTATCAAGCGTATCCAGAAATGATTAAAGGTTCATTGCTATCGGATGCAATTGTTATTTTGTCAAGTTTAAATGTTATTGCCGGAGAATTAGACGCTTAATAAAATTATAAATGATGAATTATAAATTAGGAATGAAAGTCAAAAACATTTAAAATTTATAATTCAAAATTTGAAATAATAAAAAATGGAACGTACGTATCACAAACAAGAAATAAATATGACGGAAGCATTGATGACTCGCATCAATGAATTAGTAAGTCATTATCCTGAAGACAAAAGAAAATCGGCATTATTACCTGTTTTGCATGAAGTTCAAGATGCTCACGAGAATTGGTTGAGTATTGAATTAATGAATAAAGTAGCTGAAATTCTTTTAATCAAACCAATTGAGGTTTACGAAGTAGTTTCGTTTTATACGATGTACAACCAAAGACCAATTGGAAAATACATGTTCGAATTTTGTCAAACTTCTCCTTGTTGTTTGAATGGAGTTGAAGATTTAATGGATTACACTTGTGAAAAATTAGGTGTAAAAGTGGGTGAGCCTACTCCAGATGGTTTATTCGAAGTTAGAGGTGTTGAGTGTTTGGGTGCTTGTGGTTACGCTCCAATGATGCAATTAGGCGATTTTTACAAAGAACATTTGACGGCAGCAAAAATCGATCAATTAATTGCTGATTGCAAAAACGATAAAATAATATTACACGATAAATAATATGTCACAAAAAATATTATTAGATAAAATAAGTATTCCAGGAATAAAAACTTACGAAGTATACCGTCAGAACGGGGGGTATGCTTCAGTAGAAAAAGCCTTAAAAACATTAACACCTGACGAAGTTGTCGAAGAAGTAAAAACTTCAGGATTGCGTGGTCGTGGTGGAGCAGGATTCCCAGCAGGAATGAAATGGAGTTTTATCGATAAAAAATCAGGAAAACAAAGACATTTAGTTTGTAATGCGGATGAATCAGAACCAGGAACTTTCAAAGACCGTTATTTGATGGAATTTATTCCTCATTTATTGATTGAAGGAATGATTACTTCCAGTTATGCTTTGGGTGCAAACCTTTCTTACATCTACATTCGTGGAGAATATATGTGGGTTTATAAAATATTGGAAAAAGCCATTAACGAAGCAAAAGCTGCTGGATTTTTGGGTAAAAATATATTAGGTTCGGGCTACGATTTAGAACTTTATGTTCATTGTGGTGCCGGAGCTTACATCTGTGGTGAAGAAACTGCATTGATTGAATCATTGGAAGGAAAAAGAGGAAATCCTCGTATCAAACCACCATTTCCTGCTATTTCAGGACTTTGGGCAAATCCAACGGTTGTTAACAACGTAGAAACAATTGCTGCTGTGCCTTGGATTGTTAATAATTCAGGTGCAGAATATGCCAAAATTGGTATCGGACGTTCTACAGGAACCAAATTAATTTCGGCTTCAGGGCATATTAAAAACCCAGGTGTTTACGAAATCGAAATGGGTTTAAGTGTTTACGAATTCATGAATTCGGATGAATATTTAGGCGGAATGAGTTCTGATAGACCTTTAAAAGCTTTTGTACCGGGAGGAAGTTCTGTTCCCGTTTTACCAGCCCATTTAATTTATAAAACAGCCGCTGGCGAAGATCGTTTGATGTCATACGAATCGTTAAGTGACGGTGGATTTGCAACTGGTTCTATGTTAGGATCAGGTGGATTTATTGTTTACAATGATACGTCTTGCATCGTTCGTAATACTTGGAATTTCTCTCGTTTTTATCACCATGAAAGTTGTGGACAATGTTCGCCTTGCCGTGAAGGTACAGGCTGGATGGAAAAAGTATTGCACCGAATAGAAAATGGTCACGGCCGTGAAGAAGATATCGATTTGCTTTTGAGTATTCAAAGTAAAATTGAAGGAAATACAATTTGTCCATTAGGTGATGCAGCAGCTTGGCCAGTGGCAGCAGCAATTCGTCACTTTAGAGATGAGTTTGAATACCATATTCGTTTCCCGGAAAAAATAAAAAGTAGAGATCATTTTGTTGCTGAACCTTTTGAAAAAGTAAAGCATTTAGTTTCTAAAGAAATGATTTAAGATTGAGGATTAACGATTTTTGATTTCAGAATTAAGATACTCCGTAGGAGTTAAATATTGGTAGATAATGAAAGTAACCATAGACGGTCAAAGCATAGAAGTAGAACCAGGAACAACCATCCTGCAGGCAGCACGGATGATAGGTGGAGAAGTAGTTCCGCCGGCAATGTGCTATTATTCTAAACTAAAAGGGAGCGGTGGAAAATGCCGTTGTTGTTTAGTGGAAGTTGCCAAAGGAAGTGAAGCCGATCCAAGACCAATGCCTAAATTAATGGCATCTTGTGTAACCGGTTGTATGGACGGAATGGAAGTGAACAGTAAATCTTCACCAAGAGTAACCGAAGCAAGAAAATCAGTAACCGAGTTTTTATTGATCAATCACCCACTAGATTGTCCGGTTTGTGACCAAGCTGGAGAATGTGATTTGCAAAATTTAAGCTTTGAGCACGGGAAATCAGAAACTCGTTTTATCGAAGAAAAAAGAACTTTTGAGCCAGAAAATATTGGTCCAAATATTCAATTGCACATGAACCGTTGTATTCTTTGTTACCGCTGTGTAATGGTGGCGGATCAATTGACTGATGATCGTGTACACGGAGTAATGGATAGAGGAGATCATTCTAATATATCAACTTGTATCTCAAAAGCAGTTGATAATGAATTCTCTGGGAATATGATTGATGTTTGTCCGGTAGGCGCATTGACGGATAAAACGTTTAGATTCAAATCTAGAGTTTGGTTCAGCAAGCCTTATAATGCGCACAGGGATTGTCCTACTTGTTCCGGGAAAACTACGGTTTGGATGTTTGGTGACGAAATTCAACGTGTTACAGGGAGAAAAGACGAATACCATGAAGTAGACGAATTTATTTGTAATGGATGCCGTTTTGACCACAAAGAAATAAAAGATTGGATTATCGAAGGACCGAGAGCATTTGAAAAAGATTCGGTTATCAATCAAAATAAATACAACAGAAAATTGCAAAAAGTGGAAATCGCTACCGAAGATCATATCCTTTTAGGTAGAGAAGAAGACCGCAAGAAAATAAGCATGGTCGAAATCCCATTGACTGAAGAAGACATTATTAATCAAAAAAGCTTGGGTAATAATGGATAGTACTATTATCATAGAAAAAAGTGTCATTATTGTTGCGGTTTTTGCTTTGACAATGTTGATGGCAATGTATTCCACTTGGGCGGAACGAAAAGTGGCCGCTTGGCTTCAAGATCGTGTTGGACCAAACAGAGCGGGTCCTTTTGGATTGTTTCAACCGCTTGCCGATGGTTTAAAATTATTTTCGAAAGAAGAATTTGAGCCAAACACTCCAAATAGATTTTTGTTTTTTGTAGGTCCGGCAATTGCTATGAGTACCGCTTTAATGACGAGTGCCGTAATTCCTTGGGGAGACCGGTTGCATTTGTTTGGGAGAGATATTTTATTGCAGGCTACGGATTTAAACATTGGATTGTTATACTTTTTTGGTGTTGTTTCAGTGGGTGTTTATGGAATTATGATTGGTGGTTGGGCATCTAATAATAAGTTCTCTTTGATGGGTGCCGTTCGTGCGGCTTCGCAAATGGTATCGTATGAAGTGGCCATGGGACTTTCGATGATTGCTTTGTTGATGATGACCGGAACCTTGAGTTTAAGAGAGATTTCGGCACAACAGGCAGGAATGAATTGGAATGTGTTTTACCAACCGTTATCTTTTATTATATTTTTAATTTGTGCTTTTGCAGAAACGAACAGAACTCCTTTTGACTTAGCGGAATGCGAAAGTGAATTGATTGGAGGATACCACACGGAATATTCATCGATGAAAATGGGATTTTATTTATTTGCGGAATATGCGAATATGTTTATTTCTTCTACGATTTTAGCGGTTTTATTCTTTGGAGGGTATAATTATCCCGGGATGAGTTGGGTTGTTGAAAATTGGGGAGTGAATATTGCCAATGTTTTAGGATTTGGTGCTTTGTTTATCAAGTTATGTGGATTCATATTTTTCTATATGTGGGTTCGTTGGACTATTCCAAGATTCAGATACGATCAATTGATGCATTTGGGTTGGAGAATATTAATTCCCTTGTCTATCATTAATATTATAATTACCGGAATTGTAATTTTGAGAAGTGAAATTGCAACTTATTTAGGATTTTAATTAGTACCGAAAAAGCCCTAGCCCTGATAGCAGTGGAAATCCTTTTATTTTTTCTTTAAAAAATAAAAGATTGAAACGAATAGCAGGAACAAGCTTCAAATAAAAATAAAAAATGTCAATAGAAAATATATCCTTATCGGGAAGAAAAAAGCAGGTCTCTAACAAGGAGATGACTTTTTGGGAAAGAATGTATCTTATTGCAATTGTCAAAGGTTTGATAATTACGATTCAGCATTTGTTTACCCGAAAAGTAACGATTCAATATCCGGAGCAAGTACGTGAAATGAGTCCCGTGTATCGCGGTCAGCACATGTTGAAACGCGACGAGGAAGGCCGTGAGAATTGTACCGCTTGTGGTTTGTGTGCGTTGTCCTGTCCTGCGGAAGCGATTACGATGAAAGCGGAAGAGCGCAGAGCAGATGAAAAACATTTGTACAGAGAAGAAAAATATGCGTCAATATATGAGATCAATATGTTGCGTTGTATTTTTTGTGGATTGTGTGAGGAGGCTTGTCCGAAAGACGCCATTTACCTGACGACTTCAAAAGTATTGGTTCCTTCCAGTTATGAAAGAGAAGATTTTATCTTTGGAAAAGACAAATTGGTCATGCCGCTGGAAATGGCAATGAAAAACGCTCAACTTAAAAACGCTAACTAATGTCTACGATACTTATTATTTTTTGTGTTTTATCAGCGATAACTTTGTCAACTGCATTTTTGACAATTTTTAGCAGAAACCCAATACACAGTGCTATTTATTTAGTGATTTGTTTCTTTTCGGTTGCAGGGCATTATTTGTTATTGAATGCGCAGTTTTTGGCAATTGTTCACATTATTGTTTATTCAGGAGCGATTATGATTTTATTTTTATTCACGATCATGTTGATGAATTTAAATGAGCAAAAAGAAGTGCACAGACCCAGGATTACCAGATTAGGTGCTATTGTTTCTTTTTGTTTGATATGCATCGTTTTGATCTTGATTTTTATAAACTCAAAACCGATTGTTGGGGAGTATGTTTCAACAGGCGAAGATTTTCAGTCTATAAAAGTATTAGGGAGAATATTACTAAATGAATATATGGTTCCTTTTGAATTTGCGTCTGTATTACTTTTAGTTGCGATGATTGGGACTGTTTTATTGTCTAAAAAAGAAAAACTTCAAAAATAAGATGAACAATATTTTAAATCAAATAGGTATAGAAAACTATATATTCCTTTGCGTGATACTTTTTTGTATCGGCGTTTTTGGAGTGTTATACCGACGAAATGCCATTATCGTTTTCATGTCAATTGAGATAATGCTGAATGCAGTAAACTTATTGTTCGTGGCATTTTCTACCTATCATCAAGATGCGCAAGGACAAGTTTTTGTGTTTTTTTCGATGGCTGTTGCTGCCGCAGAAGTTGCGGTAGGATTGGCAATTCTAGTTTCAATATTTAGAAATTTAGGCTCAATTACAATCGATAATTTAAAAAACTTAAAAGGATAAATGGAAATGAATACCAATATAGCTTTAGTTTTAGTTCTTGCTCCTTTTTTAGGATTTTTAATCAATGTTTTCTTTGGGAAAAGTCTGGGGAAAAGTTTGTCTGGAATAATTGGAACCGGTTCTGTCGTGGTTTCTTTTATTGCAACCGCTTATTTCTTCAGTGGAATTTCAGCACAACCGGAAGGAATTCGTATTTCACTTTTTGACTGGATCCAAATCAGTAATTTCAAGGTTGATTTCGGATTTCAATTAGACCAATTGTCCATTTTATGGTTGCTTTTCGTCACCGGGATTGGATCTTTGATTCATTTGTACTCTATCAGTTACATGCACGAGGATGAAAATATGCACAAATTCTTTGCGTATTTGAATCTGTTTATATTTTTCATGATCACTTTAGTAATAGGAAGTAACTTATTAGTAATGTTCATCGGGTGGGAAGGCGTAGGTCTTTGTTCGTATTTGCTGATAGGATTTTGGCATAAAAACCAGGATTTCAATGATGCAGCTAAGAAAGCTTTTATCATGAACCGAATTGGGGATTTAGGTCTGTTAGTTGGAGTTTTCATTCTTGGAAGCTTATTCTCGACGCTAGATTTTGCTACATTAAAAACGGCTATTTCAACAGCTACCAATTTAAATAGCTATTGGATTGGAGTTGCCGCTTTTGCTCTATTTATTGGAGCTTGTGGTAAATCAGCACAAATACCATTATATACTTGGTTGCCGGATGCGATGGCTGGACCAACACCGGTTTCGGCATTGATTCACGCGGCGACAATGGTTACTGCAGGTATTTTTATGATTACCAGATTAAACTTTTTATACAGTCTTGATTTGCCGAGTATGCATTTGGTAAATGATATTATTGCGATTGTTGGAGCAGTTACATCTTTAGTAGCGGCTACAATTGGATTGGTTCAAAATGATATTAAGAAAGTCTTGGCTTATTCTACTGTTTCTCAATTGGGATTGATGTTCCTGGCTTTGGGATTGGGAGCTTATGAAGTGGCTGTTTTCCACGTAATCACACACGCTTTCTTTAAAGCTTGTTTGTTCTTAGGATCAGGTTCTGTAATTCATGCGTTGCACGGAGAGCAAGACATGCGCAAAATGGGTGGTTTGAAAAAAGCGATGCCAATTACTTTTATCACCATGTTCATTGCTTCATTAGCGATTTCCGGTGTTCCATTGTTCTCCGGGTTTTTCTCTAAAGACGAAATTTTATTAGTGGCTTTCCATCATAACATTCCGTTATGGGTTGTCGCTTCGGTTGCGTCAATAATGACTGCTTTCTATATGTTTAGATTGATGTTTTTAACATTTTTCCAAGAATTCAGAGGAACCGAAAAACAAAAACACCATTTGCACGAAAGTCCTTCTCTGATTACTTTTCCTTTAATAATTTTAGCAATATTGGCAACAATAGGTGGTTTGATCAGTTTACCAGGAAATAGTTGGTTGAATGGGTATTTAACGCCTATTTTGCCGGAATTATTGAATGCGGAGCACCATTTAGGAACTACAGAATACATGTTGATGGCTATTGCGGTTGTGGGTGGATTGGTAGGAATTGGTTTAGCTTACGCTAAATACATTAAACAAAACGCAGTTCCTACAGAAGATGCTGAAATCACAGGGTTTTCTAAAGTACTTTACAATAAATATTATGTTGATGAATGCTATGATGCTATTTTTGTTAAACCAATTAATGTCTTGTCTCGTTTTTTCAGAGACACTATAGAAACTGCTTTATCAGCTTTGGTTTTTGGATTCGGAAAAGTTACCAACGAAATAAGTTATCAAGGAAAGAAAATACAAAATGGAAGCATTGGTCTTTATCTTTTTGTTTTCGTATTAGGGCTTTGTGCCATTGTTTCTTATTTATTTTTAGCTCAATAATCTTATACTATGAATGTATCTCTAATATTAATTATACTTTTAGTTGGTGCGTTTGCAACTTTTCTTGCAGGCGATAAACTAGCTTCAAAAGTGGCTTTGTTCTTTGGATTGGCTGCTGCAGGCTGTTCTTTTGTATTATTAAATCACTATAATTTAGGTGAAAATATCAGTTTCATCAAACAGTGGATTACAAAACCTACTATTTCTTTTGCTTTAAAAGCAGACGGACTTTCCTTGGCAATGCTTTTATTGACTACGGTTTTGACTCCAATTATTATTTTCTCTTCTTTTGGAAACGACTATAAAAATTCAAAATCATTTTATGCGTTAATCTTGTTTATGTCATTTGCAATGGCGGGCACATTCTTAGCATCAGACGGTCTTTTATATTATATATTCTGGGAGTTATCATTGATTCCTATTTACTTCATTGCATTAATATGGGGTAATGGAGACACAGAAGAACGCAAAAAAGCGGTAGTTAAATTCTTTATCTATACGCTTGCAGGCTCATTATTTATGCTTGTTGCTTTTGTTTATATGTATCAAAAAGCTGGTAGTCTTTTATTGGAAGATTTGTATAAATTGAATTTATCTGCAACCGAACAATTATGGATATTCTTGGCTTTCTTCTTGGCGTATGCGATTAAGATTCCATTGATTCCTTTCCACACTTGGCAGGCTAATGTGTACCAAAAAGCACCAACTGTTGGAACGATGCTTTTGTCAGGGATTATGCTAAAAATGGGATTGTACAGCGTTATTCGTTGGCAATTACCGTTAGCACCGCTTGCCGCTAAAGAATACATGTTCCTCTTTATTGGACTTGGAATTGCAGGTGTTATATATGGTTCAATTGTAGCCTTGAGACAAAAAGACTTGAAGAAATTATTAGCGTATTCTTCTTTGGCACACGTAGGATTAATAGCTGCTGGAACTTACACGTTGACATTAGACGGATTGCGTGGAGCAGTTTTACAAATGATTGCACACGGTTTTGTGGTTGTTGGATTGTTTTTTGTTGCGGAGATTATTTTCAGGAGATATCAGACAAGAGCAATTGGTGAAATGGGAGGCATTCGTGCGCAAACACCAAAATTCACCTCGATGTTTTTGATTTTGGTTTTGGCTTCTGTAGCATTGCCAACTACTTTTAACTTTGTTGGAGAATTTACCGTTTTATACAGTCTTTCACAAATAAATATTTGGTTTGCTATTTTAGGTGGATCAACTATAATCTTGGGAGCCTATTATATGTTGAAAATGTTTCAACAAGCTATGTTAGGCGAAACCCATTCAAAACTTTTTGCTGATGTAACGATCAATGAAGGAATAACTTTGGTAATTGTAATCGCTGTACTGTTCTTTTTTGGAATGTATCCAAAACCAATCATTGATTTGATCACACCAAGTCTTGAAGAAATTTTAACTCAAATAAACCGAATAAACTAAGTCAAATAAAAAATGAATACATTAATAACTATAATAGGATTAGGTGTTTTATGCCTTTTATTTGAAATTTTTAATTTAAGGAAAGTCATTGTTCCAATAACGATTATTGGATTATTGGCAGTTCTTGGTTTAACCATATCTGAATTTAATTCCACACAGAGTTACTATAACAATATGATTATTGTGAGTAAATTTTCAACTGTGTTTTCTTCTTTGTTTATTGTGCTTACTATTTTCTTGGTGGCTTTAGGGCATAATTTTTACGCCAATCATCAATCTAAAATTTCTGATTTCATTGCCATAAAAGTATTTTTACTGGCGGGAGCAGTGGCGATGGTTTCTTTTGGAAATTTAGCGATGTTCTTTCTGGGAATCGAAGTATTATCCATATCACTTTATATTCTTGCGGCAAGTGACCGTATGAATTTGAAAAGTAACGAAGCGGGAATGAAGTATTTCTTAATGGGCTCTTTTGCTTCGGGAATCATTCTTTTTGGTATCTGTTTAATTTACGGAGCGATGGGAAGTTTTGACGTTACTGAAATCAGTGAATTATCACAATCGGCTGAATTGCCAATTTGGTTTCCAATTGGGATTGTATTGTTAACCATTGGAATGTTATTTAAAGTTGCAGCAGTTCCTTTTCATTTTTGGGCACCGGATGTTTACGAAGGTTCTCCTGCGTTGACAACAGCATTGATGAGCACTTTGGCAAAAGTAGTTGCTATGGCGACTTTATATAAATTGCTTTACGTTATGAATGCTGATATTTCAGAGTCATTTAAAACTATTGTGGTTGTGATTTCTATGGCTTCTATGACTGTTGGTAATATTATGGCCTTAAGACAAACAAACGTGAAACGTATGTTGGCTTTTTCAGGGATTTCCCATGCTGGTTTTATGTTGATGACGTTGTTGAGTTTGTCCTCTTCAGCGGGTAGTTTGTTGTATTATGCATCAGCGTATTCTTTATCAGGAATCGCAGCTTTTAGTGTAATTTTATACGTTTGTAAAAATAGAGATAACGAAGATATTGTGAATTTTCACGGTTTAGGAAAAACAAATCCGTTGTTAGCAGCGATTCTTACTGCCGCTTTACTTTCTATGGCTGGTATTCCAATTTTTGCCGGATTCTTTGCCAAATTGGTTTTGTTCAATCAAACGATTCAAGCGGGCTATTTGGCTTTAGTAATCGTAGCAGTTGTGAATTCTATTATAAGCGTTGGGTACTACTTCAAATTGATTTTGGCGATGTATACCAAAGAACCAAATGAAGAAAGAAAAGGAACGCCGGTTATTATTTATGCAGTTGCCGTTATAGCGATTGTCTTGAATATTGCCTTAGGTTTGTTTCCATCTTTTGTTTTGGATTTATTGGGATAAAAGAAAGTTTAAAAACATACAAAAACCATCAGGAGCAATTTTGATGGTTTTTTGGGTTTTATGGATGTCCTGTTCCCTTGATTGTAATAAATATTTACTATTCGGGTATTCATAATAAAATTCCAAAACTCAAAAAGCTCAAAAACGAATTGATTAATTTTGTCCTATAGAATCAATTTTGAATTTCAATTAAATGTAGATGGAAAATAAATTAAAAATACAAATCTGGTCGGATATCATGTGTCCGTTTTGTTATATAGGAAAAAGAAGGATTGAAGAAGCGTTACAGCTTTTCGATCATAAAGAAGCTGTTGCCATTGAATGGAAAAGCTTTCAGTTAGACTCTGGTTTTATTGCTTCACCTGACGATACTATGGCGGAACATTTGGCTGAAAAATATAGAAAAGATACGGATTGGGCTCAAAACATGCTCGATAACATGACTCAAAATGCAAAGACGGCAGGATTGGATTTTCATTTTGAAAAAGCAGTTCTGGCAAATTCATTGAATGCACATCGTCTGTTGCATTTGGCTAAAAAGTACAATTTGGCAAATGATTTAGAAGAACTGTTGTTCAAAGCGTATTTGACCGAAGGCAAGAACGTCAATGATTTAAATACATTAGCCGAATTAGGGCTTGAAGTGGGACTTGAAGCGGAAGAAATTAAACAAGTGTTGTATTCTGATGCTTTTGCAAATGAAGTAAAGGAGGATATTGCAGCTGCAAATTCAATAGGTGTGCAAGGCGTTCCCTTTTTTGTTTTCGATACTAAATATGCAATTTCCGGAGCGCAACCCGTAGCCACTTTTTTACAGACATTGGAAAAAGTATGGGAAGAAGGTAAATTTGAATCGAAAGTTACTTTGTTGAATACTATAACCGAAAATAGTTGCGATATCAATGGTTGTGACTAAACCGGAGAATAGTTTCAAACAAAAGTCCCGTTGATAAGAATACCAACGGGACTTTTTTAACTAACCATTTTAAACAAACTAATTATCTTTTATCTACTCTAATATCTAAACTTCTTGTTACTTTAGTGTCTTTTTGGTTTTTTGTACCATCATTTTTATAATAGTATTGATCCTGATCATTTGAATTTTGATTGTTTCCATAATCACGATTGTTATTATAATCGTTATTTTGATTATTTCTATAATCACGATCATTATTGTCATAGTTGTTTTGGCTGTATTCATTCGCTCTACGTCCATTTACACTTCCAACAATATCAACAATTTGACCACGACGGTTGTAGATAATTTGCAATCCACCTACTTGTTCTAAGGCATAACGGTTGTAAGTCATGTATACGGAACCAACTCGTTTAATTCTATCATTTGAATCATAGTTGATAAATACATTTCCAATACGTCTTACTTTACCAGAATAATCATGTTCCACTTTTACACCGTAATTTTGGTTTCTAAAATTTGTGGGCGTACCATACGTTTTATTTACTGCACTTGTTCTTCTTGATTTGTAGTACATATCGTTACCATTTGATGGGCGTGTATTAAAATCAAATTGTCCGTCAGGAAATACAAAAAATTCGATTCCTCTTTCGGTGAACACAATTGGTTCCGCATTTCTAAAATCAACAGGTAGTCTTCTCTCAATTGAAAAATTAGTTTTTTCTGTTGCATTCGCTACACCACCTCCAATAAGGAAGATACTAGCTACTAAAAGGGTAATTTTTTTCATAATCAATATAATTTGGGTTTTGCCTACTCATGAGCTTTTCGGCTTACGCTTTTTTACTTATTTGATTAGGTATATCCAAGTAGCGTGCCAGAAATTATAATCTTGATTACGTGTTTTAGGTTAATGCTTTATTTTTTAATTTTAAATATTTGAAAATCAATATTTTAAAATTTTAGAAATGAAGTGATAATAATTTATCCAGAAGTGGTGATTCAGTGTTTTTTTATTGCAATTCCTTTGTTGGAATTTTTTTATTACCTTTTTTCAGAATAGAACAGGTAAAAATTAGTTGCGACTTCAATGGTAATGACTAAAACTAGATACTCTTTTTATTTCTAATAGTTGTCACATTACCTTAATGAGTGTTTTAGCTTCGTTAGTTTTAAAACAAAAAAAAAGGCTATCCCAAAAGACAGCCTCCTCAATTAGACATTTATTTAATCATTATTTGGCATCAACTGTTTCGACAAAAGTTTTTCCGTTAGACGTTATAACAAACGTATATCTGTCTCCTGGCATCTTACTTACGTCAAATATTTTACCCACATTCAATTCAGCAGGCAAGGTTTCATTATACAACTCGGTATCATTTGAGCTATAAATTTTAACAGAAACAGGAGTTTTGTCTAAGTTTAGTAGATTAAGTTTTACTATTCCGTTTTTGTTTACCAAAATGGGTTTGTAAACTTCAGAAATGGCATCAGCAGATAATTTGGCTACTTTACCCACAACCTCAATTTTATACTTTGAGATTTTAAGGTCGCTTTCTGCTTGTAGGTAATATACTCCGTCAGGGAAAGCCGTCAAATCATATGTTCTGTTAATATTATCGTCAGAAGTAACATTCTCTTGATAAATTAAATTGTCACTTGTGTCATAAATCGATAAGTCGATTTTCTTGGTCTCTCTTAAAGTAAAACTTACAGTTTTTCCTTCTTCTTTTTTTAAATCCAATGAGAAATCAGCGTTCCCTGCATGTGCTTCTACGGTAGTTAATGCTGCTACGGCTAGCATTAAACTAAATTTTACAATCTTTTTCATAATAGTAAATGTTTTAGATTTATAATTGATTATTTATCTGATGCTAAATTATTCTAACAGATTCATTAAGAATAGTACAGGATTTTCTAATATATGTGCTATTTTATCTTTTACGAAATCGATAAAGGTTAAAAAAAGCTATAGTATTCGCATTTTAGGTATTTTTACATTAATTCTAAAATTCATGGAACATGAGACCTATACTGCCCAACTTGGAAATCATTACACCTTCTTTTGGAAGTTCATTTTTTTTCTCTAATTATGAAGAAAATGCTAACAATAATGCGAATCACTGGCATTATCATCCTGAAATCGAATTGGTCTATATTAATGGAGGATCTGGAAAGCGACAAGTAGGAAGTCATATTTCCTATTATAATGACGGGGATTTGATATTAATCGGAAGCAATTTACCGCATTGCGGATTTACGAATGAAGAAACGGGGAATAAAAAGGAAACGGTTATACAAATGAAGCCTGACTTTCTTGGAAATGACTTTTTTGATATTTCCGAAATGAAAAATATTAGAAACTTATTTAACCAAGCCAAATCAGGGATTTCATTTTTGGGAGAAACTAAGAAAGCAATTGGTACTAAAATTGAAGCAATGGAGGAACAGTCTCAATTAGAGCGGTTATTAAGTATGTTGTCAATTTTAAATGAACTCGAACAATCCAAAGAAAGTATTGTTTTAAATGCAAAAGGCTTCTCTATGGAAATGCAGATGCAAGATAATGACCGTATCAATGTTGTTTTTAATTATGTAAAAGATAATTTTCAGGAGCATATTGCTCTCGAAGAAGTGGCTGTATTGGTAAGTATGACTGTGCCTTCTTTTTGTCGGTATTTTAAAAAAATAGCCAATAAAACATTTACGAAGTTTGTAAATGATTACCGTTTGGTTCATGCGTCTAAGTTATTAGCCGAAAAACCGATAAGTATTACTGAAATATGCTATGAGAGTGGATTCAATAATTTCAGTTATTTCAATAAATCGTTCAAAGAGTTTACAGGTAAAAGTGCTTCAGAATACCGTCAGGAACTTAGATCAGTGCTTAAGTAATGTGATTTTTAGCGGTAATAGTTGTTGGGGTAGGATCTTTAAAAATTACAATACCCCAGATAATAAGGGGCATTGTAAATAAATAATCAAACAAGACCGATAGGTGATCATGAATTGCAGTTCAAACGACGCTAATGACATCTGGATAGCTTACCAGTCTAGTTTCAAAAGCGATACAGCTTGTCTGGGCAAAACGATGTCAACCACCAGAGTGCCTCCTTTCACGTCTATTTTTTGTGGATTTCCAACGGTTTCTAATTGACCGGCTTTTTCGAGTGTTGTTATTTGCGCAGTCGTAGGATTTTGCGGTGAGCCCATTTTTTTCCAAACTTCGTATGAATTACTGTGTTGGCTGTCGATGGTGTAGTGGGTGAGTGTTACTTTTCGGGCATTAACACCGCTGATGCTTACCCGAACTGGTTCTGCAGCTCCCAATTGGTCCAGGTCGTGGTAGTTCCACAACATGATGCCGGCTGTTTTTCTATCCACGCTGGCAAGTGCACCTATTTCAGACTGCTCACCACGTACGCTGCTCTCTACAATGGCTTCTAATGGCGTCATCCGGTCGCTTTGCACAGTTACGCGTTTACCGCTCATTTTTCCGAACATACGGAACACATTCAGTACCGGCTTGTCTACCCCATTTGTAGCTAAATCACGGAAACCATAGAACCAAGGTTGGTTTTCGAATTCAAAAGACCAAGAAACAGCACCCAGAAAATTGACATCATATTTATCGGCTAACAGGTATTTTCTGGCAAACGATGCAGCAGTATAACTACTGTACATAGTGCCGTTGCGGTAGGCATTTTGCGGGTTAGTAGCCATGCCACAAGCGGCACATCCTTCGGGATCGCTTTCCCCAATGATGATGGGTAGATTCTTAACTTCCGGATAAGAAGAGGCAATCCTGAACCCGGTAGAAATATCCTTTAATTGCGGCGACATATCCATACGTACTACACCATCTATTAATTTTGGGTTTCCTTTTGCATGAAAAAGAAAAGCATCCAGTGGCGCACCTTTTTTGCCCGTTACATAATTAGTGCCGCTAATGCAATGCTGCAAAAAAGCGTTCGTCCATTTTTGGGAATTCTCACTCCTTGTACCAGCGATATTAAGGCCACCGATCTTAGCTGTTGGAAGTGCTCTTTTTACGGCATCAGCTGAATAATCGTAGAGTTTAAAGTATTCGTCCATAGTGCCTTTCCAGTAACCGTTAGGCTCGTTCCACACTTCCCAATACCAACTTTCTACCTCTTTTTTGCCATAACGTTCCACACTATGTTTTACCCATTGGTACACCAGTTCGCCCCATTTATTGTAGTCTTTTGGCGGATAAGCCCAGCCCGTCAGAATATCGCTGTAAGGATCGCCTGGTTTCCAGGAATGTTTATAGGGATCTGGATGCGTACTCAGTGTCTGCGGCATAAATCCAATCTGAGCAAGTGGTTTCATGCCGCGCTTAATATAGGTGTCAAAAATGCTGTCGATAATACGCCAGTTATATATGGGGTTGCCTTTGGCATCTTCCGTGTAAGCATTCGTGCTGCCCCATTTAAGAGCGGCAACGCCATCCCCGCTTACCAACAAACTATGCGCCCGAACATATACCGGCGTAGGCGAAAGTGCTGCCAGTTCGGTGAGTAGCTTCTTGCCATCTTTCATGTAGGTATAATTAGGTTCATCGTACCCGAACCATGCCCACATTGGATACATGTCACCGACTGGTTTGTCCAGCATTATTTTTACTTCGACGGGTTTCTCTGTAGTTTGCGAAAAAGCACTTATACAGTTAAATAGAAATGGGACTACAAAGGCAAGTACTGCCACTTTACTTTTTAGGATCATTTTGTTTTCTTTGTTAATCATTTGGTCTCAATTTGAATTACATTAATAGAATAGGTATCAAAACTTTATTATGGAGTTGGGAAGTTGTTCTATTTTAATATCCGAACCTCGTAAATACCGGTAATGGTCGAATTTGGTTTTGCTTTAAATTGTACTTGCAAAATTTTATGTTTTCCGTTGAGAATCGCTAAAGGAAGTTCGATTATCTTATCTATAAATTGATTTCCTTCTGATCCGTCCATATTCATCGATGCTACCAAAACATCGTTAACATAAATATCAAAATTTCTATTTTTGTCGGCACCAAAATAGGTAATGCGCAATTTACGGGCTTCTAAATTATTATTTTTCAAATCATAACTGAAATAACCTTGCCCATTTCGGTAATGACGTTCTTTAAACATTCCGGTATCTGTTTTTTCTCCTTTGAAATTATGGTCGGATTCCGGTTGTTGTTCTCCTGCGGTAACCACATCAACGGTAATTGCTTCTAATTTCATTTGCGCTTCCTCTCTTTCTTTCATGGCTTTTTGTATTTCTGGCAACTTTTCTTTGGTGGTATAGGGCCAATATAACATATATCTGGCATCATGAATCTGGAAGAACGGAACGAGTTGCAGGTTCTTGTATTTCTCCTGATAAATAAGATCCGAAGCGCTGAAAGTAAATAGTTTGTTGGCTACAGCTTTCAATGAAGCGGCTAAATCAGTGTTGTTGGAAACGAGTAAAGGTGCATCTTCTATTGGGTAAATTGGGCCGTTGGCAATATGTCCCATACGACTGTCATCTGCATGAAGGCCAACTAAATCTGTTGTGTCTGTTACTGCAGCAAGTACAATAGGTCCATGTACAAAAGAAACCCAGGCCGATTTATCCGGAAGTTGTTCCGTTTTGTTTTGCATGGGTAAAATAACTGAAATCACGTCTCCCGTTTTCCATTTTCGTTCAATAGAAACATAAGAATTCAGGTCTTTTATAAGGCTAATTGTTGTGTTGTTGACCGTAATTTTCATTTTGCCGTCTTCTATCCAAGATGGATAACGGAACTTAATGGTAAATTTTTGTGATTTTTTCAACGTTAGTGTGATGGACGATTGTTCTTCAAACGGAAACTTTGTATTTTGCGTAAGCGTAATTCCTTTCTCTTTCCAATTCAGCGTCGAAGGAATAAAAAGGTTAACATAAAGATTTTGTTTGTCGTGTGCATAAATGAGTTCTCCATATTTCCCGTGGTTTTCCAAACCAGAACCTACGCAGCACCAGAAAGATTGTTGGGATTCTGAATAGACTCTGTAATGACGAGGTCGGATAGGGGTAAAATAAACGAATCCACCATCAGGATGCTGGGATGACAAGATGTGGTTGTAGGTCGTCCGTTCGTAATAATCTATATATTTTGAAGAAGGGTCTGCAAGAAATAAATGCTTACTTAATTTAAGCATGTTGTAACTGTTACACGTTTCAGGGCCTTCTCGCGATTCCAATATAGATGAAAAATCGGTGGCGGAATTAAAATGTTCTCTCACGCTATTTCCTCCAATAGAAATCGTTCTGTTGTTTACCACCGTATTCCAGAAAAATTTAGCTGCATTTGCCCATTCTTTATCTCTAGAAACTTCGGCAACACGCATAAAACCTATTACTTTAGGAATCTGGGTATTGGCATGAATTCCGTTAAGGGCATCGGTATCTTTCAAAAGTGGGTCAAGAATTGCTTTGTGGGAGAATTTTCGAGCCAAAACCAAATATTTTTTATCGCCCGTTATCGCTGCTACATCGGCAAAAACCTCATTCATGCCGCCATGCTCACTGCGCAACATCTGTTGGATCTGATCATCGGAAAGGGTTTCGGTAAGATTCAAACACCAGTCGGAAAGTTGGATTAGCATTTTTTTGGCTTTTTCATTTCCAGTCAAAGTGTAAGCATCTACCAATCCGGCATATACTTTATGGATGTTGTACCAAGGCACCCATTTATTATTCAATGAAAAACTTCCAGCGTCAATTTTTCCTTTGGCAATCTCCTCCCACAAGGCTTTGCTTCCGGGAACACCTCCAATGTATCCATTGCCGTTTTTCTGCTGACATTTTTCGAGTTCGTTAAGTATATAGTCAAGTCTTTCCTTTATTTGCTTATTTCCGGTTGTGGCATACATCTCTGACAAAGCCGAAAGATAGTGCCCGCCAATATGACCATCAAGACCGGTATTTTCCCAATTGGCATAACTTTTTGATTTAGATTCTATTCCTGCTTCTCTCAAATAAGGAACTAATAGTCGATCAGCATCAAGGGCCAAAATATATTTCATGTCGGTTTCTTGAGCCGCTTTAAAAGGACCCTCCAGTAAACGAACCGAGGATAACGGAAAACTTTGAAGTTGGGACGACTGTCCGTAAACAGAAGCTGTTGAAACCAGTACAAGTCCGAGCCAAAATGATTTTTTAATACTATTTGGTATCATCTTTTTTGAATTTTATTTATTTAAGCCAATAGTTTTAATGCGATATACGGTGAACGAGTATGCCGGTAATTCAGCATTCATTAACTCTGAAACAGGAGAAGTGGAAACTATCGGTTTCGCTTTTTTGTCGCTTGGATCACCTTTTAATACGGTTTTTATAGCCTCATTGCTTCCTAGATTACCATTTTTCAAGTCAACGGATGCAGTAACGGCAACAGGTAGGAGGTTGACCAGTTTTACGATTATGTCGTTACTTTTAGTGTCCTTAACAACAGACATGGCAATACGGGTTTTTACATTTTCCTGGTTGTTGGAAAGGTTAATCTCACTAGGGATATAGTAGTCACCGGCGTTTTGACCATAGAGTTTCTGTACCTCATAACCAACCGTTGGTCGCACTTCCGTATTGCTGAAATAGATCAGGTTGGGATTCCATTGTGTATGTTTGTCTTTGGCCAATAATGGCGCATAAGAAGTCATGCTGACTACATCACCATTGCGTTCCAAAGAAGTTAAATACAAGGCTTCCGCCAAGGCTGTTTCGATATTATTGGGTTTCCCAGGCAAGTGGGCAGCATATTCGCCAAGATATACTTTGGGTTTGGAACGATCATATTGGTCATAATAATCCTGATTATAGATGAACCATCCAGGCGATTGATAGTAGTGTTCGTCAACCATTGGCACACCCAATTTTGAAGCGATATCCCAGCCTTCCTGATAATCAGTGCCTTCAAAGGATGGACCTACGGTTCCAATTACCGTTATTTCAGGGTGTTTCTCCTTCATTGCTTTGAAGATCATGGTGAAACGTTCTTCAAAAATATCAGTGATAAGGTCTTCGTTTCCGATACCAACATATTTCAGGTTAAAAGGCTTCGGATGTCCGGCTTCGGCACGTTTCCCCCCCCATTTGGTAGTTGCATCACCATTGGCATATTCAACCAAATCCAAAATGTCTTGCACGTAATTTTCCATATCACACATTGGAACTCCGCCTTGTTGTCCAGCACTTCCTGTTGACGAGTTTTGACAAGGAACACCAGCAGCAATAACGGGTAATGGTTCGGCACCAGCATCTTCGCAAAATTGGAAATATTCGAAATAACCTAAACCAACCGTTTGATGATAGCCCCAAAGATTGCGCATCGGCTTACGGGCTTCGAGTGGGCCAATGGTGTTTTTCCAATTATAAATATTGCCAATTCCGTCGCCGTGCGCAACACAGCCTCCTGGAAAACGCATGAATTTTGGTTTTAAGTCCGCCAATGTTTGTGCTAGGTCGGCACGCAATCCACTTTTATGTCCTTTAAACGTTTTCTGAGGGAAAAGCGAAATCAGGTCTAAGTCCAAAGTTCCTGTCATTTGTGGAATGATTTCCAGACCGGCATCGGCCATAGTTGTTTTTACTGTAAGGGCTGCATTGTATTTTTTCCAATTGGTAGTAATCGATTGGGTTGTAGTTTCTCCATAGATTTCTCCATTTTTACCCACCAAACGAATAAGAAGTTTGCCTGCTTTACCATGAGTAGCACGGGCAAATATTGAAAAATCGTATTTTTCGCCCGCTTTTACTGCAATACCGTCAAAACCTTCATTGACCAATGCCGCTCCTGTTTTTTTAATTGCAAGTTTTGCATAATGTTTGTTGTTTGGATGGATTGGGTTTATCGAATCAATAGTATAACTGGCGGTTTCGCCTTTTAGACTCCAAGCTTTGGTACTGTTCCAGGTGACATCCCGGCCTTTTGTATCGCTTATAGTATATTCAAAATCCCTGTTTTGAACCAGTTCAGCGTATAGACCACCATCGGCAGCGTAATTGATGTCTTCAAAAAAGATGCCCAAGAGCGTATTGCTGATTTTTTTAGATTTTGTAACGTCCAAAGTGAACTTCGCTTCCACAGGCTTCAAGTCGGCAAAACGTTCGGTGTCGGTTTTGGTGGTTTCCGCCCAAAGTTGGGTTTTATAAGCTGATAATTGTTGGGTTTTAATCAAGCCATCAACAATACTCCAAGCCACTTTATTGATGGACCCAGTTTCTTGTTTTCCAGCGATAAGGATAGTGCTTCGTGAGTTTTTGTATTCTGTTACTGGGATATTTTTGGTTTCCGAGTATTTTTTGAAATCCTTGGTTGTGGTACACCAAGCTTTGGTTTCGGTTTGATCTTTACTCAACCATGAAATCGTGTATTCCCCTTTTTCTTTGTTGTAAGTCACTTCTGGAGTCAAACAGTTTTTATTGATCATAACAACAGGGTAAGACTGACGACCCCAATAGAGAAGGTCTTGTGACGAAGCGTGGGCAAAAGTTCCGTCCTTTTCGTTCAAGCTCCAAATGCAATGCCACAGTCCATCGGCACCCAGAAATAGTATTGGCGAAACCATTCTTTTTTCCGATCCCCATCTTCCATAATCGGAATGGATATAATGGTATTCCGGCCCTATGGGATGCCAATTGATTTTATCGATACTCCAAGCAAAATGAAGTCCGTCGAAACTTTTTCCTGAAGTATAGGAGAATATATAGGCCTCATTTGGATTGTTAGCGAAAGTCGAAAATGCCGAAAAACACACAAACAGTAATAGACCTAGAAAGTGCTTTTTTTGTTTTTGAAATAGGCAACTATTTTTCATTGTATTATTTTTTAAATTTGACTTTTTTAATTCCCTGATGGGTTGGTATTATTTGTTTTATACTACCATCAGTATTGAATTCCAGTTTGTCAATACATACTTCTCTATTATATCCCGCTGATCTTCCCATGGTGATTCCATTTGGATAATTGAAGCGATGGTAAACAATATACCATTCGTCTTTACCCGGAATTTGAATCACTGAATTATGACCTGTTGCATATATTCCAGCTTGTGCGTCTTTTGCAATGACAAGATTATTTTGTGGGATATTTATTTTCCCCATTGGAGAATCCGAAGTTCCGTAACGCACTTTATAGTTTTCGCTTCGTGTATCATCTTCTGACCAAAGGAAATAATAGTTGCCATTTCTAAAAAAAACGGTAGCGCCTTCACGGAAGGTCTTGTCAGGAGTGATTACTTTGATAGTTTCTTGTTTGATGGAAACCATGTCATCATTAAGTTCGGCGCAAGCCATATAAGAATTTCCCCAGTACAAATAGTTTTTTCCTGTTTGGGGATCCGTGAATACATCTGGATCAATTTGTTGCCCTTTTGTAATGCCTTCAGGATATTTATCGATTAAAGGTTTTCCTGAATCAACAAAGGGTCCCGTAGGATTGTCTGACACAGCGACACCAATCTTTTGCGCAGCACAGAAATAGAAAAAATAGTTGTATTTATTTCCTATTTTCTTTTCTATAATGCAAGGAGCCCATGCGTTTTTCTTTGCCCAGCTCACATCTTTAGGCAGATCCAGGATTACGCCTTCCTCTTTCCAGTTGACTAGATCTGTCGAAGAAAAGGTTTTAAAATAGGTGCCTGACCAATTTTCAAATCCATCACTGGTAGGGTAGATATAAAACTTTCCAGTTTTTTTGGCGAATATAATATCGGGATCAGCATACAATCCTTTTAGAGCAGGGTTGTTATTTTTTTTGTTTTTGTTGGATGTTGATTTTTGGCTAACAGCAGTATTACCATAAGTTAATAGTAAGATAAATACAAAGCCTTTAATCCAATTTGTTAGAATCATTTTTTATGTTTTTAAAATTTTATTTCGCAGTTCCAATTTTTAGCCAGTTTTTGGGCTTCTTTTTTTGTAATTTGAATAACCGCCGGATGCTTTGGCGACGAAAAATTGATCGATTTCATAACTCCTTCGTTGAAGTGTCCCAAATTTTTAAAATTTACAAAATCAGAGGTTTCACTAAACCCAAAATTGTGCGGATTGATGCGGTAGATGTCATATATCAATACCCATTTATTCTCACCAATGCGTTTGTAAATAGTAGGCGCTTCACATCCTACCGGTTCCGGGTCGTACCATTTATCGTCATATTTATAACCTGTATTGATGGAGTCAGAAATCATTTGCTTAACACCCGCTGTTCCGTCATGCGGCACATAGAACAGGTGGTATTTATTGCCTACTTTGGTAATGTCAGCATCAATATAGGCAACCTCTTTTGGATACTCAAACAAAAGTTTTGGAGCGGTTTCTAATTTTGTAAAATCGGAATTCATATAAGAATAATACACTTTGTCTTTTTGGTTGCCAAAGCGCATGGTAAAGTAGATCATGGTCTTTTGCTTTTTATCGTCATATACGAGTTCAGGTGCCCACGCACAGCCAATGTCTGCCAATTCAGGAAAAGCCTGATCCACACGAAGTACGGTATGGGTCCAATGTATCAGATCGGGAGATTTCATTAAAACCAATCCTCTATTGTTTCCCCAGCCGTATTGTTTTCCATCGCGTTCCCATTCTGTAGTGCGATAACCAGCTTTTTGGGCATAAATATGTAGATCGGTCAGTGCCAAATAAAACATTCCGTCTGGTGCTCGGTAAATGTAAGGGTCACGAATTCCTTTTTGCTCTGCAATCGTATCGCCGGCTATAATTGGTTTGGCATTGTTTATATCGGTAAAACTATAGCCATCTTTACTCAATGCCATATACAAACCATGGGTATCGTCTTTAAAATATACCATGAGATACCCTCTCATATTTTTTTCTTTTGGTACTTTGTTTTTTTTCTGAGCCAACACAGAATTGCTGACAAAAAACAACATGCTAAAAACAACTAGAAATTTAATTTTGTTCATAGATATAAAAGTTATTCTTACTGGTCCTATTTGGTATCTCTTTTATTTATTGGTGTTTGCTTCACTGAGTTAATATTTTTCATAGGTGTTCAGCGAATTTCATTTACTTGTGCAACCGTCTTGTTAATGGCGATTTCAGAATTATTTTAGTTTGAATTTGTAGAACCAGTGTCTTTTTTTTCGTAGCCCCATTTGCTTTCTAATTTTTTAGCCTCTTTTGCAGTGATTGGCATAACGGTTCCGTGTCTTGGATGAAAGTTCATGGTTACTTCTTGGTCTATAAGCGTAAAATGTTCCAGATCCTTTGTTTTAGTAAACTGATATTTTCCATTACGATACAGGTCATACATTAATATCCAAGTATCGGAATTATTCAATTTGTATATACCGGAACCTTCTACGTCTTGATCCGTTTGTTCCAGCCGCTTATCCTGAAAGACATACCCTTCGGTAAGTTTGTCAGAAACGGCTTGTTTAATACCTGGATGCATTCCGGTTGCCTTAAAGAATAAGTGGTATTTACCCTCTTTGAAAACAATATCGCCATCAAGACAAGTGCTGTCGTCAGGGCTAAAAAAAAGCTGTTTGGGAGTGGTCGCTAATCCGCTAAAATTGGGATTAGTATAAGCATAATATAGTTTAATGGGACCATCACCGAAACTCATTGACCAATAAATCATGTATTTTCCTTTCTCTGGATCAAATATGGTTTGTGGAGCCCAAATCTTGCTGACTGTTGCTAATTCAGGGAAATTTTGTGGAATGTTTACAACATGTGAAGTCCAGTTTACCAAATCTTTGGACTTTAATAATACCATGGCATAAGTTGGTCCCCAGCCATTTTTTGACGTATTCATATCGGTAGCCACCATATAAAATGTTTCTCCATCGGCCCCACGAAGAATATGCGGATCTCGGACTCCTCCTGTAGAGCTAATCTGGGCTGAACTAATAACGGGCATATTATTATTTAAAGCACTGAAATTATAACCATCCTTGCTGATGGCAAACCGGATGGCTTCTTTATCTTTTCCATTACCAGAAAAGTAGGTGAATAAGTAGGCACTTGTTTTTTTATTGGAAGTCTCCATTTCGGATTTCGAAACTTTCTTTTTAGAAAGTTGTTGTGCTGACATCGATCCAAGAATATTCAGGGCTAAAAATAAACCGAGCCATTTATAAGTGTTCCTTTTTTTTGTGGGTATTATTGAATTGTAATTCATGTTTTATTTTATACAATTTAGTTATTTAGGCATACGTATCAGGACTGGCTTTTACTTCAGGAATTCTAGATTCAAAGCAAGCCTAGCTGATGCAGCCCACAGGGGTAATTGCTGTTCCGTTATGAAATTCTTATCAGTCTGAGATTGGAAAAAAAATAAGACAAGAGTGTTATTTTGCTAAATTTAAATCGAATCGGTTATCGTAATTTTTTGTAATTGCTTGAAACGCATTGTTGTGTTTTTAAGGAATCGGTTAATATTATGATGAATTTTTAATTTTTTGGCATCATAAGTGTATTTTTTACATTTGTAAATATAATTAAAAAAAGCAAGTAAACAAATCAACCTGATAAAAAAAGGAGCTATAATTTAAGAGTCTTGTAATTTAAATTTGATGTTTTTGGAAGAAGTCGTTTCTAAATTTATGAGTTTACTCAAAATATTTTATTTTGAAACTTCTGTGTGAAAATAAGAATTTGTTATTATTAAAAGAGAAATGAAATCAAACAAAAAAAAATGTTTAAATCGGAGACTGCTGTCTCCGATTTAAACATTTTTCAAGATAATTCAATTTGACTATAGTTGGAATGGATCCAATTTAATAAAAACCTTGTAATCTTTAATCATACCATCTGTTTTATTGTCAAAACGATGTAAGTATCTGAAACCTTTTATGGATTCAACCTGTCCCAAATCAATTACAATTTGATGAGGATGTGATGGTTTTGCACCAACAGATTGGGTTTGCCAAAAAGTGGATTCCTGTTGGTCGAAAATTTTATCTGCCGTATAATTTCCTGCAGTCACTTCTTCACTACTGGCATAAACAATTTTCCATTTTAAAACCGGTACTATTTTTCCGTCGGCTCCTATTAATTCCAATTCTGAAAGAGTAGTAAGTGGATCGATTTTCTTTTGCGAATTCAATGCTTCTAGACAAAAATATTTTCCGTTGTATAGTTTAGAAAAGCTAATCTCTTTCCAGCCATTTTCATTGGTAAATGTCCCTGTATGTGCTGGCGTTTCTACTGAGAGATCCAGTTTTTGCCCGGCTGTTTTATGCAGTAAGGATTCGTCAATATTGATTTTGTCTAAAATAGGTTTAGACAAGCCCGCCACTTTTAGACTAACTGGTTTGTCAACATCCAAAATGATGATTTCATTTTTCCCTTTTTTAAGCCATGCGCCCGGTACAAATAAAGTCTGTTGCGGTCCAATTTTCCAAAAACGGCCCAAGTTATACCCATTAACCCAAACCATTCCTTTGCCCCAAGTACTCATGTCTAAAAAAGTATCGCCCGTCTTGGTCAGGTTGAATGAACTTTTATACCATGCCGGACCGTTTACTGCGGTAGTTGTATATTTAACGTTTGCTTGAAATTTGTAATCAACAGGGAAATTATAGACCTGCCAATTTTTTAATTCTTTGGTTGTTTTGCCATCTGTGATTTCAACCTTTTCTGTTATCCCTTTGTTGTCAAGAATCGCTTTTCCGTAATTTACGCGGCCAGTAGCTTCAACTAAAATGTCTAGTTGTGCATTTTCAGGGAGAGCCGGGATTTCAATTGTGTGATCTCCTTTTCTGCGGTCTAATTTTCCTATGGCTTTCCCATTTATAAATACCGTAGCCCAATCATGAAGCTCGGTTATAATTATTTTTTGTTTTACAGTTGAAGCTGTCAATTTCGTTCTGTAAAGAATGCGTCCCCAGCCCTGATCGAAGTTTTCCATGGGTTGGATGTTTTCTGTATTGTGGGCAATAGGCAAATTAGCAAATAAAGAAGCACTTTCTTTTAACTCGAAAGCTGGGATTTCGATAATGGGCATCGCTTGAGGAATCTCTCCCAAAGTTTCACCCTCTTGCAAATAATTCTTTAACAAATTGCGAATAGCAAAAAATTTCTCGGTGGTATTGCCTTGTTCGCCTATTGGTGCATTGTAGTCGTAAGAAGATACCATGGCCGAGTATGGAGCTGCATTTGCGCCACCCCATTGACCAAAAGATGTTCCTCCGTGAGCCATATAAAGACTGAACGAAATTTTCCTGTCCATCATGTCCTTTAAACTTCCTATGAAACTGTCAACAGAACGGGTTTCATGCGGTTTTCCCCAATGATCAAACCAGCCAGTCCAATATTCGCTACACATTAAAGGGGCAGTTGGATTAATTTCTTGAAAGGTTTTAAACTCCTTGTCAATGTTGGCTCCAGCGCCAAAATTCAAAGTCGTGGCAACACCGTCTAATTTGTATTTATTAAAATTAGAAGACCAGTCACAACGAAATAGTTGTGCTTTGTCAAAAGCTTCTCTCACATTATCCCGCATCGCTTCCATATAGGCACCGTCTGATCCATAGGAAGCATATTCATTCTCTACCTGAACCATAATAATGTTTCCGCCATTTTGGATTTGTAAAGGAGCAAGCTGTTTACCGGCTTCCTTAAAAAACTTTCGGGTGCGTTCCATAAAAAACGAATCCGAAAGAGTACGCAAGCGAATGTCTTTTTTCTTTAGCAACCACCAGGGTAAGCCTCCCATATCCCATTCGGCACACACATAAGGTCCAGGACGGACCACGCAATACATTCCGTTTTTTTGTACTAAGCGCACAAATTCAGCGACATCATTTGGTCCTGTAAAATCATAGTAATCCTGTTTTTGTTCGTGTAGGTTCCAGAATAGATAAATACAAATGGTGTTCATTCCCATGGCTTTACAAAGTTGTATTCTTTGTTGCCAGTATTGTTTTGGAATACGAGGATAATGCAACTCTGCCGCACGAATTATAAAAGGTTTTCCGTTTAATAAGAATTCTTTGTTTCCAAGAGTGAACGAATTGTTTTGCTGTTGCGCAATTCCGTCATTTATAAATAGACCGAATATTAAAAGGACAATTAGTAATTTTTTCATTTTTTCATTTTAAAAAAGAGCCGCTGATAAAGTTTAACCAATGGGCGTTCTTTATGTATTTTGTTTGGGATAAATTTTCGGTTATGAAGCTGCTAAATAAAATAGCTATTCATAATTTCGATTAGCGTGTTCTAAATTCCAAGTGTCAATTGATGCTCCATGAAAAAGGCATCAAAACCGGGACGAAACTAAAAACAGGTTATTTTGAAACTTTAATCATTTTATACAATCCGGCACCATGCGAATTGATTTCAGGAGCAAACTCTCCAGAGAATTCTCCAACTACTTTTCCTGACCATAAATCGGTGATTAAATAGTTTTCCGGAAGGCCGTTTTTTTTCAAATTTACCAGGATTTTTGCACTCGGTGGAGGAGGTAGTCCTGATGGGTTTTGGGTAAAAACAAAAAATTTAACGGTGGCTCCCGTGTTTTGAGCAATACAGGCTTCATCCAATCCTACAACTGCTTTAAAACGAGTGTAGCCTTCAGGTAGGTCAAATTCTATAATGGAATTGGAATGCGTACCGATACCATTTTCATATTTAACTTTATTTACTGTAAGAGCATTCCCGGAAACGCTACGGTTCATCTGTGGTTTTTGCCATCCGGATGTTGCTTTTTTCCACTTTAAACTGGTCAGTTTAAGAGAGTCTTTTCCTTTGTACAGGGTTGGCTCGATCCAGTTCGCATGATCCCAATCGGTTTTGTCCCCTCCATCATTTACCACCAGATACAGTTTTTTAGCCCCTGAAATATCAATATCTACCGTGGCACTTTGTCCCAGAGTTATTTTTGATATCAAGCCGCTGTTCCAAACTGCTTTTTCTTCAGAGACCAATTTTTGATCGGCTGTATTGAAGACCGCCAAGTATTTAGCTCCTGTTTTTGGTTCGTCTGCAATCCAGGCGGCTTTGTCTTTATCGGTAAAAAGGGGTTTGTTGTTGGTGCTTTCGTTCAACACTTTCAGTACATTTTTATTCGTCAGTAACGAAAGCGTGAAAGAATCATTCTCCGGAAGGTTGCCGCCAAACATTAACGGAGATTTAAAAATACTCCATAAAGTCATTAATGTGTATTGCTCGTCCTTTGTAAATGCCGTCATTCGAGGATCTCCTCTTTCTGCCCGGATGCCAATTCGTCCTAGAGGCAACATGTCTCCGTCTGGATAGGCACCATAGGAACGCCATTTGTTCCAACGCTCAAAGACTTCAAAATGGTCTTTTAATTGTTGCCAGCTATCCCAAAAATCGCCTACAGTACGCCACATATTCGCATTTTTTTGAACGTGATCTGCATGTGCAATTGGCGTTTCTCCAGGGGAAGTGCTCAATACAATTTTACGTCCGGTGCGATCGATGGCCTTGCGAATCATATCGATTTCTGCTTCAAAGTAAATAGGGGAAGAAAGATCATCTATCTTAACAAAATCGAGACCCCAGGAAGCATACAATTCAAAAAGGGAATTATAGTATTCTTGTGCGCCTGGCTTGCCCGGAACTACGGTGTACATATCGTGCAACCAGCTGCACTGGTCTTTTTCTGAATATATAGCTCGGGCTGTTAGATTCGTGCCTTTGATTGGCAAGTTTTGTTTTACGGCTATTACCGGAATGCCCCGCATGATATGAATGCCAAACTTCAACCCTTTTTTATGAAGATAATCGGCCAAGGGTTTAAATCCTTTTCCTCCCGCCGCAGATGGGAAACGGTTTATAGCGGGCATAAATCTGCCGTATTGGTCCAATACATAATCCGGATCTTTTTCATTATACCCATGTGATTTATCGTTCCCAACATACCATCTGATATCGACTACAATATAATCCCAACCATAAGGCTTTAAATATTTGGACATATAATCAGCATTGGCTTTTACTTCTGCCTCTGTAACTGTAGGTCCAAAACAGTCCCAACTGTTCCATCCCATGGGGGGAGATGCTGCCCAATCATGGAAGTCTTTCTTGGTTTGGGATTGAACTGCATAGTTGAATATGAAAAAAAGTAAGACGGAGAGTGCTTCTTTATTAAATTTAAATGGAATCATGGGAATGATATTTTTAGAATTTCATTTTTGCGTATAAGTGTGTTTTTAACATTTGTAAATTAATTAAAAAAAAGACAGATAAACAAATGAACAGGATAAAAAATGGGTTAAGAATAGGAGTATTGTAATTTACGTTTGTAGCTGTCAACAAAACAGCAGTTGTTTTATACAGAAAATAAAAATTTCATTACCCTCAAATGATTTTTATTAAGGTTATTTTTCTTTGTGAATTTAAAGGAATTGGATTAAAAAATTACGGATTAATTAGTCGCAACAGTTTGGAGTTTTTTATTGCAGTTTTTAGCAAAACTGTCCGCAATGCCGATAGTACGATTTTGACGGTAAGGGGGACAAAATTCTTGTAATTTATAATGGTCATTTTGACAAATATACCTCATAGTAGAATAAAAATCGTACTAAATTTATTTTTGAGTTATGTAAAAGCCCCAGAATATATAATTATTCGATTTATATATGTTATTTTTTCGAATTACAAAAGATATGTTAAATTCCTTAAGTGTGGTTTGTACGCTTAAGTTTTAAAAGATTTAACAGGCTAAGCCCCAACAAATACAAGGATTTTCATATTGTTAGAATAACGGTTAATAGATTGTGAAATTGATATTTAATTGGCTTTTTTTTATTAACACAAAAAAAACAGGATAGAACAGGATAGATGTAGCAAGCTGACCTCATAAATTTGAAAATGTTAAATATTCATAAAAAAAGTTAAAAAAAGTATAAATATTTGTTCACAACTTTATAAGTTAATCTATAATGAAAAAAATCCATTACTATTTATTTGTCCTTCCATTTCTGGCTTTCTTGACCAGTTGTAGTCAAGACGTATTTGATGAGTACTATGCACGTCCAGAAGGTCTTGAAGCTCCTATTTATCAACGACTCGAAGCTCGCGGCAATTTCAGTAACCTGACGGCTTTAATAGGAAGAGCGGGTTACAAAGATATCTTGAGCAAAGCAGGATATTGGACGATGCTCGCTCCTAATGATGCAGCGTTCGTAAAATTCTTTCAGGAAAAAGGAATTTCAAACGTGGCGGACATTGATTCTGTTACTGCGGCTAAGATTGTGCGATTTGCTCTGGTCTACAATGCGTTTCGAGAAGAGCAACTTTCCGATTATCAATCATCAAAAGGATGGGTGTTAGATAATGCCTTTCGAAGAAGAACAGCATTTTATGACGGTTACCAAACTAAATTAATAAATGGAGTTCCAACCGTAACTGTTGGAGCTAATCGTAATGGAGCTTGGTTTGCTGGAGATAACAATAATAAGTATGTTACTTATTTTACAAAGGAATATTTTACCGCCAAGGGTTTAAGTTCGTATGATTTTAATTATTTCTATCCTGGTGCAACATATACAGGATTTAATGTTTTAGATTCAAAAGTAACTGAGGCGAATATTGTTGCCGAAAATGGATTTATTCATGAGGTAGATAAGGTAAATCTTCCATTAGAGAATATTGACCAGTATCTGGAACGAAATAGTAATTACAGTCTTTTCCGTAAAATTATAGAGGATAATTTAATTACTTATATTTTTAGTCAAACTGCAACAACTAATTACAAAAATTTCACTGGTAAATCGGACAATGTTTATGTACGATTTTATGATCCTAGTTTAGTAATGTCGCCTAATAATGAAAATTATCTAAAAGTGGAAGATAATGATGGTCAAGCAGATGCTTATACTATGATTGTTCCTGAAAATGCTGTTTTGCAGAATTTTATAAATACGGTTTTGCTTAAGAATTATCCTTCGCTGGATAAACTGCCTAGATATGTTTTTCAAGATTTGGTAAATGCACACATGGTACAAGGTGCGGTGTGGCCAAGTATGAAAGGAAATTTTATTAATGGTTTAAAAGAGGATTTAAGATTTGATTTCAATAGTAATATTACCGATAAAAAAGTTTTAAGCAACGGATTTTTTTATGGGTCTAATATAGTTCAAAAATCAAATTTATTTTATAGTGTATACACTTCGGCTTATTTAGATCCTAAGTATAGTTTTGCAACTAGATTATACAGTGACGGTTCAGGTTACAAGGAAATGATTAGTAATATAAATAAAAAATTCACGATTTTCTTGCCTTCTGATGCCATATTGAGAAGTCTTGGTTATGAATATGATTCGACCCATTTATATTGGGTTTATGTTTCTCCAGCAAATGGAGCAACTATAACAGGAGCGAATGCTAGAAATAGATTATTAAGACTTTTTTACAATTGTATCGTTTATACCCCTAATGGAGAGTTAAATAATATTGCCACTACTTCAGGAATTATTCGTACAGGGGATAGTGATCTTCCAGGTGAATACATAAAATGGAGCAATAACAAAATCTATGCAGCAGGAAATGTTATTCCAGGTGCTACTGCTGTTAATGTTACAGGAAAAGAAGTGCAACAAAATGGAACAGCTTATTATGTAGATAATCTACCTCAATATTCGGAGGAATTACAAGGTTTAGTAATTAAGCGTTTAGCAACTAGCAATACCCAATTTAATAACTTTTATCAATATCTATTAAATTCTTCAATATATAACGCAACTACTGGTAAAATTGAAGGAGTTGACTTGGGTACCTCTTATACTTTTATAGTTCCCAATACGGCAGCTATTGCAAAAGCAGTAACGGCTGGAGTGCTTCCCGCTAATCCTGCTACAACAATTCAAGGGGAAAGGGATTTGATTGCGGATTTTATCCGGTACCATATCATATCTAATAGGACAGCTTCAAGTGACGGACTTATTACTGGGCTGTATGAAACACTAAGAAAAAATACTCGAGGGGATAAAACGTATGTTGAAATAATTAGCACGCCTGGGACATTATCGTTTAGAGATAATTCAGGAAGTAATCCAGCTGCTAATTTTATTTCAGCCAGTAGTAACAACTTAGCAGATAGATCCTTAATCCATTTAGTAGACAACTATCTTAAATTTACGGAATAAAATGAAACAAAAAATTACAAATATATTTTATAGTTTTACAATTGCCCTTGTTTTGCTGGCAGCTGTACCAGCATTTGCGCAACAGCCTGCTACTGCTACTTTGGTTCGTGGTCAGGTATTAGACGCAGGGGATAATCTAAGTATTCCTGGAGCAACTGTTGTAGAACAGGATGGCGAGAATCGTACTGTAGGGGGAGTGATAACTGATGCTGATGGAAATTTTGCAATACGTATAAATCCAAAGAATAAATTATTTATATCAACTATTGGTTATAAATCTCAAAGTGTGCCTCTTAATGGCAGACAATCTATTAAGATTAAATTGGTTTCCAGTATTGAATCATTAAAGGAGATCGTTGTTACCTCTGCAAAGGCATCCGATAACGGATTAATGAAAATTGCGGATCGGGACCGGACTACCAGTGCTGTTAGTATCAATGCTGCGGATTTAGAAAATACGCAGGCAGCATCTATTGATGAGGCTTTACAAGGGCGTTTGCCTGGTGTGGATATCACGGCCACCAGTGGGGATCCTGGTGCGGGTATGCAAATACGTATTCGTGGTACTTCATCCATCACTGGCTCTTCGGATCCTTTGGTAGTGGTTGATGGGATGCCATATGAAACTTCAATACCCCAAGATTTTAACTTTGGTTCTGCTGATGAACAAGGGTATGCGGCTTTATTAAATATTGCGCCTTCAGATATAGAAACGATAACTATTTTAAAAGATGCTGCTGCTACTGCTATTTGGGGGTCTCGTGCTGCCAGTGGGGTTTTATTGATTACTACTAAACGTGGTGGAGTTAGCGCGCCAAAAATCACTTATACTTTTAAAGGAACTTATTCTGAATTGCCTTCAACTATTCCAATGTTAAATGGAGATCAATATTCACAATTGATTCCTGAAGAATATATGAATAGAAATGGGGTGCCTTTGAATACTTTATTTATTAAAGAATTTCAGTACGATCCACAAGATGTTTATTATTATAAGAACTATAGTCAAAATACCAATTGGGTAGATGCTATTTCTCAAACAGCTCTTACCGGAGAACACAATTTATCATTACAAGGTGGTGGACAAAAAGCAAGATATTTCACTTCAGTGGGTTATTATAAAGGACAAGGGGTGACTGTAGGTACTGGTTTAGAAAGAATGAATGCCAGATTAAATTTAGACTACATAGTTTCAGATCGTATTAAATTTAAAACGGATTTGTCTTACACGCATACTGATACACAACGTAATTATTCTAATTCAAAGGATACTGAGGACAAATTGAGAGGAGTTGCCTATACTAAAATGCCAAATATGAGTATTTATGAGTATGATGCAATGGGAAATCTTACTCCAAATTATTTCTCGCCAGCTGGAAACGTTCAGGGGACTTATCCAGGAACTTACAATCCGCTAGCGATGGCTGAGTATGCAACTAATGATCAAGTTGGAGATCGTATAGTTCCTCACTTTAATTTAAGTGTAGATATTATTCCTAAAGTTTTAATGTCGACTTTTGACCTTCAATTTGATTTTAACAGTACCAAGGCTAAATCATTTTTGCCACAAAATGCAACGGGTCGTCCTTTCACAGAAACAGTCGTGAATAGAGCTTCTGATGCTGATATCGATGCCTCGAATGTTATTACAAAGACCAATTTTCTTTATACTCCAACGATAGGGAAAAACCAAACGTTTCAAACTGTTTTGTCATTACAATCTAATGATTATCGGTATACATCACATCAGGCATTAACGTCAAATACGGCTTCGTCTCTATTGACAGATCCGTCCAATCCATCTAGAACACAAAATTCGGATTTGGTGTTGTCTACGGGAAATAGTCAATCAAGAAACGTTGGTGCAGTGATAAGTGCTCAATATGGTTTGTTAGATCGTTATATTGTAAATGTTGGTTTGCGAGCTGATGGTAATTCAAAATTTGGGGCTAATAACAGATATGGTTATTTCCCTTCTATATCCACTCGTTGGAGAATTTCGGGAGAATCATTTATGAAAAAATTAGATTATGTAGATGATTTAAGTATGAGGCTTAGTTATGGACATTCCGGTAGAGCACCTCGTTTTGATTACCGTTATTTGAATGTTTATGACAACTATGATACGCAGTATTTAGGCGTTAATGGAGTGGTTCCGACAAATATGGAATTGAGTAATTTACGTTGGGAGACAATAGTGGGTACAAACCTAGGTTTCAACTTGCAATTGTTTAAAAAACGTTTGTCTATTGATGCCGAAATATATCGAAATACTACTAAAGATTTGCTTTTTGAAAATCTTGCTTTGAGTACCGTTTCAGGATTTGATAATATATCAGACCAAAACGTGGGATCTATGGAAAACACCGGATGGGAAATAGGTCTGAATGCTACTCCGTTTAAAGCAGGAAAATGGAAAGTGGATTTTAATTTTAATATTTCGGGTAACAAAAATATCATTAAAGAGATCTCTGAATATTATCCAAGTGAAAGTGGAAACACCGATAGAAATGGGGAGTTTAAGCGTTTTCTTCAAGTTGATAATCCTTTTGGGTCGTTTTATGGATATAAATTTAAAGGAGTTTATGCTGATCTTGAAGCAACTAAAGCCAGAGATGCTAGCGGGAATGTTATTGTAGGACCTAATGGTCAAGAAGTATTGATGCGTTTCAATTACCCTAATACGGATTATGTGTTTCAACCAGGAGACGCTATTTATGAAGATATCAACAAAGATGGAAACATTGATAGTCGTGACGTAGTGTATTTAGGAAATAGTAATCCTAAACTAACAGGAGGATTTGGACCGTCAATAAGTTTTAATAATCAATTTAAAGTATTACTCTTCTTTACATACCGTCTAAACTACGATATTATTAATGGAACTGACATGAGAACTACAAACATGTATGGATATAGTAATCAAAGTACCGCTGTTTTAGCAAGATGGCGTAATCCAGGTGATGTGACTAATATGCCAAGAGCGGTTTATGGTGCTGGATACAACTGGTTGGGTTCTGATCGTTATGTAGAAGATGCTTCATTTGTTCGTCTTCGTACCGTTACCGTTAGTTATAATTTAGGAAAAAATCTATTAAAAAAAATAAATTTAGAAGATTTAAGGTTTTATCTAACAGCGGATAACTTGTACACTTTTACAAAATATAGAGGTCAAGATCCTGAGGTAAGTATGGGAAAAGGTCCTTTTGGTATTGCTGTAGATAATGCTTCTACACCACCTACTAAGCGTTTCACATTTGGTCTTACAACTCGTTTTTAAATAAAAAATATTTGACTTATGCAAACTAAAATAAAAACAATATTAGCAATCTTTATCCTTTTCGTTTCGGCAAGTTCGTGCGATGATTATTTAGATTTACGTCCTCAGGATGGAATTGTTCGTGATGAATTCTGGAAAACTAAAGAGGATATAAAAGCGGCTGTGATAGGAATCTACTCGTCGATGCTAAGCTCTCCTCCAGGAGTGGGAGATTTAACGCTGACCCAATATTTATTTATGTATGGGGAATTGAGAGGCGGTATGGTGGTTGAAGATATATACGTTAGCGAGGATGAAAGGGATATTATGAATACTAATATTCTTCCCTCTAATGAGTTAGCTAGTTGGGCTGCATTTTACAGAACAATCAATTATTGTAATACGGTGATTGATTTAGCGTCTGCGGTAAAAAATGAGGATCCAACCTTAACGGATGCACAACTAAAACATTTTCTTTCGGAGGCCTTGGCAATAAGAGGGTACTTGTACTTTACATTGGCCCGTACTTTTAAAGAAGTACCATTAAAGTTAACTGCTACTTTAAGTGATCAAGACAATTTTCAAATACCGACTAGTCCACAAAGTGCAGTTTTTGCACAGGTAATTAAAGATTTGAAACAAGCTGATGAATATGCTGTTGAAGATTATGGAGATAATGCATCAAACAAAGGGCGTATAACAACTTACGCTATAAATGCGATGTTAGCGGATGTTTATTTGTGGACTGAGGATTATCCATCAGCGCTAGCAGCTACAAAAAAGGTGACTGGTTCAGGAAAGTTCAAATTGATAGAAGCAGCTGCCAGTACTTGGTTTAATACAGTGTTTGCTAGGGGAAATTCGACTGAAAGTATTTTTGAATTTCAATACACTACATCTAATAGAGGACCATTTCATAATCTGTTTTTACAAATACCACATTTTAAGGCTGATGGTCTTTTGATGGATAATGTTTTTGGAATTGATTTTGATGATCCTGTTAATAAAAAAGATATTCGTGGGGATAGAGCATCATTGGTTGGCGCAACAGGTGAAATTTATAAATTCACTGGTTTAAATGGGGAGGATCGTAAGGCCTTACAAGATTCGGATACCCATTGGTTTGTGTATCGTTATTCAGATGTGATGTTGATGCAAGCGGAAGCTTTAGCAAGAATGGGAGGCAATGAGAATGGACTAGCTGCCATTACTATTATTAATGAGATCCGATTAAAACGTAAAGCCCTTTTACAAACATCACAAACTGTGGGTTCCGGTGATACTAATGGTATTATTGATTATATATTAGCGGAACGTGCCCGTGAATTTGCTTTTGAAGGAAAACGTTGGTATGATTTATTGCGTGTTGCCCGAGCTAATAACTACGAACGTAAACAATTGTTAATAGATTTAGCTGTCGCAACCGCACCCGCAAATCTACAACAATCCATTATTGCAAAATTGAAGGATTCAAACAGTCACTATTTACCTATTAATACGTATGAACTTTATACTAATAAAGCACTTGTACAAAATCCATTTTATAAATAAAAAAATAAGTCATGAAAAGATTTTTAAGATTACCTCGCCTATTGAGACTTACTTTAGTGGTTTTAATAACTATAGTGTTTCTGAACTGTACACCTGAAAAAATAAAACAAAGCACGGATGATACGCTTAATATAACCGAATATTTAAGGGCTAATCCAGACTATTCGATGTTTTTAGAAATTCTGGATATTACCAATTATGCCTCATTTATGAATACGTATGGGACGTATACTTTATTTCTTCCTACTAATGATGCTGTAAAGCAATATCTAACAGATGTTGGTGCTGCTTCATTAAAGGATGTTCCATTAGTAGATTTACAAAATATAGCGAAACTGCATATTTTAGATAAAAAAATCAGCACTACTGATTTTACGGATGGAAAAATTGCAATACCTACTTTATTTGGGCAGTATTTAATAACTGGGGCAGCTAATGTCAATGACGTTTCGAATGTAACGGTCAATAAAACATCAAATATTATAGCTTCTAACGTAGCAGCAGGGAATGGTGTAATCCATATTATTGATAAAATGTTACGCGTTGCCAATAAAACTTTGGCACAGACTATAGAAGCTGATCCAAATCTCTCTTTGTTTACTGAAGTTTTAAAAGCTACTGGATGGTATGAGAAACTAAACCAACCGATTGTTTACGATGTTAATAAAGTCGGTAGTTTTCTAACGGTTTTAGCACAATCTAATGTCGTATTTGAAAATACTACATGGAAAAATCCTAAAAATAATGTTACAATTAAATTAAATACTTTGGCTAATTTAAAACTAAGATACAGCCAAGGCGATCCTATGAAAGCTGCAGATAGTTTGAATTTGTATGTACAATATCGTATCATACCAGGTTTGAGTTATTTAGCTGATTTTACAACAACTCCAGTGTTTGTTACCAAGGCTCCGTTGGAAGTAATTAGCTCAAAATTAGTTAAACAAGATATTTTATTAAATGAGGATATTTTTAACGGAATACTTGAAAAAGGGATTGGTGTTATAAGAAACAGTAGTGACGAGACTTCTTCTAATGGAGTATTGCATTATGTGGATGGAAATTTCTCAATTAAAAAGCGTGTTGCATCACCCGTTTATTTTGATTTATGCAATCAACCAGAAATGGCTGCAAATGTTGCTAATTACCGAAAAGTTGGAGGTGCATCTTTCGGTTTTGTATTAGGAGCACTTAAGGATGTTACCTGGACCGGAAATACAACATATAATATGTCTTGGCAACCTTATGGTGGAGCCGTTAATGGAGATCTTTTTAATATTTTTCGTTTTCGTACGGGTACAGGAGGTTTGAATGATATTGAATTTAATACCCCCGTAATTATTAAAGGCCGTTATAAAATATGGGTATCTTACCGTGCAGCAACTTCTAAAGCTTCTACTAATACAAAGGTATTTTTTGATGGTGCGCAAACTTCTAGGATTATCAACCATTTAGAATTTGCAAATGATCCTTCTTCTCTTACAACGGGAATAACTGATAGAGTACTAGAGTCGCAAGGGTACAAGCGTTATATATTTCCATTTGTTAAAGCAGATAATGTTAATTGTAGACTTGTAGGTATTGTAGACGTACCAACAACAGGAAGACATAAAATTAAATTTACTACAGATGCTTGTTCCGGTTGTAGTGCAGCTGATGCAGATAGATTCGATATGGTCGAATTTCGTCCAGTAGAAATGGATCAAATATGGCCAAAATTCAGTAAAGGTTTTCCAGTAGCTGGGACCAGTAATTTAGTTCAAAGAGAACAAGCCACAAAGGGAGATAACAGTAATAGTGGGTATTAAAATTATAAAAGTGCACAAGTACAAACTTAATCAAGTAAAAATGATCGTATTAAATTTAAATTATAAAAGACTATTGGTTAGTTTGTTAACTATAGCCTTAGTCTCTTGTTCTAATCCTTGGGATGATCGTGAAAACAATGGCGATGCTAACTTAAGCGTTAATCTCAGCGAGGCCATTACAAATACAGCTGAAACATCCCTGTTTGGAGCGTTACTCGTTCAAACGGGATATGACAAAATCCTCTCTGAATCTAAGACCTATACCGTTTTTGCTCCTACTAATGAGGCTATCTATCTGTTGGACAAATCCATTCTAAATGATGCTAAGGCCCTTAAACAATTTGTTGCAAATCATATTGCTTTAACCGCTTATTCGTCTATAAGAAGTGGGGAGAAAACACAAATAAAAATGTTTAGTGATAAATACTTAACATTCAAAGGAAGTAGTATGATTGATGATGCTACAATTGTAACAGCGGATCATTATGCGGCTAATGGAGTGTTTCACATCATTAATAAAGCACTTACTGCTAAATTGAACATTTGGCAGTATATCAATTCTAAAGCAGGTGTTTCGGCAACGAGCGATTACTTATTGAGCTTAAAAGATTTTAGTATTTATAAAGCTGATATGGATGCTAAAGCAGGAGCAGTACCTGGATTTCTATCCGATTCATTATCAAATTCGTATTTAAGAAATGTGTATAATTTGAATAACGAGAAAAATTCTTATACTTTATTCGTGATGCAAGATGCGGGTTATAACGTTGAAGTGGATAAGATGAAACCTTATTTAATTAAAACATCAAATGTTCCTACAATTGATTCTACAGCAATTTATTCTAAGTATTTTACATTAAGAGATATGGCTTTTCCTAAAAAGTATGAGTTGAATGAATTGCCCGCAACTTTAACTTCAAGATTTGGGGTTGAAGTTCCTATTGACAAGACGCAAATTGTTGGAGAGCCTATCCGTTTGAGTAATGGTATAGTTTACATCATGAAAAAAGTGGATGTACCTCTGGCAAAACGTTTAGTTACTACAAAAATTGAAGGAGAAAAGAATATTAGTTTTATTAATGGAGGCCGTAATGCGATTTATTATCGCGATAGAAAAGATCCATTTGGAGTGTTATTCAATGATGCGATCGTACTAAACCCAGGGACCGCCCAGTTTATGCTGGATTATGAGGCTAAAGATATGTACAGTACTACTTATAAAGTCTCTTGGAGAGCGATAAATGATTTCCAGACCACTGTGGTGCAACAAAGTTTAAGAGTTGCAGGAAAATATGCTTTTGTCAATAATATTAGAACTGTTTCTGATTTAATAGGCACTATAGCCCCCGTAAGTGTTCAGCCCAATTTTTATGAGGAAGTATATATTGGAGATATCACACTAACTAAGGCACGCAATATCGATTTGATTTCATTAATCGCTGCTAATAGTACCGTAAACGGGAACAACTCCCTCACCCTTGATTATTTGAAATTTGTTCCTGTCCTTAAATAATATTCTATAAAAAATTAGTTATGCTAAAAATTATAAAACTAACCTGCCTAGTAAGCATGTTTTTTGCCGGAGAACTCTATGTGCCATTGTATGCACAAGAGGCTCAGGATCCATCTACTACTGCAATCACAACCATAAATAAAAAAGTAAAAGGAATTTTGGTTAAAGGTGTTGTAAAAAATGCAAAAACCAAAGTTGCTTTATCAGGAATTAACATTGCTGTCGAAGGATTTTCGGCAGCGATTACGAATGATGATGGTAGCTTTGAAATTAGAGTACCCAATCTAGAAGCCGTACTTAAAATTAGTGGTGAAGCTTTTCAAGCTAAAGTATACGCTTTAAAGAACCAAGAATCAGGAATAGAAATATTCCTTAGTGAGCCGTATTATGCTCCTGCTTATCAAATCGCTAATCTTCCATCGGGAGAGAAAATGCAATATGAAAATACAGGTGCAAATAGCGTGGTTAATTTTAAAAAAAATCAATGGTCTAGTGTTGTAAATGAATCTGTTGGAGGTTTTCTTCAAGGAAAAGTGGCGGGATTAAACACGGTTAGAAACTCCGGAACACCTGGGGCGGGTGCCTATTTAGCACTTCGTGGTTTTAATTCATTGTATGCTACTAATAAACCTTTGATCGTTGTAGATGGAATGATTTATGATGATGAGGATTATGGCTCCGGAATTGTACAAAATAATATTTCTTCTCCTTTAACTAATATAGATGTTAAAGATATTGAGGATGTAACTGTTATTAAAGATGGATCATCTCTATACGGTACTAAAGGAGCTAATGGAGTAATTAATATTACGACTACTCGTGCTACAGAACTATCAACTAAAATTGATTTTACTATGTATGGAGGAATAAATCAAGCTCCGGATCAGTTGCCTTTGCTTGATGCAGCGGGCTATCGCACGCATCTGTCTCAATTAGAAGCCTCTCGCGGGTTGTCACAACAGCAGGTTGCCGATTTGCCTTATATGAACGATAATGTAGGTACTGCAGGGTATTATAAATACCACAATAATACGAATTGGCAAGATCAAGTTTTTAAGGCCAGTACAAATCAAAATTATTTTTTAAAAATTCGTGGAGGAGATGAAATAGCAAAGTTTGGTTTGTCTGTAGGTTATCTTGATAGTAAAGGGATTGTTCAGCAAACCAATACTCAAAGATCCAGTACCCGTTTAAATGCAGCATTAAGATTGACAGAGAAACTTACTGTAGATGCTAATTTATCTTTTATCAATAATATTCAGAATCAATGGGATCAAGGATTTGCTTACAAAACAAGTCCAATATATTTAGCACTTACTAAATCACCATTTTTATATCACCATAATATTGATGACGCTGGTGAAGTATCGCCCAATTTGGCTGATGTAGATAATTTTAATGTAAGTAACCCCAATGCGATTTTAAAGAATGGTTTTGGAACGAACAATAATTACCGCTTCTCAGGTAATTTTAAATTCAACTATGCTTTAAATAAGGCTTGGAATATTAGTTCTATCTTAGGGTTAACATTTAATAAAGAAAGAGAAACCTTCTTTATTCCAGATTTTGGAGTAGCTAATATTATACTTCCCACTGCTATAGGAACGAATCGTTCAGGAAGTGAAGTTCAAAGTTACAAAAGCCTTTATACCGATACGTATGCGAACTACTTTAAAAATTTCAATAATGAGCACAACTTAGACGCTCGTTTCGGAATTAGAACGCAAAGCAATAAATCAGAAAGTGATTTAGGGTTAGGGTACAATTCTTCTACAGATGATTTTAAAAGTGTAGGTGCTGGATCTAACTTGTTACGTCAGGTAGGAGGAGTCTTAGGGGAATGGAACTGGTTAAATATGTATGCCAGCGCAAATTACAACTACCGTCACAAATATTTCCTGACAACAAGTTATGCTGTTGACGGATCAAGTAGGTTTGGAGATAAAAAATCAGATGGGGCTGATAAATTGGCGCTGATGACTTCCATAACAGGAGCTTGGTTGGTGTCATCCGAAGGCTTTATGAAAAATTTAAAGGCGATTGATTATTTAAAGTTTAGAGCTAGTTATGGTCACAGCGGTAATGACGATATTGGAAACTTTACTGCCCAACAATACTATGTTTCTCAAAATTTATTGGGTTTACAAGGTCTGGTAAGAGGAAATATTGGAAATCCAAACTTAGAATGGGAAACGGTAAAAAAATTCAATTTAGGTGCTGATTTAGGGATATTGCATGAGCGTATTAGTGCCTCATTTGATGTGTTTTCCAATAAAACGGAGAACATGATTATTTATGAAACAGTTAGTAATGTAAGTGGATTTGATTATGCTGTTTCCAATAGTGGAGCAATGCGTACTTTAGGGGCCGAATTGGCATTGAAAGCACGTGTTGTTAATTCAGCTGATTTTACTGTTGATTTTGATTTAAATTTAAGCCGTTACAAAAACGAAATTCAAAGCTTGCCAAATGGTGATATCCTTACTCAATTTGCTGGAGCGACTTATTTGACATCAGTAGGAAAAGATGCCAATTTATTTTATGGTTTAAAAAGTAATGGGATATATACGACTGCTGCCGAAGCCACTTCAGCCGGTTTAAATAAACGTTTGTCAAATGGTGAATTAGTTCCTTTTACAGCTGGTGATATGCGATTTACAGATACTAATAATGACAGGGTAATTGATAACAAAGACCGTATGGTCATTGGGAATCCTAATCCCGATGTAACGGGTAGTTTTTCAACTAATATTACTTACAAGCGTTTTAGTCTTCAAGGGTTGTTTAATTTCTCGATTGGGAATGACATTTATAATGGATTGCGTTACAATCTGGAAAAAATGAGTGGATACGAAAACCAAAGTGCTGCTGTTGCTAATCGTTGGAGAGTAGAAGGACAACAAACGGATATTCCAAAAGCAACTTGGGGAGATCCAATGGGGAATGCTGAATTTTCAAACAGATGGATTGAAGATGGTTCTTATTTAAGACTTAAAACGGTAGTCTTGGAATATGATTTTGCGGTGAACGACATGAAGTACGTTAAATATATCAAGCTTTATGCCAGTGCTAATAACTTGTTTACGTTTACTAAATATCTTGGGTACGATCCTGAATTCAGTGCTACTTCATCTATATTTGGCCAAGGAACAGATATAGGTTTAGCTCCTCAGTTCAGAACATTGCAACTAGGACTCCGTCTAGGACTTTAATTATTTTACACTACAGAAACAACATACAATGATAACAACAATTAAAACAAAAACAATCACTAGCATCCTATCCATACTATCGGGTATGCTGCTACTACTTAGTCTAGGCTCTTGTGAAGAATATCTGGATGTGCAACCCGAGGATAAGCTTTCAGGAGTTCAAGTATATCGAGATGTATTTGATGCTGATGCTGCCGTTATAGGAATTTATGGTAAGTTTATGGCACTTGCAGAAAAGCACGTAATGCTTAACGAAATGCGCGCCGATTTAATGACTACAACAAGAAATTCAAGTCCTTATTTAAAGGAATTGTCTGAGCATAATGAAACGGCAGAAAATCCATATATTAATCCGAAACAATTTTATGAAGTAATTCAAAATTGTAATGATGCGTTAAAAAATTTCGATATCATGCTGGCTAAAAAGAAATTTACGCAAGCACAGTATGAGCAACGTTATGCCGATGTGGGATGCATTCGTTCTTGGGTTTACTTGCAATTAGGGATACACTTTGGAAGCGTACCTTATATCACAGAGCCTATTGAAACTTTAGATGATGTTAAAAATGTGAATAAATATCCAAGAATTCCTCTTACTCAACTTGTTGATAAGCTGGTCTCTTTTACAGAGGGACTTACTTATAAAAAACAATATGAAGTAGGAAGCAGTTTAGTAATTACTGTTGATGGATATAATACTGCTAAATTCTTTATAAATAAGGAGTGTCTATTAGGAGATTTAGAACTTTGGAAAGGGGACTATTTAAAAGCGGCGTCACATTATAAAACCGTTTTGGAGACTGCATCTACTAGCGGAAGTGATACGGAGCGTTATGAGGTGTATCGTATAAGTAATTTTGCTGGTAGTGGTAATAATGATTTACTGGTTAATTATACAAGAAGTCCCGATGTTTCTACTTTGCTTAATACGGATACACAAGGTTGGAGGTCTATTTTTGCTAGAAGTAAAGATGCTGTATGGAATACTGAATGGATTTGGTCACTGCCTTTTGATAGTAAGTTTGCTCCTGCAAATCCTTTTATCGCTATTTTTTCCAAAACATCGGGTAATTATTTGGCTAAACCATCGCAACGTGCTATCGATCTTTGGAATAGTAATACCCAAAGTAATGGTATCCCTTATGATGCGCGTGGTTCAAAATTCACGTACAAGACGGTAAGTGGTGATCCTGTGATTATGAAATACCTTTACAAATCTGAAACCGCTGCCGATCCGTTTAAAACAGAAGGAGATTGGTTTTTATACCGTGCTGAAAAATTACATTTGCGTTATGCTGAAGCGGCTAACAGAGATAAGCAACATCGAATTGCCGATGCTATTTTAAATAATGGTATAAAAGCAGCTTATAATCGTGGGGCACTTAATAGTGCTACAGCTGATGTGACTAATGCGATGAAGACCAAGGGCGCTTTTCCTTATGATTTTGATGCGCGTCAAGGAGAATTTCCTTACTATAGAGCTAATTGGTATCGTGGAGGGGGTATTAGAAGTCGTGCCTATTTACCAAGAGCGGCAGTAGTAGGGGATAGTTTAATTTCTATTGAAAATAACATCATTGATGAAGCTGCTTTGGATTTGGCTTACGAAGGAAACCGTTGGGAGGATTTAGTTCGTATCGGTTTACGTAGAAATGATCCTGCTTTCTTAGCGGATAAAATTTATGATAAATTGAGTAAGGAAGGCAATTCACAAGCCGCTACAGTAAGAGCTAAATTAATGAATGTAAATAACTGGTACTTGCCATTTACTTGGTAATAACAAGGAAGTTTTCTTTTGACTCTGATTGAGTTAAATAATAAAAACCCATAAAATGCAACTCTAAGGATTTGCATTTTATGGGTTTTTTATTGTAATCCTATTTGTAAAAGAATTCACCTTTCATCATAATAATATCGATAATTTTAAAACGATCATTAACAATAGTGTTGGGAAGTATTATAAATATATTGTGATGAATTTTGATGATAAAGAAGTAGCTTCTGTCTTGACCGCTATTCCTAATGAAAAACTATTGCTCATTGATTGGAACATACATTCGAATGCTAAAAATAATTATGTTTTTCAAGATTTTGGTAAAGCTTTTTATGAATCTTTAAAAGGGGCGGTTGATTTGTTTAGAAAATACAAAGAAATTGATTTTGTGTATCCTAATTATACAAATCACCCCTTAGAGACGGTTACTTTTTTTAAAAAATTTTGTAGAGAATTCGAGTTTGATTTTAAAATTATTACCAATGCCAATGATTTTAACATTGAAAAAACATAGCATATATTAGTGTAAGCGACAGAATCCTTGGGATATTCTTAGAACAATGTCGAGAAAAAAACTTTGAACCAGGAAAAGATGTAGGTTTCTTATCTTACAATGAAACCCCTATGAAGAAATTTATTTACAAAGGAGTTTCAGTCATTTCGACTGATTTTAAGGAATTAGGAGCTAAAGGAGCCGAATTTATTACAAATGACGAACCGATGCAATATTATGTGTCAACAAATTTAATAATAAGAGAATCATTATAAATTATGTATTATATAGGGTATGATATAGGAAGTTCTTCCGTCAAGGTAGCCTTGGTAGAAGCAAAAACGGGTAAAAAAATAGTTGTTTTACACGAGCCTCAAAATGAAATGGAAATTGTGTCATTACACCCAAATTGGGTCGAATAAGATCCTGAAATGTGGTAGCAACATATATGCGCGGCAACAAAAAGAGCCCTTAAAGAATCCAATGTTGAAGCTTCTATGATAACGGGTATTGGTATCTCGTATCAAATGCATGGATTGGTTATGGTTGACGAAAAACACAACCCATTACGGAATGCTATAATATGGTGTTACTTCCTCTCCTTACGAAAAATTAAGAACCGAAAGATACCGTTCTTTTGATTCTGGAAACGGAAAAGCTTTTGAAGAAGGAAAGTTAGACTTACAAGCGTTATACAGAATTGCTCAAGAGAATGGAGAGCTTACTTTGCAAAGCGGTAAACAAGAACTTTTTGAAAATATTATAAATCAATACATATAAAATTTAGTTTAGACTATTTTTATATGTTAGATAAAAATGGGAATCAATAATTAGTTATTTAAAGTTTTAAAACGAATTCTTGGTCCCCTTTTTTTATTATCAACAGTGCTAAAATTAACTTTTATTACGGACGTGCATACAGGCATATTGAGTAATTTTGTACGATGTATGCTTTAGTCGATTGTAACAATTTTTACGCTTCCTGCGAAAGGGTTTTTCAACCTCAATTCGTGGGGCAGCCTGTTGCGATATTGTCCAATAATGATGGTTGCGTGATTTCCAGAAGTAATGAAGCCAAAGCTGTTGGAATTCCAATGGGTGCGCCGGCATTTAAGATTAAGGAATTGGTAAAAGAGAAAAATGTAACGTTATTTTCTTCGAATTATGCCCTTTATGGTGATTTGAGCAATCGGGTGATGGCGATTTTAGGACAGTTTACCCCTAATGTCGAAATTTACAGCATTGACGAAGCCTTTCTGAATTTTGATGGTCTCAATGTTGCTGATTACCATGATTATGGAGTCCAAATGAAAACCCGTGTCCAAAAATGGGTAGGAATTCCAGTTTGTATCGGTTTTGCACCAACTAAGGCATTGTCTAAAGTAGCCAATAAAATTGCCAAAAAATTCCAAGACAGAACAAACGGTGTTTATGTAATCGATACTGATGAGAAACGCATCAAAGCGTTGAAATGGACCAAGATTGAAGACGTTTGGGGAATTGGATATCGCATGAATAAAAAGATGAAAGTGCGAAATATTACTACTGCATTAGATTTTATCGCTCCACAACACGAAGCCTGGATTAAGAAAGAAATGGGAGTTATCGGCCTTCGGTTGAAATATGAATTAGAGGGAAAATCAGTTTTGGATTTAGAACCTCTTGTGGATCAAAAGAAAAGCATTGCCATAACCAGAAGCTTTCCAAAACAGATTTCTGATTTTGATTTGTTGCGGGAACGCATAGCCACTTTTGCATCGGTTTGTGCCGAGAAATTACGAAAGCAAAACTCGTGTTGCCATACGATTATTGTACTGTTAGTCGTCGATAAGCATACTGTGCAAACGTCAAAATATTATTTTAATATGGCCGTTACCTTGCCTTATGGGACTAATTCTACTTTGACAATTTCGAATGCGGCAATAGCTATGTTGAAAAAATTGTACCAAGGGAATGAAAATATAAAATTCAAGAAAGCCGGCGTTATTGTGACGGAACTTATTGATGAAAATAGAAAACAATTGCAGTTGTTTGAGGAGGAAAATCCAAAACATTTGGAGTTGATGAAAGTGATGGACCGCCTAAATACTAAAATTGGAGACAAAAAAGTAAAGTTGGCTACTCAAAATTTAAAGCTGACTTGGAATATGAACCAGAAGTATTTATCGCCTAAATACACCACTAATTTTAAAGATATTCTCGAAATAAAATGCCAATAAACAAAGAACAAAAACTAACATTCTTTCTGCCTGATTTTGAAAGTGACTTAAAAATTCCTTTCATGTCCGAGGGCGTTTCGGCGGGATTTCCCTCTCCGGCTGCCGATTTTATGGAAGCCAATATCGATTTGAACAAAGAACTAAGTGAAAATCCTTTGGCTACTTTTTATATCAAAGTCAAAGGAAATTCCATGATTGATGCCGGTATAAATGACAAAGATGTTCTGGTCGTGGATCGAAGTTTAGAACCTCAAAACAACAAAATTGCGATTTGTTTTATTGATGGGGAATTTACTGTAAAACGCATTCAGCTGGAGAAAGATTGTTTGTATCTTATGCCTGAAAATCCCAATTATTCTCCTATAAAAGTCACCGAAGAAAACCAATTAATCATTTGGGGAATTGTGACATATGTGATAAAAAAGATTTAAAACAGTTCTGTTTTGTTGAAACATTAATTCCGAAATTAAATGGTTCAACAAAAGACTTTGGATTAAACCAAAAAAAAACAGTTTCAAGAATATTCTCGAAACTGTTTAATTTAATGTTTGTGTCTAATAAAACTAGCTTGTATTTAACTCAAGACGTTTAAAAGTTATACCTTCATGATTTCAGCTTCTTTCGAAACTAAAAGCTCATCTATTTTACGGATGTAACTGTTGGTTAAGTTTTGAACTTCCTCTTCGGCACTTTTACAAATGTCTTCGGATGTCCCTTCTTTTTCTAATTTTTTTATATCAGTATTCGCATCTTTCCTTGCGTTACGAATACCCACTTTAGCATCTTCGGCTTCTACTTTAGCTTGTTTGGCAAGATCACGTCTTCTTTCCTCTGTTAATGCCGGAACGCTTATGATAATTACATCCCCGTTATTCATTGGGTTGAAACCAATATTGGCCACCATAATTGCTTTTTCGATTACATGCAGCATGTTTTTTTCAAAAGGCTGTAAAGTAATCGTTCTGGCATCAGGAACACTGATTTTAGATACTTGTGAAAGCGGTGTTGCAGACCCATAATAATCTACAAAAACACTTCCTAACATTGCTGGAGACGCTTTTCCGGCACGTATATTTAAAAATTCTTTTTCTAAATGTGCAATAGAACCGGTCATAGATTCTTTAGTACTATCTAATATAAATTCAATTTCTTCGGTCATTTTTTTAGGTTTTTAGATTTCTTGGACTGTTGGATTTTTAGACTTTAAGCATTAATAATCTAACGATCTAATAATCTATTTATATATTTACTACTGTTCCTATGTTTTCTCCTTCGCAAATTTTCAACAGGTTACCCACTTTGTTCATGTCAAAAACTACAATTGGTAATTTGTTTTCCTGACTTAATGTGAATGCCGTGGTGTCCATTACATTCAATCCTTTTTTAAGAACATCTTCAAAGGAGATGAACTCAAATTTCACCGCCGAAGCATTTTTCTCCGGATCGCAATCATATACACCATCAACACGAGTTCCTTTTAGAATTACATCGGCATTAATTTCCACACCACGTAAAACGGCTGCGGTATCTGTTGTAAAATAAGGATTTCCTGTTCCTGCACCAAAGATCACAATTCTCCCTTTTTCAAGATGACGATCTGCTCTTCTTTTTATATACGGTTCCGCTATAGATTCCATTTTTAGCGCAGTTTGTAAACGAGTTTTCATCCCTTTCTCTTCCAATGCGCCTTGCAAAGCCATTCCGTTAATAACGGTAGCCAGCATTCCCATATAATCTCCTTGCACTCTGTCCATTCCTGCACTTGCTCCCGCAACTCCTCTAAAAATATTTCCACCACCTATTACAATGGCTATTTCTACTCCTTTTTCATGAATTTGCTTGATTTCGTCAGCATATTCAGCTAATCTTTTTGGGTCAATTCCGTATTGCAAGTCGCCCATTAAAGCTTCGCCACTTAGTTTAAGAAGAATTCTTTTGTATTTCATTTTGTGTTGAGTTGATTGGTGCAAATATAGACATATTCTGTTTTTTAAAAAAAGTGTTGCTTAAAATTTATAAATTAAGTTTTCCGTAGGATTTTTTTGCGGCTTCATAGCCAATGTTGAAGATCGCATCCATTTTAATCTTATTCGTTTCAAAAGTACTATAGAGACACAAATCCTTTGGTTCAATAACCCAATCGCAAACGTTGAATTTGTGCATATTTGAATTTGCCGAAAGGATGTCAAAAGCGCGGGTAGTTACAGCTTTTATCGAGCTTAAATCTTTAGCTTCAATTTTTTGAAGAGGACTTACGTAAACTCCAATGACGGTATCACATTGTCCTTGTAAAATATCTGAGGGAAAATGATTTAATATGCCACCATCACTATATAATTTTCCTTTAATTTCGTACGGAGACAAAATCCCGGGAAATGCAGATGAAGCTAAAATAGCATCAATAATGGTTGTTTCAGGACCAAATATTTTTAGTCTTCCTCTAACCATATCAGTCGCCGTAATATGAATTGGAATTTTTAGTTCCTCTAGTAATGCATCCTTGAAAATAGCATAAAAATAACTTTTGAAAGATTCAGAATCAATTAGACCTGCTTTTGTGAAGGTAAAATGTTTCCAATGAAAAAGATAGATAGACTTAAAAAACTCCAGGATTTCGTCGGGTGTTTTTCCCCACGCATACAAGGCACCAACAATCGAGCCTGCGCTTGTTCCGGCAATCCGAGAAGGAAAGATGTTTTTCTCTTCCAAGAATTTAATTGCACCAGCATGTGCTATACCTTTAGAACCTCCGCCAGAAAGTACAAGTCCTATTGATTTCGTTTTTAAATCCATTCTAAATATTTGATATAAAATTAGTCTTTTTGTGGAATGGAAACTGATATAAGTCATGTTTAAAATCCGATTTTATGGTAACTTTGTGTAAATAAATCACTTATCATGAAAATTACTATAGCCAAAGCATTATTTAACAGTCACTCGTATTCAGAATATAGAAAACTAGTTTCTGATTTGTTATTTGATGGAAAATCAACGGGTAATGAACAATCCGAAAATTTGACACAGTACAGTTCTTTGAATGAAACGCGTATGGATCGTTTGGATAAAACGATGAAAATTCCGGATGAAAATAGCTTTAAATTAAAAAATTTAAAAAGCGAATACATCTGGTTAGTTATTTCCGAAGGTTGGTGTGGAGATGCAGCACAAATACTGCCTATTTTTAATCAAATGGCCATTGCTTCCGAGGGTAAAATAGAAATGAAAATTGTTTTGCGTGATGAAAACGAGGAATTGATGAAATTGTTTTTAACCAATAAAAAAAGAGCAATTCCCAAATTAATTATAATTGATAGAGAAACGGGAAGTCTACTAGACAGTTGGGGACCCAGACCAAAAGACGCGACGGATTTGATAAATGATTATAAAAAGAAATTTGGAGCAATTGATGAAAAAGTTAAAACGGAATTACAATTGTGGTATTTGAAAGATAAAGGATTAAGTACCCAGGAAGAAGTGATTAATTTGATGCAAAATATCTGATGTAAAAAGTAGGTTTAGCTATACGTTTTTTGATACAAAAAAATAACTTTGTTTTTTTGTTGTATCAAAAAAATATTGTAATTTAGTAATTGCCAACCAAGTTTACTATTTTATTTACGATTTACTTTTTTTATTGGTGTTTAATATTGTTTCACAATTAAAAAAAACATCGTTATGAAAAAGCTATTTGAAAGGTTTTATGATTATTTATCGCGCTTACTATTTGGAGGTAAAAACGTAACTCATTATTAAAACCAACGGCACAGCCAAGTAAACAAAAAAAAGTATGGATTAAAACTACTTTAACTTTTTAGAAAAAACACATAGCAAGTTCAATTTTGTATTTGTCATGTGTTTTTGCTTTTGATTACAATTGAGGAGCCAGACTTTGTTCAAATGCTTCAACATCCATTCCGTCATTTACATTATAATCACCAATTTTTGTTCGGCGTAAAGCGGTTAAATGCGAACCTGAATTCATAGCTTTTCCAAAATCAAAAGCCAGCGAACGAATGTAAGTTCCTTTGCTGCAAACTACTCTGAAATCGACTTCGGGAAGCGCGATTCTTGTAATTTCAAATTCGTGTATAGTTGTTTTTCTCGTTGCAATTTCTACTGTTTCTCCTGCTCTGGCGTGCTCATACAAGCGAACACCATCTTTTTTTATAGCGGAGTAGATAGGTGGTTTTTGATCTATTTCACCTAGAAATTGTTTTACGGTTTCCTGAATTAAAGCCTCATCAATATGTTCTGTTGGAAATGTCTGGTCAATTTCGGTTTCTAAATCATACGAAGGTGTTGTCGCCCCAATATAGAACGTTCCGGTGTATTCTTTGGCTTGACCCTGAAGTTCCGTAATTCTTTTGGTAAATTTTCCGGTGCACACTAAAAGCAATCCGGTTGCCAATGGATCTAAAGTTCCGGCATGTCCAATCTTGAATTTTTTTGGAAGCCCTAGTTTAGTAATCAAAGCCCATTTCAATTTGTTCACTGCCTGAAAGGAAGTCCAATGCAAAGGTTTGTCAATGAGTATGATTTGTCCTTCTAAAAAGTCTTCGGTTGTCATTAAATAATGGTCAAGGGATGAATAAAAAAGTGGATTATCAATAATATAATTCCAGCTATAATTCTGTAATAACCAAATAGTTTAAATCCTTTTCGGCTTAAAAAACCAATGAATGATTTTATGGCTAAAAGTGCCACAATAAATGCCACCACATTACCAATGATAAGAAAGTTAATTTGATCGTGTGTCAGTACATATCCGTCTTTGTAATAATCATAACATTTTTTTGCAGTTGCGCCCAACATGGTGGGAACGGCAAGAAAAAAAGAGAATTCTGCTGCGGTAGTTCGAGATAATTTCTGAGACATTCCGCCTACAATACTGGCACCACTTCGGGAAACACCGGGAATCATGGCAAGGCATTGGAACAATCCAATTTTAAATGCTTGAAGATAGGTGATTTCTTTACTGACTGGAAAACCAACTTCTGAAACTGCAAACCAATCATCTACTTTTAATAAAATAATTCCTCCTATCAAAAGAGAAACAGCAACAGTAACCGGACTTTCTAGCAAAGCATCTATTTTTTTGCTGAAAAGCAATCCAAAAACTACTGCTGGAATAAAAGCGACAAGTAGTTTAAAGTAAAAATCAAAGGATTGAAAGAATCGTTTGAAGTATAAAACTACAACCGAAAGAATAGCTCCCAATTGAATGACAATCGTAAAAAGTTTTGTAAAATCATCATGTGCAATTCCAAAAAAAGAAGATGCGATAATCATATGTCCAGTTGAAGAAACAGGTAAAAATTCAGTAATTCCTTCAATAATGGCAAGAATAATAGCTTGTAATGTATTCATTTATGCTTTTTTTGGATTTTTAAGAATAGCATAAACAGTGATTCCAAAACCGATTAAAACAGTTGTTGGAGCCAAACGAATTCTTCTGAAATCAAATATTGCTTCACTAAATACTTTTGGATCATTACTTCCGCCGCCTGACATTAGAATAAATCCTAAAGCAATTACTCCAATCCCAATCAATAGAATTTTATAATTTATTTTATAAAAAAGAAATTCTTGTTTTTGTTCTTCGTTTTTCATTTATGCTGGAATTATAAGGCTTTTTTAAAATCCTAAAATTGATGTTGTTTTAATCTCCTATCTTTAAACTGAAACCTGCTGTCTGAAATCTAGTAAAGATCGTCTGTTCTTAAATTCAAAAAGCGTTGTGTTGCAAAATAAGTGCTTAGCCAAGTAATCAAAACACCGATTCCCAAAACACCTAATAAAACTAAGCCAACCAGTAATTTGTCGTCAAGAATACCAAGGTCAGGAAAATTAGTTTGAACGTAAATCAAAACGCCAATCAACGCTAAAACGGCCAAACCTGCACCAATCATTCCCAGTTTTATGCTTCGCAACACAAATGGTTTTCTGATAAACGCTTTGGTAGCACCTACCATTTGCATGGTTTTGATGATAAATCGATTCGAATGTATGGATAAGCGTAAAGAGCTGTTGATTAATAAAACAGCGATAACGGTAAAAAATCCGCTGATTATTAAAATCCACATACTCACTTTTTTGATATTGTCATTTACTAGATTCACTAATTGTTTGTCATAAACAATATCCGAAATCATGGCATTTTTACGCAAATGTGTTTCGATTTTTGCAATACTGTCCTTGATTACATAGTCTGCTTTTAAGTGAATGTCGTAAGAGTTTTGCAAAGGATTTTCACCTAGAAATTCCATGAAGTCTTCCCCAATAATATCAGTATGTTGTTTAGCTGCAGCCTCTTTAGTGACATAAACATATGATTTTGCAAAAGCAGCCGATTTTAAATCAGTTCCAAAAGCTTTCAAGATACTGTCATTAGCGTCGTTTTTGAAAAACACCGTCATGGCAATTTTTTCCTTGAAATCATCGGCCAGTTTTTTAGAATTTATAATGAAAAATCCTAACATTCCTAATAGGAATAATACCAAGAATACACTTAGTACCACCGAAAAATAAGAGGAAATTAATCTGCGTTTTTGAAATTTATCAAAATTAGAAGTCATAGTTTATTGTAATTAAGGGGTAAAAATAATAAAGAATTTCTTTATTTAAAGTTAATAACGCTCAAAGTTTTAACTTTCGTACAATAAACGTAAATTTCAAAAGCAAACCAATCTTTTAAGGACTCTTTTTTTAGAGTTTGCCAACATTCCAAGTCAATGATACATAATACAATCCTCCAATTGATGGCCCGCCTAACATAGAATAATAGGTTTTGTTTAGGAAATTGGTTCCTCCGAATTTAGCGGTCACGCCTGTTTTTTCGAAATTATAATTTACTTGTGCATCCATTGACCAGTAGGCAGGTACTTCGCCACTAACAAGGAAAGAAACATAATCATATTTGTTTTGACAGCGATACGTAACACTTGCCCCAAGGTTCTTCCACAAATGTTCTGTTACGATTGTTCCATTTGCAATGAATTTAGGCGTGTTGAAACCATCTTCTAAACCATCTTTATCATCCGTTCGGTCTAATTTGGTATAGGTTACATTTCCTAAAAATGAAAACACATTGTTGTATTTGTATTTCAATCCTACACTACCGCCATAATTGTAAATTTTACTTTTAGAATTGGTCCATAAACGGTACCGGCTTTGTGTAGCCTTAGAATAAAGGGCTGTTGGTATTTGTGCAGCATCTGTTGTGTTAGGGATGCTTGCTTCAACTTGTGCGATAAAATTCTCATAGGAGTTGTAATAAAAATCGGTATCAATAAACAAACTCTTATTTAGGGTAACTCCTCTAAATCCAAATTCAAAAGAACGAACAAATTCAGGTTGTAAATAAGTATATGGGTTTTTCTGGATTATCGCTTTATTTTTGTCGATTGCATGTGCCTGTGTTAGACCAAGCGTATTAATATCGCTGGTTACTTGGGCTTGGAATTTATCAATAGATGCTTTTGTATACGAATTTTCGAAAATTCCGTCAGACATTATTTTCAGTCCTCCCACTCGTTTTACACCACCGCTGTTCACGTTAGAAAAACCTTCAAAAATACTGGGGAATCGGTACCCGCTTTGGTAAGAAGCTCTAAAGTTGATTTCCTCTTTTGGAGAAAATACAGCAGTAAATCGAGGGGTAAATTTCAAATCGAAATAATCTGCTTTGTCTGCGCGAACGGTTGCACTCAGACGTAATTTTTTGTCAAATAAATCCTTGCTTAACTGGGTAAATCCCCCTGTTTTTCCATAGGTTAGGTTTTTGCCATCATCAACTGGATTTACAAAGTAATTTCCGTCGGGAACAATGATGTACGTTCTATAATCAAAACCACTTAAGAGTTGTGTGTCGATTTTTTTTAAAAAGTCAGCAAAAACTTTATCCCAATTAAACAAACCTTCCGCATGCACTAAAGAAGATTTTACTCGTAAAGCGGCACCGAAATCCCAATTATTGGTGTTGACCAGTTCTTCTTTCTTTTGATTATAAGCCTCAGTACCAGGAATAAATCTTCCTTGATCAGATGTTGCTCTAGCCATTCTATGGGCATCTGCAATGGTAGCCCCAGTGGGTACCGCATTGTTATAGGCTGTAGTATAATTGGCAAACCACTGGTCGTCCGATTTGAAAGCCCGATCCATGTTTTCTGCCAGAGAGCGCATATTGTATGATTTTCCAGTGTTCTCTTGGGTTAAATGCGTTCGTATCTGAAAAATATTGGTATGATAATCAATGCTATATTGATGTAAGGTATAATCTTCTAATCTAAAACGATTCGAACGTTGGTAGACCGTATTGATTAAAGCTCCTTTATACGTTATGGCTAATTCCTGTCCCTTTTTTGGACGGAAATACAACCCAATATCACCTTTGTAGTTTTGGATGTTGTAATCTGCAATGTCGGTTTCTCTATATCCCGTTCGGGCTACAATGTATTTTTTCCCATTCAGGGTTACCGTTCTTCGGTTTGCCGATTCGTTTCCATAACCATTTACTTCATCAAAAGCAGGATTATCAGCTCCATATAAATTGGTTGAAGAATTTATATTTGGAGCCAAATCGGTTCTGTTGTCTGCAACCCAATCCGTTCCTCCAGTTGTGGAACCATTTATTTTAAAAGCAATTCTGGAATTTATTGCTTTAGCATAACGGAAATTGGTCTGGTTGTAAAGCTGTGGAGAGAAGCGGTCTACATGTCCAACATGATTCACACCAGTTAACTGCTGAATGCTCAATCCTTCATATTCAAAGGGGTTTTTGGTTTGAATATTTGCTAGTCCATTGATGGCATTCATTCCATATAGTGCAGAAGCCGCTCCGGGAATGACTTCAATTTTATAGATGTCAAGGTCGTTTGCTCCAAGCGCATTGGCGATGGGCGCCCCCAGATGTGGTGCTTGGTTGTCTATGCCGTCTACTAATTGGGCAAACCGCACATTGGTTGTGTTGGCAAATCCTCTCGTGTTGATGACTTTAAAACCTAAACTTGGTGTGATAATTTGAACTCCTTTTAAGTTTTCGAGTGCATCAAAACTGGATGAGGAACCCATGTTTTTTGCATCTGCAGCTTTTAATTGTTCAATACTTATAGGAGATCGTAAAAATGTTTCTTGAGTACGGGAAGCGGTAACGACTACTTCTTTCAGCATTTCTTTTTTGAGGCTGTCTTGGCTTGTTTTTGAATTTTCTTTTTGGGATTGTGCCAAGCTTTTTAAGCTTAGTAATACTAGTATCAGATATAATCTTGATTTCATAAAGGGTATTTTTTTCAGTATGTTTTAAAAAGAATACTGCTGTTCAAATTTTTTAAAATTTCAAATTCAATGTTTCTTTTCGGGCAAAATCTTGAATTTTCTTTTCTAATGCATAAAAAGTCTGAATGGCTCTTTCTCCGGCTTCTGTCAATCTGGCGCCACCACCACCTTTGCCACCAAGTAGTTTTTCTACCAGTGGTTTTTCGGCACGTTTGTTCATTTCTTCCACTAATTGCCAAGCTTGACGATACGCCATTTTCATTTCTTTGGCTGCATTAGTGATAGAACCCGTTTTTGCGATATTCTCCAGCAACCATATCTTTCCAATGCCTAAAAAAGGACCGTCAGCTTCTTCAATCCAGATTCTGACTGCTATGATGTATTTTTTATTTTCTTCCATCAGTATGTTTTAAAAAATATAGTGAAAAACAACTAACTCCTTATAAATAAAATCTTGTAAGATTTGATACATTTAAAGTACGTAGATATTATTTTACAAACATAAGTATTTTTACTTATTTTTAAATAATTATTTATTTCTTTCTTTGTCAAAGAAATAGCTTTGGTACAATGTACAATAAACGTAAATTTGCCACTCAATTTTTGTGCAACCCTTTCAGGGTTCAAAACCCTGAAAGGGTTAAATAAATACCTATTATGACTTGAGTTAGCGATAGCATGACTCCATTAAAAAACAATATATAAAGAGGAATGAAATACAATCCGAACGAAATAGAGGCCAAATGGCAAAAATATTGGTTAGAAAACGCAACGTTTAAAGCCGAAAACAACGCAACAAAACCTAAATATTACGTACTTGACATGTTTCCTTATCCATCTGGAGCGGGATTACACGTTGGGCATCCGCTGGGATACATCGCTTCTGATGTTTATTCCAGATATAAAAGACACCAAGGTTTTAATGTGTTGCACCCTATGGGTTATGACAGTTTTGGTTTGCCTGCGGAACAATATGCCATTCAAACGGGTCAACGTCCGGAAGATACGACTTCGGTAAATATTGACGGAGGAACGGATAAAGAAGGAAATAAAATTGCGGGTTACAGAAAGCAATTGGATAAAATTGGGTTCTCCTTCGATTGGAGCAGAGAAGTGCGTACTTCAAATTCGGATTATTACAAACATACGCAATGGATTTTCATCCAATTATTTAATTCTTGGTACAACAAAAATAGCGATAAAGCCGAAGATATTTCGACTTTGGTTTCCATCTTTGAGAAAGAAGGAAACGCTCCCGAAACTTCGGGATTAAATGCAGTTTGCGATGATACTATTGAAAGCTTTTCAGCAAATGAGTGGAACGCTTTCGCAAAAGAACAGCAGGAGCGAATTTTGCTGCAATACAGATTGACCTATTTAGCCGAGACTGAGGTGAACTGGTGTCCTGGATTAGGAACTGTTTTGGCGAATGATGAAATCGTAAATGGTGTTTCAGAGCGTGGCGGTTTTACAGTGGTGCGCAAGAAAATGACCCAATGGAGCATGCGAATTTCGGCTTATGCGGAACGTTTGTTACAAGGATTAAATGTTATTGATTGGAGTGAAAGCATTAAGGAAAGTCAAAGAAACTGGATTGGAAAATCTGTTGGAGCAACGGTGGAATTTAATATTCAAAATTCAGAAGCTAAAATTGCGGTTTTCACGACTAGACCTGATACCATTTTCGGAGTGACGTTTATGACATTGGCTCCGGAACACGAATTGGTTTCACAAATAACTACTCCGGAACAAAAAGCGGAAGTGGAAGCCTATATAGAAAAAACGTCAAAACGTTCCGAAAGAGAACGTATGGCCGATGTTAAAACCATTTCGGGAGTATTCACCGGAGCGTATGCGGAACATCCGTTTACCAAAGAGCCGATTCCGGTTTGGATTGGGGATTATGTTTTGGCAGGTTACGGAACAGGCGCTGTGATGGCGGTTCCTTGTGGTGATGAAAGAGATTATGCTTTTGCAAATTTCTTCAAAGGACATCCCGAAGCTTCGGGAGGTATGCCAGAGATTAAAAACATTTTTGCAAATGTCGATATTTCTGAGGTGGCGTATGGTTCGAAAGACAATGTGATTATCGCTAATTCGGATTTCCTAAACGGATTGAATTACAAAGAAGCGACCAAAAAAGTTATCGAAGAACTGGAAAAGTTAAACCAAGGAAAAGGAAAAACGAATTACCGTTTGCGTGATGCCGTTTTCTCTCGCCAACGCTATTGGGGAGAGCCGTTTCCGGTATATTATGTGAATGGATTGCCGCAAATGATTGATGCGAAACATTTGCCAATCATCTTGCCGGAAGTAGAGAAATATTTACCAACCGAAGAAGGTTTGCCGCCTTTAGGTAATGCTTTGATTTGGGCTTGGAATACAGAAACGAATGAAGTGGTTAATACGGATTTAGTCGACAATAAAACAATTCATCCTCTTGAATTGAACACGATGCCAGGTTGGGCAGGAAGTTCATGGTATTGGATGCGTTATATGGATGCGCACAATGAAAACGAATTTGCCAGTAAAGACGCTTTGGCCTATTGGGAAAGTGTGGATTTATATATTGGCGGAAGCGAACACGCAACCGGACATTTATTGTATTCTCGTTTTTGGAACAAATTCCTAAAAGATAAAGGTTTTGCACCAACCGAAGAACCATTCAAAAAACTGATTAATCAGGGAATGATTTTGGGAATGAGTGCATTTGTTTATCGTGTTATGCCATCTGTGACGGTTAAAAAACTTGTTGAGTTTGGTAATATGGAAAATGTAAAACTTAAAAAATATTTCATTTCAAAAAATATTTATTCAAATGTCTTATCAGGAGATTTCACGGGAATAAAATCTATTATTGAGGAAGTAGAAAATGAATATAAAGCACAGGATTTTATTGTTGAATGGAATTTTGTAAAAACGAATTATAACCCAATTCATGTTGATGTTTCGTTTGTAAATTCTTCGGATGAATTAGATATTGAGAAATTCAAAAACTGGAGAGAAGATTATAAAGATGCTGAATTTATCACCGAAGAAAACGGAAAATACATAGTAGGTCGTGAAATTGAAAAAATGTCGAAATCTAAATACAATGTGGTAACTCCGGATGATATTTGCAATGAATACGGAGCAGATACGTTGCGTTTGTATGAAATGTTTTTGGGACCATTGGAACAAGCAAAACCTTGGAACACGGCAGGAATTTCGGGTGTTTTTGGATTCTTGAAAAAACTGTGTCGTTTGTATTTTGATGAAAATGGTTTGATTGTTGCCAATGACGCACCAACCAAAGACAACTTAAAATCATTACACAAAACCATCAAGAAAGTAGCGGAAGATATTGAGAGCTTCTCTTTTAATACGTCGGTTTCTCAGTTTATGATTTGTGTGAATGAATTGTCCACTCAAAACTGTCATTCTCGTGCTATTCTGGAACCATTAGCGATTGTGATTTCGCCTTATGCGCCACACATTGCCGAAGAATTATGGTCGTTATTAGGAAATACAGGTTCTATTGCAACGGTTGATTTTCCACTATTCGACGCGCAACATTTGGTGGAAAGCAGCAAAGAATATCCGGTTTCTTTCAATGGAAAAATGCGTTTTACGATGGTTTTACCTTTGGATTTAACCAAGGAACAAATCGAGGAAATCGTTATGAAAGACGAAAGAACCATCAAACAATTAGAAGGAAGAACGCCAAATAAGGTGATTATCGTTCCTGGGAAAATCATCAATTTGGTTGGATAAATAATGCGTCCACAGTATATAATCAATCCTAATTCTAAATTTTAGAATTAGGATTTTTTTTGTTTTGCAAACAACTAATAAACAGAAAATTAAAAATTACTTTTAACTTTTGTAACATTTTAATATGTCCTGTATCTAAAAGGCGAATTGGATCATTTAACAACTTAAATCTATTAAAATGAAAAAGTATCTCTTCTTGATTATCGCCTTATTATTTTCAGCATTGTGTTTAAATGTATTCGGACAAACTAAATCGTATCCGTTTGAAATCACCAAAACAGGAAAAGGGAAACAATCCATAATCTTTCTGCCCGGATTTGCCAGTTCTGGGGATGTCTGGAATGGAACAAAATCTAATTTTGAAAAAGAATTTACTTGTTACACTTTTACTATGGCTGGTTTTGCCGGGGTTAAACCACAACCAAATGCTTCATTTAAAAGTTGGGAAACAGAAATTGCCAATTACATAAAAGCAAACAAAATCGAAAGACCAATTATAGTTGGTCACAGTATGGGTGGCGGTTTGGCGCTTGCGCTTGCTTCAGATTATCCAGAACTAATAAACAAAATTGCAGTTGTTGATGCGCTTCCTTGTTTGGCTGCTTTAAGGGATCCTTCTTTTAAATCACAAGAAAATAACGATTGCACTTCAATGCTCACTCAAATAACGGCTATGTCTGAAGATGAATTTTATCAAATGCAAAAAAGAAATATGGCCATGCTTTTAGCAGATGCTACAAAACAAGATGAAGCAATTAGCTGGAGCATGAAATCAGACAGAAAAACGTTTGGCGAAATGTATTGTGATTTTTCCAATACCGATTTGAGAGATAAAATCGCGAAAATACAATGTCCTTCATTGATATTGCTGGAGTTTGGTTTTTCAAATTACAAAGCTCCTATTGAGGCGCAATACGAAAATTTAAAAACGGCCAGTTTTCAATATTCAAACAAAGGGTTACACTTTATTATGTATGATGATAAAGAATGGTATTTGGCACAATTAAACAACTTTATACAATCGAAATAATGGAGTTTGAAGAATTATACAAATCCTATTGGCAGAAGATATTTCGTTTATGCATGGGTTACGTAAATGATTATGACATTGCGCAGGATATGACTCAGGAAACGTTTATTATTGTTTGGCAAAAACTCCATACATTTAGGAATGAAGCCAGTATTGGAACCTGGATTTTTCGGATTGCATCTAATAATTGCCTGAGGCAAATAGAAAAAGAAAAACGATTTCCCAAGTCAGAACTTCCAATACATATTATAGAAGAAAAGCACTATTCGCCAGAACCTCAGATTCAATTTTTGTACCAATGCATTGCTGAACTACCAGAAATCGACCGTATTATTATTTCACTCGAACTGGAAGATGTAAAACAAACAGAAATAGCCAATATCGTTGGGCTTTCTGAAGCGAATACGAGAGTGAAAATCCATAGAATAAAAGAAAAATTAACTCAAAAATTTAAAGAAAATGGACAATAATATAGACTTTAAAGATTTATGGAAAAAACAGGCAGTAAGCCAGCCCAATATGGACGAATTGCTTTCTAAACTGAAATATTTCAAGAGAGCTAGCTTAAGGAAATTAGTTATAACAAATGTTTTGCTTATTGCGACAATTGCGTTTATTATTTCTATCTGGTATTATTATCAGCCTGAGTTTATTTCAACCAAAATTGGAATTGTTTTAACTGTTTTGGCAATGGTTATGTATTTATTCGTTTACAATAAATTAGTAGCATCTTATAAAACGATTGATGGTGCTCAAAGCAATAATGACTATTTGCAAAAATTAATTTCGATTAAAACAAAACAACAGTTTTTGCAATCTACCGTATTGAGTTTATATTTTATACTGCTCGGATCCGGGTTGTGTTTGTACATGTATGAATACACATCCCGTATGACAATATTTTGGGGAATTTTTACTTATGTAGTAATGTTGGGATGGATTGGGTTTACCTGGTTTTATTTAAGACCAAAAGAAATCAAAAAAGAGCAAGCTAGAGTCAACGGTTTGATCGCTAAATTTGAAGCTGTAAATAAGCAGTTTAGTGTTAATGAATAATTTTGTTGCTGTTTTCTTGTGTCATTTTGACATTGTAAAAAATTGGTTCAAAATTTGATGTTTTATTTTAAACATTTAAAAAAACAAACAAAAATATGGGAATGAGTTATTTGATTCTTGCTGGAGCAATTATGCTGTTTAGCTGGTTAGTTAGTTCAAGACTGAAAAGCAAATTTGAACATTATTCTAAATTACAATTACAAAACGGAATGTCTGGTGCTGAAATCGCCGAGAAAATGCTTGCTGATAATGGAATTCGGGATGTGAAAGTAATCTCGGTTGCGGGGCAATTAACGGATCATTATAATCCTTTGGATAAAACAGTAAATTTAAGCGAGGCAGTTTATAATCAACGTAATGCGGCTGCGGCTGCTGTTGCTGCACACGAATGCGGTCACGCCGTACAACATGCCGTAGGATATAGATGGTTGACGATGCGCTCGCAATTGGTTCCAATTGTAAATGTGGCTTCAACGTACATGCAATGGATTTTACTGGCTGGAATTTTGATGATTAAAACTTTTCCTCAGTTGTTATTAATTGGAATCGTGATTTTTGCGGCAACAACGTTGTTTTCTATTATTACTTTACCAGTAGAATATGATGCGAGCAATCGTGCGTTAGCTTGGTTAGAAAATAAAAGAATGCTGACACAACAAGAGCAGGCTGGAGCAAAAGATTCACTAAAATGGGCTGCAAGAACCTATGTAGTGGCTGCTTTAGGATCTATTGCAACTTTGTTGTATTATGTTTCAATCTATATGGGCGGAAGAAGAAATTAATTTTCGCTCCAAAAATATAAAATCCGCCTTGTTTAAACCTGAGGCGGATTTTTTTTGTCCAATAACTTAAAATGAACAATTAATCGATTAACTCAAAATTACAATTGAATCTGTCTGTCAATTTGTTGGTCTAATGATATGAACGTTTCTGTTCTGGAAACGCCTTCGATGGCCTGAATTTTGGTGTTTAGTAAATGCATTAAATGCTCATTATCACGACAAATAATTTTGATTAATATCGACCAGTTTCCTGTAGTGTAATGGCATTCTAATACTTCAGGGATTTTTTTCAAATCTCTTACCGCTTCCGGATTCCGAGCTGCTTTGTCTAGGTAAATCCCAACAAATGCCATCGTATTATAACCTAGAATCTTATGATTCACGGTAAACTTGGATCCTGAAATAACGCCGGATTGTTCCAATTTTCGCAATCTCTGGTGAATGGCAGCTCCTGAAATCCCTATTTTGTTTGCGATTTGAAGGATTGGTTTTCGGGCATCTTCCATCAGGTCACGTAAAATTTCTTTATCGATACCGTCTATTTCTACTATAAGGGAGTTTATTTTCATAAGTTGTTATTTTAAACTAAACTATTGTATTTAGTTTGAATTGAAAATCAAATTTAAGGAAAAAATGATTAATGTTAATAAAAATATAAGATTACTGTGCTTTTTTTAGGCTCAAATGAACTTCTATTTCTTATATGGGTTGTATTTAGCAACATATAAGAAATAGAAGTTCATTTAAGAAATAATGTAATTATTCAATTTTGTCGCATAAAAAAAGCCATTCGGATTGCGAATGGCTTTTGATTGTATTGAAAAGTAATTTTCTATTTTCCTTTATTTGCTTCTACAATGTATTTTTCCAAAGCCATTGTCATTGAAGGTGTTGCTGGTGTTGGTGCAAGAATATCTACTCTTAAACCATGATCCAACGCTTCTTTTTGTGTAGTACTTCCAAAAACAGCAATTCGGGTATCGTTTTGCTTGAAATCTGGAAAGTTCATAAACAATGATTTTATTCCGGTTGGGCTAAAGAAAGCCAAAACATCATAATATACATCTGCTAAATCAGATAAATCGCTCATTACAGTTTTGTAAAAAACCGCTGGAGTCCAGTCCACTTTCAATGCATTCAGCGTTATTGGCGCATCTGCATTTAATTGGTCTGAAGCAGGTAATAAGAATTTTTCGTCTTTGTATTTTTTTATCAGTGGAGATAAATCAGCAAAATCTTTAGGACCCACGTAAATTTTACGTTTTCTGTACACTACATATTTCTGCAGGTAAAAAGCAATTGCTTCAGACTGGCAAAAATACTTTAATCCCTCAGGTACTTTAAAACGCATTTCGTCAGCAACTCTGAAGAAATGATCAACAGCATTCTTACTGGTTAAAATAATTGCCGTGTAATGATTAAGATCGATTTTTTGAAGTCTAATCTCTTTTGCATTAACGCCTTCTACATGAATAAAAGGTCTGAAATCAATTTTAACTTTATGCTTTTGTTGAAGCTCAAAGTAAGGGGAATTTTCCACTTTAGGTTCGGGCTGTGACACCAAAATTGTTTTCACTTTCATATTTTAACATTTTCTACGCGCTCCCTTTTGTAAGCCAATAATACATAAAGTAATAGGGGGCTATTTCAAGAGCGCAAAGATATAAAATAAAATAAAACAACTTACCTAATATTAAATTTTGATAATTTTTTATTGAAATTATATATGCTAACATGTTCATTATTAATACTATACAAATAATAAATAATGGAATATTTCTTAAGATTGTGTCGTAATAGAACAGAATAATATTGATTGGCAGGATAAATAATCCAATATAGGTTCTATAAGTCACTTTTTGGAGGTTAAATTGTTCTACAAATTCCTCCATATTGAATGCTGTACCAATAATTTTTTCTATGAGATATTTCGATAAAATGAAAAATATAAGGAAAGTGATTATTTGAATATAAAGTATCCAATCTGTTTTTGTGGCATATCCAAACTGACTCAACGAAAGTTGAATAAAAAATGCAAATGAAATAACCTGCACTAAAAATAAAGAAACAGTAAAACCGCTTTTAAGATGGCTGCTGTCTCTATATATTTTGGTGTATTTATTTGAAAAAATTAAATTTGCAAAATCACCAAAACGATTTTCGAAAACAGATTTGGTAATAGCAATAATAGCAAATGACAACACAAATAAAAGTGTGGCCCAGTCTTTATTTTCGGTTATTCTTGGATGAAGTATATGTTCAATCATAGGGATGCAAAATTACTAATTTTTTACATCATTCTTTTTTATTATAAATTTATTATGAATCAAATGGCATAAAAAGTTTACTTTTGCGTTGAAATTACTCAAAATATGAACGATTGTATTGTTATAATTCCTACCTATAACGAAATTGAAAATATCGAAGGCATTATTAGAACGGTGCTTTCACAACACAAGCCTTTTCATGTTCTTATTATTGATGATAATTCGCCTGACGGTACAGCGGATAGAGTACTTATGCTACAATCGGAGTATAAAGACCGATTGTTTTTAGAAAAAAGAGCCAAGAAATCCGGATTAGGAACTGCTTATGTACATGGTTTTAAATGGGCTTTGGAACGAAAATATGGTTTTATTTTCGAAATGGATGCTGATTTTTCGCACAACCCAAATGATTTAGAAAAATTGTATAATGCGTGCCATTTAGGAGATGCCGATTTAGCAATTGGGTCCCGATATGTAACGGGTGTGAATGTGGTAAACTGGCCATTAAGCCGTGTTTTACTATCGTATTTTGCCTCTGTTTATGTCCGATTTATTACAGGAATGGAAATCCATGATGCGACAGCGGGGTTTGTATGTTATAAAAGAGAGGTGCTGGAAAGTATCAATTTAAATAAAATAAAGTTTGTAGGTTATGCATTTCAAATTGAAATGAAATACAGAACCTACTGTAAAAAATTCCAAATTGTTGAGGTTCCAATTATTTTTACAGATAGAACAAAAGGACAATCTAAAATGAGTAATTTAATTATTAAAGAGGCCATTTTTGGGGTTGTTTCACTTAGATTAAAAAAATTAGTCAACACATTATAAGCAGAAGATACGATGAACAGGATTTTAATTAAGAATGCCAAAATAGTAAATGAAGGAACGATTTTCGAAGGTGATGTACTAATTGAAGATGACTTAATTGTTGAAATTGCCGAAAGCATAAGCGCTAAATCTTCTCAATGTAAAATCATCGATGCCGAAGGGAATTACCTAATCCCGGGTGCGATAGACGATCAGGTTCATTTCAGGGAACCGGGTCTTACGTACAAAGGTGACATTGAATCAGAATCGAAAGCCGCGGTAGCCGGAGGAATTACTTCCTACATAGAACAGCCAAATACGGTGCCAAATGCGGTAACCCAAGAAATCTTAGAAGAAAAATATCAAATTGCTGCGGAGAAATCCTATGCGAATTATTCTTTTATGATGGGCGCTACAAATGATAATTTAGAAGAAGTTCTAAAAACAAATCCGAAGAATGTTGCGGGAATAAAAATATTTTTAGGTTCGTCTACAGGCAATATGTTGGTGGATAACGAGGCTACTTTAGAAAAAATATTTTCTAGTACGCCCATGCTTATTGCAGTTCACTGTGAGGATGAAACGACCATCAAGAATAATTTAGAAAAATACAAAGAAGAGTTTGGAGAAGAGGTTCCGGTAACGGTTCATCACTTAATTAGAAGTGAAGAAGCGTGTTATATTTCGTCTTCAAAAGCAATTGCTCTTGCTAAAAAAACAGGCGCACGCTTACATATATTCCATCTTTCGACTGCGAAAGAAATGGATTTGTTTACCAATAAAATTCCATTGGAAGACAAGAAAATCACTGCCGAAGTTTGTGTGCATCACTTATGGTTTACCAATGATGATTATGCAACCAAAGGCAATTTAATCAAGTGGAATCCGGCAGTAAAAACAGCCAATGACCGAAAAGTACTCTGGGAAGCATTGCTTGATGACAGAATTGATGTTATTGCCACTGATCACGCACCACACACACTGGAAGAAAAGAAACTGCCGTATCTAAAAGCTCCTTCTGGTGGGCCATTAGTGCAACATGCGGTTGTTGCCATGTTTGAAGCACATCATCAGGGTAAAATAAGTATTGAAAAAATTGTCGAAAAAATGTGCCATAATCCGGCTAAGATTTTCAAAATAGAGAAACGTGGTTTTATAAAAGAAGGCTATTATGCCGATTTAGTTATTATAAATTCAGGTTTGCCATGGAGTGTTAAAAAGGAAAATATTCTTGCTAAATGTGGATGGTCACCATTTGAAGGATTTACTTTTAAATCCAGAATAACGCATACTTTTGTAAACGGACAATTAGTGTATACGGCTTTCAAAGTAAAAGATATTCGTGCAGGAAAACGATTATTGTTTGACAGATAAAAGGCAAAAGATGAAGAAAATAATATCACTTTTAGCGATTATTTCCATACTCATAAGCTGTAAGGAGGAGGTAGTGAAAAAACCAAATCGTCTTATGGAAAAAGAGGTCATGGTTGATATTATGTATGATTTGTCATTGCTGGAAGCTATTAGATTAGAAAATCCGATGTCTTTGGATACTTTTAAAATAAATCCTAAAAAATATATTTATAAAAAGTATAAAATTGATAGTCTGCAATTTGCACAAAACATTGCATATTATGCTTCTGATTATGAAGAATATGCAAATATTGTTGCTCAATTAGAAGATAGGTTTACTAAAAAGAAAGCAGAGATAACCGCATTGATTAAGGCTGAAGCAAAAAAGAATAAGAATAAGAAGAAAAAGCCTGTTGTAAAACCAGTTTCACCAACAACCAAACTAATAGATTCATTAGAAATCAACCAAAGAAAAAGACTTTAATTACAAGTTTGAAATTTCTTTGATGTATTGATGAATGTCTAAAAATTCAGTATTCAATGCAGTCGTAATTTTTTCATTGGAATACTCATTTTTTGAATAAGACGCTTTTGCAATAGCGCTAGTTAGCTGTCTTTTTTGCATAAAAATATTCGAGAGTATCCAGTCTATTTTCCAGCAAATTTTCATGAACAGAGGTTTTGCATGAATAGCAGGTCTTTTTACAAGAAGAGTATCGGCAATGCTATTTAAGATATCTCGAAAAATGATATTTTTTGCAATTAATGTAAAGCTTTCGTTCTGAATTTCGCTTTTCATTAACTGTGTAGCGATTCGGACCACATCAGTCACGGCAACAAATCCCGAACTTCCCAAAGTGTAAAATGACATTCCTTTTTTTACTTTCATAAAAAGTTGTCCGCTTCCTTGTTCCCAAAAACCGGGACCAATAATCACACCCGGATTCAGAATTATCACTTGCAGTCCTTCCTGTTGCCCACGCCATATTTCCATTTCGGCGCCATATTTAGAAATGGCATAATCGCTATGTGGCTTTTCGGGATTCCATTCGGTTTCTTCTGTGATGACCTTTTCGTGAGAGGCTAAATCGCCAAGAGCAGCGATTGAACTCATATAACACAGTTTTTTTATTGCATTGGCAATACAAAAATTGACAATATTCGCGGTTCCTTCAATATTGGTTTTCCGAATTAAATTTTCGTCTTTTGGATCGAAAGAAATCAAAGCGGCGCAATGATAAACAGAATCGATTCCCTCAAAAGCTTTTTCTAACGCCGGAACGTCGGTAATGTCAGCCTGAATCCATTCGATAGCATCAAATAAATGAGGTTTTTTGTATAAATGAAAGAGATTTTTGGTCTTTTCTATACTTTTTGCCTCGCGATAAATAGCCCGTATTTTTTCACTCCCGATGCTGCGGGATTCAATTAAATGAAGCAATAAATGGGCACCTACTAAACCTGTTCCTCCTGTGACTAAAATCATGCTACGAAAATACGAATAATTTTTTTCGAATAACCGAATAAACAAATAACCGAATCCACAATAAATTTTATCTTTGTGCAAATTGATTAAAAAGATGAAGAATTTTATTGAAGAAGTGACTTGGAGAGGAATGCTCCACGATGTTATGCCCGGTACAGAAGAACATTTGATGGAACAAATGCGTGTGGCGTATGTGGGAATTGACCCAACTGCCGATTCATTGCATATTGGACATTTAGTAGGGGTGATGTTATTGAAACATTTTCAGCTATCCGGACACAAACCATTAGCATTAGTGGGAGGTGCAACAGGAATGATAGGTGATCCATCCGGGAAATCCAATGAAAGAAATTTACTTGACGAAACGACATTGCGTCACAATCAAGAAGCTATAAAAGGGCAATTGGCTCGGTTTTTAGATTTTACTTCCGATGCGGCGAATGCGGCAGAACTAGTGAATAATTACGACTGGATGAAGAACTTTTCATTTCTGGATTTTATTCGGGATATTGGAAAGCACATTACGGTAAATTATATGATGTCCAAAGATTCAGTTAAGAAACGTTTGTCATCTGAAGCTGCCGAAGGAATGTCGTTTACGGAGTTTACATACCAATTGGTTCAAGGATATGACTTTTTACATTTGTACAAAAATAAAAATTGCACGCTACAAATGGGAGGAAGCGACCAGTGGGGGAATATCACCACTGGTACGGAATTAGTGCGTAGAATAGCACAGGGTAAAGCCTATGCATTGACTTGTCCGTTGATTACAAAAGCGGATGGGACAAAATTTGGAAAATCAGAAGGTGGGAATATTTGGTTGGATTCGGCCAGAACTTCTCCGTATAAATTTTACCAATATTGGTTGAATACCTCAGATATTGATGCGGAGAAATACATTAAGATTTTTACTTTTTTATCAAAAGAAGAAATTGAGGTTCTAACCGAAAAACATAGAGAAGCGCCGCATTTACGCTTGTTACAAAAACGTTTGGCAGAAGAAACTACCGTAATGGTGCATTCCGCGGAAGATTTAGAAAATGCCATTAAAGCTTCGAATATTTTGTTCGGGAATTCTACTTCAGATGATTTGAAACAATTGGATGAAGCAACTTTTTTAGATGTTTTTGACGGTGTTCCTCAAGCCGAAATTGGAAGAAATGAAATTGAAGCTGGAATAAATATTGTTGACGTTTTAAACGAAAAGACAGGTTTTTTGAAATCGAATGGCGAAGCAAGACGTGCTTTGACAGCAAACTCTATTTCAGTAAATAAAGAAAAAGTTGCAGAAGATTTTGTGCTTTCTAGCAAAGATTTAATCAATAACCAGTTTGTATTGTTACAAAGCGGTAAGAAAAATTATTTTGTATTGAGACTTGTTTAATCGATTAAACAAATCAACAATTAAACTTTATAAAATATCAAATTACCACGAATATCAGAATTATCAAAACGTCCCAATACCTCGAAAGAGTGGTTGGGATTTTTTTTTGTCTAAAAAGCTGCAATTTTATTTAAATTGTATTTCTGCATTTTATCTAAAGAGCAGGCGTTAAAATTCATTATTAACAGAATAAGGCGGATGTAGGTTTCAAATGTATATATTTGTTAATTAGAACCAACTTCTCGGAAAGTATGTTTTTCAAAATAATACATTCGATACTTTATTTCTAGGGATTTCTTAAATCAAATTTGACATTGAAAACTAAACTACTACACTCTTTTTTTGCCTTAATTTCCCTTTTAGTATCTGCTGTTTTTACTCCTTGTTTTAGTCAGTCGCAAGTTATATTTAATAAAATAAATCAAACGAATGGACTGTCTAATGATAGAGTCAGAAGTATTGTAAAGGAAAAAAATGGATTCGTTTGGATTGGTACTGAAAACGGTTTGAATCGGTATGATGGGAACAAAATAAAGACATACAATAAACAAAATAGTGTTTTAAGTGCCAATGATATTTCCGATTTGCTAATAGATCATAAAGGGAAAATTTGGATTGCTACCTTTGGAGGCGGTTTGAATTTATACAATCCTTCGAATGATAAATTTGTTACCTACAAAAACATTTCCAACGATACTAACGCGATTCCTTCCAATGAATTGAATACCCTTATTGAAGATTCAAAAGGAACGATTTGGATAGGAACAAAAAATGGACTTTCTTTTTTTAATACAAAAAAACAAACATTTAAAACGTATAAGTTTCAGGCCAACAATAAAAAATCATTAAGTCATAATGATGTTAGAAGTATTTATGAAGATGCGAATAAAAATCTTTGGATCGGTACTTTTGGTGGCGGTTTAAATAAATTCAATCCCAAAACGGGAGAGTTTGTACGCATTAATTCTTCCAGCACTATGTCGCCGGATTACATCCATTCCATAAGCAGTTTGAATAAGGATGAAATTCTAATCGGTACGAGCGGGAAAGGATTGCTGACATTAGATGTAAATAGTTTAAGCTTTCAAAAAAAAAATTATGGAATAGATAAAACGATTACGATTGTACGATGCATAAAAAAGGGAAAAAACGGTGCTTTATGGATTGGAACAGATGGCAATGGGCTTTTTAAAATAACCAATGTAAATAGTGCAAAACCAATTGTTTATAATTATACAAATGACTCCCAATTACACTCCTCAATTTCCAGTAATGCCATCTATAATATCATGGAAGATGAGAATTCTAATATTTGGTTAGGAACGGCATGGAATGGTGTTGATGTTTTAAGTTTTAATAAAGACTATACTTTTTTGTCTAGTACCGATAAAGGAGGAACTCCCGTCTCCGTATTGTCTGTTTATAAAAATAAGGATACTTTTTTTATGGGATTGGACGGAAAAGGATTGACTGTTTTACAAGAAAAAACAAATACCGTAAAGCGCTATAGTAGTGAGCGAAAGAATTCAATAGGAGACGATTATATTCAGTATATAAAAGAGGCTCGTAATGGAACTCTTTGGATTGGAACCTTTGTGAATGGTCTGGTAAATTTTAATTACAAAACGGGTTCTTTTACGCAATTCAAACAGGATATTGCAAATTCCAAATCGTTAAGTTATAATGATGTTCGTTATATTGTTGAAGACGAAAAAAACAATATTTGGGTAGCTACTTGGGGTGGTGGTCTCAATTATTATACTGTAACTACAAAAGAATTTAAAAGTTTTAAAAAGAAATTAGGAGATCCTTTTTCTATAAGTAGCGACAATGTAATCTCACTTCAGAAAGACGGGAATTTAATCTGGCTGGCTACTTTTGGTGGCGGAGTCAATCTCTTGGATACCAAAACCAACCGTTTTAAAGTTTATAAAAGTTCAGCGAATAATCAAAACTCCATTAGCAGTGATTATGTTTATAGCATCTTAAAAGATACCAAAGGCAATTTGTGGATTGGAACCGCTGGGGAAGGAATTAATCTTTTGGATAAAAAGACCAAAAGAATTAATCGTTTTGAAAAACATAAAAATGTCCGTTATCAGACTGTAACGGCAATTATAGAAGATAACAACGGATTAATCTGGTTTAGCACCAAACAAGGGATTTTTAATTATGATTATAAAATAAAAAACTTTAAAAGCTTTTCAAATCTTAAAGGGGATTATCATATTAACTCTTGTTTCAAAGACGAAAAAGGGATGTTGTATTTTGGTTGTTCTAAAGGAGTTATTAAATTTAATCCCGGGACAATCAAGGTTAAAAATATAACCCCAAGAGTGAAATTTACAAGTTTTAAACTTTTCAACAAAGAAGTTGCAATCGGGGAAGACGAAATTTTAAAAAGCGACATTGCTTTTACTAAAGATATAATTTTAGAATATGACCAGGATGTCATTACTTTTGAATTTGCGGCAATGCAATTTCCATCCTCTGCGACTTGTGAGTACCAAATTAAAATGGACAATTTTGATAAAAATTGGCGATCAATAGGTAAAGCTGGGACGGCTACTTATACGAATCTTTCACCGGGTAAATATGTTTTTAAGGTTAGGAGCAGAGAATTGGGAAGCAATTGGACAAATGTATATAGTGCTGTAAATATTAAAATATTAAAACCTTTTTGGTTGGAATGGTGGGCCTTTTTAATTTATACCCTTTTGGTAATTCTAATTTTATATGTTTTTATAAAATACATCATTACTTGGGAAAAAATGAAAGCGGATTTAAGATTCGAGAAATTCACACATGAAAAAGACATTGAACTCTACAATTTAAAACAAGATTTTTTCACGAACATCTCCCATGAGATCAGAACGCCGGTAACGCTGATTTTGAGTTCCATAAATAAATTATTAAAAAATAATGACTTTCCCGAAGACCATCAACAAAATTCTTTTGGAACCATTAAAAAAAATGGAGAATATTTACTTAATCTGGTGAATGAACTTCTAGACTTTAGAAAACTGGAGCATCATCAAATCAAATTAAAGGTTGTAAAAGAGGATTGGGTCAAGTTTAGCAAGGAGATTTACCTGTCTTTTAAGGAATTTGCCTATCAGAAGGACATCAAATTTGAGTTTGAATCCTCAAGCGAGATGATCGAATTATGGTTTGACAAAAATCAGATGGAGAAAGTGCTTTATAACTTATTTTCGAATGCATTAAAATTTACAAACACGGGAGGCACCATAAAGCTTTTTGTTACAGAAACGGAAGAAACAGTACAAATAGAACTAGTGGATGAAGGAGTTGGGATTTCAAAGAAACATCTTTCGAAAATATTTAATCGGTTCTATCAAGTCAATGATTCCAATAGTGTCAATGGAGCCGGTTTTGGATTAGGGTTAACGATTTCAAATGAAATTATAAAGCTGCATCATGGAGAAATAACCGTTAAAAGTAAAAAAGGTTCCGGTAGTACCTTTATAATCAGGCTAAAAAAAGGAAATTCTTATTTTGGACAGGATGAAATCGGAGGGGATGAAACCAATGATGAACTTATTGAAAATTACTTTACCAGTAAAAAAGGCAATGAAAAAATAGATGAGCAAAGTCATCCTGCTGTAGATGGTTCTGTAATCAAAGAGCAAACCCTACTTATTGTAGAAGATAATGCGGATATATGTAACTATATTGTTGAACTTTTTTCGGATGAGTTTATTGTTTTACAAGCTTCCAATGGAAAAGAAGGATTGGAAATTGCGTTGGAAAAATTGCCTGATCTCATTGTGAGTGATGTCATGATGCCTGTAATGGATGGAATAGAGTTGACCCATAATTTGAAATCAAATGCGAGTACCAGTCATATACCCGTTATACTTTTAACGGCCAGAACTTCTTTTATGCATAAAATGGCAGGTTTTGAAACAGGTGCAGATGATTACATCACAAAGCCTTTTAATGAGTCGCTCCTTCGTGCCAGAATCAAAAATATTTTAAAAAACAGAGCGCGATTACATGAAATATTCCGTTCAGAGGATTTTATGTCTATTGGGGACTTAACCAAAAATAAATCAGACCTTGAATTTCTTCAAAATCTAGGACAATTGATTGAGGAAAATATAGATTGTACTGATTTTTCTGTAAATGTGGTCGTTAAGCATTTGGGCATGAGCCATTCCGTAATTTATAAAAAACTTAAAGTATTAACGGGTTTGTCACTTGTAGAATATATTCGAGAATATAAATTAAAGAAGGCAAAACAATTACTCTTGAAAAAAGAAAATACAGTAGCTGAGGTTTCTTATTTGGTAGGGTATTCTGATCGTAAATATTTTAGCAAGCTCTTTAAAGAACGTTTTGGCAAAAATCCTTCCTCTTATTTAAACGATTAATGATTATATAGGTCTTGGATTATTTAGATAATTATACAATGTACTTTTTAATTCCAACAGAAATTCGGTATAAGGTGAAACCTAAAATTCACCAACTGTTTTTTGCCTATTACCGACGACTGTAATTCCGGATTATAGACCCCAAAAGAGTGTCAATTTTTATTTCACAGAAAAATTGATACTCCTTTTTTCTTCGTTTAATATTCTATTCTTACTTGGCGAGGACTAAAAAAGGAAAGTTTTTGTAAAGTTGCATGTCTAATTTGGTTTGGCCTTAAGACAGCTGTAATTTTTAAATAAAAAAACAAGAATAATTTTAAAAATAGCTTTTTTTTCTTGTATTCTTAATTTTACTGGTATTTTATCCCGATAAAACGATTTTGTCTCCCTATAAAGATGAATTAATTCCCCTTTGATTTTTAACGCTAAAACTAAATTGCAACGTTTTAGAACCACTTGTTTTTTTAAAACAAATTAAGCAAAACAACCAAAAAATTTAATTATGGAAAAAACAAATTAACATTAATTAATCCAAAACCAAATTGAAGAAATCAAACATTTTACAATCAAAACAGAATATGAATTCAGAACTAAAGCAAAAGAAAAAGAGAACTTTAATAGCTTTTAAGCTATCCTATTTCATGATATTTTTTTTAATACCTCTTATGTTTTTCGGACAAAAAACAGCCATTAAAGGTGCCGTTGTAGATGAAGCTACTAAGGCAACTCTTCCTGGTGTAACGGTAACCTTAAAAAATAGTAGTAATTCTACTATTTCAGATAGTAATGGGAATTACCAGATTAATGCAAATAATGGAGATATTATACTATTTTCATTTGTAGGGTATAGAACAATAGAAAAGAAAATTTCAGGGAGTATATTGAATATATCCCTTCATGAAGAGTCTAAAACACTGAATGAAGTAGTGGTTATTGGATATGGATCTACAAGAAAAAAAGACCTTACAGGTTCAGTAACACAAGTAAGTGCTAAAGATTTCCAAAAAGGATTTGTAACCAATGCTGAGCAACTTATAGCCAATAAAGTTCCTGGATTGCAAATTACACCAATAAGTGGAAAACCTGGAGCCGGAAGTTCATTTTTATTAAGAGGAGGAGCTTCATTAAGTGCTTCCAATAATCCGTTATTCGTAATTGATGGAGTTCCTATTGGTCTTAATGACGGACCTGGAGTACTAAGTGCTTTGAATCCTGATGATATCGCTTCTTTTAGTATTTTAAAAGATGCTTCAGCCGCCGCAATTTATGGTTCAAGAGGGTCGAATGGAGTTATAATTGTCACAACTAAAAATGGAAGAAATGGAGATTTGAAAGTTTCATTTGTTTCTAAGCTTTCTGCGTCGAACAATATTTACAAACAAGATGTATTGTCTGGAGATCAATATAGAGAAGCTGCAAAGCAAGCTTCTTTAGTTTCAGGTATACCTATTTCTAATTTTAATTTAGGTACAGCAAACACGAATTGGCAGAATGAGATTTATCAAACGGCTTTGACAAAAGACAATTCAATTAGCTTTACAGGAGGGATAAAAGTATTACCATACCGCTTGTCATTGGGATATTTAGATCAAGATGGTACTCTTAAAACGGGTAATTTTAAGAGAAATACAATCTCGCTTAATATTAATCCAACTTTTTTTGACAATCATCTTAAAGTAAATTTAAATGTAAAAGGAATAACTCAAAAAGAAAGAAGAGCCGATGAAAGCGCTATTTACGCAGCTGTTACATTTGATCCTACACAATCAGTTAAAGACCCAAACTCAATTTATGGGGGCTATTGGCAATATTATGAATTTGCATCAAATCCAGCCGTTTTACATGGTCATAATAATCCAGTGTCTCTATTAGAACAGGTCAATGACAGAGTTTCAAGTCTAAGAAGTATTGGGAATATTCAATTAGATTATAAAGTACATTTTTTTCCAGATTTAAGTATAAAAATAAATACCGGTTATGATGTTGCGAAAGGAACCTGGAATTATACTGCACCAGCCAATTTTTTCCCAGCAATTATTTCTAACGGACTGGTGACTAAAGGCGATCCAAGTTCTAAGACGGAGAATGTATTTTCAGAAACTACGTTGAATTATTTGAAAGAAATTAAAGCTTTAGACAGTCGTATCGAGGCTTTGGCAGGACATTCATATAACGATTTTAAAACAACCAACTATTATTATCCCTCTTATGATGTAAATGGGAATGTGCAGCCTGGTTCTACTCCGAATTTCAATTTTGATATTCCTCAAAACACTTTAATATCTTATTTTGGAAGATTAATGTATACGTTTAAGGATAAATATGTTCTTACCGGAACGTATAGAACAGATGGCTCTTCAAGATTTTCTAACAAAACAAGATGGGGTTCATTTCCGTCTATATCGGCTGCTTGGAAAATAAACGATGAAAATTTTTTGGTTGACTCTAAAGTTATCTCAAACCTTAAATTTAGAGTGGGATGGGGTATTACAGGACAACAGGAAGGAATAGGTAATTATGGCTATATCCCAATATATAATTTAGGGGCTTCCAATATTAAATATCCAATTGGCAATAATTTTATACAAGGGGTCAATCCTAGTGCGACTGATCGTAATAGAAAATGGGAGCAATCAAAATCTTTAAATATTGGTTTAGATTGGGGCTTGTTTAAAAATAGAATAAATGGAGGGGTCGATTTTTATCATAGAATTACCGATGATTTATTAAACGATGTAACCATTCCTTCAGGGACAGATTTTGCCAATAATATTGTTAAAAATATAGGGAGTTTGGATAATAAAGGTTTTGAAATCAATACTAATGCAGTTCTGATTCAAAAAACGAATTTTAATTGGAATTTAGGAGTTAATTATAGCTATAATGAAAATAAAATAACAAAGCTTTCTATAGGAGACAATTCGGGTGTTGGTTTATTTAGCGGTAACTTATTGGTAAATACGGTCGGATATTCTAGAAACACATTTTTTGTTTATCGCCAAGTTTATAATGCACAAGGAAAACCTATCGAAGATCAAATGGTAGATTTAAATAACGATGGTGTTATAAATGAACAGGATAGATATAGAACCGAAAGCTCCACCCCAAAACATGTTATAGGTTTTAATACCGCCTTTAATTACAAAAAGCTAGCCTTAAGTATGGCGTTTCACTCCAATCTTGGACAATATGTGTTTTATAACCCTAACGATAATTTATCTGCTATATATGATGGTATAACGCGTAATAACATACACCAATCGTATTACAAAACTAATTTTACGCAAACCGGAAATAACAATCAAAAGTATAGTGATTATTACTTGCAAAATGCTTCCTTCTTAAAAATGGATAACATCAACTTAAGCTATGATTTTGGGAATTTAATAAATCCTAAAAAAGATAATAATAATGTTGTCTTGTCCGCTTCTGTTCAAAATGTATTTGTAATTACTGATTTTACAGGAGGCGACCCGGAAGCATCGTATAATTATGGGACCAATTTTGGAGGTAATTATACTTCACCACGAACATATTCACTTTCTTTGAATTTAAATTTCTAAAGAAAACTTAATTTATTAAAATTATAAAAATGAAAAAAAGACTTTTTAAAATCAGATACATAGGGGTCATTTTGGTCGCTTTAATCTTTATATCTTGTACTGAAGATTTGAATCGATTCCCTACTAACGCATTGACAAACGAGACCCAATTTAACACGCTTCAAGGGTATAAACAAGGGCTTGTTTCTACTTATATTCAATTATCGGGGGCCAACAATTTTTTTTACAGAGGATATTGGGAATTGCAAGAACTTTCAAGTGATGAAGCTGTAAACACATGGGGCAGTCATAAAACCACAGAGTTGGACTGGTCTTCTGATCATGCAGAATCAGCTGATGTTTATAAAAGTGGCTTGTATCTAATTACGCTTTGCAACAATTTTATTATTGAAGCAGCACCAGAAATGGTAAGTAAAAGAGGGTTTTCTGAAGCAGATAAAACGGAGATTGCAAAGTACTATTCTGAAGTCCGTTTTGTTAGAGCCTATGCTTATTGGATGCTTTTGGACGTGTTCGGAAATCCTTCATTTGCGACCGAAGCGACATTGGCAAATGGGGATATTCCTAAACAAATAAAGCAAGCAGATTTATACCGTTTTATTGAATCGGAATTAAAAGCCATTGATGGAACTATGATAGCTCCAAAAACAAACGAGTATGGACGTGCAGATAAAGCCGCGGTTTGGTCGCTTTTGGCACGGCTTTATTTAAATGCCGAGGTGTATTCTGGCGAAGCACACTATACAGAAGCCATTGCCTATAGCAAAAAAGTAATTGATGCAGGTTATTCTTTAGAGTTAAATCATCAATGGCTAATGCTTGGGGATAATTATAAAAACACCAATGAATTTATTTTCACCTTCAATTATAATAATGAATATGTAACTTCTTGGGGAACAACAAATGTTTTTGCATTAGGAGCTTCAGGAGTTCCCGAAGAAATTAACGGCATGAGCGCTAGTTGGAATCTTTATCGTGTAACGCCTTCTATCCCCGCATTGTTTCCAATTAATAATCCAAGTGTAGATAAAAGAGCGGTGTTTTGGACTGAAAATGATGAGCCAAAACGTACATCCCAAATAGAATTTTTATCAAATTCAAAAAGTGGGTATTCAATTTATAAATACCGTAATGTAGATAGAGCAGGAGATAAAATTCCACAAAAAAACACCTATAATAATTTAAGTGACATTGATTTTCCAGTTTTCCGTTTACCCGAAATGTATTTGATTTATTCAGAAGCTATATTAAGAGGAGGTACAGGAGGTGATTCTCAAGTGGCATTAAGCAATATAAACAAAATACGAGGAAGGGCTTATGCCAACAATCCAAACAGCAGTCTGGGGAACATAGCTTCAAAAGATTTGAACTTAGAGTTTATTTTAGACGAAAGAGTAAGAGAATTGATGTGGGAAGGGTATAGAAGAACCGATCTTATTCGTTATAAAAAGTTTACTTCAGGAGATTATCTATGGGCTTGGAAAGGCGGTGTAATGAATGGAAAAGCAGTTGATAATAAATACAAATTATTTCCAATTCCAGTATCTGAAATTTTATCAAACCCAAATTTAAAACAAAACCCAGGCTATTAAAAATATAAAAGTAAACTAAGATGAAAAAATTAATCTATTGCGTATTACTAATTAGTAATGTACTGCTATTTAATAGTTGTACAGATGACAAACCAATTTTTATCGCTGATTTAGGTTCGGAAAAAATTGCTTTTACAAACAATTTTGCCAGCGAATATTTACTGTCCAAGGACACAAAAAACAATATTGCCGATCGATTTATTTGGAACGCCTCGATTTTAGGTGTGAATAGCAACTATGAAGTTCAAGCGGCAATAGATGAAGCATTTACAAAGCCAGTTTCAATTGGAGTTTCGAAGCAAACCAATATCACCGTTTTGGTAAGTCAATTATTGGAATTGGTAGATCAATTGGGTTTAGATGAAGACCCTAAAACTACTGATAGTACTGGGAAACCAAATAATAGCGGGGTTGTGTATTTTAGAGTGAAATCTAAAATTGGTAACGGTGGTGCAGGAACCCAAGAAATCATTTCAACAACTCACATGATAAATATTAAATTGATTGAAAAAGTGCCAACAAGTACCACTTGCAATCCTCTTTGGATAGTGGGAGATGCAATCAAGAATGTTGGATGGAATTTTTCAAAAACTACTGTTTGTGACTCTGATGTGCAGCGAGTTAAAGTTTCATTGCAAAATGGGAAATTTAGATTTTTTACTGCCGAAAATAATTGGGCTACAGGATTAAATTTCGAATACTATAAAGGCAAAGGATACACAATTGATGCTCGTTTTAAAAGCGAAGGTGCAGGGGATAATAATTTTGATTTTATTGGTACTCCAGGAATTTATGAATTAGTGGTAGATACTAGTAAAAAAACCATTGTATTAAATCCATCAGGTTCTTTTTGGGCTGTGGGTGATGCAACACCGGGGGGATGGAATTTTACTGGCGGTGAAACGGCAATAGTTGAAACCAGTCCTGATATTTGGCAAGCTACTTTTAAATTTTCAGCGGGTGTTTTTAGATTTTTCAAAACGCAAGGTCAATGGGATATCAATAATAATTATGCGTATTATAAAAATGCAGGATATACAATCGATACAAAATTGGAAAATGACGGAAGTGGGGATGCCAATTTTAAGTTCGTTGGTACCCCAGGAACTTATACGGTAAAAATCAATGCAATAGACAAAACAATCAAGTTAAATTAATAATTAGTAATCTGATTCTATTGGTTGATTCTAATAAAATTAACCAATAGATTTAAAAAAGAGTTGAGTAAAGAAATTTAGAACTCTAATAATACGTCTGTTTTTCAGGCTTTAAAAAAATTAAGATGAATAAAATATTTGTACAATTAAGACAGATTTTCATAGTATTAATTACATTGACAACTTTTTCTTGTAGTAATGCACAAAATCCAGAAGGTCCAAAGACAACTCCTGCGGAGCCAACAGTACCAACAACTTTTGCTTTTTCAAAAGGAGCCGATGTAGGATGGCTACCCCAAATGGAAGCTACAGGGTATAAATTTTATGATACAGACGGTACAAAGAAAGACTGCTTGCAATTGCTAAAAGACAGAGGAATCAACACGATTCGTCTTCGGGTTTGGGTAAATCCTTCCAATGACAAAGCAAGTGGACATTGTAGTCCTGCAGAAACAGTGGTTATGGCTGTTCGTGCTCAAAAATTAGGAATGCGCATCATGATCGATTTTCATTATAGTGACACTTGGGCCGACCCTGGAAAACAAACAAAACCCGCGGCTTGGGCAAACCATTCTTTTACGGAATTATTAAATGATGTTTATAATCATACGTATGAAGTTTTGAATTCTCTAAAAGCGGCTGGAGTAACTCCTGAATGGGTACAAGTGGGGAATGAAATTCCTGACGGCATGTTATGGCCAGAAGGGAAATCGGCTAATTTCGGTCAACTCGCACAACTTTTGAATAAAGGCTATGATGCCACAAAAGCAATCAATCCGGCTATCAAAGTTATTGTTCATCTTGATCAAGGAAATGATAATAGAAGATTCAGATGGTTTTTTGACAATGCTAAAGCAAACAATGTGAAATACGATGTAATAGGCCTTTCTTATTATCCATATTGGTTAAAAAGTGATTATAAAGCTACTATTGCTGATTTAGCCAATAATCTCAATGATATGGTTTCCAGATACAATAAAGAAGTTATGGTTGTTGAGGTTGGAGGGGATTATACCTTAGCCCAAAATACCAAGGATATGTTAGTTGCCGTAATTAATGCTGTAAAAAATGTACCCAATAATAAAGGACTTGGCGTAATTTATTGGGAACCAGAAGGAGAGAAAAGTTGGAGTGGCTATCAATTAAATACATGGCAATCTGATGGGAAACCATCACCGGCCTTAGATGCTTTTAAATAAATATAATTACTGAAGGATATGAAAATGATTAATAATAAAATTATCTTTTTAATGCTAATACTCTTGATTTTTTCTGTTGAAAAAGCCAATGCTCAATCGAGAACAAAAGTCGATTTTGGTTCGGATTGGGAGTTTAGAAGAGAAGAAAATGCCAATTCGAACTGGGAGAAAGTTACGATTCCGCACACTGCAAAAATAGAACCTTTGGTAGTTAATAACCAGTTTCAGGGTACGTCTTGGTATCAAAAAAAGTTTAAAGTTGGAGATTTCAAGAGCAAGAAAGTTTTTCTCTATTTTGAAGGGGTGATGCAGGAAGCGGATGTTTGGATCAACGACCAAAAAGTAACCAATCATAAAGGAGGATATTTGCCATTCACGGTTGATGCAACTCCTTTTTTGAAAACAAATAAAGAGAACCTCATCAAAGTAAAGGTGAACAATGAGGATAATCCTGAGTTTTTGCCTGGAAAGCCATTGAAGGATTTGGATTTTAATTATTACGGCGGAATCTATAGAAATGTATATTTGGTTAAAACTAATAAATTATACATTACCAATGCCGTTCATGCCAATAAAAAAGCAAGCGGTGGTATTTATGTGAATTTTGAAAAAATCAATAAAGACCAAGCTGACGGAAGCATTCAAGTGCATTTGAAAAATGAATTTTCGGGCAATAAAAAGGCTTTATTAAAATTTATTCTTACAGATAATGAAGGAGAGAAATCTGAATTTCTATCGAAAGCTTTTTCTGTTAAAGCCAATTCGGATAATGTGATTACCCAAAACATTACCGTAAGCAACCCAAAATTGTGGTCGATTTCAAAACCGAATTTATACCATTTGGAAGTTCAGTTATTTTCAAATAATAAAATCATTGACAGTTATTCGGAAAAGGTGGGTATTCGAAAATCAGAACTGAAAGAGGATGGTTATTATCTGAATGATGAAAAATTATACATCACAGGTACAAACGAGCATCAGGAATATCCGTATGTAGGGTATGCGATTTCGGATGAAGCTCAGTATCGCGATGCGGTGAAAATTAAAAATGCAGGATTTGATTTTGTTCGATTATCTCATTATCCACATGCTGAAGCTTTTTTGAATGCTTGTGATGAATTAGGAATCTTGGTGATGAACAGTTTAACGGGCTGGCAGTTTTTTGGAAATGAAACCTTCCAAAAAAATGCAATCAAAGATATTCGGGATATGGCCAGAAGAGATCGGAATCATCCGAGTATTATTTTTTGGGAAGCCTCCCTGAATGAAACGCAAATGAGTGAAAATTTCATGAAAGAAGCATCCAAGGCCTTAAAAGAAGAATTGCCTTTCCCTCATAATTATAGTGCTAGTTGGATTGACAACGCTAATTACGATTTGTTTATTCCTGCACGTCAACACGCAAAAGCACCTGATTACTGGACAAAATACAGCAAAGGAAACAGAAAAATATTTATAGCTGAATATGGTGATTGGGAATATTATGCGCAGAATGCCGGATTCAATCAAAAGGAATTTTCAAATTTGAAAGAAGATGAAAGAACTTCACGTCAGTTACGTAGCAATGGAGAAAAACGACTGTTACAGCAAGCCTATAATTTTCAGGAAGCAGCCAATTCGAATAGAAAAGGAGCACAGACAATTGGAGAAGCAAACTGGGTGATGTTTGATTACAATCGCGGATACAGTAATGATCTGGAGAGCTCTGGAATAAGCGATATTTTCAGAATTCCAAAATTTGCTTATTCTTTTTACCAAAGCCAGCGTAATGCCGATGTGGTTTTAGATTCAAAATTGGTTTCAGGGCCAATGGTGCAAATTGCTAATTATTGGACAGGAAATTCTCCTTTGGATGTGACTGTGTATAGTAATTGTGATGAGGTGGCCTTGTATTTAAACGATGCTTTGGTGTCTAAGGAAAAACCATTTGTAAACGGTAATAGTGATGCTTTACAACATCCTCCCTTTATTTTTAAACTGGATAAATTTGTTCCCGGAACCTTGCGTGCCGAAGGATTTATCAAAGGAGAAAAAGTGGTTTCAAATGTTGTGAAAACTCCTGAAAGCGCTATGAAAATCGAATTGAGTTATGATGTTTCGTCAAAAGCAATCAATGCGAATTCGCCTGATGTGGTTTTTGTATATGCCAAAATCACCGATGCGAATGGAACTGTTATACCAACAGCAACAAACGAAGTTACTTTTGCTTTAAGCGGAGAAAATGCAGAACTAATTGGAGAAAATCCGGTAAAGGCCGAAGCAGGAATTGCCACGATTATTCTTAAAACTAAGAATTTAAACAGTCCGATAATGATAAAGGTTTCGGGAGCAAATTTAGAATCTGCTACTCTAAAAATTAATTAAGGCAGGAAATAGTATGAGTTATTGAGATAAACTTTAAAGAACCATTAAGTTACAACCACGAATATCAGAATTATCAAAACGTCCCAATACCTCGAAAGAGTTGTTGGGATTTTTTTTGCCTAAATCCTGCGTGGCGATAAAAGAACAGGAATTGATATTAGCCAAATCGATTACGTTAATTCCTCCAGTTTTTCCGTTTTGAATGTAGGTCAAAGCATCTTCGGTATCGCGAATAAGGATTTGCATCCAAGAAGGGCATTCAAATACGCCATTTCCTAAAGAATAGGCTTGTGAAAGCAATTCGGTCATCCCATATTCAGAATGAATCGCTGGAACGCCAAATCCTTTACACAATTGTTCGTGTAATTCCTCCCGAATCATTTCTTTTCGTTTGCCTTTCATACCACCTGTTTCCATGATTATGGTGTTTTGCAGTTGGAATTGATGTTTCTCAATTAAGTCTAACAAAGCATAAGTGACGCCAATTAAAATGACATTTTGTCCTGCCTGATCTAAAGCAATTAATTTCGCTATAAGTTCGTCATGATTGTGCAGATAAAAACCGCTTTCCGGATGATTGGAAAGTGCAATCAAATCTTCAACCATGTAAATCAAAGAAGAGCCTTCTCTTTCAAGATAGGAAGGGAGCAACGCCAAGACGACATAATTCTCAATATTTCCATAAAACTGAGAAAATCCTTTGCGGTAGCTTTCCTCATATATGGAAGCGTCAGTGACTAAATGCTTGCTGGTAATCATTCCGGTTGTTCCGCTACTGATAAATGTTTCTTCAATTGCGTCTGTATTAGAAACTACTTGGTGGCTCTTGAAAAACTGAATAGGTAAAAAAGGAATTTGAGATAATGATTTCACCTTTTGGACATCGACTTTTAAAAAATCGCAAAATTCCTGATATACCAAGTTGTTTTCGTATTGAAAGCGAAACACTTTTAAAGCTATTTTTTCAAATTGCTTTTGGCTTGAAATAGCAAATATATCGGTAGTTGTAATCAAGAATTTTTTTTTTACAAAAGTAGGTAAAAAATTGGTAGGCACTTAAGAGCTCAAAGTCTTTGCAAGCGTTTTACTTCATTTGATGAAGACCAGCAGCATTTTATTATAAAAAAAGCCCCAACAGAATTGGAGCTTTTAAATTTGTCAGTGATAATTATTATCGCACAATTAATTTTCTTGTAGCAGATGCATCATTTTCATTTATTTTGATGATATAAACACCTGGAGTAAGATTTGAGACATTTAGTTCTCTTGAACTAATCATTGTTTGGAGTACTTTTTTTCCTAAAACATCAAAGATAATTATTTCTTTATCTAAGTCGTTTTTTGAAGAAATGTAGACCTTACCATTGCTTACGGGATTTGGGTACAAACTCAGTCCCTCTATCGAAGCAGTTTCTTGTGTTCTTGGCTGTTGCTTATTCTCTTGAGCGGAAAGGCTCATCGAAAAGAAAAAAACCAATAAGATAGTAATATAAAAGTAGTTTTTTGCCATGATAAATATTTGTTATGTAAATATATAAAAAATATTTCAAATATTGTACCACAAAAAAAAACATCCTGAATTTCAGGATGTTTCATATAAAATATTTTAGTTCTAAACTATTTGATTAGGCTTGCTCCGTTTACTGTTGACCAGTTTCCAGCTGTTAAGCTTGCACCTGTTGCTGTCGTTGTTACACCCCAATTTGCGGCAGGAGAAAAGCTTGCTGCAGTAACTGTAAATGTTGTAGCTCCAGAGATAAATATGTTATCAGAGTTATTGATAGTTACGTTTGTCAATTTTATTTTACCACCAACTACTTGATTGTTGTATGTAGTTATATCTCTAATTTGCAATACACCACCATTTTTAGTTGTAGGAGTTGTTTGATTTTTGTATCCATCAATTAGAATATTACTGTAATCACCATTACCTTCAGCTTTGAATTGTATAGCATCTAATTGGATTTCAGTTTGTGCCTCTGTTACAGTACCTGCAGCTCTTTTTAGAGTGATATTAGTTACTTTTGGAAAAAATGCGTTGTTCACACCTTTTGCTTCAATTTCCATACCGTAGTTTGCAGCACCTTCTTGATAGGCATACCAGTTAGTACTTTCTTGACCTCTCCATCCATCTTGCCAGTCAAAAGCATCATCAGAGTTTCCGTAAGAGATTGCGTTCTTTAAACTTACAGTTCCACCGTAAAACTCAAATCCATCATCATTACCTTTGTAAGAAACTAGATTTTCTAATATAGTTCCTGATCCTACTGAATAAAAAGAGAATCCATTTTGTTCTTTATTATTTTGAGTAATTACTTGACCAGCATATTCTACTCTTACAAATTTTAATGTTCCACCATTGTGAGCAGCATTAGAACCACCATAAGGTAAAACTAAACCATCTTCAGATGTAGCAGTTTGAGGCGCAGCAGCTGTAGCAGAGTTTACTATTGGAGCATCTCCGTACATGATAATTCCACCCCATGATCCAGCGGTTTTTGTTGTTGCTGTAAATACAATTGGCTCTGTAGCTGTTCCTACAGCAATTAATTTTCCACCATTCAAAATTACGAATGCATCTTCTCCATTACTTGGATCAGCTGTTATTGTGGAACCTGCTTCAAATGTAATTGTCACTCCCGAAGCAACCTTTGCGAAGCCTTTAAGGGTATAATTACCAAACGCATAGGTTTTAGATACTGTTAAATCACCTGTTATTTCTCCTGTTACTGGAGTCTTTACTGTTTCTTCTGTATCATCACTTGAACAAGAAGTAAAGATTAATGCAATAAAAGCTAAGCTTAATGCGAATTTTTTCATAATAATTTTTTTTAATTTTCTAATGTTAATTTCGTCGTGTAAAATTACTCCATATGTCTTGGAACAACCTGAGTAAATTGTTATCAAATCGTAATGAAATAGCTATTTAAATATTACCGTAGTGTTAAGAGTTACATGTTAAAATGTATACGATACATTCATAGAAAAACCTGTCCCTCTTTTAAAATCTTTTACAGTTAAGTCTTGTTCAATAATTGGAATTTTATTATCCTCTCCTAATTTGATACTGTATTTTGGATTTAGAATGTTATCTATAGAAAATTTAACATCCCAGTTCTTTCCTATTTTATTTGTCCACACTAAATCTAGCTTACTAAAAGGTTGTTCATAATAGTGATCTAATCCATTAGTTCCTACTGCAAATATTCTTTTTCCGTAAACATTGTATACTAGAGACATAGTGTTGGTCCAATTCTCTGAAAATTCATAGTCGTATTTTAAATCAGCGTTAATTAACCATGGTGAAGCACCTTGCAATTGTCTGTCAGGATTAGTTTCGGCTGCATTTTTTTTGCTTATAGTAACTTTGGAATACATCAAAGAAGTATTAAAGCCCATCGATAAATTTTTGAATTTTTCAGAAATTCGATCAAGTTGAATTAAAAATTCTAATTCAGCTCCTAAAAGTACAGCTTTATCAGAGTTGTCGTAGGTTATAATTTGTCCACCACTACCTGCTGATTGTGTAAACAATCTCTCGATTGGGTTTTGAATTAATTTTGAAAATGCAGAAAAAGCAATCATTTCTTTAGCCGTAGGGAACAATTCGTATTTCAAATCGAAATTATAATTATCACTATTGATAATGTTGGTATTTCCATTTTCAATAGTTCCATCTAAGTTTACGAACTCTAATGGATACGCCTCCATAATTACCGGTCTAGTAATCGTTTTTGCTGCAGCAAATCTTAAATTTGAAGTGTCGTTAAATTTGTATTTCATGTTCAAAGAAGGTAGAATATCAAGACCAGTAACAGTCTTTTTTTGAAATGGATCATCAAAAGATCCTGGATTTCTAAATTTTGTTTCTCTACTACTTTGTTCGACTCTAACTCCTATATTTAATTCGTATGCTTCGCTTAATTTCAATGCCAAGTCTAAATAACCCGCATTTACAAATTCAAATAACTTAGCTTTATAAGTTGAGTTCGTTCCTTCACGGTATGTAAAATCACCATTTGACAAAGCTGTTGCTAAAGTGCCATCAGGAGTATTCGTATTAAATGTTGCAGCATTAGAATTTAATCTTTCAGAAACTAAAAATCTGAAACTTGATTCCATGCTATTTACATAAGAATTATATCCTACAGTAAGTCTGTGATTGTCTTTTGATTCGGATTTACCAAACTTCCACTTGTACTCTAGCATACCTGAAACGTGGAATTTCCCATCTACATCAAAAGTCTGTCTGTATAAACTATTTCCAGTGTAGCTAATTGCGGTCGTGTTTTCATCTAACAAAACCCCTTTGTATGATTTTCTATCAGGTAATTGAAAACTCGTCTTTGTGAATGAAATGCCTGCTTTAATGTTTTTTCTATCGTCTGTTGAAAGTTTATAATTTCCTAGTAATTGGGAGTTCAGAAAGTCTGTTTGTGTAAGTTGATTTAGACGTATAAATGCGTTATTATTTACTGGAGCGGCATTAGTGTAACCCAATTGGTCTTGGATCATGTTTTCGGTTGACTTTAAATAAAATGTATTAGAAGTTAAGTCTAATCTTTCTGTTTTATAATTTAAGGCAACTAAAGCAGATGAGTTTGTAATATATTTATATTGTTTATTGTACAAGTTGTTGTCGTATATTCCTTGACCAATATTGAAAAAACGATCTACTCCTTCTCGGTATTGAAATTTATTATCAAAATTAAATGACATCAAATACTGTAAAGAATTATTATTTCTTCCAAAAGTAAATTTTTCTGAATTTAAAATTCCAAAACTTGTGTTTAACGGCGATTTACTTTGTTCTACATCATATCCTGAACCAAATTGTTTCAACGATTCGTCAGCTGTTAAAACTCGGTTGCTTGGAACGCTTCCCAATATACTTGGAAAATCTCTTTCGTTTCCTGAGAATCCAAATATATCTCCTGTTGAAGTCGCATCCTTAGAAGTTAAGAATTTGCGTAAATTGTTGTTAGTGGTATATCCGGCACCAAAATTAATTTTGGTTAAATTCTTTGATCCTTTAGAAGTAGCTATGTTAAAAGTTCCTCCAGCGAAATCTCCATATAAATTGGTATTGAACGTTTTATATGTTTCAATAACTCCAACGATGTCTGTTGGAAATAAGTCTAATGGGATTATTTTTTTAAATGGATTGTTAGATGGAACGGCCAAATCATTGATGAGTAGGTTGTTGTAGCGGTCTTCTAAACCTCTAACAAACAATCCTCTACCATCAACTTTAGTGATTCCGGTTATTTTTGTCAAACCTTCCTCTACATCGCTAACTCCTTTACGAGCCATTTCTTGAGCGCCAATACTTTGTTTAATAACCACCGCTTGTTTTTGGTCAAGCAATAATGCAGTTTCTTTTTCTCTGCTAACATAAGATTTGATAACTACATCTTTCAGTTTATAACTTCCTGAGCCAATCGCTTGATTTACAGTTGCAGTTTCATTTGCGACTATAGTTACAGGAATTTCTATAGATTCATATCCTACGAAACTGAATTGAACAGTATAATTTCCAGGTGCCATAGCGATAGCATATTTACCGTCAATATCAGTATTGGTTCCTATAGTGGTTCCTTTTATTAGTACGTTTGCAAAAGGCAATGATTGATTGTTAGCATCTTTATCAGTTAGGATTCCAGAAACGGTACCTTTATTCTGTGAAAAAGAAAAAGTTGTAATTAACAATGCTATAAGCAATATTCTAAATTTCATTTTTGTGTTTTTTATTTTTATGCAAAGTAATGTCTGTTTTGTAAAGTAAAAGTTACTTGATCATTACCATTTAGTTTCGTGAATATTAATAAATCGTTAACATATTAAATTACGGTTAATGTGATTTTTAAACGGTTCTTTTATTGTTATATTTACAATCGGAATTGAAAATCACTGAGCATTTCAGGTGTAAATTCCGTCAGATTAATATAATTTTTCTATTATGAAAAAAAGAAACACAAAGATTTTACTAGTTGATGATGAGCCGGATATTTTGGAAATTGTAGGGTATAATCTTACTCAAGAAGGCTATCAGATATTTACTGCAGCAAATGGAAAAGAAGCTATTATAAAAGCCAAAAAAGAATTGCCGGATCTTATTATCATGGATGTAATGATGCCGGAGATGGATGGAATGGAAGCGTGTGAGAACATTAGAAAAATACCGGAATTGAATAATGTAATTATTACTTTCTTAACGGCAAGAAGTGAAGATTATTCTCAGGTGGCCGGTTTTGATGCTGGCGCCGATGATTATATTACAAAACCCATCAAACCAAAACTACTAGTCAGTAAAGTAAAAGCATTGTTAAGACGTTTGAACGAACAGGAGCAAAATAGCGAAACGCTTAACGTAGGAGGAATCGAAATCAATCGGGAAGAATATAAAATAAGAAAAGACAATGTGGAGATTGCCTTGCCACGAAAAGAATTTGAATTGTTTTATTTATTGGCTTCCAAGCCAGGAAAAGTATTCAAGCGCGATGAGATTTTAGATAAAGTCTGGGGGAATGAAGTTGTGGTTGGTGGAAGAACTATAGATGTTCACATTAGAAAATTACGAGAGAAAATAGGGGAAGATTTATTCAAAACCATTAAAGGAGTAGGGTATAAATTTGAAGTGTAAGTACACCTTTTTTTATAAGAATACAAATTACAACATTCAAATCGCTTTGAAAGCGAGGTGTGAAATCGATGAAAATAAATTTTAAGAAAACCTATAAGTTTGCCATAAAATCTGCTTTGTTCATTAGCCTTTTTGCTACTGGATTTGTCATGTCAATGGTATTGTTGTTCTTTGGTTCCAAAGTAACTAATTTGCTGCTGTTTGGAATCGTTTGTCTCTTAATAATTTATTTATTTTCTTTTTTGGTTTTGCAATATCGCGTCGAACGGTTTATTTACAGACGTGTAAAAAAAATATACGATGATGTGTCGCTATTGGAATCCAGTACTTTTATAAATCAGCCCATTACAACTGATATGGAAACCTTGACGCGAGAAGTCAAGAAGTTTGCCACCGATAAAAAGCTGGAAATTGAAATGCTGCAGATTCGGGAAGAATACCGAAGAGAATTTCTTGGTAATGTTTCACATGAACTTAAAACACCTTTGTTTACGGTTCAAGGTTATATTTCTACTTTGCTAGACGGAGCAATGGATGATAAAAATATTAGAAAAAAATATTTAAAGCGTGCCGAGAAAGGAGTAGAGCGATTAATCTACATTGTGGAAGATTTAGATATGATTACAAAGTTGGAATCAGGTGATTTGAATCTGGAGTTTTCTGAATTTGATATTGTAGAATTGATACAAAACGTTTTTGATTTATTGGAAATGAAAGCCGATAAAAAGAAAATCACATTGGCTTTCGAAAATTATCACATACAGCCTATTATCGTGCATGGAGATAAAGACAAGATACAACAAGTCGTTGAGAATCTAATTGTAAATTCCATTAAGTATGGTAAAGAAGGTGGTTTTACCGAAGTTGCCGTTGTCAATTTGACTAAGAAAAAGGTTTTGGTTCGAATAACTGATAATGGAGAAGGAATTGAGAAGCAAAATATCCCAAGGCTTTTTGAACGTTTTTACAGAGTAGACAAAAGTGGTTCCCGTTCAGAAGGGGGATCCGGTTTAGGATTAGCAATTGTAAAACACATCATAGAAGCTCATAAAGAAAAAATATATGTGGAAAGTGAATTTGGAATTGGATCTGAATTTTCCTTTACAATTGAAAAGGCCAGATTAAAAAAGCCAGAATTAAATCCTGAAGAAATATATAGTAAGAGTCTTAAAATCAATAAATTAAAAAAATAGTAAGTCTGGAAATGAGTGTAAAAAAATCCTACAAATAGGATCGATAATCTTAGCGAAACGATAATTTATCATCAACATAATAATTTGTTAACATTAGCTTAACATACCAGCATCACTTTTGCAAAAAAATTAATCATATAGTAAAGATGAAAAAAATTTTATTTGCAGGTTTGCTTGTTTTGTCATGTATAGCCAATGCACAAGAGGTGAAGAAGGATGAAATCACAAAAGAAGTGGTTCGTGTTTTGGATTCTATAAATAAGGTAAATGTAGCGGAAGAAAAAACGAAGGTTAAGAAAGAACATTGGTACGATAATATAGGTATCAGAGGTTACGTGCAGGTAAGATATAGCGGATTGTTTTCTTCTAATGACAAAGTCTCATGTGATCAGTGTGACAAATCTTGGGGAACTACATCAACAGCAATCGATGCAAAATCGAATAATGGTCTTTTTATAAGAAGAGCCCGTATCGTGTTTTCAGGACAAATTCATCCTAATGTATATTTTTATATTCAACCGGACTTTGCAAGTTCGCCATCGACTGGGATAAATAATTTTGCCCAAATTAGAGATGCGTATTTTGATTTGTCATTTGATGCCAAGAAAGAGTTTCGTGTGAGAGTTGGACAAAGTAAAGTGCCTTTTGGATTTGAAAACTTACAATCGAGTCAAAACCGATTGACTTTAGACCGTAACGATGCCTTGAATAGTGCCGTTGCAAATGAAAGAGATTTAGGAGTGTTCTTTTACTGGGCTCCAAGTAAAATCAGAGAACGTTTTGCGATGTTGGTAAAAGATGGATACAAAGGTTCTGGAGATTATGGGGTATTTGCATTTGGGGCATACAATGGGCAAACGGCAAACAAGTCTGAAGCAAATAGAAACTTACATGTAGTGACAAGGATAAGTTATCCATTTGAGGTAGGAGGTCAAATTATAGAGCCAGGTATACAAGCATATACAGGGAAATGGGCTTTTACTAATGAGCTTTCTACAGGAGTAACTACATCAAATAAGATAAACACATTAGATCAAAGGGTTGCCGCTTCGTTTGTTCTTTATCCTAAACCATTTGGGGTTCAGGCGGAATATAATATTGGGAAAGGACCTCGCTATGATAAATTGACTAATACGGTAGAATCTTCTAATTTAGAAGGAGGGTATGTAACCTTAAATTACAAATGGGACTTACCTAAACATCAATATATTTATCCTTTTGCCAAATTTCAATATTATGATGGTGGAAAGAAATTTGAGAAAGACGCCAGAAGCTATGTGGTAAGAGATTACGAGTTAGGAATAGAATGGCAGCCTATTAAAGCATTTGAATTGGTAGCAGAGTGGGTAATTGCTGATAGAACGTTTGAAGATAGTGCGCTACCTAATAACAGACAACGAGGAAATTTATTGCGATTACAGGCTCAGTTCAACTTTTAATAAAAAACAATAAAAACATATTACTTAAATTAAAAACAATGAAAACAACAAAATTAAAAATTGCAGCGATATTATTGGTCATAATGGCTATTGGCTATTCGTTTACTTCTTTGAGTAAAATAACAATTAAAGGTTCAGACACGATGGTGATTTTATCACAACAATGGGCTGAAGCATATATGAAAAAGCATCCAGAAACAACAATTCAAGTAACAGGTGGTGGATCAGGAGTAGGTCTTGCAGCATTAATCAATGGTTCTACAGATATCGCAAATTCAAGCCGTCCAATAAAACCGTCTGAATTAGAAAAAATAAAAGCGAAATACCAAAAAAATGCTATCGAGATTGCTTGTGCAAAAGATGGTTTATCTGTTTTCCTTAACAAAGGAAATACGGTTTCAGAATTAACAATACAACAGTTAGGTGATATTTTCTCCGGAAAAATAACCAACTGGAAACAAGTAGGTGGAGCTGATGCCAAAATACAATTGTATGGCAGAGAAAGTAGTTCAGGTACTTTTGAATTTTTTAAAGAGCATGTAGTTAAAACTGATTTTTCGCCTACTTGTCAAACCTTACCAGGAACAGCAGCTATTGTGAATGCAGTAAAGAAAGACAAATATAGTATTGGATATGGCGGAGCTGCTTATGCTGAAGGTGTGAAAGATTGTAAAGTGAAGAAAGACGCTAAAAGTAAAGGATATTTGCCAACTGCTGCAACTATAAAAAACAAAACGTATCCAATTTCAAGATACTTGTATATGTATTTGAAATCTAAGCCAACAGGAGATACTAAGGCTTTTATAGATTGGATTTTGGGGCCAGAAGGTCAAAAAATGATTGTAACAGTAGGATATTTTCCCGTAAAATAAAAAATATAAAAATATCCCTCTCTTTAATTATGGAGGGATATTTTTTAAAAATTTATGAATTCTTAAATTAATTAAATGAATTCTCCACTTCCAAGTAAACAAATTTTCACCAAAGAAAGTTTGAAAAAACAATTTAGACTTTCAGAGTTCCTCGCCGAGAAAGTTATTTCTTTTATAGCTTTTTTGTCGATAGCCATTATCTTTTTGATATTTATTTTTGTTTTCAAAGAATCAATGCCGTTATTTAGTTTTAGTAAAAAAGACAAAGTAAAAACTGAAATACAAACTACTTCGGATGTAAAAGTAGAAAGCTATGACGGAGCGGAAACTTCAACAGAAGAAATGCAGCCAGAGACATACGGAGCACCTGCAGAAGAACTAGAGCCTGAAACCTATGGAGCGCCTACTGAAGATTTAAATCCAGTAGCTCAAGAAACACAAACTTCGGAAGAGCTAGAACCTGAAACTTATGGGGCTCCAACCGAAGATTTGAACCCAGAAACAGCAACGGATCAGGAAGTTGTTATTGACGAAAAAGTTACAGAAAATAAAGAAGGAGCTGATAAAACCTGGAGTACTTTTTTCTCCACAGAATGGGTTCCGGTTTCCGATAATCCACGTTTTGGTTTGTTAGCATTACTTGTTGGAACTTTAAAAGTTACTATAATTGCCATGTTGATTGCAGGTCCTTTGGCAATATTAGCAGCAGTTTACACTTCGTGTTTTGCTTCTAATAGAAGAAAGGAAATCATAAAACCTATTATCGAAATGTTAGCGGCATTTCCATCAGTGGTAATTGGTTTTTTTGCGATGATGGTTTTGGCCACTTTTTTTCAGGATATTTTTGGATATGATTCGCGATTGAATGCTTTTATAGGAGGTGTTGCTATGGCATTAGCAGCTATTCCAATTATTTATACCATTTCAGAAGATGCGCTATCAGCAGTCCCTAAAACATTTACTGAGGCCAGTTTAGCACTGGGAGCGAGCAAGGCACAAACTGCATTTTTTGTCATTCTTCCTGCTGCAACTCCAGGTATTTTTGCTGCTATTTTGTTAGGTATAGGTAGAGTTTTTGGAGAAACTATGATTGCATTGATGGCAACAGGGAATGCAGCACTTTTGTCTGCAAATCCTTTTGAAAGTGTACGTACTTTTGCGGCAACAATTGGTTCAGAAATGGCGGAGACTGTTTTTGGGGAAACCCATTACAGCGTGTTGTTTTTTATTGGGTCTTTGCTTTTCATTTTTTCATTTATATTAAATGCAGTGGCAGAATTTTATGTTAAAGGAAAATTAATCAAAAAATTCCAAGGTAAATAAACATGGAAAAAGCAATCAGTGTATCAGAAGACTCGTTTTATAAGACTAAAAAAACGGGTGGGAATATTAAAGAAAATGCAGTTGTAGGATTGACACAAATCGCAGTTCTTTTAATTATTGCTATCTTGTTTATAATTTTAGGTATTATTATTTACCAAGGGCGTGAAAAATTTTCATGGGAATTTATCAGTTCTTTTCCAACGGACGGAATGACCAAAGGAGGTATTTTTCCTGCTTTGATAGGGACTTTTATATTAGTTATTGTCATGTCGATAGCGGCAGTTCCTTTTGGTACAATAACAGCCATTTATTTAACGGAATATGCCAAAGAAAATTCAAAATTTGCAGCTGCCGTTCGATTTTCAATTCGGACATTGGCAGTAGTACCTTCTATTATTTTTGGTCTTTTTGGACTTGGATTTTTTATCCAATTTGTTGGGACAGGAATGGATTCTGCTTTCAATGATGGTAAATTGCATTGGGGACAGCCTAATATTCTTTGGGCAAGTTTGACTATGGCATTGCTCACACTTCCAGTGATTATCGTTTCTGTTGAAGAAGCGTTAAAAACAATTCCTCGTGAGTTACGGGAGGCCAGTTTAGCATTAGGAGCAACAAAATGGCAAACTATTAAAAAAATAGTTTTCCCAGGTTCTATTTCTGGAATTATGACAGGAACTATTCTTGCTGTGAGTAGAGGTGCTGGAGAGGTAGCGCCTATTTTATTTACCGGAGCAGCCTATTATTTAGCCACTTTGCCAGAGTCTTTGAGCGATCAATTTATGAATCTGGGATACCATGTTTACATCATGTCTACACAGTCTTCGGATGTAGAGAAAACAATGCCTATTCAGTTCGCAACCACATTAGTATTGTTAATCCTTACTTTATCATTAAATCTGGTGGCGGTAATTATCAGATCAAGAATTAGAAGAAGAGCAAAATAATTTCAAAGACAACATAATTTTTTTAGATTTAATAAAGAAAACATGAGAGATATAAAAATAGAGGTTAAGGATTTATCATTATATTATGGTGATAAAAAGGCCTTAAAGGAAATTTCAATGCAAATCCCGGCGAATAAAGTGACCGCATTAATAGGACCTTCGGGATGTGGTAAATCTACTTTTTTGAGATGTATCAATAGAATGAATGATCTTATTCCGAGTGTGAAAATTACGGGTAGCATGCTTGTAGAAGGGGTGGATATTTACAATAAAGACGTAGATGTCGTAAACATTAGAAAAAAAATTGGAATGGTTTTTCAAAAGTCAAACCCTTTCCCAAAATCTATTTATGAAAATATTGCCTATGGTCCTAAAATCAATGGGATAAAAGACAAAGCACAGTTAAACGAAATCGTAGAAACTTCATTGCGCCAGGCTGCTATTTGGGATGAATTGAAAGATCGTTTAGATGATTCAGCATTGGGTCTTTCAGGTGGACAACAACAGCGTTTGTGTATTGCCAGAACTTTGGCGGTAAGCCCGGATATTATTCTTATGGATGAACCTGCGAGTGCACTGGATCCTATTTCTACTTCAAAAATAGAGGAGTTAGTTCATGAGTTGAAAGAGCAGTACACAATAATAATTGTTACTCATAACATGCAGCAAGCAGCAAGAACCAGTGATTATACAGGATTTTTTTATATGGGTGAATTGATTGAAATGGGTAAAACTAATACTATATTTACCAAACCAGAACAAAAACAGACTGAAGATTATATTACAGGAAGATTTGGATAAAAATCAGCAATTGGAAACAGACTTTTTAGTCTTGTTTCAGTTTTTGTGAATTTTATAAATCTTTAATTTTAAACAAAAAAACATGACATCACACTTTGAAATAGAATTAGAAAAACTTAAAAATGTTATCCAGAAAATAGGTGTTTTAGCGGAAGGTCAAGTAGGAGAATCAGTTAATGCTTTGCTTTCGGAACCTTTTGCTGAAGGTAAAGAAGTTAAAAAAACAGAAAATAAGATTGACAAATTAGATGTGAAAATTGATGAAATTTGTCAAAGTATTTTTGCTTTGCAACAGCCAGTCGCTTCTGATTTGCGTTTTATTATGTCTGCCATGCAAATTAGCAATGAGATAGAAAGAATAGGAGATTTGGCGATAAGCATCATAAAAAAGGCTAAGAATATTAAAGATAAACATGATTTAATTGTTAAGTTTAATATTTCGGATATAGCCCGACAAGTTGAGGTGATTACCATAAAAACGAATGAATGTTTCTTGACTCGTAATGAAAATACTATTGGGGAAATTTTTATTTTGAACAACACCATAAAAAATGAATGTGATGAAGCGATACATAATATCATCAATGAAATGAAGTCAAATTCTAAGACGGTAGTTTCAGGGACGAATCTAGTGATTGTTTTAAAACATTTAGAGCGTATTTCTGAGCATTGTACGAATATTGCGGAGTATGTTTATTTTATGATTAATGCCAAAATCATCAAACACGAAAAATTTGGAGATAAGAAATCAGAGGATTAATCTGATACTGATAATCTATTAAGTTATTAATTTTTATAAAAACACCCTAATTGCATTACTTTCAAAGTATATAATTAGGGTGTTTTTTTGATTGTAAAATAAATTGGAATTATTGATTCTATTCAAAAATCTGAAACAATTCTTTCCAGTCTAATGCAGTGTCTAATCGTGGCAAGCCATTATATAATTTGATTTCTTCTAGGTTTTCGATTCTAAAATCATTTTGTTCCGCGTAAGGAACCAAGCCTTCTTTTTTTAGTTTTTTTGCCAGATATTCCTGTTCGTATTGACCGGGAGTAGGAATAAAAAAAGCTTTTTTATCCAGTTTAGCCAAATCCATAATGGTTGTATAGCCAGACCTGCATAGCACGGTTTCACTTTCGTTAAAAGTTTGTTCAAGTTGTCTCGTATTCATGAAATTATAATAGGTGATATTCTCTATTTGTTCCTTTATTTGGTCTTTTTCTATTATCCCTTTTATAAAAACTACATTCCCATTGTATTTCAATACTTCAGTCTTTAATTTATCTTCCAGCATGCCCCGTTGTGGTTCTGGTCCAGATAAAATAACCATCAAGTCATATTTTTTTGGAGTCTCGCGTTTATGCAATCGGCTTAATGGTCCAATGTATTTTGTCACAAAATTAGCCTTTTTTATATGTCCCAATTTGCCTGTCAAATTTGGAGTTGCTTCCAGATCAGGGATCCAGCATTCAGTATATTTTTTTATAATATGCTGATGGAGCATACTGGTAATCCAAGTGGTATTTCCGGTCATCACGTTCAATTGATGCGTCATAAATACTGAAGGTACCTTTTTACTAAATACGCCAAGCCGATTATCAGATATCACACCTTCAATGGAATATTTCTTAATCCATTTTTTTACCAATTTTTTTTCAGACCAAATAGCTTCAATCATTTTTGGACAATTTTGCAATAATTTCCATTTGAAATTTTTACCATTTTTCGAATATTCTATTTCGTATGAAGGTAATTCCAGTATTTTTAGGTATGGAAATTCTTTTCTCAATAATTCCAGAGCAATACCATCAGAAGCGATTATTGGGATGTAATTATTGTCTTGTAGAGCCTTAATAATAGGGATGCATCGGGTAGCATGGCCCAGTCCCCAATTTAATGGAGCAATCAAAATAGTCTTATTGTTAGTATTCAAATTCATTTAGCGATAAGGTTCGTTGTTTAAATTTGAAAGTTACTCAATGAAGCGGTTTTTTACATTTCGAGTGCATTACCAAACTATTAATTTATTTCGGTAAATGTAAGAAAAAATTTGTTAAATATAAAGGAGGCTGCTCATTTTTTGAACAGCCCCTTTTTAAAATTAGATTTAAAATATTACTCTTGGATATAGGTTTTGTTTCCATTAGAGTTAATGTAATATTTCCCTCCTCTAGGACCGGTATATACTTTTTTACCATTGTATTCTCCTGTTATTCTGTCGGGTACAGTTGGAGCTTTTTCAGTGGTTTCTTTAACTTTTACTGCAGTTCTTTTCGCTTTGGTTATTGTGGTCTCTTTTTGTATTTTTTCTGCCTTTTTTTTCGTTTGAATAGCTTTTTCATTGACCGCTGCTGCTTTTGCTTTAGCAACCTTTTGTTCTTTTTCTTTAGCTTTTACATCGCTTTTTGCTTCAGTAACTTTCTTTTTTGCTTCTTTAGCTTCACTTTCGGCTTTAGCAGTCTTACCTTTTACGTCGCTTTTTGCTTTCGTGGCTTGTTCTTTAGCTTTTATGTCACTTTTTGCTTTAGTAACTTTCTTTTTTGCTTCTTTAGCCTCACTTTCCGCTTTAGCAGTCTTATCTTTTACATCGCTTTTTGCTTTAGCGGCTTTCTCCTGAGATTCTTTTTTTGCTTTGGCAGCTTTTTCATTTTTTGCTTTTTCAGCTTTCTTTTCAGCGGCAGTTTGTTGGGCATAAAAATTTCCAGATAAAATAAATACAAAACATAATAACAATAATTTTTTCATGATGTTTGTGTTTTTAAAGTTAGGATTCTTAAATTTAATTTCAGAATAAATTTAAGAATTTTTTTCTTAAAAATTTATCTAATAGTCTAGAAATAAGCTCTTAATTGTATGTTTCCCGTGTGAATGGTCTGACTGGATTCACTTTTTCGACCTTGGTAATTTAAATTTATATCCAAAAATTGCGTCAGATTTTTTTGCAACAATACTCTCCAAGTCATATTTTGTCCCGTTTGGAGCCCTTCCAGCATTTGGAAACCTATCGAAGAGAATTTATTTCCGGTGAATTTATTCTGATAAAAAGAAATCTCTCCATTCATGGTGAATTTTTTATCACTCGAATAGGTGAATGAAGTTCCAAAACGATTTTGTACTAATTGCTCTAAAATTCCAATCTGATTTTCTTTGTGTTGTAACTCATAAAATAAATCCCAACTGGTGTTTTTGGAGAATAAATAGCTGATTTTTGGAGCCAATTGATAGCCGCTAATACTATAATTTTTTTCGGAAAAATTTTCAGATTCAATTGCGGTTTGGATTGTTTTTGCAAAAAAATTCAACAGCCAGCTTTTCTTGTATAAGTTGCTATATTGTAGTTGATGGGAACTGTTCTTTGCCTCTTGAGTTCCTATTGATAATAAATTTTTTGTTTGATTTTGCAAATAGTTATAAGTTACGGAATGTTTTTGTTTCCCTCGATTATAAAAAAAACTATTCCTGAAACTGGAATTCAATCCCAGCACATTTTCGTTAGAAGAACGAAAAGGATTTAATTCGAAATTGTCGCCTTCACTTTTTATTTTTCGATCAATTATAAAGGAGGTTTGGTTATAAAAATAGGACAGTAATTTTTTTAATCCAAGTTCATTTTGCCATTGATTTGGATTTATAGTTACGGATTGGGAGAACTTATTTTGATGCGTTTTTATGTAAAGCCGGTTCGGCAAGAATATCCGAATATATTTAGCCTGATCAATAAATGGAGCAATTTCAAACTCTTGTAATTCCTGAATTCCATTGCTATTGTAATCATTCCAGGTATAGACGCCTTGACCAGCCGAGACTTCCAAGTACGTGAATTCCTGCTGAGGAATACTTCCGGAATTGGTTTCATAAACGGTGGTACTTTGAATTAATTGGTTGAAAAAACGATCTGAATACACTATTCTGGAATTCAATGACGATTCTTTTTTCTTTGTTTGATCAGCAAAATCAAGTACTCTATAATTTATATAAGCAGTTAAATCACTTTTCTTTGTTTGAATTAGTTTTGATTTCAAATAGTATGTTTGCGATGCATTTACACGTTGGATGAATCCATTTTGTAAGCTGTCATTTTTTCGTCTCAAATATCCTAATTCTACAAAAACTTTGGTGCTGTCGCCACGCACAGTGAAAAAACTATACTCCATGAACCTTTGGCTTGAAGCCGAAAATTGATTGGTAGTTTTTATTTTTTCCTGATTGTCTTCTAATCTTAGGCTGGTGCCAATCCAGTTGGTGCTAAAATGATAACGAGCTTGAGTTTGGTTTCTATAAAATTTAGACGAAGATTCAGTACCATCGCTTTTTAAAAAACTACCTTGATTTTGAATCGTCCAATTTTTTAATTTAAATGCTCCGTCAATACTATGTCTGCTTCCCGAAAAGCTTTCTGAGAAATCCAGTTTTTCAAATTGATAGTTTAGCAATCCTTTGTTCTGGGGGGTTTCTTTTGGATTTAATTCGAAATGTAAGCCAGAAACCAGTAAACTTTGATTTCCTATTGCTGTTGTGCTTAAATTCCAATCTCGGTTAAATTCAATGCTGTAAAGGCGTTCCACAGATTTGAAATTTTTATGGATAAATTGATAGCTGGCAAAAGCATCCACATTCCATTTCTTTGAAAACAAGCGTTGTTTGGCATTTATTTTGGCTGCCAAACCACGATTATCAGAGTCATCTGTTGGGGAGAAAAGATTTTTATCATTGTTACTGATTCCTATTTCGTAATCAAAAGCTGTTTTTTCTGTTGGTTTATACTTTCCTAAAAATGTTGCCACTTGAATTTTCGTTGGAGAAACTAATTGTATTATTGGCTCATAATTTCCTTGCTGAATAGCATTAATTGGTGGGGTGTATTCATAAATTCGACCATTGGCCGATGAGTTTTTCAAGATGTAATTTCCCTTATTTGCCCCCACAAAAGTAAATCGAACGTTGAAGAGTTCATCTTCGGGGTTGTTTGAATATTCGAAAATTTCAATAAAATTAAATGTCATTTTTCGATACAACACTTTATTATCCGAATACGAATCTGGATACGCGGAAGGTGCCGTCATCAAGTCCGGATTGTCACCGGCATTCACTAAAATCTGCGCTTGTTCTGGAGAAATATTTTGTTGTAAAGGCTGGTTTTTCAAATCGCTTTCGGAGTATAAATACCCTCCAAAACTCCATTTTTCATTTTCGTGCGAAGCTCCGGCATACGTTACAAATCGAGAGTAATTCCGATCCGAATATTGGTATTCTATAGCAATTCGCATTTCGGAGGTAATGGTGAAAAGCGGTGTGAACACGATTTCACCAGCATTATAATCAATGGTGTAATCATTATTTTCACCTCTTTTCAATAATATGCCGTTTACGTAAACCCGTTCCGAACCTGAAATGACAAGAACATATAATTCACTATTTTGACCTTTTAATTTATACGGTCCCTGATTTCCTTCCTGACCAACAAAATTACTTTTGGCATATTGCCCTTTGACCAAAGCTACCGATGCAAAAACATTGGTTTTACTGTCTTCTGTTCCAAAATCGAAATTAGTGGCAAGTCCCTGTACTTTTTTATTGAAATTAAGGAACTGTGTTTTTTTGTTTTCAAGGAAGACATCACCGGCTCTAATATTCCATTTGTCACTGAAAAGTTCCATGAAAATATTATCAAACTGATCTAACTTTTGAGAATAACCTCCATCTTGCAACGGAATATTGCTGTCTTGCAAGGAAGCCCTGAGGCTCACTTTCTCGGATAGTTTTCCTGTGATTTGTAAATCCAGATTAGAATTTAAAACGGTATTTTGATTGTTGCCGATAGTAACGCCACGCGTGATACTTCCGGAAGTGTTTAATCCGTCAAAAGGGATGTTTTTTTTGATTGGATTTGTTTCAATTTTATATAAATTTCCTGACGCAGCTTCGTTACTGACTATTTGGCTTGAATCATAGATATGATATTCTTTGGTCAGAATCTCAGGAAGTTTGAGGTAGTGAATCGTTATAGAATCGGGTGGCTGAGTGAAATTTTCATTAAAAATTAAGGTAGATTTTTGAAAATTTATTTTATAAAAGACGGTGTCAATAGGTTTTTTATTGGCGTCAAGCACTTTGAAGAAATTAGAATTGATACTTTCATTTTCAAGATGAATAGTATCATGGGTAGCGGGGATTTTTTTGGTTTTGTATAACGAGTTAGTTTCCTGGGCTTGCAGTCCGGAAAAACACATTATTAAAAACAAAAACACTACTTTTTTCAACATAGATTGTATAACGTCTATGCATCAAAAGTAGTGTATTCTGTAAAACAATAAATACAAGTGGAAACTTTACGATGAAAAGATTTTCTCTAACTTTCTTTCGTTATAATCTGCATCGTCTCGCGACTAACTTGTTTTAACAAAACGACCTTGTTTTTTTCAACTGTTTGTGCAGCTTTATCATTAAAATGTCGAATAGTGTATAAAGTAACATTTTCATCAAAATCAACTTTGAATTTTTTCGAAAGAATGGCGTTCAAATCTTTGAAATTTTCAAATTTGTCCTCAACGCAAACAGAGAAACTAATCGCTGAATTTTGAATCAAATTTACTTTTATTTTAAATTGGTGAAACAAAGCGAAAATTTCGCTGATGTGTTCTTCCATAATAAAAGAAAAATCTATTGACGATAGGGAAATCAAGAGTTGGTTTCTTTTGACAATAAAACAAGGTAAATAAGGTTCTAAATCGGCACCTTTTGCGACACGAGTTCCTGGTAGCAAGGGATTTATAAACGATTTTACAAATAAAGGAATCTCCTTTTTTTGTAAAGGTTGTAAGGTTTTAGGATGAATAACCGTAGCACCATAAAAAGCCAATTCAATCGCTTCACGGTACGAAATTTGGTTCAGTAAACTTGCATTTTCAAAATATCTAGGATCAGCATTCATAACTCCAGGTACATCTTTCCAGATGGTTACACTTTCCGCATTTAGGCAATAAGCAAAAATTGCCGCAGTATAATCGGAACCTTCACGACCTAAAGTAGTAGTAAAGTTATTTTCGTCAGAACCCAAGAAACCTTGAGTAATGTTTAATATTTTTCTTTTTACGTTTTTGGCAATATTCTTTTGGGTCAATTCCCAGTCTACTTCTGCATCTCTATAAGTAGCATCGGTTTTTATAAAATTCCGTACGTCTAACCACTGCGTTTTTATTCCCATAAAGCTCATAAAATGGCTCAGGATAGTGGTAGATATCAATTCACCATAACTTACGATTTGATCGTAAACGAAATTGTAATTTGGCGATTTATTATGCGCTAAAAAATATTCTAAGTCAGAAAATTGATTGTTTACGGCAGTAAAAACTTCGTGCTTTTCTTCTTCAAACAAATCCATCAGAATTTGATTGTGGTATTTTTTTACCTCTTGAACCGATGAATTTAATTCAGCCGATTTATCAAAATAATTTTTTATAACGGTTTCAAGTGCGTTAGTGGTTTTTCCCATTGCAGAAACGACCAATAATACATCCTCATAACCTACTTTTTGCAAAACGTCATATACGTTTTTTATTCCTTCGGCATCTTTTACAGAAGCACCACCAAATTTGAATACTCTCATACTTTTTTAAACAAAAAAATTTGTAATTTTATTTCAATCTATTATCTACAAAATAGTTAATCCCTGCTTCATCCATTTGTGCCACGTACCAATCTCGGAGCACTTTTGCACCTGATTTTTCATAAAAATCAATTGCAGGAGTATTCCAGTCAAGAACATGCCAGTCAATTCTTCGAACATTATCTCTTTTTCCTTGCTTGATAATTTCAGAATACAAAGCATAGCCTAATCCTGTTCCGCGCATTTTATCTTTTACCACTAAATCTTCCAGATGGATTATTTTTCCTTTCCAGGTAGAATAACGATAATAATACAAAGCAATACCCACAATTTCTGATTCCACTTCGGCTACAAAAACATGAAATAAAGGAGTTGTTCCAAAACCATCGCGGATTAAATCATCAACAGTGATAAGAACTGCATCAGGCTCTTTTTCAAAGTCTGCTAACTCTTGAATAAGTCCTAAAACCGCTTCCATGTCTTCTGGATTTCCTTTTCTAATGTTCATATATTCTTATTTTTAATGGTTGAATTGCTCAAAATAAAGCATTTTCTACCCATTATTCAACTATTTTATAAGCAAATATACAATACTGCTAAACTAAGTAAATATTATTCAATTCATTTTCACAAAAAATCCGATATTTGTGACTTCAAACTAACTACAACGATTTCTTAAATGGAAGAACGCAACAGAACACTAGGGGAATTTATCATCGAAAACCAAAATGCTTTTCAATATTCGTCAGGCGAATTATCCCGAATTATCAATTCTATCCGGTTGGCTGCAAAAGTGGTTAACTATAAAGTAAACAAAGCTGGATTAGTAGATATAATTGGTGCTGCTGGGGAACAAAATATACAAGGAGAAGATCAGCAGAAACTTGATGTATATGCCAATGACATTTTTATTCAAACTTTAATTAATCGTGAAATTGTATGCGGAATCGCTTCGGAAGAAAATGATGATTTTATTACAGTAGAAGGAAGTGATAAAAGCCATAACAATAAATATGTGGTTTTGATGGATCCTCTTGACGGATCTTCTAATATTGATGTGAATGTTTCTGTAGGGACAATATTTTCGGTTTACAGACGTGTTACTCCAATTGGAACTCCAGTTACAATTGAAGATTTTTTACAGCCTGGAACTAATCAAGTTGCTGCAGGTTATGTGATTTATGGCACATCTACAATGCTGGTTTATACCACAGGACATGGCGTAAATGGATTTACATTAAACCCGGCAATTGGAACCTTTTATTTATCGCATCCCAATATGCAGTTTTCTAAAGACGGGAATATTTATTCTATCAATGAAGGAAACTATGTTCATTTTCCACAAGGAGTAAAAGACTATATTAAATATTGCCAACTAGAAGAGGAAGACAGACCTTATACTTCACGCTATATAGGAAGTTTAGTTTCTGATATCCATAGAAATATGATAAAAGGGGGGATTTATATTTATCCAACAAGTTCTAAAGCTCCAAAAGGAAAATTACGCTTGTTATATGAATGTAATCCAATGGCATTTATTGTAGAGCAAGCCGGCGGTAAAGCCTCAGATGGTTTTGGAAGTATAATGGAAATTGTTCCTACTGAATTGCACCAACGCGTTCCTTTTTTCTGTGGAAGCTATAATATGGTAGAGAAGGCAGAAGATTTCATGCACAAAGCAAAATTGAGCAAGTACTAAAAACAACTATAAAAAAAGCTCCTAGAATTTTTAGGAGCTTTTTTATGATTTTTATTTATGCATATTTTGCATTTCGAAAAGGAAAGCATCTAAATCTACTTTTTTATCTACTAATGATAATGCTTTGGCTATGATATAATTCACATTTTCACCATTAAAGCCTAATGCTACTCCAATTTTTCTTAACAATAATTCTTGTTTGTCACCTAAATGATGATCAACATGAACCATTCTGGCTAAATCATACAAACGCTCCAATCTTTGCTCATGTAAATAGGGAGCATTAATAGGGTATTTTAGTGGGTTGTCTAAAATTTCGGTATATTCTTCTGGAGAAATTTCTAGTCTAACGGCCAGCTTATCTAAAAACATTTTTTCTTCTGGAGCAAACTTTTCATCGGCAAGTGCTACACGAACTATGGCTGAAAAATGACCTTTATTTCTTTGTTTGAATTCGCTATCAAATAAATCTGAAAATGACATAATTATTAATTTTTTATCCTACAAAGATAAATCTATTTTTAAATTATTGATTTTAATTTTATTTAAAATTATGATTTGTTAATCAAAGTATTTTAAATCCTTTTTTAAAGAATGATTTATATTTTCAAAACGATCATTTTCAAAATTAATCGTAAGTTTACAACCCCTTATCAATATAATAAATTACCTATGTCAGAATTTTGGATTTACTTTCAAATAGGGTTAAAACACGTTTTGGATATTCATGCGTATGACCATGTTTTGTTTTTAATTGCATTAGCCGTTCCTTTCTCTTTCAAGGATTGGCCGCGAATAGTACTCTTGATAACGCTGTTTACAATTGGACATACGCTGGCTTTGCTGCTTTCCGTTTTTGGTATAATTGCCATAAAAGTGAATGTTGTTGAGTTGTTGATACCAATAACGATATTAATAACAGCCTTGTTTAATCTTTTTACGGCTGGTAAATCCAGTAAAAAAGAAAGTATAAATTTGGTGTTTTTTATAACACTTTTCTTTGGTATTATTCATGGTTTGGGTTTTTCAAACTATTTTAAATCAATTCTGGGAGGAAGTGCAACCTCTAAATTATTGCCTTTGGGCGAATTTGCATTGGGGATAGAAGCAGCTCAAATTATTGTGGTTTTTGTTGTGTTAGTATTGTCTTATATTGTTCAAACTGTTTTTAGATTTTCTAAACGGGATTGGGCTTTGGTGATGTCAGCATTTATAATAGGAGTAGTTTTGCCAATGATTATTGAAAATGAAATCTGGATTAGATAAAAATAATGGAATCAAAAAAATTAAATAAATACGATAAAGCCTATCTTAGAATTGCTACTGAATGGGGACTTTTGTCATATTGTAAAAGAAAGCAAGTGGGCGCTATCATTGTAAGAGACCGAATGATTATTTCGGACGGCTACAACGGAACGCCATCCGGATTTGAAAATTGTTGCGAAGATGAGGAAGGTTTGACGCGTTGGGATGTGTTGCATGCTGAAGCAAATGCTATTCTCAAAGTAGCGCGATCTACACAATCTTGTGAAGGTGCTACATTATATATTACGCTTTCGCCTTGCAAAGAATGCAGTAAATTAATACATCAATCGGGGATAAAAAGAGTGGTATATCACAATGGGTACCGCGATGATTCCGGAATTCAGTTTTTGATAAAAGCGGGAGTAGAAGTGGAGCATATTCCAGTATTAGAAGAATAAATGAGAATCGATAATAAATACCTACCTATAATTATTGGTGTGGCTCTTGCTATAGGAGTTGTTCTTGGCGGGTTATTGAATGCTCCAAATCAAAATCATTTTTTCTCTAAAAACAGTTCCAAAAATAAACTCAATAAACTGATTGATTTTATTGATAACGAATATGTCGATAATGTCAATACAGATTCTATTGTAAATCTTACCGTTGATAATATCTTGGCAAAATTAGACCCGCATTCTGTATATATTCCACCAAGTGAGCAAGCTGAAGTTGTGGAAAGCATGAAAGGAGATTTTGTGGGTATAGGTGTCAATTTCTATATGTACAATGATTCGGTGGCGATAATAAAACCAATTGAAAATGGCCCTTCGGCAAAAGCAGGAATAAAAGCAGGAGACCGAATTTTGTATGCTGATAAAACCAAATTATTTGGACGTAAATTGCCAAATGACAGTTTGTTTTCTAAACTGAAAGGTACTGTGGGTTCCGAAATTGAGCTTACCGTTTACAGAAAATCAGAGCGTAAAAAAATTAAATTAATAGTAAAACGAGATGTTATTCCTTTGAAAAGCGTTGATGTTTCTATGCTTTTGAAAAACAATACCGGTTATATAAAAATAAATCGATTTGCCGAAACTACTTACGGCGAGTTCAAAAGAGGGTTGGATGCATTGAAAAAACAAGGTGCTAAATCATTAATTATTGATCTGAGAGATAATGGTGGCGGTTATATGGAAGAAGCCATTGCAATTGCGGATGAATTACTGAAAGACAAGCAATTAATTGTTTTTACCAAAAATAAAAAAGGAAACACCGATAAAACTTTTGCGACTGAAAGAGGAAGTTTCGAAAGCGGAAATGTGTTTGTATTAATTAATGAAAACAGTGCATCAGCAAGTGAAATTCTCGCGGGAGCCATACAAGATAATGACAGGGGGACAATTGTGGGCCGACGCTCTTTTGGGAAAGGATTGGTGCAACGCGAGATGGATTTTGACGACGGATCGGCAGTTCGGTTGACTATTGCGAGATATTATACGCCAACCGGGCGTTCCATTCAAAAGCCATATGCTAAAGGAAATGATGCGTATTTTAAAGAATCGGATAATCGTTTTGAAAACGGGGAACTGTATGAAAAAGACAGTATAAAAGTTTCGGATTCTTTAAAATTTAAAACTAAAAAAGGTAAAATCGTATACGGAGGTGGCGGGATTGTTCCGGATGTTTTTGTGCCGCTTGAAGTAGAGCATGGGAATGAAAGTACTGCTTATTTATTGCAGTCGGGTGTTGTTGGACATTTTGTATTTGAGCAATTAGACAAAAATAGAAATGCTTTTAAAGGATTGACTTTTCAACAATTCATGACGAAGATGAATGGAACGGATGTATATTTCAATTCGTTTCAAAAATATATTTTTGAAAACGGATTGGATTTGAAATTTGGAAAAAGCAAGTTGTTAGTAAAACGTTATGTAGCTGGAGAATTCGCCAGACAATTGTATGGTGAAAAGTATTTCTATGAAATTGTATTGAAAGAAGATGCGATGATTAAAGCGGTTTTAAAAAGTCAATAGAAAAGAATTGGCACTGTTTTTAATTTATAAAATGGCAGCTAATTTTCACTGTCCCAATCTTTTCTATATCGAATGAGTTCTTTGTCGATAATCTCTTTAGATGTGTTCAATAAATAAGTTGCATCTTTAGAATAAATAGGAGGAAAGAAAGTTATTTTAATCTCGGTGGTTGGTTTTCCAAAACATTTTAAAAAATGTGGAATAAAAGTGTCGTTTCCAATGAAGGCATCTGTTTTTTCTTTATAATCAATGGCAATTGGTATAACTGCGGATTCTATTTTGGTTGCCATGACAAATGAGCCATAATTGAAATCCACAGTGGTTGGCAAATCATGAGTTGTGCCCTCGGGAAAATTGATGATTGAGTATCCTTTGCTAAGAACTTCTCGAATATTTTCGGCGGTATTTTGTCTGCTTTTTGAACATTTTCTGTCCACAAATAATACGCCCGATATTTTACAGATGTATCCAATAAGTGGCCATGAAGCGACTTCTATTTTTCCAACAGGATAGGTATGGATTAGATTTACAATTACGATTGGGTCAAAATAAGACCTATGATTGGCTACAATTAGTCCTTGTACGGTGGGTTTTTCGCCATAAACGATGGTGCGTATGCCTAAAATTACATTGGATACTTTTATTAAAAAATCGCGTAATACGAGTGCTTTTTTAGAATTAGTTTCTTCACTCCAAAAGAAACTCATAAAATAGAAAATAATCGAGAAAAAGGAAACGAATGCTATAAAAACAATCAGTCTTGTGAAGCTCAATAATAGTGATAACATAGAAATAGATTAATGAAAGTGTAAACCTACCATTATTTTTTTAGAGATTTTTCACAAATGAAATTCTATTTATCTAATACTATCGTGACAATGTGTTTGCACCCCGCCATTCCATAAAGTAAGAATGTCAGTAGCCACAGCAGCGCCACTTCCGGCAGCAATAGCCAATTGGCTTCTCCAACCGGCTAGAGTTCCCACAACATAAATACCGTCAGCAACTTTGTGGTCGCTGTTTATGAGTTGGATTCTCTGTTTTTCTGGAAGAGCTTTTTGATGCGGGGTTACATACTGCATTAATCCGTCTATTGCAAACGTATTTGAGGACCCAATGCCTATGACGATTGTTCTGGTTTTGTAAGTGCTCTTGTTTGTAGTTATGGTGAATTCAGGAAAAACACCTTCAATTTGCAGCACTTTTTCATTCGGAATTTGTGTAATGTGTGGATAGCTTTCTGAAAGATGCTGAATACTCTCGGTCAATAATTCAGATCCTAGTTTACCTGCAGCGATTCCATAAGCATTATTAAACAATGCATCTTGCAGAGCAGATGCTTTTTGATGAGTGAAAACACCAATTTTTTTATCAGTGGCAAAAGATTTGTTTTTTGCGGAACCCAAAACGAGCGTGCATGACATTCCGGAAACACCGCCACCAATAATTAGAACATCAAATATGTTAGTCATGCATTTTTTTTTCAATTTCTTTCGACATTCTAAAGATAACAAGAATTAGAACGGCACAAAATGAAGCTGCAACACCAATTAGAGCGTACATGCTATCACCTTGAAATAGATGCTTAAAATCAAGACGTGTAATATTAAAGATAATTAGAGCAACTGCTAAAAATATCAAAATGTTAGTAAAGATTTTCATAAGATTTTTTGTTTTTAATATAAAAATAGATGGTTAGGAATATTTCTTTTGGAAATTTAAGTCCAAATAAAATCAAATTATTTTATATTATTGCGTTATGGGGTAAATTTATGAAAATTTATTTTAGACAAACAAACCTTTAACATTCGCAGCGAATAATTTAACAGCAATTGCAAGAAGTACCACTCCAAAAGTCTTTCGGATGACTCCAAGTCCATTTTCTCCTAACATCCGTTCAATTTTAGCAGAAGATTTCAAAACGATATATACCAGAATAATGTTTAAAATAATGGCAACAATAATATTGATGGTCTGAAATTCTGCTTTCAGGGATAATAAAGTGGTCATGGTTCCTGCTCCTGCAACAAGTGGGAATGCGATAGGAACAATTGAAGCGGAGCTAGCTGCTTCATCACGATACAATCGAATGCCTAAAATCATTTCCAATGCTAGAAAAAATAAGACAAAAGACCCCGCTACTGCAAAAGAATTGACATCGATTCCAATTAAATTTAAGAATTCTTCTCCTATAAAAAGAAAGACAATCATAATTGCCCCTGAAGCCAAAGATGCTTTTTCGGATTCAATATGGCCGAATTTCGCTCTCAAATCGATGATAATAGGAATAGTACCGATGATATCAATTACTGCAAAAAGAACCATACTTACGGTAACAATTTCCCTAATGTCAAATCCTATCATAGCTTTTTATTTACAAAGTTAAACTTTTCGGATAAAATAGAATGGTATTGTGATTTATTTAGGTAGTTTTTTAAGATTGGAAAAGAATAATTATTTCGGTTATTTTTTTTATCTACTATACTTAATATTAGATTGTTACTATTGATTTGTTACTCGATTTTCTGATAAAGTTAAAGTTGATTTTTATCTAAAAAAATACAATTTACTTTGACTACCTTTGCACTTTATAATCACAGTAACCCAAAAGAATGTTTCAATTAGGAAAAACCATCGTCTCAGAAGACATACTCGGAAAAGATTTTGTTTGCAATTTATCAGCCTGTAAAGGGGCTTGTTGTGTAGATGGCGATGCCGGAGCTCCATTGAGTGTTGAGGAAACTAAGATATTAGAAGAAATTTATCCTATAGTAAAACCATTTCTTCGGAAACAAGGAATTGCCGCTATCGAAGCGCAAGGAACTTGGGTAACAGGAACAGATGGTGATCTTGAAACACCACTGATTGACAATAAAGATTGTGCTTACGTGATTTTTGACGGAAAAACAGCACTTTGTGGTATCGAACAAGCGTACAATCAAGGAATAATTGACTGGAAAAAACCAGTTTCTTGCCATTTATATCCTATTCGTGTGAAAGATTTTACCGAGTTTGCCGCTGTTAATTACGACAAGTGGGATATTTGTGATGCGGCCTGTTCTTTAGGTCAGGAACTCGAAGTTCCTGTTTACAAATTTGTTAAAGAAGCATTGGTTAGAAAGTTTGGAGAAGACTGGTATGCAGAGCTTGAAAAAGTGGCTCTGGATATGAAAAAATAAATCTAAAAAAAATAAATTTTTCTTGTTTTTTGTTTTTAAAATCCTATATTTTACGGTACTTTACACTCTTTTTTAAATTTTAAATAGCTGATATACAGTTTTTTATATTTTATGTGAAAAAGGTGCTAATTTTTTCTATTTGTTAAAAACTAGGTCCGATTGTGAATAAGTTTGACTTTTAATTTCGGCAATATTTCACAATCTTTGTAATCCACAGAAAGCATAAAATTTCGTTAAAATCTCAATAAAATAAACAATTATAATGGCGCAAGTTGAACCAATTTTACAAGAAAATAAAAATCGTTTCGTAATTTTTCCTATCAAACACCATGATATTTGGGAATTTTATAAAAGTATGGAAGCCAGTTTCTGGACTGCTGAAGAAATCGATTTGTCACAGGATTTAAATGACTGGAATAACAAACTTTCGGATGATGAACGGTATTTTGTAAAACACATTTTAGCATTTTTTGCTGCTTCTGACGGAATCGTAAATGAAAATCTTGCTGAAAATTTTGTGAACGAAGTGCAGTATGCTGAAGCAAAATTCTTTTACGGTTTTCAAATCATGATGGAAAACATCCATAGTGAAACGTATTCTTTGTTGATTGATACCTATGTGAAAGATGAAGTAGAGAAAGATGAATTGTTCAACGCTTTAGAGGTTTTTCCGGCGATTAAGAAAAAAGCGGACTGGGCTTTGAAATGGATTGAATCCGATTCGTTTGCGGAGCGTTTGATTGCTTTTGCAGCGGTGGAAGGAATTTTCTTTTCGGGAGCATTTTGTTCTATTTATTGGTTGAAAAAAAGAGGGTTAATGCCGGGATTGACATTTTCTAATGAACTGATTTCTCGTGATGAAGGCGTTCATTGTGATTTTGCAGTGCATTTACACAACCACCACTTGGTTAATAAAGTTCCAAAAGAAAGAATCAGAGGTATTATTGTTGATGCTTTAAATATAGAGAGAGAATTTATCACGGAGTCACTTCCTGTGAGTTTAATAGGGATGAATGCGGTATTAATGACACAGTATTTAGAATTTGTTGCCGACAGATTATTAGTAGAATTAGGTTGCGACAGAGAATACAATACCTCAAATCCGTTTGATTTCATGGATATGATTTCGCTTCAGGGGAAAACAAATTTCTTTGAAAAGAAAGTGGCCGAATATCAAAAAGCAGGTGTGATGAATACCGATGAAGATGCTCAGAAAATTAGTTTTGATGCTGATTTTTAGAAAGTAGTTATCGCATTATCGGGTGTTTCAGCCCCGATGGAAGGGAATATCCTTTTTGTTTTTTTTCTTTAAAAAAACAAAAAGATTGGAATGACAGCGGGATTAGCTTCCCAAAAAAATGAAACAAATACTCAAAAACGGGAAAGGGATTTTCTGTTTTTTAAAACAATTAAGCGTATGTACGTAGTTAAAAGAGATGGGCACAAAGAGCCGGTAATGTTCGACAAAATCACAGATAGAATTAAAAAACTATGTTATGGTTTGAATGATTTGGTTGATGCCGTGAAAGTGGCCATGCGAGTAATTGAAGGACTTTATGATGGTGTTTCGACATCTGAGTTAGATAATCTTGCTGCCGAAACTGCGGCTTCGATGACTATTGCACATCCAGATTATGCACAATTAGCCGCTCGTATTGCAATCTCAAATTTACATTCGAATACAAAAAAATCATTTTCGGAAACGATGAATGATATGTTCAATTATGTAAACCCAAGAAACGGTCAATATGCTCCGTTGCTTTCTGAGGAAGTACATAAAGTGATTATGGATAATGCGGAGTTTCTAGACTCACATATTATATACAATAGAGATTTCAATTACGATTATTTTGGGTTTAAAACTTTGGAAAGATCGTATTTGCTAAAAATAAACGGTAAAATTGTAGAGCGTCCGCAACACATGTTAATGCGGGTGTCTGTTGGTATCCACTTAGATGATTTGAAATCGGTAATAGAAACGTACGACTTAATGTCGAAAAAATTCTTTACGCATGCAACGCCAACATTGTTCAATGCCGGAACGCCAAAACCTCAAATGTCTTCTTGTTTCCTTTTGGCAATGCAAGATGATAGTATTGACGGGATTTATGATACGTTGAAACAAACGGCAAAAATCTCCCAATCGGCAGGTGGAGTTGGACTTTCTATTCATAATGTAAGGGCTACCGGTTCTTACATACGTGGGACAAACGGAACTTCAAATGGAATTGTTCCGATGTTGCGTGTTTTCAATGATACCGCTCGTTATGTGGATCAAGGTGGTGGAAAACGTAAAGGTAGTTTTGCTATTTATATCGAAACTTGGCATGCGGATATCTTTGAATTCCTGGACTTGAAAAAGAACACCGGAAAAGAAGAAATGCGTGCCAGAGATTTGTTTTTTGCGATGTGGACTTCGGATCTGTTCATGAAACGAGTACAGGAAGACAGTTATTGGACGTTGATGTGTCCGAATGAATGTCCGGGATTGTATGATGTGTATGGCGAAGAATTTGAAGCGATGTACATTGATTACGAGAAACGTGGAAAAGGGAGAAAAACCATCAAAGCGCATGAATTGTGGGAGAAAATTCTAGAATCGCAAATTGAAACTGGAACACCTTACATGTTGTACAAAGATGCAGCCAACAGAAAATCAAACCAAAAAAATCTAGGTACGATTCGTTCTTCGAATTTGTGTACCGAGATTATGGAATACACTTCGAAAGATGAAATCGCGGTTTGTAACCTGGCTTCACTTTCGTTGCCCATGTTTGTGGAAAACAAAAAATTCAATCACGAATTGTTGTACACCGTTACCAAACGCGTGACCAGAAACTTGAATAAAGTTATTGACAGAAATTATTATCCGGTAATAGAAGCCGAAAACTCTAATATGCGTCACAGACCAGTTGGTCTTGGAGTACAAGGATTGGCCGATGCTTTCATTATGTTGCGTTTGCCATTTACAAGCGACGAAGCCAAGAAACTGAACCAGGAAATTTTTGAAACTTTATATTTTGCTGCCGTTACCGCTTCAATGGAAATGGCCAAAGAAGAAGGTCCTTATTCTACTTTTGAAGGGTCGCCAATGTCACAAGGAGAATTCCAGTACAATTTGTGGGGAATGAAAGATGAGGAATTATCCGGTCGCTGGGACTGGGCTTCCTTGCGAAAAGAAGTGATGGAACACGGAGTGAGAAACTCCTTGTTAGTAGCGCCAATGCCAACGGCTTCGACTTCTCAAATCTTGGGTAACAACGAGGCATTCGAGCCCTATACTTCTAATATTTACACCAGAAGAGTACTTTCGGGAGAATTTATTGTGGTAAACAAACACTTGTTACACGATTTAGTGGAACGCGGTTTGTGGAACGAAACCTTGAAACAAGAATTAATGCGAAATAACGGTTCGGTTCAAGACCTGAACATTCCGCAAGACTTGAAAGAATTGTACAAAACAGTTTGGGAAATGTCCATGAAAGACATTATCGATATGTCGCGTCAACGTGGTTATTTTGTGGATCAATCACAATCGTTGAACTTATTCATGCAAAATGCCAATTATTCTAAATTGACATCGATGCATTTCTACGCTTGGCAATCCGGATTGAAAACGGGAATGTATTATTTAAGAACAAAAGCTGCGGTGGATGCGATTAAATTCACATTGAACAACGATAAAAAAGCGGAGCCAATTGAAATTAAAGAACAACCAATCGCTGTTCCTGTAGTTGCAGAACAAGTAGAGATGACTACCGAAGAATACAGAGCAATGATCGAATTGTCTAAAAATGCTGGTCCGGACGATTGTGAAATGTGTGGGTCTTAGGAATTGTAGAATGATGATTAACGATTTTTGATTTTTGATCGAAAATCAGTATAAATAAACCTTTTACATTTTGGCGAAGGAGAAATTTTAAGCAGTTATTGTAATGATAGCTGCTTTTTTTTGGAGCAATTTCCCGCTTTCCGTTACAATCTTTTTATTTTTAAAGAAAAAATAAAAAGGATTTCCACTTCAATCGGGGCTAAAACCCCAAGATTTAAGAGTAAAATTTGTAAATAATTCACTATATTTGAGATAATTATTAGCCCTTAAAGTCTTTTATTATAATCAAAAACGATAAAAATGGAAAATAAAAAATTTACTGTTACAGATGATTTATTAGCTTCCAAAAGCCAGCGTTTCCTGAATTTCATTATCGATCTACTGATTATTTATATTATCGGAATCACTATCGGCACTACCATAACTATAATTGGAGACTTGACCCATAGTTATGCAGCTTCGAATTGGGTTAAAGCATTGAGCCCCATTGAAAATTTCTTTTTTGGACTTATTATCCTGTTTTTTTATTACGGACTTACTGAAATGTATTTCTCCAGAACATTCGCAAAATATTTCACTGAAACACTGGTTGTAAAGCATGATGGTTCAAAACCAAATATGAAAAGCGTTATTCTACGAACAGTCTCCAGATTAATCCCTTTCGAGCCTTTTTCTTTTTTAGCAGGCGATTCGCGAGGATGGCACGATACATTATCCGTTACGTATGTGGTAAAAAAGGATGAGTTTATTGCGAGAAAGAAATTGCTTGATCCATCTGGTGAAATTGTAGTTTAATGATAGTTTCCCTAAAAAAGAAAACCCAATAGATTTTTAAATCTACCGGGTTTTTTCAATTGAACTATAATGTCACTATATTATTTACTGCAATTCTCATTTCTTGAGCAGCGGCTACCATTTCGATCAAAGCTTTTTTGGTTTCGTCCCAATGACGCGTTTTTAAACCACAATCCGGGTTTACCCAAAGCTGGTCTACAGGAATCACTGCCGACGCTTTTTCTAATAACTTCACCATTTCGGAACTGGAAGGAACGCGAGGCGAATGGATATCATACACGCCAGGTCCTATTTCGTTTGGATAATTGAAATCGGCAAAAGCATCCAGTAATTCCATTTGCGAACGCGAACATTCTATGGTGATTACATCGGCATCCATATCGGCAATATTCTGGATGATGTCGTTAAATTCGCTGTAACACATGTGCGTATGAATCTGGGTGTCATCTTTTACGCCACTTGCCGAAATTCTAAAGGCTTTTACGGCCCAATCCAAATAGGTTGCCCATTCTTCTTTTCGTAAAGGCAATCCTTCTCGAATGGCGGGTTCGTCAATTTGAATAATCTTAATTCCTGCATTTTCTAAATCGACTACTTCATCTCTAATCGCCAGTGCAATTTGAGTACAGGTTTCTGAGCGGGGTTGATCGTTGCGGACAAAGGACCATTGTAAAATAGTCACGGGACCAGTTAGCATTCCTTTAACCCATTTTGGCGTCAGCGATTGTGCAAAGGCTGACCATTTCACAGTCATCGGATTTGGACGCGATACATCACCATAAATAACGGGAGGTTTCACACAACGGCTTCCGTAACTTTGTACCCAGCCGTTTTTGGTAAATGCAAATCCGTCTAATTGTTCTCCAAAATATTCCACCATGTCATTGCGTTCAAATTCTCCGTGCACCAATACATCAATGCCGGTTTCTTCTTGAAAGCGAATCGTTTCTTCGGTTTCTTTTTGGAGTAAATCATCGTATTGTTGTTGGTTTAATTCGCCTTTTTTGAATTTCGCTCTCCAGCTGCGCACTTCGGTAGTTTGCGGAAAAGAACCAATAGTTGTAGTTGGGAATAATGGAAGATTCAATACGTCTATTTGTTTTTTTCTTCGAATGGAAAACGGATTTCCTCTCTGATCATCACCGGTTGTAATACTGGCGACACGATTTTTCACCGCATCATTATGGATTAATTTAGATGTTTTTCGGTTTTCGTTGGCGATCGTATTTTCTTGAAATAAAACCGATTCATGTTGAGTTATCTCATTTAAAGCAAAGCTTTGAAGCAGTACTACTTCATCGATTTTTTGTTTGGCGAAAGCCAGCCATTGTTTGATTTCAGGAGTTAATGTTGTGTTGTTGGTTTCTAGTTCCAAATCACATGGCGAGTGAATAAGGGAACACGATGGTGCAATTAGTATTCTGTTTTCGCCAAGTGCGTCCGTTGCTTTTTTGATAAGGGCTACCGATTTTTTGAAATCATTTTTCCAAATGTTCCTTCCATCGACAACGCCAAGGGAAAGATTTACGTTGTCTGATAATTGTCCGGATTCTAAAATATCATCCAACTGCGAATGACAACGCACCAAATCCAAATGTAAAGTGTGAACAGGTAACGCAAGAACAGTTTCTAGATTTTCACCAAAGCAATCAAAATAATTAGCAAGAATTAATTTGATTTTAGGGAAGCGTTTGTTGATTTCGGTATACACATACGTGATAGCGCTTCTTTCTTTATCAGTTAGATTCAAGGCTAAAAATGGTTCGTCAAATTGAATCCATTCAATGTTTTCGTCTTCTAATTTTTTAAGAATTTTAAAATATACCGGAAGTAATTTATCAATAAGGTCTATTCTATGGAAACCTTCTTCCTTTTCTTTTCCAAGAAGTAAATAAGAAACGGGTCCTATTAGAACTGGTTTTGTTGCGATTCCTAAAGTATTGGCTTCTTTGAACTCGTCGATTATTTTTTCGGAGAATAATTTAAATTCTTGATCTTTTGTAAATTCCGGTACAATGTAATGGTAATTGGTATCAAACCATTTTGTCATTTCCATGGCAACCACATCTTCTCCGTCTTTTTGTGAACCTCTTGCCATGGCAAAATACAAATCGATAATGGAGTTTGTTTTGGCTAACTCTTGATACCGTTTTGGAATAACACCCAATGTAAGTGATAAATCCAATACTTGATCATAAAAGGAAAAGTCATTGGAAGGGATTAAATCGATTCCAGCCTCGGCTTGTAATTGCCAGTTTTCTTTGCGGATAGTTGCGCCTATAGTTAAAAGTTCTGCTATGGAAATTTTTCCTGCCCAATACGATTCACAGGCTTTTTTTAATTCTCTGTTGCTGCCAATTCTTGGATAACCTAGATTGTTTGTTTTCATTTTTTACAGTATTTTTTACTATGCAAAGTTATTGTATTGGATATTTAAACTTAAATTAGCGCATTGTTTCAGTGAATAAAAGTGTTATATGGATATAATGTAGGTTTTAGTTCGGAATGAAACTTTGAAAATGATTTTTAACAGTAAAAAGTACTATGGGAAATATCGACAACATTGATTTGCAAATTTTAAAACACCTGCAGGAAAACTCCAATATCAATACTAAAGAGCTAGCAAGTAAATTATTTTTGACGGTTACACCAGTCTATGAACGGATAAAAAGATTGGAACGGGACGGCTATATTATGAAATATGTTGCTTTATTGGATAAGAAAAAATTGAATCTTGGGATGACCGTATTTTGTAATGTTCGGCTAAAAGAACACGCCAAAAATGTGGGGAGTAATTTTGTAAAAGATATCGTAGCCCTTCCTGAAATTATCGAATGCTACAACATTGCAGGAGATTATGATTTCATGTTGAAAATTCTGGTGGAAGATATGTCCAGTTATCAAGATTTTGTGATGAATAAACTATCCACTATCGAAAATATCGGGAATACGCAAAGTGTTTTTGTGATGGGAGAAATCAAGCACAGTACGGCATTGGCTATTTAACAACGCAAAATCATTGTATTGGAATTTTTGTTTTAAGAGAATTTTAATTGCGGGGTAAAATCTTAAAATAAAATGTATTTTTGGTTCTTTTAAATCGGAGATCAAAATTCGTTAATCTGAAATTATAAATCATAATGAACTGGGAACAACTTTTATCACTAAGAAGACAAGGCGACAAGGGCAAAAGATTGCGTGTAGAACAAGACGATACCCGTTTGGGTTTTGAGGTTGATTATGATCGTATAATCTTTTCGTCCGCTTTTAGAAGTTTACAGGATAAAACACAGGTTATTCCCTTATCAAAAACTGATTTTGTGCATACCCGATTGACACATAGTTTGGAAGTTTCGGTTGTGGGACGTTCTTTAGGTCGATTGGTTGGTAAGAAAATCATAGAAAAATACCCGCATTTAAAAGAGGTTCACGGCTATCACATGAATGATTTTGGTGCTATAGTTGCCGCAGCATCATTGGCTCATGATATTGGGAATCCGCCTTTTGGCCATTCTGGTGAAAAAGCAATTGGAGAGTATTTTTCTATTGGGAAAGGGCAGCAATACAAAGACCAGCTTACTCCCAAAGAATGGCAGGATTTAATTGATTTTGAAGGAAATGCGAATGGATTTTCAGTACTGACAGCAGGTCGTCCCGGAATTGAAGGGGGGCTTCGAATTTCCTATGCGACTCTTGGTGCTTTTATGAAATATCCAAAAGAAAGTTTGCCGAAAAAACCAACCGCAGCTATTGCCGATAAAAAATATGGTTTTTTTCAAACTGACAAAGCCTTTTTCCAAGATGTGGCTACTGATATGGGTTTGATTCCAAATAAATCGGGAGATAATATAGGTTTCGAGAGACATCCTTTGGCTTATTTAGTCGAAGCAGCGGATGATATTTGTTATACCATAATCGATTTTGAAGACGGAATCAATTTAGGGTTAGTTTCGGAGGATTTTGCCTTGGAATATTTGATAAAATTGGTAAAAGACAGCATCGATACATCTAAATACAAGACTTTAGAAACCAAAGAAGACCGAATAAGTTATTTGCGTGCTTTGGCAATCGGTAGTTTAATTAATGATGCAGTGAAAGTTTTTATCGAAAATGAAGCCTTAATTTTGGATGGTAAATTTCCGTATGCTATAATGGATAAAAGTAAGTACAAAGCGCAGATGGATGATATCATTAAAATCAGCGTTAAAAACATTTACCAAAGCCGTGAAGTCATCGAGAAAGAAATCGTCGGATATCAAATTATACAAACTTTATTGGATAAATTCATAACCGCTTTCAATAATAAATTCAACGGAGAAGCATCAAATTATGATGCTCTCATTATGAAAATGTTGCCAGAGAAACATCATTTAGAAAAGGAAAATCTTTATGGAAGATTACTTCATATTTGTCATTATGTATCGCTGCTGACTGATGGGAATGCGCTCGAATTATTTGAAACTATTAATGGAAGAAAAAAAGCTTAATTGTTTTAGAAAGCATATACTATTCCCACACCTAAAAGTTGTTTTAGTTGTGTTTTTGGACCTTCGGTAATTTGTTTGCCATCAATTTCTTTTTTTGTTTTTATATCATCATCATAGACTATTCGGGTTCCTATATTTGCTTTTACATATTGGTTTACAACTAAGTCTAATGTTAAATCGCAATCAACATCAACATTGCCAAAATTATTAATGTAATCAGAGTATAAACTTAAGCGGTTTTCTATATTAATATTTTTGGCAATTTCTTTTTTATAAGAGCTAGTCACTAAAAAACCAAGTTCAGTTTTTGACATTTTACCTTCAGAAATTAGAAGCCCAGCACTGTCATAAGTTGCTTTTTCAACACCAAAGGCACCTTGATTGGCTAATTTTTGATCTAAAACCAATGTGGTTTTAAAAGTAAAAGGGGAAATATAGAATATTCTATTTTTATCTTTACTGCTGTTTTCAGCTCCCATCCCCATAAATGCATATGCTGGCGCTAAAGGTTTTGATTTGGCAATTTCTTTATTTGGATACGAATAACCATTTGAAAACTGGGAGTTAAAATTAAATTTTGCGGTGTGATACCAATTTGAAAGGGTGTCATTTCGATACCCAAAGGAGGAATTAAATCGGATGGCATCTTCCGTTTTTCTTACTTCGATTCCATCTTGTTTGTTTAAACCATATCGAATAACAAGTTCGTTTACCCATTTGCGATTTTTTTTGGCATATACTCTTGTGAAATCTCCTTTAACCAATCCTGATATGGAGCTTGTTCCACCAGCACTCCAATTAACAAAAGCAATTTCTGAGAGGTAGAAACCTAAGCTATTTTTTTTTGTCCAAGGTGATACCGTATATATAGGGGTCGGCGGGTGTATTTTTAATGCCACTGTCAAAGGTTCGTAAGTAGTTACTTTTACAAGTGTTGTTGTAGGTATAAGTCCCCCTATTATAGGAGTTGTTGCTGTCTCTTGAGAAAAACTATTTATAGAAATTGTTAGCGTAAACAAGAGTAAAGCGTAGGATAGTAATTTCATAAAATCGTATAAATTTAAGGGCGCAAAATAATTATTTTAATAACTCGAAAAAAGTATTTCAAGACTTTTAACGTCAATTTTACAATATTGTTGTTGTTCGGTAACGGTACCCTGTTCTATAAATTCATCGGGAATCCCAAGAACAGTTATTTTTGAAGTATAACTATTCTCGGATGCAAACTCGAGAATTGCACTTCCAAAGCCGCCTTTTATAACGCCATCTTCAATTGTAATTATAGTTTTAAATTCAGTAAAAATGGAGTGTAATTGATTATTGTCTAATGGTTTAACAAAAGGAAAATCGTAATGGGCAATGATTGTTGCATCTTTCATTTTGGCTAAGGCCAAAGTAACAGTATTGCCAATTGTTCCATTGGATAAAACGGCTACTTTCGAACCATTTTTAATACAAATACTTTTTCCAATTTCTATTTTTTTATACGTGCCCAGATGTTGCTTTTGCCAATCTTCAATGACGCCCCGACCTCTCGGATAACGAATTGCTATTGGATTATTCAAGCCCAACTGTGCCGTATAGAGAATATTTTGTAGCGCTATTTCGTTCATTGGAGCATAAACAATCATATTGGGAATGCATCGTAAAAAAGCCAAATCGAAAACGCCATGATGCGTTGCGCCGTCTTCACCCACTAAACCAGCTCTGTCCAAACAAAAAATTACCGGTAAATTCTGTATAGCCACATCGTGAATAACCTGATCGTAGCCTCTTTGTAAAAAAGTAGAATAGATATTGCAGAAAACCACCATGCCTTGCGTCGCCATTCCGGCTGCGAGAGTTACTGCATGTTGCTCGGCAATTCCTACATCAAAAGCACGTTTTGGAAAAGCGTTCATCATAAATTTCAATGAACTTCCGGAGGGCATTGCAGGGGTAATTCCAATGATTTTTTCGTTCTTTTTAGCTAAATCCAATAACGTCAAGCCAAATACATCTTGGTATTTTGGGGGTAAATTTTCTTCTGATTTTATGTGGATTTCACCTGTATTAGCATCAAATTTTCCAGGGGCATGGTATTTCACCTGATTCTCTTCTGCTTGTTGCAATCCTTTTCCCTTGGTGGTAGTGATATGGAGGAATTTTGGACCTTTTATTTTCTGTAATCGCTTTAATTCCTTGATTACCGCGAAAATATCATGACCGTCTATTGGTCCGGAATAATTAAAATTCAAAGACTTAATCATGTTGTTTTGTCTTGGATTCTTTCCTTCTTTTACGGCAGTGAGGTATTGTTTCAAAGCGCCTACACTGGGGTCGATTCCAATAGCGTTGTCATTGAGGATCACTAATAAATTAGCATCAGTAACTCCGGCGTGATTTAAGCCTTCAAAAGCCATTCCTGATGCGATGGATGCATCTCCAATCACGGCAATGTGTTGTTTGTTGAAGTCGCCTTTCAAATTGGATGCAATTGCCATTCCAAGAGCTGCCGAAATAGAAGTAGAGGAGTGGCCTACGCCAAAAGCATCGTAACTGCTCTCACTTCTTTTTGGAAAACCCGAAATGCCACCCAATTGCCGATTGGTATGGAAATGTTCTCTTCTACCCGTCAGTATTTTATGTCCGTAGGCTTGGTGGCCTACGTCCCAAATCAATAAATCGGTTGGTGTATCAAAAACATAATGCAAAGCGATAGTGAGTTCTACAACGCCAAGGCTCGCGCCGAGATGACCTTCTTTTACTGAGACAATATCGATGATGAATTCACGTAATTCCTGAGCAACTTGAGGAAGTTGGGCTTCGTCGAGTACCCGTAAATCGGTTGGGTTATTTATGTTTGAAAGTAAATTATCTGACATAAAGCAAATGTACGAATTGAATTCTTATTTTTGTAACTATGATAAATCCTTTCACCGACGAATATTTTATGAAAAAAGCGTTGCAAGAAGCCGAAATGGCTTTTGATAAAGCCGAAATTCCTGTTGGCGCCATTATTGTCGTTGCTAATAAAGTGATAGCCCGAAGTCATAATTTAACCGAATTACTCAACGATGTAACGGCTCATGCCGAAATGCAGGCTATTACAGCTGCTGCGAATTATCTCGGGGGCAAATATTTAATTGGGTGCACACTTTATGTGACATTAGAACCTTGCCAAATGTGTGCCGGCGCTTTGTATTGGAGTCAGATTTCGAAAATTGTTTTTGGTGCAACCGATGAAAATCGAGGTTTTACAAAAATGGGGACGCAACTGCATCCTAAAACCACTGTTGTTTCTGGAGTTTTAGCTGAGCAAGCTGCAGAGCTGATGAAAAGATTTTTTGTGGAGAGAAGGAAATAATTATATAGAATAACGGTTATTTTACTTTATATCCTTCAAGCAAATAAACCAGCATATTTCTAACATGCTTTTTATTCCTGAATTGTCGGATGACTACTGGCGTGTTAATTTTTTCGAACATTATTTTGTATGGCTCACTCGGATCGCTAAAATTATTGGATACTGTAATAAAGTAGGCGTCATCACCATATTTTAGTTTCTTTCTGTATTTGTTTAACCATTCATAGGTATGAATATCCTCTAATTTACCGACAGCAATGAAATCTAAATGCAACGGTTGTGCAATATAATTATCGATATGTGCACCAGGAAACCACTTGTTGTTAATGATAAAAGTTGTAGTCGTTTTTCCAGATTCAATCTCTTTTTTATATGTTTTTTGAAACTCATTTTTGAAGAAATTCCAATCGTACATGTCTAATGTTACATCACCTTTACCAAACGATTCTTCTTTTTTATTTCCAATGGTGCCGGGAAAGTAATTAATTAACAGAATTCCAGAAATTGTTATTATCAATATGAAAATACAAGAAGAAATGGCTAATTTATTTAATCTTAGATTTTTATTTTTTAAAGTTTGTACTTCATCAGCAATGTAACAAGCGGTGAGAATCATCAATGCTATAAAGGCCGGTCCGGACCAATGTGGAAGCGTATCTCTGAACAATGACATAAAAAGCAGCAAGAAAATTAATGGAATACTTAATAAAAGAAGTACTCTTTTGATTGGCGCTGCGATATCGAGTTTGTTTTTCCAAAGTGCAATTATTGATACAATAAACAAAAAATAATTAATCGGGTTATTATAAAAAATACCTCCAAAAAATTCTCTAAAAAAACTACTGGAATTAATACCGCTATTAATGGAAACTCTATTACTGTGAAAAGTATAGGTAATGAAATGATTATTAATATTCCAGATTAATACGGGTGAAATAATTAGTATAGTGATTAATACCGCAAGATAGAGGTATCCATTTGCCAGCAGAGTCCTTTTATAGCATAAAATATACAATGCAAAGCCGAACCATAAAAATATACCATGTATTTTACTCATAATACACAAGCCAGTAACTAGTCCAAAAAGTAAAATATTATAATTTAGATGGGTATCAGTTTTGGTAGCTGATACAATTTTTATAAGTAAAGAAACACAGATCATCCAAAAAAATAATTGTGGGGAATCAGGCATAATAAAAACACCTGCAATTATACTCGAATAAAAAGAACCAGTAAACAATAAAGCAGCGATAAAACCTGCTTTTTCATTCTTTATATTTTTGCAAATAGTATAAATCAAATAGGTGTTAATTCCTGCTAAAATAATAGAACCTAAACGGATGAAAAGTTCGTTTGTGAAAAACAAATTGAGTGTTGTTAATCTGATAAGTAAGGCAACCATGGGTGGATGGTCGAAATAATTCCATTGTAAATGTTGGGCATAAGTAAGGTAATAAACTTCATCGTTGCCCAGTCCTGTTGTAATTGCAATAATCCCCCTAACTAAAGTGGCGATAAGTATCAGTAAAAATAGCTTGTGCTTTTCTGTCATTATAATTTAAAGGTATACAGTGTGTTGGCGGTGAAATTCCATATAACCACAATAATAGTAACGATTACTTTGCATACATAAAAATTGATTTTGGTGTTTTTTTGAAGCAAATAGAGCAAAATTGTGTTTAATGTAAGACCTATAACTGAAATAATTAAAAAACTAAAAAACTGAGATACAACATGACTGTCGTTATTGTGAAAAGTAAAATATCTGTTGAGAATATAATTGTTTACAACTGCAAATGAAAATCCTAACGAGTTAGCGACATATTTATTTAGTCGTAATTTTTCTTTACAAAACCAAGTTATGCAGAAATCGATTGCAAGACCGGTGAAGCCTACCAATCCAAATTTTATAAATATAATGAAATCCATTTACCCGTTGGTTATTGAAGAGTTCGGAAAAGTAGTACCCCAAGGTTTTAGTATTAAACGACTTTGTTTAATAACTGTTTTGATGATTTTTAAACTAATGGCTTCGTACCAAACTATAGATAAAGACGCAAACAGAATCCCTATTATAGCTCCTCCCAATACATCTATTAAAAAATGATGAGCTAAATATATTCTGGAATATCCTATTAAAAGTCCAAAACCCAATGAAAATACACTAACGCGTTTACTTGTAAAATAAGTAGAAAAAATTGTGGCCATTGCAAAAGCGGAAGCGGAATGGCCAGAAGGAAAACTGCGAAATCCAACTCTACTGTTCACAAACGTATCTAAATAAAATTTATATTTATGGACTGCAAAATACACACTTGGCCTAGGTGCAGTAATAATTGTTTTGAAAATTTGAGAAAATATACCGGAGACTAAATAAGCCAGTACTAAAAGTAAAGCCAGTTTTTTATGCTTTTTAAAAAAAACAAGGATTACTAAACTAACTAAAAAAGTGAACATACCATCTCCCAAAAAAGTGATGTTCTGAAAGAAGATTTTCAGGTTTTTTGTGTGAAAACTATTCAAAAAAATAAAGCCTTCAGTTCTTGAAAGAACGCACAAAAAAACAGCAATAGTTATTGTCAACAGCAAATTAATTTTATAAAACAGACTGTTTTTATATAGTAAGGTTAAAAGTGTATCCATTTTCAAAAGAAATATTTTTACAAAATTAATCGGTTACTGTATTCTTAATAGATATTAAATATTATAAAAATAAAATCAAATCGTAAAACGAATGTTACGTAGGATATGATTGCCTCTATGAATCAAGGGCTATATAAACCGAGCAAGACATCAAAGATTCGGCGAACCTAAATGGCTTTTAAAAAAAAAAGACATAAAAAAACCGCCAATCTCACGAAAGGCGGTTTTTTATTTTGAATTTATTTCAGAATCTATTCTATAATAACATTTTCTTTTTTATCGTAGAAATGATATTCTAAATACGTGTAAGCGTCACGAGGTATGATTTTCACCCACTTTTTATGTTCAAGAAACCATTTTGAACGTAATGATGGAAAACCTTTGGTAAGGTATGCGGCCACAAATGGATGTACATTAAGTACTACTTCTTTGTGATTTTTTAAAACTGTTTCTAAATCGGAAGCAATTTTATCAATGATTAATATTGGAGCTTCTATTTCTCCATTTTCATTGTTTGGATCTTCTTCTCTAGTTTTAATGTTTACTTCTGGTCTTACTCTTTGTCTTGTAATTTGGACTAATCCAAATTTACTCGGAGGTAAGATTTTATGTTTTGCTTTATCATCGCTCATTTCTTCCCGTAGGAATTCGAACAAAACTTTACGATTTTCTGGATTAGACATATCGATAAAATCAACTACAATGATACCGCCCATATCACGAAGACGCAATTGTCTTGCAATTTCAGCAGCAGCAATCATATTCACTTCCATGGCTGTATCTTCCTGGTTGGTAGCCTTATTAGAACGATTTCCGCTGTTTACGTCTATAACGTGCAAAGCTTCAGTATGTTCGATAATAAGATAAGCCCCTTTACTCATGGATACTGTTTTTCCAAAAGAAGTCTTGATCTGTCTCTCTATGTTGTATTTCTCAAAAATAGGCGTATCGTTTGATTGATAAAACTTAACAATTGATTGTTTTGAAGGAGCAATTTCTTGCAAATAATCCTTCGTTTGGTTGAACAACTCTTCATCATCAATTTGAATACCACTAAAGGTATCATTAAATACGTCTCTTAATATGGAAGAGGCTCTGTTGAGTTCTCCCAATACTTTGGACGGATGATGAGCAGTTGGTAATTTTTTACACATTGCAGTCCATCTGCTAAGCAGGTTCTGCAAATCTTTTTCTAATTCGGCTGTATTTTTGCCTTCGGCTACTGTGCGAACAATAACACCAAATCCTTTTGGTTTGATGGATTGTACTAATCGTTTCAAGCGTTCTTTTTCCTTTTTGTCTTCTATTTTTTGAGAAATAGAAACGCGGTCAGAAAACGGAACTAAAACTATAAATCTTCCGGCAAGAGAAAGCTCAGCGCTAATTCTTGGTCCTTTTGTAGATATTGGTTCTTTGACGACTTGTACTAAAATAGATTGATTGGCACTTATTACATCAGTAATAGTACCGTCTTTATCTATCTCTTTTTCAAACTGAAAGTTTTTTAGGGAGAAATCTTTTAATTTACCTGCGCTTACAAGTTTTATGAATTTCAGTTGGGAAGATAGATTAGGACCTAAATCGTGATAATGTAAAAAAGCATCTTTTTCGAAGCCTACATTTACAAAAGCAGCATTAAGTCCGGCAACAGGTTTCCTTATTTTGGCAATAAAAATATCACCTACTTGGAAGTTGCTTTTTTCTTCTTCTTTGTGTAATTCAATTAGTTTTCCATCTTTTAATAAGGCAAAATCTACGGCTTCAGAACTAGATCTAATGATTAATTCTTTATTCACACTGTAAATTTTTTATCTATTCGCCAAGACGAACAAATGGATTAAACAATATTTTAACAGGTATTGAACCCGGGGAGATTTTAGATTTCTGAGTTTTGATTCTTAATTTTAGATTTTTCAAATCTGCAATCTTAAATTGGTAATCTACTATCTTAAATCTCAATTTCAATGAACGTTTAAAAAGAAAAAAGTAGTTTAAAACTACTTTTTCTTTTTGTGACGGTTAGCTCTCGCTCTTTTTTTACGTTTGTGAGTTGCTACCTTATGTCTCTTTCTTTTTTTACCGCTTGGCATATCTTGAAGATTTTATGATTAATTAATTATATTATTTTGCTTCGTTATTTATTTTTACTCCTTCAACAAAAACTTTTGCAGGTTTGAAGGCTGGAATATTATGTGCAGGAATTTTTATTGTTGTATTTTTAGAGATATTTCTACCTGTTTTTTCCGCTCTAGTTTTTACGATAAAGCTTCCAAAACCTCTTAAATAAACATTGTCTCCAGTTTCTAATGAATTTTTTACTTCATTCATAAAAGTCTCTACAGTTGCTTGCACATCTCCTTTTTCAAGACCTAATTTTTCTGAAATTTTTGCTACGATATCTGCTTTCGTCATTTTCTTTCCTATTTATTATGTTGTACTATTTTTTTGAGTTTGCAAATATAGGAATTTAAAAAACAATTATTCAAGCTAATTCATTAAATTTTAATAACATAAACTTTTACTTTTGCTAACAAATAATTAAAACATGACTTTTTCTAACTTGTTAATACAATGGTATTTACGTAACAAGCGCGATTTGCCTTGGCGAAATACGAATAATCCTTACCCTATTTGGCTCTCGGAAATTATGTTGCAACAAACAAGAGTCGCCCAAGGGATGCCTTATTTTCTGTCTTTTACAACGGTGTTTCCTACTGTTTTTGATTTGGCGAAAGCCGACGAAGAACAAGTTTTAAAACTTTGGCAAGGTTTGGGATATTATTCTCGTGCCCGAAATTTGCATAAAACGGCTCAGCATGTAGCGGATGAATTATCAGGAGTTTTTCCGGGGACTTATAAGGACTTGTTGAAACTGAAAGGAATTGGAGAATATACCGCTGCTGCAATTGCTTCTTTTTCGTATAATGAAGTAGTCCCTGTTGTTGATGGAAATGTATTCCGGGTTTTATCACGTTATTTTGATATTGAAACGGATATTGCTGCGGCTTCCGCCAAAAAGGAATTTGCTGCTCTAGCTTTTGAATTAATGCCAAAAGACAATCCGGCTATTTTTAATCAAGCCATCATGGAGTTTGGTGCTTTGCAATGCGTTCCAAAAAGTCCTAATTGTGGCATTTGCGTTTTTAACGAAAGTTGCGCCGCTTTACAAAAAAACAAAGTGGACCGATTGCCGGTAAAGTCTAAGAAACTGAAAGTAAGAAATCGCTTTTTTAATTATTTGGTTGTCAATGATGAACAGGGAAATACTGTAATTCAAAAGCGAACTGATAAAGGGATTTGGCATAATCTATACGAATTCCCTTTGATAGAAACCGAAAAAGTGGAAGACTTTGATTGTATTACGGAACGCATTCAAAAAGAATTTTTCACTAATAATGGAATTATCAGTATAATGGAATGTAACGAAAAGAGCATCATTCATAAATTATCGCACCAACACCTGCATATCAAGTTCTGGAAAGTGAATATAAAAGGAACAATTGAAAACGGAATTGATGTTGTGACTTTAAGAACATTCCCTTTCCCAATTGTGATTCATAATTTTATTGAAAAGGATTTATAAAGTTTCTAAAAAAATGTATCTTTGATTGAAATACAATTCTACTATTATGAACGGAACATTGAATAAGGTTATGTTGATAGGTCATCTTGGTGATGATGTCAAAATGCATTATTTTGATGGCGGAAATTGTATCGGTAGATTTCAATTGGCAACAAATGAAGTTTACATTAATAAAACGACCAACGAAAAAATCACTTCTACAGAGTGGCACAATTTGGTTGTGCGCAATAAAGCGGCCGAACTTTGTGAAAAGTACCTTTCGAAAGGGGATAAAATTTATGTAGAAGGCCGATTGAAATCGCGTCAATGGCAAGCGGAAGACGGCTCGACTAAATACACAACTGAAATTCAAGTAACTGAATTTACTTTTTTATCCACAAAAAAGGATAACGAGAACAACAAACAAATTCAAAATCCAGAATCCGTAAAAAACACTAACTTTGACGCGCAAAACAGCGGTTTACCAGTTAATGATTTGCCGTTTTGATGTTTAACTAATCTTTTTTAATTTGGACCCAGAGCCCAGTTTATTTTTTGCCTACGCCATAGACACTGACTTGGTGTTTGGTTTTGTTGGCATATTTGCCTTACTTTTTTGTTCTGCAATTGTTTCAGGAGCTGAAGTGGCTTTGTTTTCATTGTCGCAAAAAGACATTGACGAAACGTTGCTAGAGAATGTTTCAAAAGGGAAAATTATCTCAGAACTTTTAGAAAAACCCAAAAAGCTTTTAGCTACACTTCTGGTCGCTAACAATTTCATCAACATTGGAGTTGTAATCTTATTTTCATTTGTTGGTAAAGATCTGTTTGCTGCTGTCACTTCCCCTATTTTAAAATTTATTCTCGAAGTAATTGTAGTTACTTTTCTATTGTTGTTGTTTGGAGAGGTTTTGCCCAAAGTTTATGCCAGCAGAAACAACATTAAGTTTGCCAAGTTGATCGTTTATCCTGTTGCAGTACTAGATAAATTGCTTTCGCCAATAAGTTTGCCGATGCGCAAAATTACTATTTATTTACATAATAAATTGGGAAAACAAAAGACAAATTTTTCTGTAAATCAATTGTCACAGGCACTGGAGCTGACAGATTCGGATGAAACAACTTCAGATGAACAAAAAATATTAGAGGGAATTGTAAGTTTTGGGAATACCGATACGAAACAGGTGATGAGTCCCAGGATTGATATTTTTGCTTTAGAAATAGACGAATCTTTTTCAGTTATTTGTCCAAAAATTATAGAAAAAGGGTATTCCAGAATTCCGGTTTACCGAGACAATATAGATCAGATAGAAGGCGTTTTGTTTGTGAAAGATTTGCTTCCACATATAAACACCAGTGAATTTGATTGGAAGTCATTAGTAAGAGAGCCGTTTTTTGTTCCTGAAAATAAAAAATTAGACAATTTGCTGAAAGATTTTCAAAGTATGAAAAGTCATTTGGCCATTGTAGTTGATGAATATGGAGGAACTTCTGGTTTAGTCTCTTTGGAAGATGTAATCGAAGAAATCGTTGGTGATATCAGTGACGAATTTGATGATGATAATATCATTTTTTCTCAAATTGATGATAAAAATTATCTTTTTGAAGGAAAAATAAATCTCAAAGATTTCTATAGAATTATTGATGTAAATGAAGAATTATTTGAAATTAAAAAAGGAGAAGCCGAAACATTGGCTGGATTTATACTTGAGATTTTAGGGAATTTTCCTAAAAAAGATCAGAAAGTCGCATTTGAAAACTGCCAGTTTACGGTAGAGGCGGTAGATAAAAAACGAATTAAACAAATAAAAGTAACAATCGAATAATCAGCGGAATTTGCTTCTTTTGAAAAAAGATTAAATAAATTTAGAATAAAAATGTTTAAAAAAACAATTGCTTTCGTAGTATTGGTGTTAATGTCATTCTTGAGTTTCAGTTGCAAAGACGATGTTATGCCTAAGCCATCCAGTTATTTACGATTGGATTATCCGGAAGCAAAATATGTAAATTTCGAAAATGAATGTCCTTTTGCTTTCGAAATGAATTCGGAAGCTGTTATCAAAGGGGAGAAAGATTGCGGATTTACCATTACGTATCCAAAAATGAAAGCCACTATTTATCTGACTTATAAACCAGTGAATGATAATATTAATAAATTGTTGCGGGATGCTCAAAAACTCACATATGAGCACGTTATAAAAGCAGATGATATATTGGAACAGCCGTATTTAAATCCTCAAAAAAAGGTATTTGGCATGTTTTATCAGGTCGATGGAAACGCAGCCACTAACTCACAGTTTTATGCAACGGATAGTATTAAACATTTTGTAACCGGCTCTATTTATTTCTATGCGAAACCTAATTTTGATTCTATCATGCCAGCAGCGAGTTATGTCAAAAATGATATGCAAAGACTTATGGAAACCTTGAAGTGGAAATGATTTTCAGGAAAAATTTTAATAAAAAAATAACCATATAAGGCATTTAAGAACAAATATTATTATACCGTCGTTAAATGGCCTTTAATTTCTGAGATGGTTCAATAAAAAAAGCATTCGCCAGTAACGAATGCTTTTTTTATGAAAATTGAATAAGTCTAATTACGACTTCATATCCGAAACTTTATATGTTTTACCGTCAGCGGTTGCTTCGACAACTTTGGTCAGGCTTTCAGGATTTTGAACAGTTTTGTCAAAAGTTACAGTGGCCAGTTTTTTATCAAAATCTACGGTGGCTTTTTGTACACCATCCAGTTCAGATAATTCACTTTCTATTGTTTTGGCACACCCAATTGCACAAGTCATTCCGTCTACTTTGAAACTGGCTGTTTGCAAATTAGCGGCTGCAATTTCTTTTTTAACTTTCGGAACAGTAGTCTCTGTCGAAGCTGTTACAGTTGGAGCAGTTTCTTCCGTGTTTTTTTTGCAACTTACAAATAAAAGACCTGCAAGGGCTATCGCTGCTATTGATTTTGTGAAATTCATTTTTATGAGATTTAAATTAAAGGTCTAATTATCAGTTGCAAAATTAATGAAAAAAAGAAGTCCTATTTCATAAAATTATTACAATTTTGGGGCAAAATTAGATTTATGAATGCAAGACAATTGAAATGGGTTTACTTGATGATTCTTGCCTTGATTTGGGGAAGTTCATTTATTTTAATAAAAAAGGGATTAGTTGGTTTAACTGCTTTGCAATTAGGTTCTTTGCGAATCCTGTTTGCAGCGGTTTTTTTGTTATTGATAGGTTTTAAAAGTTTAACAAAAATCCCAAAGGAAAAATGGAAATATATTGCACTCACTTCGTTGTTTGGGACATTTACTCCTGCGTATCTTTTTGCTATTGCCGAAACTGAAATTGACAGTTCCATAACTGCGATTCTTAATTCCTTGACGCCATTAAATACGTTGATTTTGGGAGCGATGGCTTTTGGGATACATTTCAAAAGAAGTCAGGTTTGGGGCGTTTTTATAGGGCTTATAGGGAGTATGCTTTTAGTTTTTAACGGTGCCATAAATCATCCAGAGCAAAATTATTATTACGCTATTTTAGTTATAGTCGCTTCTGTTTGCTATGCCATAAACGTCAATTTATTAAAAAAATATTTGCATGATTTGAGCCCGTTGAGTATTACTACCGGGAATTTTGCATTTCTGTTGTTGCCAACATTGCTTATTTTAATTTTCTCTGGTTTTTTTGATGTAATTCATGTTGAGACCGTAAAGCATTCGGTTTTGTTTATCATGATATTAGGAGTGGTAGGAACTGGAATCGCTAATATTCTTTTCTTTAAATTAATCCAAATGTCCTCGCCGGTTTTTGCTACTTCGGTGACGTATTTAATCCCGATAGTCGCTTTTTTCTGGGGATTATTAGATAATGAAATGTTGACGCCAGTTCAGTTTTTTGGCGCTTTTATTATTTTGATTGGAGTTTATTTATCGGCAAAAAAGTAGTTTTAGCATTCAGATTTCAGGGATGCGATTAGTAAAAAACAAAGGCTATCTTATAAAGATAGCCTTTGTTGGTTTTTAAATAAAAAATAGATTTTATTTATAGACTGGTTTTTCTACAGGATTTCCGTAATTGTCAAAATAGAATAGTGGAATGTTTAGTTTTTCCAACCCAGGAATCACTTCAGATCCTTTTCCGGCAATTATAATTCGGGTATTATCTAAAAGGAAATACGTGTTGGCAGCACGAAGAATGTCATCTGGCGTTACTGCGTTTATGGTTTTGATGTAATTTTCATAGAAATCAGCAGGAAGATCCTCGGTTTCTATGTTTAAGGCGTATCGTGCAATTGCCTGTGGCTTTTCCACTTGCATTACAAACCGACCGATGTATCCGGCTTTTACATTCTTAAGCACTTCTGCCGAGACTTTTTCGGTTCTTATTTTTTTAATTTCTTTGATAAATTCTACCACGGCACTATCGGTAACGGTGCTTTTTACAGCAGAGGATGATCTTATTTTTGTAACGTATTTTCCAGAGCCGATGATTGCATTGGCACCATAAGTCCAGCCATTTTTTTCTCTTAAATTCATATTAAGGTAACTGTTGAAATCTCCACCAAGGATATAAGTGGCAATTACAGCTGGGAAAAAATCAGGATCGCTCATTTTTAAATTCACGGTATTCACTAGCGAAATCTCTGATTGAACGGCATTAGGGACATCAACAAAATTGATTTGGGTAAACGGTACATTTTGCGGAGCTGCATAGGTAAACTTTGGTGTGGGTTTTTTTTTCCATGAACCAAAAAGTCTTTCAACAATAGGTTTAACATCATTATATTTAATATCTCCAATAATTACCAAATAGCCGTTTTCGGGCACAAAATAGTTTTGATAATTGGATTCCACATCAGCAAGCGTTACGTTTTTAAGTGTTTCTTCGGTCATGTATTCACCGGAAGGGTGGTTTTTTCCAAAGGCAAGCGCATCAACCACTCTGTTAGCAATTGCAGGCACGCTTTTTTCCTGCGCTTTTAGGCCTTCTAATAATTTAGCTTTTTCTTTGTCGAATTCTTCTTGGGTGAATTTTGGATGCAAGGCTCCGTAAGCCATTAGTTCCAAAATTCTTCCTGAATATTTAGAAAGGGAACTGGCATAAGCGCCTTGTGAACTAAAGTTGATATTGGCGCCCAAGAAATCAATTTCTTCGTTGAAAGCATCTTTTGCAATTTTCACACTCCCGTTTCCTATAAGGTTGTTGCACAATTCATCGACACCTTTTTTAGTGCCTTCTGCAAATGGAGCGTTGTCTAATGCAAGATTAAAAGTTACTCGGGGTAATTTGTGATTTTCTACAATCATTACTTTCAAACCATTGTCTAAAGTAAAGGTTTGCGGTTTTTTTATATTTACCACTGGAGAAGCTCCAGGTTTTGGTTGTGGACGATTTTGTGCCTGCATGATTCCTGTTATGAACAAAATGAATAATAGAATAGTTGTTTTTTTCATGATTGAAAAGATCTTAATTTCGAGCCTCCGCTTTTGAAGGAACATAATCCAAAATAAGTCTTTGATTTGGATTTAAATATTTGTTGGCCACATCTCTAATTTCCTCACGTGTTATAGAATGCAATAAGTCAATCTCGGTATTAATCAAATTGATATCGCCATATAGCAAATAGTAAGTAGCTAAATTTTCGGCGATGCCTTCCAGCGAACCATTCTTATTGACAAAACGATTGTCAAACGTATTTTTCAATTTTTGAAAATCTTTCTCCGAAATCAACTCAGTCTGGATTTTTACAATTTCCTCGTCAATTTCTTTTATTAAATCGGCAGAAGTGTGCGTTGCCATTGGTAAACCATACAAAATGTACATGCCGTAATCTTCCTGACTAAAACCAACAGCATCTATTTGCAAAGCCATTTTTTTCTCATCAACGATTTTCTTGTATAATTTAGAGCTTTTTCCATCGCTCAAGTAGGACGAAATTAAATCCAATACTCTTGCATCTCTCGTTTTCATCGAAGGAGTTCTGTAAGTAGCCACAACCATTGGAATCTTAATATTTGAATCCTCATAGGTTGCTCTTATAGTTTGTGTAATCGGTTCTTCTGCAAAAGTTTGTTTTTTTATTTCCTTCCCTTTTGGGATTGATCCAAAATATTTCTGAATCCATTCTTTAGCGTTTGTTTTTTCGAAATCTCCTGCTACTACCAAAACGGCGTTGTTTGGAATATAAAACTTCTTATTAAAAGCCTGAAATTCTTCTAAAGTTGCTGCGTCTAAATGTTCCATCGAGCCAATTGTAGTCCAGCGATACGGATGGTTCTTGAACATATTTTCTTTTACGGCTCCAATGATATTGCCATAAGGCTGATTGTCATAACGACTTCTTTTTTCTTCCTTTATAACCCCGTTTTGAGTGTCAACTCCAATTTTATTGATTACCGGTTGCATTAATCTTTCGGATTCCATCCAAAGTGCCAGTTCTAAATTGTTAGAAGGAAATACTTCATAATAATAGGTGCGATCATCCGAAGTATTGGCGTTATTTATTCCGCCATTTGAAGTAACGATTTTGAACCATTCGCCGCGTTTAATGTTTTCGGTTCCTTCGAATAAAAGATGTTCGAAAAAATGGGCAAATCCTGTTCTGTTCGGCGTCTCATCTTTGGAACCTACATGATACATTACAGAAGTCACCACAACTGGTGCCGATGGATCGTTATGTAATATGACATGCATGCCATTATCTAAATCATATTCTTCGAAAGCTATTTTTTGAGCCGAAGCTATTCCTCCAAGCATAAGTGCGGTACTTAACATTATTATTAATTTTTTCATACGGATTAATACATTTCTATTTACAATAGATAAAAACGAAAAATATTTATACTTCAAAAATACCTTTTTTTAATCATGATTGTCCGGTGATTTAAAGTTTCGGTTAATTTTAACAAATTTGGCTGGATAAATTCTGTTTACGAATATATAAAGTGTTGAAAAACAAAGTTTAAAATAGGCGAAGTATTTTTTTGCTTGAGGGATTGCAGGATAAATATTTAATTGTATATTTGCAACCTTAAAAATTATTAAAACAATTCAGTATGTATGCAATCGTAGAGATAGCAGGGCAACAGTTCAAAGTAAGCAAAGACCTAAAGGTTTACGTTCACCGTTTGGCAAATGAAGAAGGTTCGAAAGTTTCTTTCGACAAAGTTTATTTGTTAGATGATAACGGTACAATCACAATAGGCGCCCCAGCTATAGAAGGTGCTTCAGTAGAAGCTAAAGTGTTACAACACTTAAAAGGAGATAAAGTTATCGTTTTCAAAAAGAAAAGAAGAAAAGGATACAAAAAGAGAAACGGTCACAGACAATATCTTACTCAAATTGTAATTGAAGGTATTACTGGTATTGGTGCTAAGAAAGCAGCTCCTAAAAAAGAAGCAGTTGAAGCAACAACTACAGAAGAAGTAGAAGCTCCTAAGAAAAAAGTAGCTAAAGCTAAAAAAGAAGATACACAAGAATAATAACAAAATAAAACTAATACGTCATGGCTCACAAGAAAGGTGTCGGTAGTTCTAAGAATGGTAGAGAATCAGAATCAAAACGTTTAGGTGTTAAGATTTTTGGTGGTCAAGCTGCTATTGCTGGGAACATCATCGTAAGACAAAGAGGTTCAAAACATAATCCAGGTGCAAATGTTTACATCAGTAAAGATCACACACTACACGCAAGAGTAGATGGAGTTGTTTTCTTCCAAAAGAAAAGAGATAATAAATCATACGTTTCTATACTTCCATTTGAAGTTGAAGCATAATTGATTTTCTCAATTATTAGAAAACCCGTTTCGAAAGAAACGGGTTTTTTGTTTTTAATATTATAAAAATTGATATTGTGACTTGTGTTTGGGGTTTAGATTGCAGATTTTTGATGCCTAAATGGGTTTGTATATTCATTTAAGTAGAGTTATTACTGTTTTTATAAAACTTTATCGGATTACAAATAAAAAATTAAACTTCTGATTGATTTATCCTAATGTTTTATATAAAATATAAGTGTTCAGTAAAAAGTAGAAGAAGGCTGGTAAGGAAACTAACAAAGAATCTTTCATCTTTATTCTTACGCCCACGCCCAGCAGCATCAACAAAGCTAAACCTCCTGATGCAAAAACTAAAACAGTGTAACTCTGGATGCCTATAAACAAACCAAAAGCGCCTGTCAATTCTAAAACAGCGGTTAATATTCCAAATTTTTCGAGGCCAAAGCGTTTGAATTCATTTTTCATGTTTGTGGATACAAAATAAGCGATTCCGTAGATGAGAAAGGAGATTGCCGAAAAGAAAATAAGTACATTTAAGAAATTCATATTTTAATTATTTGGAAGCGAATAGCGCTACAAAAACGGATAACGCCAGAAGGAATAAAGATGGGAAATGTTTAGTCCAAGGGTTTTTTGCTTTAAAATGAAAAAATTGTGCGCATGCCATTAAAAAAGCCATTAAAAGTGCTGGGATAAATACTAATTCAGGAAACCATATTCCTGTTATTAATAAGGTTGCCAAAGTTATTTTTGAGGCGCCTACGAAGTTTCTTGTCACATCAGATAGGCCGTATTGTTTAAATTCGACAATGATGTTGTCAAGCCTAAAAATCCAAACATAACTTACGGACAATGCGATTACAAGTTGGGCAATAATGGTATAAATATTCATAGTTTTATGGTTGTAATTATTCTCTTCTTCGGTTTTATAAAGATGGTTTTTGAGTAAACTTAGTTAACAGTAAACTATATAATATACTCAAATATACCATAAACTTAGAACATAATGATTCCGTTGTTGGTTTATTAGTAAATAATAGCGGTGTTTTCATTATGATGCCAATCGAAGTTTTGTCAGTGGGTAATAATTAGTAAATTAAATCTGGATTTTAGCTAATATATAAACGGGAAATAAATCCGTGAGGTGGGTTTAACTAAAAACAAATGTCGCGCAACGAAGTCGCTCAAAAATAATAAACCCTCACATTGCTGCAAGGGTTTATATAAAACTGAAATCATAAATTGCTAATCAGCAATCTAAAATCTAGTATCTGTAATATTCTGGTTTGAATGGGCCTTCAACTGGAACACCAATATAATCAGCTTGATCAACACGTAAAGTCTCTAATTCTACACCTAATTTAGCTAAGTGTAACATAGCTACTTTTTCATCAAGGTGTTTAGGTAACATATATACATCATTGTTGTATGCTGCGCTGTTTTTCCACAATTCGATTTGAGCTAGAGTTTGGTTAGTAAATGAGTTACTCATTACAAAACTTGGGTGACCTGTAGCACAACCAAGGTTTACTAAACGACCTTCAGCCAAGATAAGAATGTCTTTTCCATCGATAGTGTATTTGTCAACTTGTGGTTTGATTTCAATTTTTGATGCACCGTGGTTTGTGTTCAACCAAGCCATATCAATTTCGTTATCAAAATGTCCAATGTTACAAACGATAGTTTTGTCTTTCATTTTTTCGAAATGAGAACCCAAAACAATATCTTTATTTCCAGTAGTCGTGATGATAATATCAGCAGTAGCTATAACGGTATCTAATTTCTTTACTTCAAAACCGTCCATTGCAGCTTGAAGCGCACAAATTGGGTCAATTTCAGTAACAGTAACAATAGAACCAGCACCTCTAAAAGAAGCAGCTGTTCCTTTACCTACGTCACCGTACCCACAAACGATTACTCTTTTTGCAGCAAGCATCAAGTCAGTTGCACGACGTACCGCATCAACAGCCGATTCTTTGCAACCGTATTTGTTATCAAATTTCGATTTAGTAACCGAGTCATTTACGTTAATAGCAGGCATTGGTAATGTTCCAGCTTTTACTCTTTCGTATAATCTGTGAACACCAGTGGTAGTTTCTTCAGACAAACCTTTGATTCCAGCTACCAATTCCGGGAAACGGTCAATAACCATATTCGTCAAATCTCCACCGTCATCAAGAATCATGTTCAATGGTTTTCTGTCTTCACCAAAGAATAATGTTTGCTCAATACACCAGTCAAAATCCACTTCGTTCAAACCTTTCCAAGCATAAACCTGAATTCCTGCAGCAGCAATCGCTGCAGCAGCTTGATCTTGAGTAGAGAAAATGTTACAAGAACTCCAAGTCACTTCAGCGCCAAGAGCGATTAAAGTTTCAATCAAAACCGCAGTTTGGATTGTCATGTGCAAACATCCTGCAATACGAGCTCCAGCAAGTGGTTGTTCGTTTTTGTATTCAGCACGAAGCGCCATTAAACCTGGCATTTCAGCTTCTGCTAGTTCAATTTCTTTTCTTCCCCAAGCTGCTAGAGAAATGTCTTTAACTTTGAAAGCCACAAAAGGCATAGTTGTAGTACTCATTTATAGTATATTTGTAATTGTAAAATTTTTTTGCAAATTTACGGAATAACTTTAGAATTTTACTGTTTTCTAAAAGATTTATGAATTGTTTAATTCGCTAATCTTTTGAACATTAACTAAATAATTTCTTTAAGCTGAACTTGTTTCAGTTTCTGGAGCTATTTCCCGCTTTTTGTTGCAATCTTTTTATTTTTAAAGAAAAAATAAAAAGGATTTCCACTTCAATCGGGGCTAAAAAACGAAACTATAACACGATGCCGCTTTTCAAAACCATAAATTTCTCCCGAACCGTCGGGGCTACTGCCCAAATTCTCGTTTGGAAAGTAACTGAATCCTATGCGGAATTATTAGAACAAGTGGTCTTAAACGATAGCAATCGCATCCGGCTCGACGGAATGAAATCAGAAATGCACCAACGCGCCTTTCTCAGTGTGCGCAAGTTATTGCAGGAAACGGGCCATACGGATTTAGATTTGTATTATGATAAATTCGGCAAACCGCATCTCCATGGAGAGAAACACATTTCCATAACGCATTCCCATAATTTTTCGGCAATTATCATTAGTGAAGAAACCGTAGGAATCGACATCGAATTACAAAGAGACAAAATCATCCGCATCGCTGATAAATTCTGTGACTCAGAATTTCAATTCTTATCACGAAGCTTCGAGACTGAAAATAAGGAAGAATACATCAGGAAATTGACCGTGATTTGGGGCGCCAAAGAAGCCATTTTCAAAATCCGAAACGAAAAAGGAATCAGTTTTAAAGATCATATTAATGTCTATGATTTCGAATTAAACGTTAAACAAACTATTGCAGAACTTCACTTTGATAGTCTGGTCAAAGATTTTAAAATTCATTTTGAAGAAATAGAGTCAAGCCCCGAAAGCTTTCGGGACGAACAGGTAAAGCAAAATTTCACCTTGGTTTATGTCTTCGAAAAGTAGTGTTCAGGGTTCATTTTTTAGTCAAAAAACTAAATCATTTATACTTTACTTCTGCTTTCAAAAATATTCCTATAAATGAAAGTACCCATTTTCCGAGCTCTTCGTTTCAGTATCTCGACATTTTCACCTTCAAAAAGTTCGTCTAAAGTTTCAAACCATAAGTTCAGCCAAATACCAAATTCATTAGGCGAAATCCGATGGTCAAAATGTTTGTCCACTTCGTTATGAGCCGCAATGGGATTTCCGTTGTATTTCTTTACCGCAAATAAATTCATTTCCCAAAAATCCGTCAGCTTTTCTAAATGTTCGTCCCAATTAGTGATAGTTTCATTAAAAAAGAAACCAATTTCTTTGTCGGCTCTTATTTTAGCATAGAAAGAATGGACGAGAAGGGTCAAGTCGTCTCGATTTTCAATTGTTTTTTTCATAATGCAATATTATTCAAAAAGATGAACAAAGCACTGCAAAGTACACTTGTAATGATGAGGTTGAATACTAATTTATGGTTCATTTGTGATAATATAGAAGTGTTCACTAACATACAAATTAAAACAATAATGGCTAATTGTGTCATTTGTAAAATAGAGGTGCCGTTAGAAAGAATGAACATTGCTGCAGCGGCACCTAGACAACTTTGTCCAATAACTGCCATTGTTGAAGAGCCAATAAAATTTTGTTCAAAATTTTCGAATGTTTTTTTATAGAGTGTCATAATATGTGAATTTTATATAGCAAATTTAGTTGCACTTCCATCCAGTTTTTTATGACTTAAATCATAAAGCGAAAATTAACGGTACGCTTTTCGGTTAATGATTTTCAAAGTTCCTTTTTTTTCTAATGATTTAATGGCTCGAATAACAGTTTCTACACGGAGTCCGGTTAAATCGCCAATTTGCTGCCGGGTTAAATCAATTCGATATCCATTTTTATCTTCTTTGAAATTAAAATAAGCAATAGAATAATCAATTAATCGCAAGACTCTATGTTCTGGTTCGTGAGTGGAAATCTCAGCCGCCATAACCGATTTATAATGCAAACGTTGTGCTAAATTTTCAATCACCTTTGTAGATTCTGATGGATTTTCATTCAGTAATTTCATAAAGCCGTCTTTTGAAATACTGAGAAGCTCTGTGTCTTCAACAGCTATTGCATTGGCGGGATAGGGTCGATTTAAAAATAAAGGAGGCTCGCCAAAACTTTGATTTTCGGTAAAAAAAACCTTGAATGAATTCACGACCATCATCGTTAAAATTATTCATTTTTACTTCTCCGGAAAGTATTTGATAGTAATGTGCAGCTGAATTGCCTTCTTCAAAAATGGTTTCTGTTTTTTTATATGATTTTCTAATGGCGCCATATTTTTCCAATAATTCAGTAGCTATCATAATGCATTTATTTTTTTGTTAAGAATTGTAAACAAATATAATTGATTCAAAATAGTTCTCAGACTTCAAAAAAACTTTTACTTTTACGCTATTATGAAGCAAAAGATTTACAATCAACTACTCCAAGACAAGTTAGAAAACAAAAAAAGGTTGGCCATTCTTCTGGATCCGGATAAAGTGGTTTTGGAAAACCTTGATCTTTTAATTTCAAAAATCAATCATTCGCCGGCAACACATATCTTTATTGGTGGAAGTCTGGTTACAACTAATATTCTAGAGGAGTTAATTGTACAGATTAAACAAAACTGTAATTTACCACTCGTTCTTTTTCCTGGAAACCCATCCCAGATTTCAGCTAAAGCCGATGCGATTTTATTCTTGTCGCTAATTTCAGGCAGAAATCCCGACTATTTAATCGAACATCAGGTAAATGCGGTTCCAATTTTGAAACAAACTGATTTAGAAGTAATCTCAACCGGTTATATTTTAATCGAAAGTGGTAATGAAACGGCAGTTGGACGCGTTAGTAAAACCAAACCATTGGATCGCAATGATATTGATTATGTAATTCAAACCGCCCAAGCAGGTGAAATGCTCGGGAATAAATTGATTTATCTCGAAGCTGGAAGTGGTGCAAAACAAGCGGTCCCTCTTAAAATGATTAAAAAAGTTGCTCAAAACATTGAAATTCCATTAGTTGTTGGAGGCGGAATTGTAAATTTGCAAGGAATTCAAAAGGCGTACAATGCAGGAGCTGATTTGGTGGTAATAGGAACGGCTTTTGAAAACGATATGAATTTTTTTAATCAATAATTTAAAGGATAAAATGATAGAATATTTTTTTTCTCAATATAGAGATTACCCAACATTCGACATTGTTCTGGAAATTGTAGCAGTAATTTTTGGGCTATTTAGTGTTTGGTATGCAAAAAAAGATAATATTTTGGTTTTTCCAACAGGATTAGTAAGTACATTTATCTATGTTTACTTACTATGGAAATGGACTTTATGGGGTGATATGATGATCAATGGCTATTATTTTATAATGAGTATTTATGGTTGGTATCATTGGACAAGGAGAAAAGGAGACACCATAGAGTTTCCAATTTCAATAATTTCTAGTTATGAAAAAAGAATTGCAATAATTATTTTTATATTTACGGTCGCATTTGTGGTTTCAGTTTATCACTATTTTGATAAATTTACCACTTGGTATGCTTATGTTGATACCTTCATAACGGGTATTTTTTTTATTGGAATGTGGCTTATGGCTAAAAGGAAAATTGAAAATTGGATATTTTGGATTATTGGTGATGTTATTTCCATTCCATTGTATTTTATAAAAGGGTTTACTTTTACAAGTTTTCAGTATCTAGTATTTACAATTGTTGCCGTTTACGGCTATTTAGAATGGAAGAAAACCTTAAACAGTTCTCAAAAAATGGAACTACAGAAATTATAAAAATTGCTCTTTTTGGCCCTGAAAGTACAGGCAAAACTACTTTAGCAAAGCAACTCGCCGAATATTATAATACGGAATGGGTTCCTGAGTTCGCACGAGATTATCTTCAAGAAAAATGGAATAAAAATCAACTTATTTGTGATGTTGATGACATGTTGCCTATTGCCTATGGTCAAACCCAATTAGAAAATAAAAGTCTTTTAATCGCTAATAAATATCTTTTTTGTGATACAAATTTGATGGTGACAAAGGTATTCTCCGAAGTGTATTATAACTATTGTGATCCACTATTAGGCGAAGCGGCTCGTGAACATGAATACGATTTGTTTTTCCTGACGGATATTGACGTTCCTTGGGAAAAAGATGATTTAAGAGATAGTCCTGAAAAAAGAGAATCAGTATTTGCAGTTTTTAAACAATCTTTAATTGATAATAAAAAACCATTTATAACGCTTTCGGGAGACAAGAATTTACGTTTAAACAAAGCCATTTCAATAATCGATGATTTGACAGAAGCTAAGAAAATGGGTTTTTCTTCTGTTGATTTTGTGCAAATTTATGAAAATGAAATCCCGCTGGAAAACATCAAACAGCAATTGATTTTTTTTAGAAACGGAATAATAAAAAGTGATCTGGTGGGACCCGCAACTTTATTTAACGGTATTTTAAAATTACATGAAAAAGATTTTCAAGAAAAGGCGGCATTTTTTGATCAAAACAAAACAGATTTAAAATTGGAAAAATTTGTTCCCGCATCTGGGGCGGCAAGCAGGATGTTTAAATTCTTGATTGCTTTTTTGAGTGAATTTGATATTGAAAATGAAAGTATTAATGCTTATATAAACCGGAAAAAAGATACGGAACTATCTATTTTTATAGTGGGATTAGAAAAATTTCCGTTTTTTGAAGCAATTTATGAAAAGTTGAGAGATGAATTTCCGGACTTTGATTCGCTCAGCAGGGATTATAAAAACTATTATTTTATAAAGTTGCTTTTAGCTAAGGATTTCTTTGGTTTTTCAAATAAACCTAAGGGAGTGCTCCCTTTTCATAAATACAAGACCCATATTGCCACGGCTTTGGAAGAACATTTGTATGAATGTGCTTATTATTCGAGTTCAAATAATGTTTCCCATTTGCATTTCACGGTTTCTGAAGCTCATCAAAATCAATTTGAAAGTATAATTGATGCTATAAAAAGCCCAATTGAAAAACAATCTGGAACATCTATTACTACCAGTTATTCATATCAAAATAAGAATACAGATACTCTTGCAGTGGATTTTGAAAACAAACCCTTTAGGGATGAAAATGGACGATTGTTTTTTAGACCGGGAGGTCATGGTGCTTTGATTGATAATTTAAATAATCAGGATGTCGATATTGTTTTTATAAAAAATATTGACAACGTAATTCAAAATCACATTCAAAAAATTGCTTTATATAAAAAAGCATTAGCAGGAATTTTAATAGAAGTACAACAACGATTGTTTAAGTATTTGTGCACAATAGATGCCAAAGAAATCCAACAAGAATATATTGATGAAATTTTGCTTTTTTTGGAAGAAAAATTAAATATTAGAACTCCAGACGATTTTTACGAACTTAGTTTTGAAAATAAAATTATCGAACTTAGAGCTGTTTTAAACAGACCCATCAGAGTTTGTGGAATGGTAAAAAATGAAGGGGAACCCGGTGGTGGACCATTCTGGGTGAAAGATGAAAAAGGTTTAGTTTCATTGCAAATTGTAGAAAGCTCTCAAGTGAATTTATCGAATGAAGGTCAAAAGAAAATCCTTGATAACGCTACTCATTTTAATCCTGTTGATTTAGTTTGTGGGCTTAAAAATTATAAGAAAGAGAAGTTTGACCTAACGAAGTTTGTAGATCATAACAGCGGATTTATTGTAGAGAAAAACACATTAGGAAAAACTATTAAATCATATGAACTGCCTGGTTTATGGAATGGCGCTATGGCAAACTGGATTACCATATTTGTTCAAGTACCGTTAATTACTTTCAATCCGGTGAAAAGCGTAAATGATTTATTAAAATCGGCACACCAGCCTCAATAAAATTGGAAAAAGAAAAAATCGTATCAGAATTAACTTTCAAAGCCGTTCGAAGTAGTGGTGCTGGCGGACAAAATGTAAATAAAGTTTCTTCTAAGGTGGTTTTGACTTTTGATTTGAAAAAGTCACAGGCATTGAACGAAGCGGAAAAATTGCTTCTGGAAATCAAATTATCTTCAAGATTAACAACGGATTTAGTATTGATTTTGAACTGTGATGAAGATCGGAGTCAACTTAAAAACAAGGAAATTGTAATCAAGCGATTTTTGGAAATAATAAAAAACGGCTTACTTGTTCCTAAAGAAAGAAAAGCAACTAAAATTCCCAAATCGGTTATTAGAAAGCGAATAAAGGATAAAAAGAATATTTCTGAAGTTAAGAAAAACAGGAAAAAGCCTGATTTAGATTAGGCCATTTTCACTTTTTTTTCTAAAACTTTAAACTTTGAACAAAAAAAACTACTTTTGTACCGTCTCAAAGGGGTGCCTAAAATCTGAATCAATTCAGAATAAAGCTGAGATTATACCCAAAGAACCTGGACAAGTAATGTTGTCAAGGGAAAAAATGACAAAAAAGAGTGCATAGTACTTTTTTGTCGTAGGAAACAATCATTTTAATTTAACAAAAGAATAATTCCCCCTTTTATTCGTAATCTTTTTACGGATGAATATTTTATTTTACAAAAAGAGCCAAGAGCCAAGAGCCAAGAGCCAAAACAGAATTACATTACTAGCATCTTGCTTCTTTCTTCTAATTTCTATTATCGCTTTTTCACAAGTCAAAGACACTACCAAAGTTAACCAACTCGATGAAGTATTGGTTTCGGCAATTCGTGTTACTTCAAAAACGCCTGTTAGTTTTAGTAATTTGGATAAAAAAGAACTCAAATTTAGAAACTTGGGGCAGGATATTCCTGTTTTGATGAATTATCTGCCATCAGTTGTTACGACTTCCGATGCTGGAAATGGAGTAGGTTACACTGGAATCCGTGTTCGTGGTAGCGATGCGACAAGAGTAAATGTCACTATCAATGGAATTCCTTATAATGATTCCGAAAGTCATGGAACATATTGGGTAAATATGCCGGATTTTGCTTCTTCGGTGGAGAGTTTGCAATTGCAACGCGGTGTAGGAACTTCAACAAATGGAGCAGGTGCTTTTGGTGCGAGTTTAAATATGTTGACTGATTCTTATTCTGATAAAGCAACAGGAGAAATTTCTAATTCTTTTGGAAGTTTTAATACTCAAAAACATACAATAAAATTTAGCACGGGATTAATTAATGATCATTTTGAATTGGCGGGACGTTTGTCTGCATTAAAATCGGATGGTTATATTGACAGGGCTAAGTCTGATTTAAAATCTTATTTTCTTCAAGGAACGTACGTTGGTAAAACGACTTTAATTAAAGCGTTGGCTTTTGGAGGAAAAGAAAAAACGTATCAATCTTGGAACGGAACTGATGGTGCGACTTTAATTAGTGATAGAACGTTTAATTCAGCCGGGATTTTTACTGATGAGTCCGGGAATACAAAATATTATGATAATGAAACGGATAATTACCAACAAGATCATTATCAATTGCATTGGAACGAAAAGGTTTCCAATAATTGGAGTTCGAACTTAGCTTTTCATTATACTAAAGGAAAAGGATATTATGAAAATTATAAAGAAGACGCTAATTTTTCTGATTATGGATTGCAACCAGTAGGAGCTTTAACAACAACAGATTTAATCCGTCAAAAATGGTTGGATAATGATTTCTATGGAACTACATTTTCTGCAAATTATACAACTGAAAAACTGGATGTCATCTTTGGAGGGGGTTATAATAAATATGAAGGAGATCATTTTGGAAAAGTAATTTGGGCTCGTTTCGCTTCTCAAAGTGAATTGGGAGATCATTATTACGATGATTTTGCTGTTAAAACCGATGGAAATGTTTTTGCAAAAGCAAATTATCAAATAACAGGAAAAATAAGCTTATTCGGAGATTTACAACTAAGAAATGTTCATTATAAAGCTGATAGTCCAGAAACAGGTTCCGTAAATGACAACTTTAATTTTTTTAATCCAAAGGCGGGATTGAATTTTGATGTCAATGCTAAAAACAAGTTATACTTTTCGTATGCAAGAGCAAATCGGGAGCCAAACAGAACAGATTATGAAGGGGGAAATGCTAAACCAGAAAAGTTGAATGACTTTGAATTGGGTTGGAGATATGTTGCTGATAAACTGAAATTCAATTCAAATATTTACTATATGGCCTATAAAGACCAATTGATATTAACTGGAAAATTAGATGATGTAGGAAGTCCAATCCGTTCTAATAGTGAGAAAAGTTACCGTTTAGGACTGGAAGTTGATGCTACAATTGCGGTATCGGAACAATTTATCATTCGTCCTAATTTTACTTTAAGTGCTAATAAAAACATTGATTTAGCTGTTGAAGGGGAGAATTACGGAACTACAGATATTGCTTATTCACCATCAGTTATTGTTGGAAATATTTTGGTTTACAAACCTACAGAAAACTTTCAAGTGTCTTGGATGCAAAAATTTGTGGGAGAACAATATATGAACAATATTGAATTACCGGCTGCAAAGTTGGCGGATTATTTTGTAAATGATTTGAATATTGCTTACGAAATTAAACTAAAATCGGTTTTCAAATCAATTATTTTGACTGGTTTGGTAAACAATGTTTTTGACAAGAAATATGTTTCCAATGGGTATATGTGGGATGTTTATCCATACTATTATCCACAATCCGGAATTAACTTCTTAGCTGGATTAACACTGAAGTTTTAGATTGTTATTAGTTATATTACTTGAAAATCCTGATGGTTTAACTGTCAGGATTTTTTGTTTTATGATTTTAATTATATACCCGAAGTACGTTTCCATTCACTTCTACACGGTATTGCTTTAAAGGATATTGTGCGCCCCCTTGGGCTTGACCCGTAAACAAACTGTACTCTTTACTGTCACAAGGACAAACTACATTTATTCCTTTTATGGTCATGGTAGAGCAGCTGCTCAAAGCTTGATTAGGACAAGCGGCATCGAATGCGTTATACCCGCTTCCGGTGTTGAATACAAATATCCCTTTGGCACCCGCACCAGAATAATAAATAGCATTACTGGGATACTGGAGATTAGAATATGCGGGTAGATTCATGTTGATATCTAGAGTGAAACTATAATTAGGAAGGTATGGATTTTTATTGTCAAAACCATTGTTACTACAACTAAAGAAAAAAGAAATAATAAAGAAAAGTAGGATGTATTTTTTCATTTTAAAATATAGTAAAAGAATTAGCGAAACAAATTTAATTTATTTAACTTTGAATTATATATGATTAACATATATTTATAGGCTAAAAAAAATAATAATATCTTTGTGGAAAGAAATCCCGTCCTGATGGGATTTTTTCTATTTATATAAATGACGAAATTATGAGCACAGTATCTTATTACACCGCGGAAGGATTAAAGAAGTTAAGAGAAGAATTGGATTATTTGAAAAGTGTAATGCGTCCAAAAGCATCTGCAGATATAGCTGAGGCAAGAGATAAAGGTGATTTGTCTGAAAATGCAGAATATGATGCTGCCAAAGAGGCACAAGGAATGTTGGAAATGCGAATCGCAAAATTAGAAGAGGTACATTCTAATGCTCGATTAATTGACGAAACGCATCTTGATGTTTCTAAAGTGTTGGTTTTGTCCAATGTGAAAATCAAAAACCAAACCAATGGGATGGAAATGAAATACACATTAGTAGCCGAAAGTGAAGCGGATTTAAAAACAGGCAAAATCTCTGTAACCTCCCCAATTGGCAAAGGTTTACTAGGAAAATCAGTGGGTGAATTTGCTGAGATTACGGTTCCTAATGGCGTTTTGAAATTCGAAATTTTAGAAATTTCCCGCGACTAAACCCAGTTTCAGTTATTTAAAGTGCTAGTTTTTTAATGTTATAATCAAATATCATAAATCAAAGATGTCAAGTATTTTTACAAAAATCATAAACGGAGAAATTCCTTGTTATAAAATAGCAGAGGATGATAATTTTTTGGCGTTTTTGGATGTAAATCCAAATGCAAAAGGACACACGCTTTGTGTTCCAAAACAGGAAATCGATAAGATTTTTGATATTGAAGATGATTTGTACATAGGTCTTATGCAGTTCTCAAAAAAAATAGCCATTGCATTGGAGAAAACAGTTCCTTGTAAAAGAATTGGAATGGCCGTTATAGGTCTTGAAGTTCCTCATGTACACGTTCATCTTATTCCATTGAATGAGATGGATGAAATGCGTTTTCAGAAAAAAGTGTCTCTTTCAAAAGAAGAATTTGAAGCACTGACAATAAGTATTCAAACTAATTTATAATATTTTTGCCAATAAAATAAATTGGTACGGTTTTCGTTCAGAAAGGGAATAGGTGAAAGCTTATTCCCTTTTTAATTTATGAGTCTATCCAGTAAGATGAAAAATATTTATATACTACTTTTTTTATTTTTATCCGTTTTAAGTTTCGGTCAGAATGTAGGATATGCTTTGATTGACAAGAAAATGGCTGCTATTTCCACTAATTCTACTGAGGCGATTGCTAATTATATAAATGCTAACTTTAAAACTGATTCCGATAAAATTCGTGCTGTTTTTTATTGGACTGCATCAAATATTAGCTACGATGTTGCTAATATGTTTACGGTAAACTTTAATGAAACTCCACAAGAACAAATAACAAAAACCTTAAAAACAAAGAAAGGGGTCTGTATTCATTATGCTACCGTTTTTAATGATATTTCGAATAAAATTGGGATACAATCATACATAATAGAAGGCTATACAAAGCAATATGGGAAAGTGGCAAACTTGGCTCATGCCTGGTGTGCTGCTAAAATTGATAATAAGTGGTATTTATTTGACCCTACCTGGGGTTCAGGCTATGTAAATAATGGGAAATTTTTTAAAAAATTAAATGAGACTTATTTTAAGGCAGAACCCGCAAAATTGATTTCTTCTCACATTCCTTTTGATTATTTATGGCAGTTTCTAAATTATCCAATTACCAATAATGAGTTTTATGAAGGGGTAACTCAAATCAATAAATCCAAGAAATACTTCAATTTTGAGAATGAAATTGCTAAATTAAATACTTTATCAGAAATTGATAAATTATTTGAGTCTGCAGCAAGGATAGAAAAAAATGGAGTTAAAAATACCATGATTTTAGAACGTTTGGAAGGGAAAAAGAAAGAGATAACTTATTTGCGACAAAATTCGAATGTTGAAAAATTAAATTCAATAGTCAACAATTACAATGAGGCTGTCGATTTATTAAATGACTTTGTTCATTATAGAAATAATAAGTTTAAGCCCACTTTATCTGACGATGAAATTAGAAGCTTGATTCAAGCTCCTATTGAAAAATTAGCCAAATGCCAAGATGCCATTTATACCATAGGTTCCGTTGGGACTGATAATTCTTCCAATTTGACTTCGTTAAAAAAATCAATCAATGATGTTTTAGTACAAGCAAAAGAACATGAGTCATTTGTGCAGGAATATTTAAGTAAGTCAAAAATTGTCAGAAAGACTATGTTTACAAAGGTTTCTTGGTTTGGAGTTCCGTTAAACTAAATTGCTTTTTTTAAAACTGACTTGCATTGTTGTTCCTTTTCCTATTTCGGAATTCAAGACCTTTATAGTTCCTTTATGGTATTCTTCCACAATTCTTTTGGTTAAAGAAAGACCCAATCCCCAACCCCTTTTTTTAGTGGTGAAACCGGGTTCAAATATGGTTTTGAATTGTTTTTTTTGAATTCCGCCTCCAGAATCTATGATGTTTATATTGACAGAGTTACCTTCTTGCTCAATTTCTAAAGCTAATTTTCCTCTTCCTTTCATCGCATCGATAGCATTTTTTACCAGATTTTCTATCGTCCAACTGTGTAAGGTAGGATTAAGCGAAACGATAATAGGTGTTTTTGGTGCTTTAAATGAAAATTCAATTTGTTTCGAAAATCGAGATTGCAAATAATCATAAGACTGAAGCGTTTCTTCTATGATATCTTTGTTTTCTAATTTTGGTTCCGAACCTATCTTCGAAAAACGGTCTGTTATGGTTTGCAGGCGTTCAATGTCTTTTTCAATTTCGAAAGTAGTGCTTTCATCTACATTTTCGGCTTTCAAGAGTTCTACCCAGCCTATCAATGAGGAAAGTGGTGTTCCTATTTGGTGCGCGGTTTCTTTTGCCATTCCTGCCCAAAGTTTGTTTTGGATAGCCATTTTGGTACTTCGATAGAAATTATAAACTAAGCCACCAAATAGTACTATAATAAGCAATAAAGCAATCGGGTAATATTTTAGTTTGTTCAATAATGCCGAATTACCATAATATAGTTTTTGAAATTTTCCCGGCACATATTCAATTACAATGGGATCATTTTCGTTTTTTAAATCATGTAAAAATGCGTTTGCCTTGGGTTTATTTTTTACAATGGCATCATCAATATTTACCGTATTTATGATACTGTCATTTTCGGTAAGGATTATAGGAATTGAGGTATTGTTGCTAAAAATCTGAAGCGGAAGTTCTACATCGGTATTTTCACCTGCATTGATAAGTGTCTTTTGTGCTTTTGCCCAAAGGTTCATTTTTAAGCGCTCTTCGTTTTTGAAGATTTGAAAAAATGTGTAAGTGTTCCAAAGAATTAATGAAATTATGAAAAAAGAAGCAAAAATAATAATCCAACGAGTTGTATTTTTTCTTTCTGAAAATTGCATAAATTAAGATTTGAGGTATAAATATAACGAAATATGAGCATTATTATTTTAGTTTTATGTAAAGAATTGATTTGGTGAAAACTGTTGAATTTATTTATTCTTAAATCGTAAAACGTTCTTTTTAAATTTAAACCATTTACTTACTTTTGTGAGTTAAGAATCGTATTTATATACAAAGAAGAAAAGCATGATTAGTATTGATCCTAAAAGTATTAAAACGGCAAAGTTGCAAGGCTATTTGCAAAGTTCAGTAGGACCAAGGCCTATCGCTTTTGCGAGTACTATTGGTGTCAATGGAATTCCTAATTTATCGCCTTTTAGTTTCTTTAATGTGTTCAGTGCCAATCCGCCAATCCTTATTTTTTCACCAGCAAGACGAGTTCGTGATAATTCGATTAAACATACTTTAATCAATGCCGAAGCAACTCGAGAAGTGGTAATTAACGTGGTGAATTATGATATGGTACAACAAACATCTTTGGCAAGTACCGAATATGCTGATGGTGTAAATGAGTTTATAAAATCAGGTTTAACGCCTATTCCTTCTGATGTTGTGAAACCTTTCAGGGTTAAAGAATCGCCAGTTCAATTTGAATGCAAAGTTACCCAGATTATTCCTTTAGGGAGTGAAGGAGGGGCAGGGAATTTAATTATTTGTGAAGTAGTACGAATTCATATTTCGGAAGCAGTTTTAGATGAAAACGGAGCTATTGATCAGCATAAAATAGATTTGGTTTCAAGATTAGGCGGTAACTGGTATTCCAGATCAAATCAAGGACTTTTTCAAGTGCCGAAACCATTGTCAGCTTTAGGAATTGGGGTGGATGCTATTCCGGATTTTATAAAAGAAAGTCCCGTTTTTGATGGTAATGATTTGGGAATATTAGGTAATATTGAAACCTTGCCTACATTAGAAGAAGTTAGTATATTTGTAAAAAATAATTTTGCTGTAAAAGGCGTTTTAAGTTCTGATGACCCAGAAAAAGTACACTTGGAGGCAAAGAAATATTTGGATGACAATGATGTTTTGTCTGCTTGGAAAGTGCTTTTAGCAAAAAATAACATAAATAACAATAAAAAATAACGAAGATGGAAGTTACAGGAAAAATTAAAATGCTTGGGGATGCTAAAAATGTAGGAAACGGTAGTTTCTTAAAAAGAGAGCTTGTAGTAACAACAGAAGAACAATATCCACAACATATTTTAGTGGAATTTGTACAAGATAAATGTGATTTATTGAATAGTTTTAAAGTAGGTGAAGCCGTAAAAGTTTCTATCAATTTAAGAGGCCGCGAATGGGTAGATCCACAAGGTGTGACTAAATATTTCAATGCAATACAAGGATGGAGAGTGGAAAGAGTAGCCGCTGATGCACCGAATGCGCAGATGCCTCCAATGCCAGCTGCAGAAGCATTTGCTCCAGCTACAAATTTAAACGAAGAAGAAGCAGACGATTTGCCATTTTAATCATTTGATTTTATATTTATAATAGTTAACAACCCGACAGTTATAATAGCTGTCGGGTTTATTTTTTAATAAAGAATGTATTATTTAACTAAAGAACTATTCTTTCCTCCAGTTTCTCAGACTAATGCTACGGGTATTCTCGCTCTTGGGGGAGATTTGTCTACTGAACGTTTGCAACTTGCTTACAAAAGTGGAATTTTTCCATGGTTTGAAGATGGAGAACCTATTACATGGTGGTCACCTAACCCCAGAATGGTTTTGTTTCTGGATGAATTGATTGTTTCAAAAAGTATGCGTAATATTCTTAATCGCAATATTTTTAAAGTTACTTTCAACCAGAATTTTAGAGACGTAATCTCTAATTGTCAAAACATAAAACGCAATGGTCAAAACGGGACTTGGATTACCAATGATATGATTGAAGCCTATTGTAAATTGCATGAATTAGGCATAGCCAAATCTGTTGAGGTTTGGCAAGATGATGTTTTAGTTGGTGGATTGTATGGCATCGATTTAGGACATGTTTTCTGTGGTGAAAGTATGTTTTCTACAGTTTCAAATGCTTCAAAAGTGGCTTTTATTGCTTTGGTAAACCAATTGAAAGCAGCCAATTATAAATTGTTGGATTGTCAGGTTTATAATCCGCATCTGGAAAGCTTGGGTTGCAGGGAGATTGAGAGAGAAGAATTTATGGAAATATTGGGTAAATAGTGTTCAGTTTTCAGTCGTAGTTTTCAGGCTGTAGACTACTTATTAAAGATAACAGAAATGAATTCGGTTATCTATATTAATAAGTACTATGACTGATTTTACTGCCAACTGCGACTGAAAACTTCTCTTAAAACTTCAACTTTGTAAAACTCCAATCCAAAGTATTATATAGTACCAATTCATTTTCTAAAGTAGGTAAATCCATAATCAGTTTCAAAGTTTCATGCGCCATCATTGTTCCTATAATTCCCGGAAGCGTACCCAATACACCATTCAAATTACAATTGGGAACATCTTTTGGGTTCGGTGGCTCTGGGAATAAATCACGAAGATTTTTATTTCCATTATGGTTGAAAACTGCCATTTGTCCCTCGAATTTCAAAATGCTGCCGTAAATCAATGATTTTCCTAGTTTTACGCAGGTATCATTTACCAGATAACGGGTTTCAAAGTTATCGCAACCGTCAACAACTATATCAAAATCCATGATGATTTTTGCGGCGTTTTCAACAGTTAATTTTTCTTCAAAAGCAATAACATGAATCAATGGATTTAAAGTTTCTAAAACCGATTTTGCCGTAATTGCTTTTGATTTACCAACTTGTTGCTCCGTATATAAAATTTGGCGGTGCAAGTTGTGCAATTCTACTTTGTCAAAATCTACAATTCCTATGGTTCCTACTCCGGCGGTTGCCATGTATTGCAAAATAGGGCAACCCAATCCGCCTGCGCCAATTACCAAAACTTTGGCTTTTTTGAGTTTTTCTTGCCCCGAATCGCCTATTTCCGGCAACATCATCTGGCGGTTATATCGTAAAAAATCTTGAATGATACTCATTTAATTTTAGATTGAAATGAAAATATTTCTTTTCCCCTTTCGGGATAATGTCATTAAGTTAAGGGTTTTTGAATGAAGATTAACGATTTTTTGAATTCAGATTTGGTGTTGATAAATACGAGATTGTTTATTTTACGGGATCTCATACATCTGAAATCTAAAATCTGCAATCATAACTTCTGTCCCAATCCTTCCAAACGGGCTGGTATCCTTTGCTGGAAATAATTTTTGCAATCTCGGCAGCGGAACGTTCATCACTGATTTCAAATTGCTCCAATGATTGTGGATCAACCACATATCCACCAGGATTAGTTTTAGAACCGGCACTCATACTGGTAATGCCAATTGAAATAATATTATCACGAAATTTTTCATTCTCACGGGTTGACATGGAGATTTCTAAGTCTTCATTCCACAAACGATAGGCACAAATGAGTTGGGTTAAATCGGCATCATCCATGATAAAGTTAGGCTCAATGACTCCTTCTGCCGGTCGTAATCTGGGGAAAGAAACCGCATATTTAGTTTGCCAATAGGTTTTCTGTAAATAATCCAAATGCAAGGCATTAAAAAAACTGTCCGTGCGCCAATCTTCCAATCCTAATAAAACACCCAATCCTATTTTATGAATTCCTGCAGTCCCTACTCGGTCTGGTGTTTCTAAACGAAAATCAAAATTGGATTTTTTTCCTTTGGTGTGATATTGTTTGTAAACGTCACGATGGTAGGTTTCTTGATATACTAAAATAGAATAGACCCCGCCTTCATTTAATTGTACGTATTCTTCTGTTGACAAAGGTTGTACTTCGGCTGAAATGGTCGAAAAATCATTTTTTATTTGTGCAATTGCCTTTAGAAAATAATGAATGTTTACGGTATGATTTGCTTCGCCAGTAACCAATAAAACATGATCAAATCCTGCTTTTTTCAAGACCTCGATTTCTTGCGTGATTTCATTTTCGGTAAGTGTTTTTCGCTTGATTTTGTTATTTAAACTAAAACCACAATACGTGCAAATATTTTGGCATTCGTTGCTTAAATACAAAGGAGCATACATCTGAATTGTTTTGCCAAATCTTTTTTTGGTAGATTCCTGTGCCAGCTGTGCCATTTGCTCTAAATAAGGTAGGGCGGCGGGTGAAATCAATACCAAAAAATCATCGAGATTTCGTTTGCTTTTGGCCAATGCACATTCGACTTCCCGTGTTGTTGTGCTGTATATTTTCGATTTAATAGTATCCCAATCGTAGTTGTCAAAAACCGATTTAAATGTTTTCATTGTTTTGTTTTTTTACCGAAAAAAGAATATGCTGTTTTTTGGCACGCAGATTCTACAGATTTTCGCAGATTTTTTTAACTGTTTATTTTAATTTTCATTTGGATAAATCTGCAATATCTGCGTGCCATTTTTTTAGTAGTTTCTTGTGAGTAGTCTATAAAAAAACTACTCATACAAAAACGCTGTCAAAGGACTTGAAGCCATCGCACGATTTACTTTTTGTGCTAATTGCGCTTCGTAGGCTTTTCGACCTGCAATAACTGCTTCTCTAAAAGCCTCTGCCATCAATATTGGGTTTCCGGCAGCGGCAATGGCTGTGTTTACCAAAACGGCATCGGCCCCAAGTTCCATCGCTTTTGCTGCATCGGATGGTGCGCCAATTCCGGCATCTATAATCACGGGAACTTTGCTCTGTTCAATTATTATCTCTAAAAAATCGATGGTTTTTAATCCTTTGTTACTGCCAATTGGGGAGCCTAAAGGCATCACTGCCGAAGTTCCGGCGTCTTCCAGTCGTTTACATAAAACTGGATCCGCATGGATATATGGCAAAATGATAAATCCTAATTTGGCTAATGCCTCAGTAGCTTTTAAAGTTTCGATTGTATCGGGCATCAAATATTTTGGATCGGGATGAATTTCCAGTTTAAGCCAATTGGTTTCTAATGCCTCGCGAGCTAATTGTGCTGCAAAAATGGCTTCTTTAGCATTTCGAGCGCCAGAAGTATTGGGTAGCAAATTAATTAGCGGATGTTTAAGATGTGATAAAATGGCATCGGTTTCGGTTTCTAAATCCACGCGTTTTAATGCTACGGTTACTAATTCGCTTCCCGAAGCTAAAATGGCTTCTTCCATCTGTTGATTGGAACCGAATTTTCCTGTGCCTAAAAACAAGCGGGATTGAAAGGTTTTGTCTCCTATTTTAAATGGTAACATATAAGTTGTCGTTAAGTTGAGTGATAAGTTGGGATGTGTTTTCGCTTTGTGTAATCAAACCAGAAACGGCAATGCCATAAATTCCAGTTTCCATTAAGCTTTCAACATTTTCCAGTGTGATGCCTCCAATGGCATAAATGGGAATTTGGATGTTTTTTATTTTCATTTGTTCGGTAATCAATCGATACCCTTCAAGTCCTAAAATTGGGCTTAAATTTTGTTTGGTTGCCGTAAATTGAAACGGCCCCAGACCTATATAATCACAGTTTTCGGCTGTTCTTTGGAGCACATCTTCAAAAGTATTTGCAGTTCCTCCAATGATTTTTGTTTTTCCCAAAAGTAGTCGGGCTTCTGCAACATTCATGTCACTCAAACCTAAATGGACTCCATCGGCATCCAATTGTTGTGCTAAATTTACGTTGTCATTGATGATGAAAACTGCTAGATATTCTTTACATAATATTTTTACGGCTTCCGCCAAAGTGAAAACTTCAAGAGCGTTTTGATTTTTGAATCGCACTTGTATCCAATCGCAACCATTATCCAGCGCTTTGTGGATATTATGCAATTGTTCTTCGACTGTATTTCCTTGCGAAATGTATTGTAGTTTATTATACATGGTGGTATCCTAATTTTGTTTGGTTAGATTCTAAGTAAGTTTCTATATATTTTTTGGCATTAATGCAAGCTGTTTTCAGGTCTTGTCCTAAAGCTAAATTTGCCGTAATCGCGGATGATAATACACAGCCGGAACCATGTTTTTCGAAAACCAAAGTGCTATTTGGCGTAAGCCTGAAGATTTCATTTTCCAGATATAAATAATCAATGCCAATCGCTGAAGGATTATGCCCCCCTTTTAGTAAAACGGCGCAATGTTTTGAAAGGGTTACTGCAATTGTTTCTGCATTAATATTTTCAGAAGACAGTTGCGAAATCTCATTGTAATTGGGTGTTATCAAATCTATTTCTTCCAATATCTCAATCAAAATAGCTTGATTTTCGATAGTTATAAAATTGAATTCAGTACTGGATTTTAAAACCGTATCCCAAACTATTTTTGTTTTTGGCGAAAGCTTTTTTACAAGTGAAACAATTTTTTTTAAATAATCCAACGAAGGAATAATTCCAATTTTTACTGCTTTGATAGTATACTTTTGAAGCAATTTGTCCAGTGATTTCAAAACAAAATCTATGTCAGTCCATTGCATTTCGAAGAACTCATTTTCGGTTTGAATGGTGTTGCCAGTATTGACAGCAAAACCATATACATGATGTTGCTCGAATGTTTTCGCATCCGCCAAAACTCCTGCGCCTCCAGAAGGATCAAAGCCTGCAATTGTTAATACGAAAGGTCTGCTTTCTGGCATAGTTTAAAATTTTCTATTGGATTATTACTGTTCCAAATGGTACCTAAAAGTGCCACATCATCAAAGCCATATTCTAATGCGGTTTTGATTTTATCGAATGTGATTCCTCCAAGTGCAATTAATGCTGTTTTGTTATTCTTTCTATTTTCTAATTCTATTGTAAAGTCACTATTCGAAGCGTAATTTGGTTTAGAAATACTTTCGAAAACCGGCCCAAAAAAAGCATAATCAAATACATTGGATAATTTTCTAAAATCAACCATATTGTGGATGGAAGTGGAGAGTTTAAATTCTCGTTCTTTCCATTTTTTCAAACTTTCCTCAGATGTTTCGATTCTTATTTTTTCTGTAAGATGGATTCTGGTAATTCCAAAGTCTTCCGCCAACTGGTGGTGGTGATGTAAAACCAATCGATTATTATATTCCAATCCTATTTCAGATAAATATGTTTTCATATCATCTTCAGAAAAATAAGGTTTTCTGATGTGAAATAACGCTAATCCTTCAGCGAAAAGCGAATGAATGAGTATGATTTCATTCTTTATAGAGGTAGGATTGGAAATAACTATCATTTGTTTAGCTATAAATTTCTTTTCCGCTTTCTACAAATTCTTGTGATTTCTCTTGCATCCCTTTTTCAGCTTCAGCAACATCACGAATTTCCTGAGAGATTTTCATAGAGCAGAATTTGGGTCCACACATGGAACAAAAATGAGCTACTTTTGCACCATCTGCCGGTAATGTTTCATCATGGAATTCACGAGCTGTATCGGGGTCTAATGACAAGTTGAATTGATCTTCCCAACGGAATTCAAAACGTGCTTTGCTCAATGCATTGTCACGGTATTGCGATCCTGGATGACCTTTGGCCAAATCAGCGGCATGAGCCGAAATCTTATACGTGATAACACCATCTTTTACGTCTTTTTTGTTGGGTAAACCAAGGTGTTCTTTTGGTGTCACGTAGCACAACATCGCACAGCCATACCAGCCAATCATTGCCGCACCAATAGCAGAAGTGATGTGGTCATAACCTGGAGCGATATCAGTTGTTAATGGCCCTAAAGTATAAAAAGGAGCTTCGTCACAATGTTCTAATTGTTTGTCCATGTTTTCCTTAATCATGTGCATCGGTACGTGACCAGGACCTTCAATAAATACTTGAACATCGTGTTTCCAAGCTATTTTTGTCAGTTCGCCAAGAGTCTCCAATTCGGCAAATTGAGCGGCATCATTCGCATCGACAATAGAACCAGGGCGTAAACCATCTCCTAATGAAAAGGCTACGTCATACTGTTTCATGATTTCGCAAATCTCCTCGAAATGGGTGTAAAGAAAATTTTCTTTATGGTGAAATAAACACCATTTTGCCATGATAGAACCACCACGGGAAACAATTCCGGTAACACGGTCGGCTGTTAAGTGAATGTAACGCAATAAAACACCGGCATGAATAGTGAAATAGGAAACGCCTTGTTCCGCTTGTTCTATTAAAGTGTCGCGGAATACTTCCCAAGTCAAATCTTCAGCAACTCCATTTACTTTTTCCAAAGCTTGGTAGATAGGCACGGTTCCAATCGGCACGGGAGAATTTCGAATAATCCATTCTCTGGTTTCGTGAATGTTTTTACCTGTTGATAAATCCATAATCGTATCAGCTCCCCAACGGCAAGCCCAAACTGCTTTTTCAACTTCTTCTTCGATAGTTGAAGTTACGGCGCTGTTCCCAATGTTAGCATTAATTTTCACCAAGAAGTTACGTCCCACAATCATCGGTTCGCTTTCGGGGTGGTTGATGTTGTTTGGAATAATGGCACGACCTCTGGCAACTTCGCTGCGGACAAATTCAGGTGTGATCTTGGATTTTGGCGTATTAGCTCCAAAACTGTTTCCGCCGTGTTGGCATTGCATCGCCTTGGTTTGGTCGTTTATCAACTCCAAGCGTTGGTTTTCACGAATGGCGATGTATTCCATTTCGGGCGTGATAATTCCCTGTTTTGCATAATACAATTGAGATACGTTGGCTCCTTTTTTGGCCCGCATGGGTTTGTGCAAATATTCAAAACGCAATTCGTTCAATTTTTCGTCATTCAAACGTTTTTTTCCATATTCGGAAGAGATTTCAGTCAATTCTTCTACGTCATTACGGTCCAGAATCCATTGTTCCCGAATGCGGGGCAATCCTTTTCGAATGTCAATTTCGATATTTGGGTCGGTGAAGGGACCTGAAGTATCGTAAACGGTTACCGGTGGATTTTTTTCTATTCTGCCATTTGACATTTTAGTGTCTGCCAATGCGATTTCACGCATCGCTACTTTTATGGGATGAAGGATTCCGTCTACGTAAATTTTTGTAGAGTTTGGAAAAGGAGTTCTTGAGATTTTTTCTTCGTTATTCATTTGTTTGAATTTTATATTTAGGAGTGTTCGCCTTCTGCTAGGGATAGTAATGGAAAGCCCGTAAAGTGGAAAGCCTAATAAAACAAGGATAAGTGAAGCGACCGTAAGGAAGCTTTGACTAAGACTATGTTTTATAGGATTGCAACTGCGGACTTGAAATGGATAGCCCGCCCGAGCAGCCAAACTATCCTCCTTGAGTTGCAGAGATGATGAGGATATCATCGGTTTCTTGTATAGGATGGGAATTCCAGTTGGATTTTGGAATTACGGTATTGTTGATGGCTACGGCAATTCCGTTTTGTTTTTCGGGAATTTCCAAGTCAAGAAGTACCTGAACAGTTAGACTGTCAAGTGAAAATTGTTTCGTTTGATTGTTGATTTTAAGCTCCATTCCTTTTGAATTTAGTCCCGAAACTTCGGGACAGTTATACTTTAGGAATGGCTACAAGGGTACATAAATGTACTAGGAAGTCATCTTACTTTTCCCTACGCTAGTATGAACTAGATCAGGTTCAGAGGGTAATTCTCAGCCTACAATTTGTAGACACCCCTAAAGTGTGGAGCAAAAATAGGATATTATTTAATAGGTAATTCTTAAATTTGGAAAAAAAATAAAACTTTTCAAACTTGTTTTGTTATTGATTTTTAAAAAGTTACTGTTTTTTCCAGCAATCTGCTACGTGATCGTCGACCATTCCCGTGGCTTGCATGTGCGCATAAACTACCGTAGACCCCACAAATTTAAATCCGCGTTTTTTCAAATCTTTACTGATTGCGTCCGAAAGTGGAGTAGTGGCAGGAACTTCTTTTAGCGACTGTCGATTGTTATTTATTGGTTTTCCACCGGTGAATTCCCAAATGTATTTACTGAAACTACCAAATTCTTCTTGTACTTTCATAAAGGCAACCGCATTTGAAACTGCCGATCTGATTTTTAATTGATTGCGAATGATTCCAGCGTTTTGCAACAATTCCTGAATTTTAGCTTCGGTATAAAGGGCTACTTTTTTATAGTCAAAATCATCAAAAGCTAATCGAAAGTTTTCTCTTTTTTTTAAGATGGTTATCCAACTCAATCCCGCTTGAAAGGTTTCGAGGATTAAAAACTCAAATAATTTTTGATCGTCATAAACCGGAATTCCCCATTCTTCATCATGGTATTTTTCGTAGATAGTAGTCCCAACACTCCATTTACATCTTGATTTGTCTTCCATAATTATTCTGTTTCTTCTGATAAATATTTTTTTATTAAATGGTGTCCTAAATAAATTAACGGAGTCAGTAAAATAGCAATTCCTAATTTGAATGTATATCCGATTATCGCAGAACTTAAAAAAGTGTCAAAGTTTATTTTTCCGGGTAACCAAAATGCAATTCCTAATACAATAAAGGAATCGAATAATTGGGAAACGACTGTAGAACCAGTTGTTCTTAACCATATTTTTCGTTCCCCTGTCCTGTTTTTGAAAAACCAAAATACGCTTACATCAATCAATTGGGAAACTAAAAAAGCGATAATACTACCGGCAATAATCCACATGCTTTGGCCAAATACGGCATAAAATTGAGAGTCATTTACAGGGCTAATTCCTTTTGCAGCGGGAACAAGTAAGGCTAAAAGTAAAATGATAAAAGCATAAGCAATTAAACAAGCCGTAATATAGGATAGCTTTTTTACTCCTTTTTCTCCAAAGTATTCATTGATTAAATCGGTCGTGAGGAAAACTACGGGCCAGGGTAAAATACCAATACTCATAACGAAAGGGCCAACTTGAATCAGTTTTCCACCAATTAATTCGGCTACAACTGCGTTAGTGATAAAGATTCCGGCGAGGATAACGAATACAAACTCTTTTTTGGTTTTAAACATAAAAAACAATTAGTTTTTCAAATTTAGTATTTTAATTTCTTTTTTAGATAATAAAAAAATCCCATCTTGTTTTTACAACAAAATGGGATTTTATATTTGAGTTCAGAAATCTAAAATAAATTCATAGATTCTGAAACAATTCAGAATAAATTATCCTAAAGCAGCTCTTTTGAAACCGGTAACGGTAAGATCTTTATCTAAAGATTTAGCATAAGCAGCAACGCTCATTTTATTATCTTTAATGTAATCTTGGTTTACTAAAGTGTTATCTTTAAAGAAACGAGCCAATTTACCTTTAGCAATATTGTCTAACATTGCTTCTGGTTTTCCTTCTTGACGTAGGATATCTTTAGCAATTTCTATTTCTTTAGCGATAGTTTCAGCGTCAACACCAGTTTCGTCTAATGCGATAGGTGACATAGCTGCAGCTTGCATAGCGATGTTTCTTGATACTTCATCAGCACCATCTATTTTTGCAGATAGACTAACTAAAGTAGCAATTTTGTTCCCAGAGTGGATGTAAGACCCGATGAAAGCACCTTCTAATTTCTCGAAAGTTCTTATTTCCAGTTTTTCACCGATAACTCCAGTTTGCTCGATTAATTTATCAGCAACAGTAACTCCGTTGAAGTCAGCTGCTAAAAATGCTTCTTTATTGTCAAAATTCAATGCTAAATTAGCCATATCAGTAGCCATTTTTACAAAGTTTTCATTCATACCTACGAAGTCAGTCTCACAGTTCAATGTGATTACAACACCAGCAGTTTTGTCAGCATTTACAACAGCAATTGCAGCGCCTTCAGTAGATTCTCTATCCGAACGGTTAGCAGCTACTTTTTGTCCTTTTTTACGTAAGTTTTCGATCGCTAAATCAAAATCTCCGTCTGCTTCAACCAAGGCTTTTTTGCAGTCCATCATACCTGCACCAGTGATTGTTCTTAATTTATTTACGTCTGCAGCAGTAATTGTTGCCATATGTATTATTTTTTAAGGTTAAAAGTAAAAAATTCCAAGTTTTAAATCCAATTTCCAATTTTATTAAATTATCAACTTTAGGTTTCTAATTTTTTATGGAGAGGAATTTAAAACTTGGAATTAAGTGTTAATTTATTCTTCAGTTGCAGTTGGAGCAACTGCTTCAACAGCAGGAGCAACTTCAACAGCAGGAGCTGCTTGCGCTACTTCAGCAGCAGGAGCAACTTCAGCAGTAGCTTCACCTTCTTTGTCAGAACCTCTATCAGAAAGTCCTTCAACAATTGCAGCGGTAACTAAAGATAAAATTTTATCAATTGATTTAGAAGCATCATCGTTAGATGGGATTACGAATTCAACCTCTCTTGGGTCAGAATTGGTATCCACCATGGCGAAAACTGGAATGTTTAATTTTTGAGCTTCTTTTATTGCAATGTGTTCCGCTTTGATATCAACTACGAACAATGCAGCTGGTAGTCTAGACATGTCAGCGATTGAACCTAAGTTTTTCTCTAATTTAGCACGAAGACGATCCACTTGTAAACGCTCTTTTTTAGAAAGGGTCATGAATGTACCATCTTTCTTCATTTTATCAATAGTAGCCATTTTTTTAACAGCTTTACGGATAGTTACGAAGTTAGTTAGCATTCCACCAGGCCATCTTTCAGTGATGTAAGGCATGTTTGCAGCTTTTGCTTTTTCAGCAACGATGTCTTTTGCTTGTTTTTTGGTAGCAACGAATAATATTTTTCTACCTGATGCAGCGATTTTTTTCAAAGCTTCATTCGCTTCTTCAATTTTTGCTGCAGTTTTATATAGATTGATAATGTGAATACCATTACGCTCCATATAAATGTAAGGAGCCATGTTTGGATCCCATTTTCTAGTCATGTGTCCGAAATGAACACCTGCTTCTAGTAATTCTTTTACTTCTACTTTGTTTGCCATTTTGTTCTAGTTTACGTTCTGTTGATTAGCAATGAATAAATGGCGATTTCTCGGCTTTATACATTTAGATGCTAAACTATTTCCTACCTCGGTAGGAGAGCAACAACAACTGTTTTTTTTAATTTCAATAAATAATTGACAATGTCTTGTCCCATTTGAACAAGACAGGTAATATTAACGTTTAGAGAATTGGAATCTCTTACGAGCTTTCTTCTGACCGAATTTCTTACGTTCAACCATTCTTGGATCTCTTGTTAATAAACCTTCTGGTTTCAAGATAGCTCTGTTTTCAGCATTTACTTCACACATAACACGTGCTAATGCCATTCTTACAGCTTCTGCTTGACCAGTTGAACCACCACCGTAAACGTTAACTTTTACGTCAAAGTTGCTTACATTTTCTGTCATAGACATAGGTTGTAAAACTTTGTACTGTAAAGTTGCAGTTGGGAAGTACGTTTCGAATGCTTTTTTGTTTACAGTGATTACTCCTGTTCCTTCTGAAACATAAACACGTGCAACAGCGGTTTTTCTTCTACCGATTTTGTGAATAACTCCCATTACTTAAGATCGTTAAGGTTAACTGTTCTAGGTTTTTGAGCGCCTTGTTTGTGCTCTGATCCTACAACAACATTTAAATTTCTAAAAAGTTCAGCACCAATTTTATTTTTTGGTAACATCCCTTTTATCGCTTTTTCTACTAGTAATGCAGGATTTTTCGATTGCAATACTTTAGCAGTTAAAGTTCTTTGACCTCCTGGGTAACCAGTGTGACGGATGTATGTTTTTTCATCCATTTTGTTACCTGTAAGGTTAATTTTTTCTGAGTTGATAACGATTACGTTATCTCCGCAGTCCACGTGTGGTGTGTAACTTGGTTTGTACTTACCTCTCAAAATCATAGCGACTTTTGAAGCAAGACGACCTAAGTTATGACCATCAGCATCTACAACGATCCACTCTTTTGTAACAGTGGCTTTGCTTGCTGATTGTGTCTTGTAGCTTAATGCGTCCATAATATTTTTTTAATTAAACATTCCATCCCCAATAAAGGGGTTGCAAAAGTACAATTAATTATTTTAAATACAAATACCTTAAATGATTATTTTTCTCTTGTTTTTGTCCTGATAATCAAATGTATATTTAGATTTAATTTAAGACATGTTTTTTTGAATTATACTTATAATAGGTCTTTCAATAATTGTATTACATTTGTTGTCGAATAAAATTTGTATATTACACTTTTGTAAACGCAGTTTTTACATATGAAATAACTATTTTGTTTAAGAAACACAATTGTAAATTTATTTTTAAATTGGCCTGTTTTTTATAATCATTAAAAAGCAATAAATACCGACCTATGAAAGCTAAAGCAACTTTAAAACAAATTGCAAAAGAACTAAATGTCTCTGTTTCCACAGTTTCAAAAGCACTTAATGATAGTCCTGAAATAAGTGAATCAACAAAAATCAAAATCAAAGAATACGCAAAACTAAAAAATTACAAACCAAACGTTATTGGTTTGAATCTTAAAAATAGAAAAACAAAAACTATTGGGGTAATTATTCCTAATATTCTGAATTCATTTTTTGCAAAAGTATTTAGCGGTATTGAAAAAGTTGCTGATGAAAAAGGATATAATGTTATTATGTGTATCTCTAATGAATCATTAGAAAAAGAAGCGCATACCCTTGAAATGTTGAGTAACGGAACAATAGATGGATTTATTTTGTCTGTTTCAGAAGAAGCACAAAAACTTCATGAATACAATCATTTCAAAGAAATTATAAATGACGGTACTCCTATAGTTATGTTTGATAGAATTGCTGATGGGGTAGAATGTGATAAAGTAATTGTGGATGATTTTGATTCGGCTTTAAATTCGACACAGCATTTAATAAATTTAGGCTGTAAGAATATAGCTTTATTTTCCTCTGTAGATAATTTAAGTGTCGGTAAATTAAGAGCTGAGGGGTATCTCAAAGCTTTGGAAAATAACAATATTCCCGTAAATGAAAATTTAATTATTCGAACTGATTCTGAGGCACATTTGAAAGACAAAATTAAGGCTGTTTTTGATAATAATAAGATTGATGGAATATTTGCTTTAGATGAAAATGATTCTGTGGCTGCATTAAAAATTGGTCTTAAAAAAGGGTATAAAATTCCGAAAGAACTTTCTATTATAGGTTTTGCTGACGGGATTCTTGCTTCCCGAAGATTGTCCCCAAGTTTAACTACCGTAAGTCAGCATGGTATAGAAATAGGGGAGGTCGCTGCTAAATTGCTTATCGATAGATTAGAATCAAAAGAAGAAGATTTGCCTTATGAGACCGTTGTAATCAAAACAAAATTGAAAGAAAGAGAGTCAACAAGAAAATTGTAATGTCTTTAAATAAGTTGACAAATCTAAAGAGCCATTCAAAATTTTGAATGGCTTTTTTTATGTCTTTTTACGAATAGTTTTCTATTCAAATATAGGTGTTAGATTTCGAAAACAATAAATCCTAATGCGCTTCCAGCCAATCTTTTCCCGCGCCTAAATCTACATCTAATGGAACATTGAGTTTAAAGGCGTTTTCCATTTCGTATTTTATCAACGCTTGGATTTTTTCAAGTTCAGAATTATGGACATCAAAAACAAGTTCATCATGCACCTGCAACAGCATTTTACTTTTCCAGTTTTCTGATGTTAGTTTTTTATGAATATTAATCATCGCGATTTTGATAATATCGGCAGCACTTCCTTGGATTGGAGCATTTACCGCATTTCTTTCGGAAGCACCACGGACAACAGCATTGGCTGAATTGATGTCTTTCAAATAGCGGCGACGGCCAAGAATGGTTTGCACATATCCATTTTCTCGGGCATATTCAATTTGTTCTTGGATATATGATTTCAGTCTAGGATACGTTTTGTAATAGGCTTCAATCAAAGCAGCACTTTCGGAGCGGGAAAGTGAGGTTTGATTACTCAGTCCAAAAGCTGAAACTCCATAAATAATACCAAAATTCACCGTTTTTGCATGGCTTCTTTGTTCGCGTGTCACTTCTTCCAGCGGTACATTGAACACTTTTGAAGCGGTCGATTTGTGAATGTCTTCGTGATTCTGGAAAGCTTTAATCATGTTTTCTTCTCCGCTTAGTGCGGCAATAATACGCAATTCTATTTGGGAATAATCGGCAGAAACGATAGTGTGATTTTCATCTCTGGCAACAAATGCTTTTCTGATTTGTCGACCACGTTCGGTACGAATCGGAATGTTTTGTAAGTTTGGATTATTGGAACTCAAACGTCCGGTTGCCGCCACAGTTTGCATATAATCAGTATGTATTCGATTCGTGATTTTGTCTACTTGGTTTGGCAAAGCATCAACATAGGTGTTTTGCAGTTTTATTAATTGGCGCCAGTCGAGAATGTCTTTAACAATTGGATTTTCAATAGCTAAATAACTCAAGATTTCTTCACCTGTGGCATATTGTCCGGTTTTGGTTTTCTTTTGTTTGGCTCCGCCAATTTTCAATTTATCGAATAAAACTTCACCCAATTGTTTTGGAGAAGCAAGATTGAATTTCTCGCCCACAGTTTCATAAATGTTTGCTTCTAATATTTTAATGTCATCATCTAATGTTTTTGATAGTGATTTCAAGAAATCTACATCCACACGAATCCCTTCTTTTTCCATATCAGCCAGAACTTTTACCAATGGAATTTCAATCTCATCAAAAAGGGTTTTAGTACTGGTTTTGTCTAATTCCAACGTAAATATTTCTTTGAGTTGCAACGTGACATCAGCATCTTCAACGGCATATTCTTTGATTTCTTCCAGTTCAATATCACGCATTGATTTTTGGTTTTTTCCTTTTTTTCCAATTAAAGCTTCAATGGATTTTGGTGAATATTTTAAATACGTTTCCGCTAAAATATCCATATTGTGACGCATATCTGGATTAATCAGATAATGTGCAATCATGGTGTCAAATAATTTTCCTTCTACTTTAATGTTGTAATTAGAAAGAATTTTCAAATCGTATTTTAAATTCTGTCCAATTTTCTCAATACTTTTATTTTCGAAAAAAGGAATAAATTTTTCGATTAAAGTTTGTGCTTCTTCTTGGTTTTCTGGAAATGGGACATAGAATCCTTTTCCTTTTTCATAGGAGAATGAGATTCCAACCAATTCCGCATGCAAAGCATCTAAACCTGTTGTTTCGGTATCAAAACAAACGGAAGATTGGTTTTGTAAATTTTGTAATAATAATTTCAGTCCTAAATCACCTTTGATAATCTGATAGGAATGTTCGGTATTTTCTAACGAATTGTAATATTGATGACGCGTCTCTTCAGAAGTTTCATCAGGAATAGTACTTCCAAAAAGATCAAATTGTTCTTCGTTTTTGGGTTGTGTCTTTTTATATAATTTTGCCTCATCAACTGGTTTACTAGCCGTTGCAGGTCCGCCTTTTTTAAATATTGCATCAAATTGTTCGGCCATTCTTCGAAATTCTAATTCGTTGAAAAGGGCATCCGTTTTTTCGACATCAGGAGTCGATAATTCGTAATCTGCTTCGTCAAAAACAACAGGGCAGTCTAGTAAAATAGTAGCCAAAGTTTTAGATAATAATCCTTTTTCTTTGTTGGCTTCTATGTTCTCTTTCATTTTTCCCTTTAGCTTGTCAGTATTTGCCAAAAGGTTCTCCATAGTTCCAAATTCTTTCAGTAGTTTCTTAGCGGTAACTTCTCCTACGCCGGGTAATCCTGGAATATTATCGGCAGCATCGCCCATCATTCCAAGAAAATCAATCACTTGCTCCGGTCTTTCAATTTCGAATTTTTCCAAAACTTCAGGAATTCCCCAAATTTCAATTCCATTACCCATTCGAGCAGGTTTATACATGAAAATATTTTCGGAAACTAGTTGTGCAAAATCCTTATCTGGTGTAACCATAAAGACTTTGTAATTCTGTTTTTCGGCTTGTTTAGCAATGGTTCCAATTAAATCATCAGCTTCATAACCTTTGACTTCTATGATGGGGATATGCATCGCTTTAAGTAATTCCTGTATATAGGGAATGGCAATTTTTATAGCTTCGGGAGTTGCGTCACGATGGGCTTTATACTCGGGGAATATGTCGTTTCTTAATTGACTTCCGCCATTGTCAAAAGCAACCGCTAAATGATCAGGTTTCTCTCTTTTTATAACGTCCATCAAAGAATTCATGAATCCCATAATGGCTGACGTATCCATTCCTTTAGAATTTATTCGCGGATTCTTTATAAAAGCATAATAACCACGAAAGATTAAAGCATAAGCATCGAGAAGGAACAGGCGTTTTTGTTGTGACATAATGGTGATTTTGTAAAGTTTTCAAAAGTACAAAACTTGATAGATAAAGAAGATACTGTTTTGAATATTTCTTGTAATTCATGTGAGAATTGTCTTTTTGAAATGTGAAATTGTTGTAAAAAAAATACTTAATACAAAATTTATTTGAAAGCTTAGATTAATGAATTTTTTTTTAACATCCTTTAGCTATTCGTATATTCAGCACTCTTTAATTAAAAAAGAGGATTGTTGCAATAGATTTGGTGTAATTTTAGTTAAATTTTGATTAATAAAAACTAAAAGTATTTTCTTAATTTGTTATTTTGTATAAAATATTATAAAATGATTCTTCGCATATTGTTGTTATGTTTTGTATTTCTTATTATCGAGCTTTATGCATTTCAAGCATTACGAACCTTAATAAAGGGGAAATGGATTTTGGCCTCTTACCAGATTATTAGTTTTTTACTTTTAGTATTCATTATTTATTCTTTCATGCAGTTTGACCGTTCTGTCGGACAAACCAAGATGACTATGTTTACAATGGGTTTGGTGCTATTGGTTTATGTTCCAAAAATGGTTTTAGCTCTTGTTTTGCTTGGGGAAGATATTTTTAGAGTTGGAGCGGGATCAGTAAATTATTTTATTCAGAATAATGACAATGTAACTTTTTTAGCCTCAAGAAGGAAATTCATAAGTCAGGTTGGATTAGGATTGGCTGCAGTTCCTTTTTTATCTTTAATATATGGCGTGACGGTTGGGAAATATAATTATAAAGTTATCAAACAACGAATCTTTTTTCCTGATTTGCCTGATGCTTTCGATGGTTTTACGATTACTCAAATTTCTGATGTCCATAGCGGAAGTTTTGATAATCCAGAAAAAATAAATTATGCAATAGATTTAGTAAATGAGCAAAATTCGGATATGATTTTGTTTACCGGAGATATTGTAAATACGGATGCCAAAGAAATGCATCCTTGGATAGAAAGTTTCAACCGTATAAAAAAACACCAGTATGGTAAATATTCTGTTTTAGGGAATCACGATTATGGTGAATATGTAACATGGCCGACGGAGGCAGCTAAAGAGAAAAATTTTGAAGATATAAAAAATCTATACGGGCAAATTGGTTTCAAATTAATGTTGAATGAGCATACTTTTATCGAAAAAGGGAATGATAAAATAGCATTAATTGGGGTAGAGAATTGGGGACAAAACTTTAAAAAAGCAGGAGATATTAACAAAGCGTCGCAGCATGTAAATAAAGAGGATTTCAAAATCCTGATGAGTCACGATCCGTCACATTGGGATTATGAAGTGCAACATCACGAGAAGAATTTTCATCTTACCTTATCCGGACATACACATGGAATGCAATTTGGTATAGAAATTCCAGGTTATTTTAAATGGAGTTTGGCACAATACGTCTATAAACAATGGGCTGGTTTATATGAAAATGTAGGTCGGTATGTATATGTGAATAGAGGATTTGGCTTTCATGCCTATCCTGGAAGAGTAGGAATAATGCCTGAAATTACAGTCATCGAACTAAAAAAAGGCAAGGATGTGGCTTAATTCGTTTAAAATGTTACATTTGTATAATAATTATCTTTTTTTAGTAAATTTAGAAAATTAAATTTTTGGTTTTATGTCAAAATTTGGAGAACTTATAAACACACAAATACCTGTGTTGATTGACTTTTATACGGATTGGAACGAATCTTCAGTTTCAATGCATCCTGTTATTAGAGATGTAGCGGCTGCTCTTGGCGATAAAGCAAAAGTAATAAAAATAGATGTTGATAAAAATCAGGAACTAGCTGAAGCTTTACGAATAAAAGGTCTTCCTACTCTAATGATTTACAAAGAGGGTTTAATGATCTGGAGGCAATCCGGTGAGTTAGATGCTAATACTATTATTAGCATTGTTCAAGAACAATTGTAGTAGAATCAATTTGTTTTTTATAGTATAGTATCACAAATAAAATTATTTTTTTTTAGATAAGCTAACGTTCTTGGAAGTACATATTCTAAGTTTTTGAAGGCCTTTATACTGTCATGAAAAACAATTACGCTTCCTGATTCTATATTTGATAGTACGTTTTCTAAACAATCTTCCTTAGGTAGGTTTTGATCAAAATCTGCGCTTAATACATCCCACATTATTATTTTGTAGCCTAATTTTCGTATTTTTTTAGCTTGAGTTGTTTTTATTTTTCCATAAGGCGGTCGGAAGAGTTTAGATTTTAAGTTAATCCCAGATTGCTGAATGATTTCTTCATATCGTTTGAAATTGTCTAAATAGGCGTCAGTTGTAGTTTTCCAGCCATTTAGGTGATTGAATGTGTGATTTCCTATCGCATGATGGCCTTCGTTAATTACTTTTGTGAATATTTCGGGATGTTTGTCAATATTATCTCCGATGCAGAAAAAAGTAGCTTTTACATCGTGTTTTTTTAATTGTTCCAAAACCCATTCTGTGATTTCCGGAATTGGTCCGTCATCAAAGGTGAGGTACACTTTGTTTTCAGTATTAGGAATATCCCAAATGAATTTTGAGAATATTTTTTTTATAATCCAATTCGTTTTTATCCAATAAAAATTCATTTGTTTTTATTTTTAAAGTAAAAAAAATAGCGACATTTTTCAATATCGCTATAGTTTCTAATTATCAAATTCTCTAACTAAATTTACTCTTTTTCGCGACCAAAACGCTCGAACATTTTAATATACGTATTAAAAATCACTTTGTTTTTATTGTAAAAAGCGGAATCTCCACTTTCTTTCATTACATGAAGCAAACCTCTGTAGCGTTCAATATCTGTTATTATATCCATAGCTATATCAGTTTGATCTACCGCATTGAGATTAATATAATAATTTAGATTTTCTTTGTATTTTGTCATTAATTTTTCAAGAAGCTCCTGAGCTTTTGCTTTTTCTCCAATGGCATAATATCCTTTAGCAAATGGTTCAACCAGAGAATAATAACCAAATTTATCCAAAGGCATTTTTGTCATGGCTAAATTAATAATGTTTTTAGCCTTGTCTTTCTTTTCTTCAGCAATTAACTGGGTCATTAATCGAGCAAGATTCATTCTATATGTAATACTATTTTTTCTAGTTTCAGGGTCATGATAAATGGTTGGACTTTCGCTATTTCCCCAATCCCACTTCATAACGTTAGCGTACATTTTATCAGCATCAATCTGTCCCATTTCCATTTGGTTGTCATCTTTTCCCATTTTAGTTTTTAAAGGAACTAGTTTATAAACCATTCCGTCTAATTGAAGATAGTCTTTCATCCACAAATAATCTTCGTTGTCAAACGCACCACCGCTAAAGTAAATAGGCCTTTTCCAGTTGTTATTAGCAACAATATCAAGCATCATTAATCTATTCTTGTATAATGCATTTCCTTTGATATCTATGTCAATGTAAGGAACAATAGAGTCGTTATATTTAGCGGAAACAACTTTGTTTTTGATGATAACATTTTTGTCAACAGGAATTCTAAGTTTATTTGTTGGATAAAAATGAATGGTTTGTCCATTTTGCATCTCAACAGTAGATTTTGGGTTTTTAATAAAACTGATGAAGTCTTTTACTTCCCATCTGCTTTCTACTTTTGGGATATGAGCTACATAATCCAGTTTGTCTCCCACATATTCATCATGTATAAATGAAATAGGCAATGGATCTGATTCGTATGTTTTAGTTTTCATTTGATCGATATACCAATCGGTCATGAAAAGACTAGTGTTTACAATTTTCACATCGGTTCTTATTTTTTCAATTTCCTGTGCATACCATAGTGGGAAAGTATCATTATCACCAATGGTAAATAGTATTGCATTCGGATCACAAGAAGTAAGGTATGCTTTTGCCATTGCAACAGCAGTATGTCTATTAGAGCGATCATGATCATCCCAGTTTTGAGAAGCCATCAACACTGGAGCGGCCAGTAAACTTGCTGCTATAATTATTGGTCCGGCTATTTTAGGAGCCAAATATTTCTGGAGACTTTCATAGAGTGAATAAACTCCAATTCCTATCCAGATTGCAAAAACATAGAAGGAACCCACTAAAGCATAATCTCTTTCACGAGGTTCAAACGGTCTTTCATTTAAGTAAATTTTCAATGCCAAGCCGGTAAATAAAAATAAGGCTAATAATACATAGAAGCTCTTTAAATCTTTATTAGCATGATACATTAAACCAATAAGTCCAAGTATAAACGGTATAAAAAAATACACATTTCGGCCTTTATTATTCAATACATCCGATGGTAAATTATCTTGTGAACCTAAATGCAGGTTGTCAACAAATTTTATTCCGCTAATCCAATTGCCGTCTAAATTATCGTATCTTCCTTGAACATCACTTTGACGTCCAACAAAATTCCACATTAAATACCTCCAATACATATAGCCAAATTGGTACTCGAACATGAACCTGAAATTGTCAACAGTGCTTGGTTTTTCTATGATTAAGTAATCTCCATAGCTTTTTAAGAAAGAAACATAACCTCCATTGTCTATTTGTTTTTGAGCATATGCTTGTCTAAATTCATGGACTGTTTTTTCGACTTCATTTTTCAATTGCGCGATGGCTTTGTTGTATTCTTCTTCAGTTAATTTACTTGGATCAATACCATATTTTGCTAAATCATCCTCGTAAGGATAATCTGGATTGATTTTAAACTCTGGAGGGTTTGAGAAATTCATGTAATTTTCTACGTGCTCGGTACTCCACATTCTGGGCAAAATAGTTTTTTGATTGTCATCACTATTTTGTTCGGCATTTTTAAAATTATTTGTGATAATGTATTTGTCTGTTTTATAATCTCTTTCGTAGTTTGGAGCTTTGTCTAAGTAAGGATGGTCCTTGTCTAAACCAGCAAAGGTTTCAGTATATTGAGAGCCATAAAACAAAGGATTAACGCCGTATTGTTCCCTGTTATAATAAGCAAGAACTTCAGCCGCATCCGAAGGTTTATTTTCGTTAATTACGGTATTTGCATTTGCTCTAATAGGTAACATCATCCAAGTGGAGAAACCAATTAAAATAAACAAGATACACAGGATTATGGTATTGTAGAACACCAAACCTTTTTGTTTAGTGTATTTTAAACCAAAGTAAAAGAACGCAATGAATAGGAGTCCAACAAAAATACTTCCAGAATTAAATGGCATCCCTAATTCATTGACCATGAAAACCTCTGTATTTGCAAAGAAAGCCATAGTTAATGGCAGTAATAATTTGAATATGAAAAGTAAAACGGCAATAACGACAACATTTGCAATGATGAAATTTTTGACGGTGACCACTTTATGATGTTTGAAAAAATAAAGAAAACCAATGGCGGGGATTGTTAATAAAGCCATGAAATGAACTCCAAACGAAAGTCCAATCACAAGTGAAATGATTAATAACCATTTATTTCCTCTGGGGGTTTCCATGTCTTGTTCCCAACGTAAACCTAACCAAAATAACAACGCAATCAATAGAGAAGCCATTGCGTAAACTTCAGCTTCTACGGCATTGAACCAAAAACTATCGGAAAAAGTATAAGCTAAAGCACCTACAAAAGCACTACCTAAAACAGCTATGTCATTGTTTTTGTCATTTTCAGAAAATCGAGAAATTAGTTTTTTTAGGATCATTGTGGATGACCAATAGATAAATAGTATCGTAAAGGCACTTGAGAAAACTGACATCATATTTACCATTAATGCAATATGTTTATCATCTGAAGCAAACATTGCAAAAAAGGCACCAATCATTTGAAACAAAGGTGCTCCAGGCGGGTGTCCTACTTCTAATTTTGCAGCTGTGGCAATATATTCTCCACAATCCCAGAAACTCATTGTGGGTTCAACGGTGAGTGTGTATGTCACTAATGCGATTCCAAATGTAAACCAACCTGTAATCGTATTCCATTTATTGAAATTGAATGTTGCCATATTTCAGTGCTAAATTGTAGTTAAATTTTGAGTTGCAAAGAAAATGTTTTTTTATGTAACGATACAGGCATTAACAAAATTTTCTAAAAAACAAATCTAGAAAACTAATAGATTGGTTTCTAGCGTTTTTGAAAAGTTTACAGGCTGTTTGTGATCTAAAGGGAAATTATTTTCAATAAAAAGCGATAAAAAATTTGTGCAAATTAAAATTTGTTCTAAATTTGCACTCGCTAAGCAATAGCAAAGCAATGCTGGTCTATGGTGTAATGGTAACACAACTGTTTTTGGTGCAGTCGTTCAAGGTTCGAGTCCTTGTAGACCAACTGGTAATTTGGGAAAACCCCGTAAACATTGAGTTTACGGGGTTTCTTTTTTTGGTGCGTAGTAAAATACGTAGTAATTATCTTTTTAGCTATTTTTAATTTCAACTTGACTCTGCGGAATTATAGTAGTAACTTTGTATATCTTCGAAAATGAGCTGTTAGGTGTCGATAGCGTAAAATTATTTTCTTAGTGGAGGCTTAGACCTATTACGGAACACCGAGACCACACTTTAATTATAAGTGCAAAAAGAAATTCTCACTTCAAGAGATGTTATGGCGATGTTAAACATTTGCGAAAACACCTTACTAAAGATGGAGAGCGAAGGAACAATAGTTATAGATTTTAGAATCTCTAACAGAAAACGTTATTATTTAAAAAGCGTTTTGGGTTCTTTAAAAAAGCTCGAAGTCAAAAATCAAAATTAAATTTTTAGGAAAATAACAATCAGTAATTTTTATTGATTGGGTTTTTCCGTGTCCTAATGTTTTTAGGATTTGTAAACTATAAACTGGTCGTTTATGGTTGTAAAATAAATATTTTATGTCCGAAGGAACTTTTGAGCCTTTTTGAGATATTTATTATTAAATAATATATCCAAAGGGAATTAAAGCGATTCCCTAATAGATATGATGCGTTTAATCAATAACAGAAATGCAACAAAATGAATACTTAACAGTAAAAGAAATTAGCATCAAATATGACATGGGTGCTAGAAATGTTAGAAAAATAATTAGCAAACTAACAGAGAGTTGTAGCGAAACTACACTTTACAAAAATAAAAATGGTGAATGGCAAGTACATCATTTGCTTGTACCGAAGTTCAAACCACAACGAACTAGAAAGAACAAATACTATGCACTAAGCATTGACCCATGTACTGATTATTCGGAAGCTGACATTGATATAGTGATGAGGTTTGCCTATCAGCAAATGGGGAGTGATATACTAGAAATTAATTATGTGGTGGAGCAAAAGAAAAGTAATAACCGTAATCACTTACATTGTTTCGTCAAATGCTCAAACAAGAAAAGACTACTCGATTGCTTTAAACTTGGATTTAGTAGAATAAGTTATCACGAAAGCGTGATTTTTGACCTAAATGGTTGGAAGGACTGGAAAAACCGGTCAAATTGACCACCACTTTCCAGTGTAAATTGACCACCAGTTCCGGAGCAAACTGACCACCATTTTCCAATTCAAATTGACCACCTAATTTCGGGGTAAATTGAT